>JAFMHN010000009.1 GCA_017854485.1 Aquiluna sp. | reverse complement strand
CCACTCACCCGCCAATTCCAAAACGAGTCGAGCGGCTAAAGCAGATTGGCAGCGGCTTCTAAATCGCTAGACTTTCTTTCACGCTTAGATTGAAGGTTTCCTAATGGCACCAACCACGACTCCAACTCTTGCCGATTTCCAAGAAGCAGCGAAAACCGTCAGCGGCATTGCCATCAAGACTCCCATGCTGGAGAGCGACTACCTAAGTGAATTCTCCGGCAGCAAGGTGAGCTTCAAGTGTGAGAACCTGCAGCGCACCGGTGCATACAAACTACGAGGTGCTTACAACATTCTTTCCAAGCTGTCTGCGGCGGACAAGAAAAAGGGAGTCGTTGCAGCTTCAGCTGGCAACCACGCCCAGGGAGTTGCCTATGCGGCAAAGCAGCTTGGAATCAAAGCAACAATTTTTATGCCAATCGGCGCCTCATTGCCCAAGTATCAGGCAACCTTGGACTTTGGTGCCAAAGTCGTACTGGCGGGGGCGATTTTCGATGAAACTTTGCGGGCGGCCCAAGAGTTCACCAATAAAACCGGTGCTATCTTCATTCCGCCATTTGATCACATTGATGTGGTCGTGGGCCAGGGAACGGTTGGCCTGGAGATCATGGAGCAGCTTCCGGATGTAGACAACATCCTGGTTTGCCTAGGTGGTGGAGGCCTAACCGCAGGTGTTGCTACAGCAGCCAAGCTGCTTGCAAAACAACGCGGAAAAAAGGTGAATGTGTATGCCGTTCAAGCTGAGGCTGCGGCCGCATATCCGGTTTCGCTCAAGGCGGGCAAGCCAACCGAAATAAAGATCTCACCGACAATTGCCGATGGCATCGCCGTGGCAAAGCCGGGAAAAGTCCCATTTGACCTAATTGCCAAGAATGTCGACAAAGTTGTGACCGTGACTGAGGATGAAATTGCCAGGGCCATGGTCGTGCTGATGGAGAAGGCAAAAATGGTGGTCGAGGCTGGCGGCGCTGTCGGTGTCGCGGCCATCTTGGCCAAGAAGCTAAAGCTCAAGGGAACAACGGCCGTGATACTTTCTGGCGGCAACATCGATCCACTTCTGCTGCAGCGTGTGATTCGCCATGGTCTGGCTGCATCAGACCGCTACACAAACATTGCAGTGATGCTGCCAGATAGGCCAGGTCAGTTGGTGAGGACCGCTGAAGCGGTTGCAGCCGCCGGTGCAAACGTGGTTGAAGTGCTACACACCAGACACGGCAACGGTCTACAAATTAGTGAGGTCGAGCTCGATCTAAGTATTGAAACCCGGGGCAAGGAACATCGGGACGATGTTTTTGCAGCCCTCAAGAAAGCTGGACTGAGTCCGAGGATGACTCAGGACTAGAAGTCGAAGCCGGCAACTCCGGTAATTTCAACGCTAATTTCTTTTCCGTTTGGTGCGGTGTAGCTGACGCTGTCGCCGACTTTCTTTCCAATTACAACGGCACCAATTGGCGAGTCTGGAGAGTAGACGTCAAGGTCTCCGTCTTCTATTTGCTCTTCAAACTTGGTTCCCTCAAACACCTCGTGGCTGCCCAGGTAGAAGTCCTTTGACGATCCGTTCAGTTTGCAGCTGACCATCAATCCCTGCTTCACGATGCCGTCTGCGGGGTTTGCCTCACCGATCTCGGCACTTGCAAGAATCTCCTCGAGGCGATTGATCCTCGACTCCATCTTGCCCTGCTCCTCCTTGGCTGCGTGGTAGCCGCCGTTTTCCTTCAGGTCGCCCTCTTCACGGGCTTCTTGAATCTTCAGAGAAATGGCGTGGCGCTCAACAGTGATTAGCTGAGTCAGCTCTTCCATCAGGCGGTCGTAGGCCGCCTGGGTAAGCAGAATTGGGTCGCTCATAAGAAAATCTCTTTCGGGTATGAAAACAGCTCGCTAAGCGAGCTTCGGAATACTCTAACGCAGCTGGCAGGAGTCAACCAAGCCGGTAACAGCCATTTTAAGAGTGTTGACGGTCACTGTGTAGCGGTTGGTATGCGAATCTGATGGTCCAAACTCAAGCTCTTTCCAACCGACAACACCGAAGCTATTGTCGAGCGCTTCAAAGGAGCAGATGGCAGTGCGATCACTGGGTTTAGTTAGCTCGAAATCAATTTCTGTCTGCCAATCAGACACAACTCGAAACCCAATGTCTTTGGACGACACAGGAGAGTAGTTCGCCGCTGCGAAGTAACCAGCGATTGCAATCATGGTCAAGATTCCTACAAAGGCAAGGATGCGATTGCGTTTTGGGTTTGTCTTGCTCTTGACGCCATAGCGACTAGCTAGCAGCTCTTCATTTCCACTCATGTTGTAACAAGGCTACGACACAGGTGGAATACTTGAGGCATGGATTTCCTATTTTCGATTCTGATTGAAGTAACAACCACGCCGACCCCGGTTCCCGATGACAACTACAACTCACCTGGAACCATAGGATTCGTAATCACCTTTGCAATTGCAGCATTGGCTGTGTTGTTGTTTTTTGACATGAACAGAAGAGTGCGGCGAACCAGATACCGCACCGAAATCAGGGCGAAGCTCGCGGCCGAAGAGCTAGAAGGCCTAGAGATTACCAAACCGGATCGCCCGGAACCCCCTAAGAAGCCAAAGCGATCGAGCCCACCAGAGGATCCAGCCCAATAATCAGAGCTGCGCTCCAGTGACAGAAGAATGCGGTCACTGTCAGTGCATGGAAAATCTCATGGAAGCCGAAGTGCTTTGGGAATGGGTTGGGCTTTTTGAGCCCGTAGATAACGGCACCGACTGAGTACATCAATCCGCCAGCAATAACTAGCGTCATCATGACCCAGTTGGTCTCAAAGAAATCTCGAACGAAAAAGACTGCGATCCACCCCATTGCCAAATAGATCGGCACGTAGAGCCACCTAGGTGCGTTAATCCAAAAAATACGGAAGCCAATTCCCAAGGCGGCTATCGACCAGACCGAAACCAGCAACCAGAATCCCTTGTCTGAAGACAAAGCACCAACGGCCATTGGCGTGTAGGTTCCAGCAATCAACAGGAATATGTTCGAGTGGTCAATTCGTTTCAGAATCACCTTGGTTAGTGGCCGCCACTTGAAACGGTGATACAAGGCCGAGTTTCCAAAAAGCAGCAGTGAACTTGCGAAGTAGACGGCGGCCGCTGTTCTGGCCTGCCAGCCATCCGAAAAGATAATCAGAATTATCCCAGCAGCGACCACGAATGGCAGCACTCCGGTGTGGATCCAGCCTCGCCAGCTCGGTCGTTCCTCGTCCTGGGTAACGGACCCCTTGAGCTGGCCTAGTGGAACGTACAGTGGATCTGGACCATGCGCTTCAACCATGAAGTCAAGGCTAAGGCATCTGGCAGATTCAGGTAGCATTCAGAGGTGCAAAAGCTCGTTTATGGTCTCTACTCAAAACTGCTGGAACGAGGGCTCCCCTCTGACCAAATGCCAAAGCATGTCGGCGTACTGGTTGATGGTAACCGAAGGTGGGCCAAAGAACAGGGCTTCGATGCAGCCGGCCAGGGCCATGCTGCCGGGGCCAAGAAAATAACCGAGTTCCTCTCGTGGTGCTCAGAACTTGGAATTGCCCACGTCACCCTTTACCTACTTTCCACCGACAACTTGATTGGCAGGAAGGCAGAGGAGCTCGAGGAGCTAATCGGCATAATCGTTGGTCTGGCCGAGGAGCTTGCTCAGATTGGGCGCTGGAAGCTGCAGGTTGTGGGGGACCGCGATTCGCTGTCAGAAGAGGCCAACCGTCGACTGCAGCAAGTCGAGGCTAAAACCGCTGATAATCCAGGACCGCATGTGAATCTCGCAATTGCCTACGGTGGGCGCAAGGAGATTGCCGATGCAATGCGAAGCATATTGCGCAAGCACTCTCAACAGGGCAGCACTATTGATCAGCTAGCCGAAATCATGACTCCGGAATTGATTGCCGAAAATCTCTACACCGGCGGACAGCCGGATCCAGACCTCCTGATTAGAACCAGCGGTGAACAGCGCTTGAGCGGCTTCTTGCTGTGGCAAAGCGCAAACAGCGAGTTCTATTTCGCAGAGGCACTTTGGCCAGATTTTAGGCGAGTGGATTTTCTTCGAGCGCTCCGTGATTTTCAGCGTCGTCACCGTCGATACGGAAGTTAGATTTCGCTTAGGTAAACGATTTTCTTTTCGGCGTGTTGGTTGCATTTCGCAGAATCTCCAAGGTTTAGATTGTTGACAGGTTCACCGCAAAGGAGCCAAGTTGGCAAATAGTTCTTCACCTCGAACCCCGTCCAGTGCTGGCAAGCTAAAGGCTCCTGAGGTGGTGAAGACTCCAACAAAGGCCAAAAAGCAAGCCGGGCAAACCAAGGTGCGAACTTTCGTACTAGACACCTCGGTCCTTCTCTCTGATCCAAAGGCGATGTTCCGCTTTGCCGAACATGAAGTAGTCCTGCCGATAGTCGTAATCAACGAACTCGAAAAAAAGCGAAACGATTTGGAAATCGGGTTCTTTGCGCGCAAGGCCCTCAGACTGCTTGATGACCTAAGGAAAAAGCACGAACGATTGGATTTCCCTGTAACGGTTGGCAAATCCGGAACCCTTCGAGTGGAGCTTAACCATATCGATCAGAGCATTTTGCCGGCCGGTTTTCAGCTTGGTGACAACGATTCTAGAATTCTTGCCGTTGCAGCCAACCTTCAGAATGAAGGCTTCGAGGTGACGATTGTCTCCAAGGACCTTCCGATGCGAGTCAAGGCTTCATCGATTGGCTTGAATGCCGAGGAATACCTCCACGAGCTAGCCACCGAGGAGTGGAGTGGAGTTTCGGAACTCTCACTATCCGGTGATGAGATGGCAAACCTTTACGACAATGAAGAGCTAGTGATTGACAGTGCCAAGGAATTGCCTCTAAACACTGGTCTAGTTCTAACTTCGGAGCGCGGCAGCGCTCTTGGTCGGATAACCGAGAATCGAACCGTCAAGCTGGTTCGAGGGGACCGAGAAATGTTTGGAATGCACGGCCGTTCGGCTGAGCAGCGATTGGCAATCGACTCTTTGCTAGACCCAGACATGGGAATCGTGTCCCTTGGAGGACGAGCCGGAACCGGAAAGAGCGCCCTGGCACTTTGTGCCGGCCTAGAAGCGGTGTTGGAGCGACGTCAACACAAGAAGATCATGGTGTTCCGACCGCTGTTTGCAGTCGGCGGCCAGGAGCTTGGTTACCTACCTGGCACAGAGGCCGAAAAGATGAACCCTTGGGCCCAGGCTGTCTTTGACACCTTGGGTGCGCTGGTCTCGAAAGAGGTTATTGACGAAGTTATGAACCGTGGGATTTTGGAAGTTTTGCCTCTGACTCACATCCGCGGTCGCTCGCTTCATGACACCTTTGTCATTGTTGACGAGGCTCAGTCGCTGGAGCGAAATGTGCTGTTGACAATGCTGTCGCGCATTGGTCAAAAGTCGCGGGTTGTGCTCACTCACGACGTTGCACAACGAGACAATTTGAGAGTCGGGCGTCATGATGGAGTGGCTTCAGTTGTGGAGACACTGAAGGGCCAGTCGATTTTTAGTCACATAACGCTGACCAGGTCTGAGCGGAGCGAAATCGCAGCATTGGTGACAGACCTACTCGACTAGCTCTGGGGATAACTCGAATCGCCCCACCAAGGAACAACCTAGCGTTGTTTCGGTGACTATCGAACACCTTAGCCTGCTGCCTCTGTTGCTGATTGCGGTGTTGGCGGTGCCGCTTTCCTGGATTGACATTCGCGAACACCGGCTGCCTAACAGCTACACCTATCCCACTCTGGTCTTTACCGTTGGCTGTTTGTCGGTAGTCACTGTGTGGACAAAGCAGTGGCAAGATCTTGCAGCAGCAATTTCTGCGGGAGCGCTTACTTTCTTCGTGGGCTACCTCTTGGCGCGAGCCGGTGCAATTGGCATGGGAGACATAAAACTACTGACCTCAATGCATACTGCCCTTGCTTGGCAGCATCTGATGTTGCCCCTGATTTCACTTTCTGCTGGGCTGCTGATTGCCACCGTCTATGGACTGGTAGGCATGGTTGCCGGCAAATTCAAGCCAACTTCGCTGATCCCGCTGGGTCCGTTTCTGCTGATCGGATTTCTGGGAACCTCTGTTCTTTCGGTGCGAGCTGCTATTGGGGTGGCCTGGTCATAGGCAAGACCTCTAGCAGGCTGTCAAGAAGCTCAACTGTAAGTTTTTCGCCATCAACATATCCCAGGTCCAGGGTCGCCTTCTTCACTGTGATTCCGTTTGCAACCGCATGCTTGGCAATCTTTGCGGCCGCCTCATACCCGATGATTTTGTTCAGCGGGGTCACGATTGACGGGCTCGACTCGGCCAAGGCTTTGGCCTTTTCAACATTTACTTCTAGACCCTCGATTGTCTTGTCCGCCATGACCTTCATCGAGTTGCTCAATAGTCTGATGGACTCAAGCAGGGCATTTCCCATCACTGGAATTGCAACGTTGAGTTCGAAACTGCCACTAGCTCCGGCCCAGGTGATGGTGGCATCGTTGCCAATTACCTTGGCGCAGACCATGAGCACAGCCTCCGGAATTACCGGGTTCACCTTGCCGGGCATGATCGAGCTGCCAGGCTGCAAATCAGGCAGTTGCAGCTCTCCGAGTCCAGTGTTTGGGCCAGAACCCATCCAGCGAATGTCGTTGTTGATCTTGGTGAGGCTCACGGCGAGAACCTTCAGCGCTCCGGAGGCCTCGACGAGGCCGTCCCTGGCGCCCTGTGCTTCGAAATGATCCCTGGCCTCAGTAATTGGCAGACCAGTTTGCTCAACAAGACTGCTGATGATTGCCTGCGGAAAGCCCTTCGGGGTATTGATGCCAGTGCCAGTTGCGGTGCCACCCTGAGGGACTTCACTGACTCGCGGCAGGGCTGCCTCAACCCGCTCGATTGCGTAGCGGATTTGTGCTGCGTATCCGGCAAATTCTTGTCCGAAGGTGACCGGGGTGGCATCCATCAGGTGAGTGCGACCAGGCTTCACAGCCTCTTTCCATGCCTTGGCCTTTTTCTCAAGTGATTGAGCCAGGTAGTCAAGCGATGGAAGCAAGTTGTTGATCAACGCACTGGTCACGGCAACGTGGACGGAGGTTGGGAAAACATCATTTGACGACTGAGACATGTTCACGTGGTCATTAGGGTGAACCTCTGACCCGAGTTCAGTTGTTGCCAAGGTTGCTAGTACCTCATTCATGTTCATGTTTGAACTCGTGCCGCTGCCGGTTTGAAAAACATCGACCGGGAAGTGGTCTAGGTGGTTACCAGCAATTATTTGATCAGCCGCTTTTTGAATAGAGCTTGAAATTTGTGCATCCAAAATGCCGAGCTTTGCATTCGCAATCGCCGCAGCCTTCTTGATTCGAGCAAGCGCAATGATTTGCTCAGGCTCTAGGCCTGAGCCAGAAATTGGAAAATTCTCTACAGCACGTTGGGTTTGTGCTCGATAAAGCGCATCCTTAGGGACTCTTACTTCACCCATAGTGTCGTGTTCGATGCGGTATTCCATTACTTTTCCTTTGCTTTATTAGGCAATTTCCCCGACAGCTTCAACCAGGTGAACTTCTCCAAGAGCCAGATTATATTGCGCTCCGACAATACCAACTTTCCCTGCGGTCACTGCCGAGGCAATTAGTTTTGAGCGATCTGTAATCTCGGCGATGGTGTCCCTGATGTGCCGGTCGGTGAAATCATCGATTGAATTCTCGCCAGCGGCAATGGCTCGCTCGATGGTGGGTGTGATTCGGGTCACGATGTTTTGAATAAATTCGCCCTCGGTTTTGAGGGTTCCCTGCTGCGCGCTGACAGTGGCCTTAATTGCTCCACAGTTGTCGTGTCCCAGAATCAGAATTAGAGGAACCTTCAGCACCTCAACTGCAAACTCCAGAGAACCAAGAATGGTCTCGGCAATAACCTGTCCTGCATTTCTGACCACAAATAGGTCACCCAATCCGACATCAAAAATCATCTCAGCGGCAAGCCTGGAATCGGAGCAACCGAACACGGCTGCAAAGGGCGTCTGCTCGATGGCAAGATCGCGCCGCTCCTGAGCATCCTGATGTTTGTGGGCAGGAGTACCCGCGATGAAGTTTAAATTGCCGGCAACCAAAAGCTGCCAAGCAGCTGATGCGGTTGTTACTTTTGGCATAAATTCCTAATTTAGCTCGGCTGCAATCGCTTTAGCCAAGACCTCGAAGTCATTGGTATCTGCTGTTCCATAGATTACAACCACTCCGTCGTCCTCCCTGTGAACCAGTGCATACTCTTTGGTGCTCTTGGGAGTGCTGGGGTTTAGAGTTGGCCAAATTTCCCAATTTAAGCCTGCCAATTCAATTTCGCCCTCCAGAAAGTTTCCCGCCAACATCTGGCTTTCCCAGGAGGGGTTTGTTTGAAACACCTGAGACAGCCCCAGGTACTGGTTGTCATCGGTCACAAAACCGACATACCAACTTTTTACTCCAAGGTCACTTTCAAGTCTGGCCGCATTTGACCACCAGTCGGCTGGAACCTCAGGGCCAACCGCTTTTTCGCCAAGCGATTCAGAGGCCGATTGGGCGATTGCCTGGTAGTCCACCTCGGTGATTCTGTTGCTGTCGTCACGTGGAACTCCCAGGTAAATGGCGGCTACCAACCCGGATGTTACAAGTAGCGAAAGTACTAGATTTCTAACAGTCTGTTTGGCTCGTCTTTGGGCTGCTGCATCACTCACTTGGCTTGACGATCCTTTGCAGCCTTGTCTAGTTTCTTACGCGCGCCACTTAGCCACTGCTCGCAGTGCTTGGCTAGCGCCTCACCGCGCTCCCAGAGCTCCATAGAGGCTTCTAGGCTTACGTTCTGCTGCTCCAGCTGCTGAACCACCAATTGCAGCTCGTCACGGGCCTGCTCGTAGCTGAGTGAACTAATTTCCTTGGACATCTCTCTCCTTAACAGCGTCGATGATGGCCGAAATTTCCTGTTTGGCCAAAACTATTTGGATTTTCGCTCCCTTAGCGGGATCGGTTAGGGGTTTGCCCTTGTCGTCTGTTAGCACCGCGTAGCCGCGCTCGAGAGTGAGCTGTGGCGAAAGTGATCTTGATCTGGCCCGCAGTTGTTGAATCTCAGTCAAGGCCTTTTCGGTTCGATAATCCAGAATCTCGCCGAGCCTCTTAGTCGAGAAACCCAGCAGCTCCTGCTGATTGTCAATGAAACCAAATGGGGATGCGATTACCGGCCGCGACCGAAGCGAGAGAATCAGCTGACTTTGGTTGTCGACAAGCGACGACATTCGAAACCAGATGCGCTCAAAGGCACTGGCGATGTTAGCGCGCTCCTGAGCAATGTCGGGAACGACTCTTTTGGCGGCGTCGGTTGGAGTCGAGGCTCTGAGGTCGGCAACTAGGTCCAGCAGCGGTTGGTCATTCTCGTGACCAATTGCGCTGACAATCGGGGTGCTGGCGTTGGCTGCGGCTCGCACCAGTCGCTCATCGCTAAATGGCAGCAGGTCCTGAAAGCTGCCACCGCCTCGAGCAATGATGATTACGTCCACTTCAGGATCAGCATCTAGCTGCTCCAGGGCAAGGATTATTTCGTTGGCTGCTCGATCGCCTTGAACCAGGGTGTTGATTACTTCAAACTCAACCTCTGGCCAGCGCAGCCTGGAATTTTCAAGCACATCCTTTTCGGCGTCTGAATTCGCTCCAGTAATCAGGCCAATTTTGTTCGGCAAAAACGGCAGCGGCTGCTTTCTGGAAGCATCGGTAAGACCTTCGGCAATCAGCTGGAGTTTTAGTTTTTCAATTCGCTCCAGTAGTTCGCCCAGGCCAACCTTGTGCATTTGTATTACACGCATCGTAAGTTTGCCGTTTTTCGGCCAAAACACTGGTTGCACCAGCGCTACAACGCGGTCACCCTGACTCAGCCCAGGTGCTATTTCCGCCCCAGAGTTAGGAAAAGCGTGTATTTCAATGGCATTTTCAACGTCAAGATCGCGGATTGAACCGAATGTTCCAGAGCTGCGCTCTGTGAATGACTGCAGTTCACCCTCAACCCAGACTTTTCCAAGTTTTTCAATCCAGTCCTTGAGTGATTTAGATAGAGCAGAAACCTGCCAGGGGGAATGCTCGGTGCTAACTTTAGATTGATTATTAACGCCCGCTGCTTGTTGCATCCTTGCCTCCTAGCAGCGGTAATTAGAATTGAATGGTGACCCTAATCAACAATACCGACCAAACCGACACTGACTCGACTAAAAAAGTCCTTCTGGCGGCCCCTCGCGGCTACTGTGCAGGGGTTGATAGAGCGGTCATTGCAGTTGAAAAAGCGCTTGATCACTACGGTGCTCCCATTTATGTTCGCAAGCAGATTGTGCACAACAAGCATGTGGTCAGGTCACTTGAAAAACGCGGTGCAATTTTTGTGGATGAGGTAGATGAGGCCCCAGAAGGCTGCATCATGATCTTCAGTGCGCACGGCGTATCTCCAGCTGTAATCAAGGCCGCGGAGGCCAGGAATCAGCAGACAATCGATGCAACCTGCCCGCTGGTGACAAAGGTGCACCGAGAGGTTCAAAGATTTGAGAAAGAGGGCTACGACATTCTTCTAGTGGGTCACGAGGGCCATGAAGAGGTCGAAGGAACAGCCGGCGAAGCTCCGGATGTGGTGCAACTGGTTGACGGCGAGCAGGGCATCAGGGACGCAAAGGTGAAGGACCCGAACAAGGTCGTTTGGCTATCTCAAACCACGCTTTCAGTCGATGAAACCATGGATACAGTCCTAAAACTGCGCGAGAAGTTTCCAACGCTCCAGAATCCTCCTAGCGATGACATTTGCTATGCAACCCAAAACAGGCAGGTTGCAATCAAGAAGGTCGGAGCCGACTCTGACCTAGTCATTGTTGTTGGTTCAGCTAACTCATCCAACACAGTACGCCTGGTCGAAGTTGCCCTAGATGCCGGTGCCAAGGCTGCCTACCGCGTAGATTTTGCCTCAGAAATTAAACCGGAGTGGTTTGAGGGCGTGAAGACAGTCGGCGTCAGCTCTGGTGCGTCGGTTCCCGAGGAGCTTGTTGATGAGGTCCTGGAATACCTTGACAAAAATGGCTTCGGAAATGTTTCAACTGTCACCACCGCAGAAGAAGATATCCAGTTCTCGCTTCCAAAGGAACTCAGGAAAGACCTAAAGAGTGCCGGACATAACACTTCCTTGAAAAAGAGTTAGTCGAAGGATTTCGAGCTAACCTCGGACCCGTCGCGATTAAACGTTTTCCAAACTCCCACCTGAGATCCGAGGTTGAAAGATCCGCTTCGCATCAGCGAACCGTCTTTCCGAAAAAACTCCCAGTAACCGTGCATCTGGCCGTCGAGATACTCACCTTTGAACCGAGGAAGTCCGTTGGCGTAAAAGGGGTTGTGGTCCCCTTCCATTGCTACCAGCTGGATTTGCCGGCTGAGCCAAGCTGGTTTGCGGCTTCAACTACTCGCGCAGCCATTCCGGCTTCGGCACTAGCGCCCCAGTTGCGTGGGTCATAAAGCTTCTTGTTTCCGACTTCGCCATCGATGCGAAGAACTCCGTCGTAGTTCTTTAGCATGTGGTTCACTACTGGCCTGGTGAACGCGTACTGGGTGTCGGTGTCAATGTTCATCTTGATGACTCCAAAAGAAACTGCGTCAGCAATTTCCTGCTCGGTTGAGCCGGAACCACCATGGAACACCAAATCAAACGGGTTTTCCTTGCCGTACTTGTTGCCGATTTCTCTTTGGATTTCCTCAAGCAGCTCAGGGCGCAGGTGAACGTTTCCTGGCTTGTAAACTCCGTGAACATTTCCGAAGGTAAGGGCTGCGATGTAGCGACCATTCTCGCCAAGGCCCAGTGCCTCAACTGTCTTCTGTCCGTCTTCAACCGTTGTGTAGAGGTGCTCGTCAATAGCGCCCTCAACACCGTCTTCTTCGCCGCCAACTGCGCCTACTTCAATTTCCAGCACCGCTCCCACGTTGTGGGTCTTTGCTAGCAGTTCCTTGGCGATTTCTAGGTTTCTATCAAGCGCAATGGCTGACCCGTCCCACATGTGTGAGTTGAAAATCGATTCGCCGCCGGCCTTTACTCGCTCTGCGGAAAGCTCCAAGAGTGGCCTAACGAATCCATCAAGCTGATCTTCAGCGCAGTGATCGGTGTGAAGGGCAACCTTTATGTCGTAGTTCTTAGCGACTTCTCGGGCAAACGCGGCGAAAGCAAGAGCACCGGTAACGCGGTGCTTGATTGTCGAGCCAGACCAGTAGTCAGCACCTCCGGTGGAGACCTGAATGATTCCATCAGAGCCAGCTGCCTGCAGGCCAGCCAGTGCCGCATTCAGGGTCTGTGAGCTCGAAACGTTTAGTGCTGGGTAGGCAAAACGATTCTGCTTTGCTCGGTCAAGCATCTCCTGATATTCAGCGGAAGTTGCGATTGCCATTGTGGTGCCTCCTTAGGCGGTTGCTGGTTCGCCGAGAAGTTGGTCCCGGTTTGGAATAAGTTCAATGTGGGCTTCTACTAGGTTCTCAATGCTGCTAAGCCCACTTGTCGGCTGCTGCACTTTCGCGGCACCCCACTGCACCGCAGCGGCAATACCCTCGGCCACATCAAATCCAACTCCGTAGTGATTTTCTTCGGAGGGATGGGCGGTAACTGCCGAAAGGAATCCCGCGATGGTTGAGTCACCAGCGCCGACGGTGTTTATCACCTTGACATGGTCCGTGTACGCGTGAATCGCGTGCGATCCGGTAACTGCGATGATGCCATCGACTCCGAGGGAAGCCATAACGCAGTTGACTCCCCAATTATTTAGCTGTCTGGCGGCATCGATTACATCGCCGATGGTATTCAAATCTTTCCCTGCGCACTCGGCAAGTTCATGGGCATTTGGCTTCATGATTGTCGCCATTCCGCTCTTGGCCCAGTAGCGAAGCGCCGGTCCGGAGGTGTCAAGGACGACTCGAATGCCCAGAGATTCCATTTTTTCAAATAGCGGCTGCAGGTCAATTACCTTGCCGGTTTCCACGATCTCAGGATGCGCCCCGGCAACCACAAGCCACTTCGCCCCGGTCGACTCAATCGTCTGGATCGTGAGCTTGACTACTTGATCCCAGTCTGCCTGCTTCAGGGGTCGTGGGTGTTCGTTGATTTTGGTGGTTGGGCCATCGAGCTCAACGATGGTCGTTGAGACGCGAAGAGTGCCATCGACCCAAAGGGGAGTCAAGAATTCCGAGTGTGTTCGCTCAAGCACGCCCTTGTCGGCGTCGCCAATTGGAACAATTCCAGGGGCATCAATTCCGGCTAGGCGCAGTGCCCTAGAAACGTTAATACCCTTGCCAGCAAGCTCTTCACCGACCCGGTCAGCACGGTTTACCGCTCCTGGCTCTAGGTTCTTCACAAAATAAGTGCGGTCCAGCGTAGGAGCAGGCGTAAGGGTGACAATGGGTGCATTCTTGCCAGTCATGGGGACTCCTTGAATGTGAGGCTGAGAGTTGTAATTAGTAACACTCACATCTTTGTAGGCGCGATACAAACACTATACAGATAAACGATTTATTAGTCCTCTGACAGCTCCTTGGAGGTCAAAGCACTTGGGGCATCATCAAGCTGCTTTGGCTCCACAATGGTGTCAATCCCTAGCTCGTTTTCGTCCAGGTCATTGAGCTTCCTGGCAGTTACCAGCATCCTGGATTCAAGGCTCGATACAAACGCGTTGTATGACTTTACGGTTGAGGTGAGCTTGTTTCCAAGGTCCTGCGCGAGGGCGGCAATCTTCCCGACCCGCTCATAGAGCTCCTTGCCGAGTTTAATCATTGCTCGCACTTGTGACTCATCTGCATTTTGGCGCCAAATGTAGTTGATGGTCTTTAGCACTGAGAACAGCGAAACGGGGGAGGAAAGCGCGACGTTTTTCTTGAAGGCATACTCCATCAATGATGGGTCGGCGTCCAGGGCCGCAGACAACAGTGATTCGCTTGGCACAAAACAAATAACAAAGTCTGGCGAGGAATCAAGGCCGCTCCAATAGGCCTTGGTGCCTAGATCATCGATGTGCTTTCTAACCGCAGCTACGTGCTCTTTGATAAGGATTGCCCTGCGGTTGGCTTCTTCGCCGCCGGCCAGCTCGCTGATGCTGCTGGCCTCCTGGTAGGAGTTAAACGGCACCTTCGAGTCAATCGCAAGCGACTTTCCTCCGGGCAGGTTGATAACCATGTCGGCCCTGCCGGTGCCGTTATCGGTCTTGATTGTGGCTTGCTCGGCAAAATCCGCATGTTTGATTAGCCCTGCAAGTTCGACCAGCTTCCGAAGTTGGGTCTCGCCCCAGACGCCTCGAAGGCTGTTAGAACTGAGCGCCTGAGACAGTTGCTGGGTTTGTTTTCTAAGGTTCTCATCGGTCTCAATTGAGGCGCGCAGCTGTTCTGAGATGGAACTGAATTGCTCGGTTCGTTCCTTTTCCAGTCGCTGCACCACATCCTGCATTTGCAAAAGCTGCTGCTTCACTGGCTCCAACTGAACCAAAATCTTGTTTTCTTTGTCCGTTTGTTGAGCCTGAGTCGATATCGTTTGCTCAGATTTGGCTAGTTGAGCCCGCAGTTCGCGCTCGGTTGCCTCGAGGCCGGCAAGTTTTGCGGCCAGCGAAGAATCGGTGGCCGGGGTTCGGTTTTTTTGCCAAAGCATCCCAATCAGGAATCCAGCCCCGGAACCAATCAGGAGGGTAACAACTATCAACCAAATGGAATCTTGCATGGTGCCAAGTATTGCAGTGGGTTCAGACAACCAGAGGCTTCAAACGCTGCTTGGTCTTGATTAACAGGTCCTCCAGTGAATCGACCTCGTGCCTTGCGGCCATGTCTAGGGCGATACGAGCGCAGGCGTCGGAGTCCGCGAGCGCATCGTGATGTTGAAAATCTTCATGGCCGACGGCATAAGCAACCGCGTTCAAACGGTAGCTCTCGAGGTTGTATGTCTTTCTGGCCATCGCCAGGGTGCAGGCGTACCCCAGGGCCGGGAGGTCGAAATTTATGGCTGCTGCACTGTTTCGAAGCACAGACATGTCAAACGAGGCGTTGTGGGCAACAAGGGGAAGTCCGTCGGTGAAAAGCAGCAGTTCCGGCAGCACTTCTTCCCATTCCGGAGCATCTGAAACATCCTCTGGCCTGATGCCATGAATCCGAATGTTGCCTTCGTGGAACCAGTTATGAGGGTATGGCGGTCGAAATAACATTGAAAGCGACTCCGTTATTTGACCCTGTGAAACCCTCACCAAACCAACTGCGCAGGGTGATGCCGGAGAGGAATTGGCCGTCTCAAAGTCAATACTTATGAATTCCATGGCCACGAAACAATTATGAACCAATAAACTTTCGCACGTGGCCCTAACTATCGGAATCGTCGGCTTACCCAATGTTGGTAAGTCCACCCTCTTCAACGCACTCACTAAAAACAATGTTTTGGCAGCGAACTACCCGTTCGCAACCATCGAGCCAAACATTGGGGTTGTGAATCTGCCAGATGCCCGGTTAACGCGTCTTGCCGAAATATTTGGCTCGGAGAAAATCCTGCCTGCGGCGGTTTCGTTCGTTGACATCGCGGGCATCGTGCGAGGAGCATCCGAAGGCGAAGGCCTTGGAAATCAGTTTCTGGCAAACATCCGAGAGGCTGATGCCATCGCCCAAGTCGTTCGCGGTTTCGCTGACAGCGACGTAATCCACGTTGATGGAAAGGTGGATGCGGGTGGCGACATCGAGACCATCAACACCGAATTGATTCTTGCTGACATGCAAACCCTCGAGAAGGCACGCCCGAGGCTAGAAAAAGAAGTCAAGGGCAAAAAGGCCGACCCCAAGGTGCTCGAGGTTGTTGACCAAGCCATTGCGTTTTTGAACGACGGCAAGCCGCTTTCCCTGGTGGAGATCGACCTGGAGCCAATTCGTGAGCTTGGGCTTTTGACTGCAAAGCCGATTCTGTTTGTCTTCAATGTTGATGAGGGAGTTCTGACTGACAGCGCCAAAATGCAGGAACTTGCAGATCTGGTGAAGCCAGCCGAGGCGGTTTTTCTTGACGCCAAAGTTGAATCAGAGTTGATTGACCTGGACAAAGAGGAGGCAGCGGAGCTGCTTGCCTCTCTGGGGCAAAATGAATCTGGCCTGGATCAACTAGCAAGAATCGGATTTGCAACGCTGGGCCTCCAGACCTATTTGACCGCAGGGCCAAAAGAATCCAGGGCCTGGACTATTCCAGTTGGTGCTAAGGCTCCGCAAGCCGCGGGTGTAATCCACACCGATTTTGAAAAAGGCTTCATCAAAGCCGAGGTTGTTTCCTTTGCCGACTTGGATAGCGCGGGCTCAATGGCACAAGCAAAAGCGCTCGGGAAGGCCCGCATTGAGGGCAAGGACTACACGATGCAGGACGGTGACGTCGTGGAGTTCAGGTTTAACGTTTAGTCGCTTAGACTTTAGAGCGTGATTTCCCCAACTATTCGGCTGTCAGTTTCTGACGACATCATTGGTTGGTTTGACGTTATTGGCCCGTATCTTTTTTATGCGGCTGTCTTCGGCTTAGTTTTTGCCGGGACCGGCCTGTTTATTGGTGCATTCATCCCCTTTATTACAGGCGACTCTCTAGTCTTTGCCGCAGGCCTGGTGGCAGCGGCGCACCAAGACAGCATCAACATTTTTGTTATGGTCATCGGCGTTGGAATCGCCGCCTGGTTGGGTGATCAGGTTGGATACACCCTTGGACGGCACTTTGGTAGGCCCTATCTCGACAAGCGCCAGGGCAAGTGGTTGCAAAGGGCAATAGTTCGCTCAGACCAGTTCTATGAGCGCTATGGCTGGTGGTCGATTGTGGTTGCCAGATTTGTGCCCTGGGGTCGAGTTATCATTCCGGCGTTGGCTGGAATCAGCAAGATGAATTACTACAAGTTCTTCAGCGCCAATGCCGTTGGTGCGACTCTCTGGGGCTGTGGGCTGACTCTTGCCGGCTACTTCACCTATTCGATTCCAGCAGTTCGATCAGCGGTCTATGTGATTGCAATTGTCGTAATCACCATGAGCGTGATTGCCGGTATCCGAACCTGGCGCGCGAACCGGGTTTAGTTAGAAACAATTAGGTCGGCCAATTCTTGGCTCGACTCGGCTTGGTAGAACTCATCTTCCTGGATAGACCAGGCTAGATAAAACTCGTCGAAGATGCCGTTATCACGTTCGCTGTATCGCTGTTTCCGGATGGGCGCATCGCTCTCAACCCAAATACAAAGCGCCGCTAAATCGCGGGCGGCCTTTGAAAGCGAGCCGCAGCCCTCGACAATCACCAGGTTGCCGCCTTCAAAGCTGCGCCAGCCATTGGCAGGCTCGGTTGGAGCACCGCGTTGGCCAACATCCCAGTTCCAGATTTGCCAAGAGGCGGCTTGGCCCTGTGTTATCGGTGTCAATATCTGTTGATTTAGATACTGCGCACCAGCTCGCAATCCGTCCCAACCGGGATAGATGTCGTCCATTTGAATCAGCTTTGGAAGTTGGCGCTGTGACTGAAATATTCTCTCGCTGAGAGCTTTTGCAAAATGTGTTTTGCCGCTCCCGGCCCTGCCATCTATCAGCACAACCGGTGAATTATGTTTATCTAGAAGCTCTTCACAGGCTCTGACCGCAAATTCAAGCCCCTTTGCGACATCAAGTATTTTTGCGGGCATACCCCAAAGTTTAGGCGCTTGCCAATAGACTTGTGGAGGCTGCATCAGCCTCCTCTATTTATTTACCCCAAGGTTTTTTATGAAAAAGCAAAACAGCGCGCTTAGAAATCTAGCGATCGTTGCACACGTTGACCATGGCAAGACAACTTTGGTTGACGCCATGTTGCGCCAAACCAATTCCTTTGCGACGCACGGCACTGTTGATGAGCGCGTTATGGACTCAGGTGACCTAGAGCGCGAAAAGGGAATTACCATCCTTGCCAAGAACACCGCGGTTCGCTATGAGGGTCCTGCCGCCAAGGGTGAGTCAATCGTCCTGAACGTTATCGACACCCCAGGTCACGCTGACTTCGGTGGCGAGGTCGAGCGTGGATTGTCCATGGTTGACGGAGTGCTGTTGCTAGTGGACGCATCTGAAGGCCCATTGCCACAGACCAGGTTTGTGCTTCGCAAGGCATTGGAAGCAAGGCTGCCAGTGGTGCTGCTTGTCAACAAGACCGACCGACCTGACGCCCGAATCGATGAGGTAGTTGAAGAAAGCCATGACCTACTGTTGGGTCTTGCTTCGGACCTCAACGACACCGTGCCAGATTTGGATGTAGACGCAATCTTGGACCTACCCGTTATTTACGCGTCCGGCCGAGCTGGTCGAGCATCACTAAACAAACCTAATGATGGCGAGCTTCCAGACTCAGAGGACCTAGAGCCACTATTCGAGGCGATCCTGAAATACATCCCAGCCCCTTCCTACGAAGAGGGTGCGCCACTGCAGGCTCACGTTACTAACCTGGATGCATCCCCATTCCTTGGACGCCTGGCGTTGCTGAGAATCTTCAATGGCGAGATCAAAAAGGGTCAGACTGTTGCTTGGGTGCGCCAGGATGGCACCACGCAGAATGTGAAGATTACCGAGCTGCTTGGAACCAAGGCTCTGGAGCGATTGCCAATTGAAAAGGCTGGCCCGGGAGATATCGTCGCTGTTGCTGGAATTGAAGACATCACCATTGGTGAATCACTTTGTGACCCAAATGATGTTCGACCACTGCCGCTGATTAAAGTTGACGACCCTGCTATCTCTATGACTGTTGGAATCAACACCTCACCAATGGCTGGCCGAGTAAAGGGCGCGAAAATAACCGCTCGTTTGGTGAAAGACCGACTTGATCGCGAACTAATCGGTAACGTCTCAATTCAGGTGCTTCCAACCGAACGTCCAGACGCATGGGAAGTTCAGGGTCGAGGCGAACTTGCTTTGGCGATTTTGGTTGAGCAGATGCGTCGCGAGGGTTACGAGCTGACTGTCGGCAAGCCGCAGGTGGTAACCAAGAAGATCGACGGCAAGGTTCACGAGCCGGTTGAAGATTTGACCATTGATACCCCAGAGGAGTTCCTGGGAGCTGTGACGCAGCTGTTGGCCGCCCGCAAGGGTCGAATGGTCAACATGACCAACAACGGCACCGGCTGGGTGCGAATCGAATTCAAGGTTCCATCCCGTGGACTAATTGGCTTTAGAACTGAGTTCCTGACCACAACTAAGGGCGCCGGTATTGCCAACGCCCTGGCTGCCGGTTACGAGCCATGGTTTGGGTCAATCACCACTCGCCAGAACGGTTCGATGGTTGCAGACCGTGCCGGTGTTGCAACTCCGTTTGCCATGATCGCTCTCCAAGAGCGCGGCGCGTTCTTTGTCGAGCCAACCAGCGAGGTTTACGCCGGAATGGTCGTGGGGGAGAACTCCAGGGCTGATGACATGGACATCAACATCACGAAGGAAAAGCAGCTAACTAACATGCGTGCTGCTTCTGCTGACAACTTTGTTGGCCTAACTCCTCCGAAGAAGCTTTCGCTGGAGGAGTGCCTTGAGTTTGCACGCGAGGACGAGTGTGTTGAGGTTACCCCTGATGCAATTCGAATTCGTAAGCTCGAGCTGGATGCCAACGTCCGTGCCCGCCAAGCGTCTGCCAGGAAGCGCGCGTCCGAGAACTAGTTGGCCTTGGAGTCTATTGAATAGACTTCGCCAGGCTCTTTTCGGGTTCGTTCCTGCTGCTCACGCTCGACTAGCTCGGCACTTTGGTTTTCCAGGGTGCCCTGCTTGCCGATTGCAATAACGCAGATTACGTCCTGATTCTTAGCTCCGACTGTCTGAGCTACTGCTTCGGGGTTTATGCCCCCCATGTAGTGAGCCCTGAGCCCCATCGCTTCGGTTTGAGTAACAAGCTGACTGGCCGCCAGACCAACATCGAAAAAGGTGGACGCCTGGTTTCTTGGTTTGTCTTCAAATAACTGATCCGCAAGCAATACGGCATAGGCAGAAGATTTTGGCGCCCAGGCCTGGTTAAAGCCACCCAGCCCAGATTCAGAGATCTCATCAAACAGGCTGGTGCCTGATCTCAGAATCACTACATGCCACGGTTGCTGGTTGGAAGATGATGGGCTCCAGCGGAAGGCCTCACCAAGGCTGATGGCTTGGGAGTCGGTGAGCGCGTAGCTCGAATCAAAGATTCTCGGACTCCAGCGGCCAGCCACTAATGGGTGCAGGTCGGCTGTGGTGTGGGCTGGTTTTTCTAATGGTGAAGAGGTCATAGTTTTTACAACTCTAGATGGTTAGTTATTAGTCCTTCTGGGCACTACCATTGGGTGGTGTCGTCTAGAGGTTTGGTTCTGTTCTCGCTGGCTGGCCTATTCTGGGGCCTCCCTTACTTCTTTATCGCACTCGCTCTAGAGAGCTTCTCAACTCCAACAATCGTCTTTGCCAGAACCTTCTTGGGTGCCCTGGTCTTGATTCCCTATGCGGCAATCACCGGCGGCCTGATAAAGGCACTTCGTGCCTGGCGTTACGTGGCATTGTTTGCGCTGATTGAAATGGTTGGGCCTTGGTTTTTGATCACCGAGAGCGAGAAGCACATATCCTCAGGGTTGGCCGGTCTCTTGATTGCGACCGTGCCATTTTTCGCGGTTGCAGTGCTGGCAATTTTCCTAAAGGACCGTAAGGCACTTCGTCCCAGGTCTTTGACCGGGATGGTTATCGGCTTTATTGGTGTCGCGGCGCTGGTTGGAATTGATTCATTTTTGGGAGCTGTCAACCCGCTGTATGTGCTGATGGTTGTGCTCGCGGCTGTTGGCTATTCGATAGCGCCGATCATTGCCAACCGGAAGCTCCAGGAGGTTCCAAGCGCATCCGTGATTGGCGTGAGCATGGCGCTTGTCGCCACAATCTACGCACCTTTTTCGCTTCCGAATTTCGCCCCAGAATTCTCTGACGCTTCAGCCAAGTCCATCTTGGCGCTGGTGGTGCTGGGTCTAGTTTGTTCCGCCTTGGCCTTCGTGATCTTCTTCCAGCTAATCAAGGAAGTCGGTCCGGTCAAGGCAACCCTAATTACCTACGTGAACACTGCGGTAGCGCTGTCTCTGGGCATTATCTTTTTGGCTGAGCCAATCACAACTGGTTTAGCAGTTGGCCTGCCGCTGATCGCGGTCGGCCTCTATTTGGCCGGCGGCACAGAGCGAAAACGGGACATACCCGAAACTGCTGGATAGCATTTAGGCATGTCATCCAGGGACGTTGATCTATACCTAAGCCAGTTCAGCGCGGAGCAACGGGCCGGTTTGGACGATCTCAGATCCAAACTGCTGCAGCTAGTCCCAGCGGCCGAGGAGGGCATCTCCTACGGCATGCCAGCGGTGATTGAAGACGGAAAGGTGCTGGCCGGCTACGCCTGCTTCAAGAACCATCTGAGCTATTTTCCACACAGCTCGATTGTGATCACAAACACCCTTGGCGAGCTTGGGCAATACAGGTGCTCCAAGGGTGGATTTCAGTTCAGCTTCGACCACAGAATCCCACTACAGCTAGTGGAGAAACTGGTTGCTGAGAAGCGTAAGTTACTTGCCGAAAAAGCCAGCAGGGGTTGAGGGACAGAACTAGATCAGATAAAAATCGTCGCCGGTCATGTTTAGCAGCCTGGCATTCACGCCAACCGCAACGGTCCCTGCCGGCATCGGCTTGGTCACAACCGCATTTGCTCCCACTGCGCAGTCATTACCGATGGTTATGTTTCCGATCAGTTTTGCACCTGCGCCAATAATCACCCTGTCACCAACTGTGGGGTGGCGCTTGACTGGGTCCAGCGTCTTGCCACCGAGGGTAACCCCGTGGTAAATCAACACGTCATCGCCGATCACTGCAGTCTCGCCAATCACCACTCCGACTCCATGGTCAATTACCAAGCGGTTGCCGATAGTGGCTCCGGGGTGAATCTCAATGGCTGTAAAGAACTTGGCATAGTTGGAAACCATGCGTGAAAGCGTTCTTAGTTTTAGGCGCCACAGTCTATGAGCGATTCGATAGATCCAAATTGCGTGAAGCCCGGGGGAGGTGAAGAACAGCTCCCAGGCACTTAAAGTGGCCGGATCTCGCTCGAGTCCAGCTTTGAAGTCATCTCTAATGCTCAAGATTTGGTCTGATATTCTTCTTGTAGATCACGGTAAAGAGTCGACGAAACGTATCGTTCTCCAAAGGACGGAACAATCACAACTACGATCTTGCCGGCAAATTCAGGTCGGTTTGCAACTTCTCTTGCTGCCCAGAGCGACGCACCAGATGAGATGCCGGCGAGGATTCCCTCTTCGGCGCTAGCTCGCCTGGCGTATTCAAATGCAGTTCCGTTTTCCACGCTGATTACTTCGTCGTAGGCGGAAGTGTCCAGCACCGAGGGAATGAAGTTTGGTCCAATTCCAGCCAGTGGGTGGCCGGCGGCCTCGCCTCCAGTCAATAGCGGTGAGGCGGCTGGCTGGACCGCAAAAGTCTTGATCTTCGGGTTCAGTTCCTTTAGTCGCTGTGAGACACCCGTGATGGTTCCACCGGTACCGCTACCTGCAACAACAGCAGCAACCTGACCATCAGTGTCCGCCCAAATTTCTTCGGCAGTAGTCTCGCGGTGAATGGCAGGGCCTGCTTGATTGTCGAATTGACGAACCAGGATCGCACCTTCGATGCTTGCACCAAGCTCCTCAGCTTTGGCAACCGAACCCTTCATGCCTTCTGCGGCTGGAGTCAGGAATAGCTCGGCCCCGTAGGCGCGAATCAGAATCTTGCGCTCCAGGCTCATCGACTCCGGCATCACAATAATGGTGCGATAACCCCTAGCTGCTCCCACCATCGCCAAGGAAATACCAGTGTTTCCGCTGGTTGCCTCGATGATTGTGCCGCCGGGTGCTAGCTCGCCTGATTTCTCGGCCGCATTCACCATTGCAATGCCAAGGCGGTCTTTTACTGAGGATGAGGGGTTATAAAACTCTAGTTTTGCAAGGACCGTAGCCGCCGCACCATCAATAATGTTGTTGAGCTGAACCAACGGAGTATTGCCAAAAACTTCGGTTATGTTCTGATAGACGCGCATCTGATCCTCACTAGCTAAGACTAGGGAAGTGTAACCAGACAAACCCTTGTCGCAGTCCCTATTACCAATAATTACTCCCACAGCGTGAGCCTTCAGGCTAACCATTGGCTGCGGATTTACACTGTTCAAGCCATGAACTCCTTGAAATTCTCCCTCGCAGTCGCGAGCACTCTGCTGCTGGCAGGATGCAGTGTGCAGGATGTTGCAGCCACTGCCGCCGATGCGGCAGCCTGCAAGGCGCTCAGCTCAACTCTGTCTGGACTTTCTACAGCCTACGAATCTGGTTTGGTTGATTCTGGGGTAATTGACCAACTTGATCAGCTGGTTGGGAAGCAGGTTGACTTTCTGCTGTCAACTGAGCTTGCCGATTCCATCCGGGAGCTTGCCGGCGAGCTAGGCAAAACCGACTCAGCGCAGGGAGCCTCCACCAAGATTCAGGAGATCACCGCCGACATTGCGCAGAAGTGTGCTGAGTACGGGATTGAACTATCGAACTAGTTCGTCATCGACAAAGTGGTTTTTGGCTATCTGAATTCCCATAAGTGCACTTATCAACGCAACCACAAAGAACATCCAGAGTGTTGCCTCCCAGCCGCCGGTAATCTCTCTGGAAACTCCAACCGCAAAGACAATCACTGTGGTGACGGTGTAGCTCATGCCCTGACCAAATGCACTAACAGCCAACACCGTGCTTCTAGTTCTAGACCTCAGGTTGAACAGCGTTAGTGCAAGCGGAAACATCGCAGGACCAAGACCAAAGGCAGCCACCCAGATCCAGAGCGTCGAGCTTTCCCCAAAGAGAATTCCAAGTGCCCCAGTCATGCCCATCGAGCTCGAAAACCAGATGATTGGAGCGTGGAGCTTGTGATATTTGCTCGCTAGAACTGGCACCACCAGCGCGGCAGGTAATCCCAAGATTGCAAATAGCGACAGCAGCGCACCGGCCTGACCAACGGTCACGTTGTTGTGCTCAAGTAGCAAAAGCGGCAGCCAGGCAAAGCTGACATACCCGAAAACCGAGGTCATTCCCTGGGTTCCAAAAATCGCCCAGGCTGTTGGCGATCTCCAAATGGCTTTTTGGCGCGGTTGGTTCAGCTCTCTTTTTTCGGGAACTGAATTATGCCTAAGTGCCAGAAGTGGCAACAGCGTCAGAACTGCCAAAAAGCCCCACTGGCCCAATGAGAGTCTCCAGCCAGCAGCCTCAGCCACTGGAACCGCAACGAACGAGGCGGCCGTTGCGCTTATGGCTGTGAGTGAAATATAGAAACTGGAAACTAGCCCGACTCGATTGGGGAAGTATTTTCTGACCAGCACCGGCAGCAATATATTGCCAATTCCCATTCCCAGCAGGCTCATCAGGCTGCCGGCGAATAATGCGGTTGAATCCCAGGCCAAGGCCCGTAACGCGTGACCTCCAACGATCAAGAGGGAAGTGCCAATCAGGGTTTTTTCAACACCGATTCTTCTGGCAGGGGTGTTAGCCAGGGAAGTGGCAATTGCGAAGGCAAGCGGTGCGGCCAGCCCCAAGAGCCCAATGGTCACAATTGGGAGCGATATCTCTTTTTGGATGTAGGTAACAATTGGTGAGACCGAGCTCACTGCCGTTCGCATGTTTATTGCAAACAGAGCTATGGCCGCAATCGCGAACCATTTTGTAGTTCTGTCGCTTCTCAAGCTTCCTACTTCAGTGCGTCTTGCACTACCTCGTGCAGTAGCGAGTTGGTGGCGATCACCGATGAGCTGTCTTCAGTAAGTTCGCCCTGCAGGTCTGTGATTCGCCCGCCCGCCTCAGTCAGAATCGGCACCAGTGCAGCAATGTCGTGGATCTTGAGGTCATGCTCGGACGCAATCTCAATTGCCCCCTCGGCAACAAACATGTAGCTCAGGAAATCACCGTAGGCACGGGTCCTGGAAACCTCAGTGCTTAGGTTCAGCAGCTGTTCCAGTAGTCCTTGATTTCGCCACTGTTCCAGCGAGTTAAAGCTCAGGGTTGAATCCTCCAGCTTTGCAATCTTGGAAACAGTGATCTTTCTGACTGAACCGTCAATGTCCTTGGTGAATGCCCCGCGGCCCTTGCCTGCCCACCATCTTCTGCCAAGAGCAGGCGCGGAAATTATGGAGGTTGTGATTTCTCCGTCGACTCGAAGCGCAATTAGGGTGCCCCAGATCGGAACTCCGCGCAGGTAGTTTGCAGTTCCGTCGATTGGGTCAATTATCCAACTGCGGTTTGAATCCCCAGTCTTGTCCATCTCCTCACCGATAACCTCATCGGTGGGTCGATAGAGCTTGAGAAGTTCCCGGAGCTTGCCCTCGACGGCCCTATCGGCATCAGTAACCGGAGTTCGATCCGGCTTTGCCTCGACTACTAGATCTAGTGCCCTAAACCGCGCCAGTGAAATGTCATCTGCCGCGTTGGCTAGCACCTGGAGTAGTTCAATGTCGTTCATGGTTTCCTAATCTAGTTGCCCAATTGAGTCAACCAGCCTTCTGAATGAATCCAACCTGAGCGGAGAAATCTCTCCGGCGGCAGCTTTTTCATCCAGTGTGCAGTCTGGGGAATTTGACAGGTGGCTGCAGCCCCGTGGGCATTGCTGGCTTGCCAGATTCAGGTCCTCAAAGCCTCTCAGCAGGCCATTGCTGTCAATAGCAGAAAGACCAAAGCTTCTGATGCCAGGAGTGTCCACAATCCAGCCCCCATAGGCCCTGATGGCGTGGGCAGAGCTAGATGTGTGCCGGCCTCGACCGGTGACCTTGTTCACGACCCCGGTTGCCCTGATTGCTCCAGGCACCAGTTGGTTGATGATCGTGGTTTTACCAACACCGGAGTGGCCAACAAACACTGTTGTCTTATCGGCAAGCAGCTGCCTCAGGTCCTCAAGGTTCGGGTTGTCTTCGGAGGTCTTGATGATTTCCAAATCGAAACCCAAAAAGCTCTCAATGAATTCGGTTGGGTCGGCTAGGTCGCACTTGGTCATCACCAGAATTGGCTTGAGTCCGGCATGGAACGCTGCGACGAGGTAGCGATCTACTAGTCGAGACCTCGGCTCAGGATTAGCCGCGGCCATCACCACAACCAGTTGATCGGCGTTAGCAACGATTGTTTGCTCCTGCACATCGCCATCCTCGGCTGAACGTGACAGGGTGTTGCGCCTGGGTTCTAAGCCGACAATTCTGGCCAGTGCTCCGGTTTCGCCAGAGATGTCGCCATCCAGGCGAACTCGATCACAAATTACGCAGCCGTCTTTTCGAAGCTCCTTGGCAAGAGTGGCTGTAATTTCTTTACCCTCGTCGGTGAGGATCCGGTAGCGCGCCAGGTGGACTTCAAGCACCATTCCGGTCGGGGCATTGCTGAAATCGGGGCGCCGCTTGGTTCGCGGTCGAGAGCCCTTGGGATTGGGCCTAATCCTGACATCATCCTCATCGAGGTCTTCAGGTGTTAGGTCTCTGTCGAACCAGCTCACTTGCTCTCCAGCATCTCAAGCCACATGGTGGCGAATTCCGGCATGGTCTTCGAGGTGGTTTCGATGTTCTCAACTTCCACACCCGGCACCGCAAGGCCAATAATCGCTCCGGTGGTTGCCATCCTGTGATCGTGGTAGCTGTGCCAAATGCCGGCATGCAAGGGGGCTGGCTCGATTACCAGTCCGTCTTCCAGTTCGGTCACCTTGCCGCCAAGGTTGTTTAGCTCGGTTGCCAGAGCAGCCAGTCGGTCAGTCTCATGACCCCTCAAGTGCCGGATTCCGGTGAGTGTGCTTCGCGTTTCCGCTAGCGCACAGAGCCCAGCAATTGTGGGTGTGAGCTCGCCGGCTGCAGACAAATCAATATCAATTCCTTGGATGCTGCCGGATCCGACAACCGTCAGCGTTCCGTTTGTTAGTTCCACCTGGGCTCCCATTTTGGAAAGGATGTCGAGGTAGTGGAAGCCGACCTGAGTGGTGGCTTCGGGCCAGTGTGGAATCCGCACCTTTCCGGATGCAACCATGGCAGCTGCAAGGAACGGTCCGGCATTTGAAAGATCAGGCTCAATTACCACTTCGCCACCTGCGATTGGCCCCGGCTCAACCACCCAGTGAGTATCGCTTTCTGCCCTGGCTGACACGCCCCTAGAGTCAAGTGTTGCCAGTGTCATTTCGATGTGAGGCATCGAGGGCAGGTGGTCGCCCACGTGAGTCAGGCTCAAGCCATTTTTGAACCTGGGAGCACTCAACAGCAAACCTGAAATAAACTGCGAAGAATCGGAGGCGTCTATTTCCAGCTCACCACCCTCAACCTGCCCGAGCCCCGTCACCGTAAAAGGTAGGGACGGCCGCTCTGCAGCGATGTTGGCCCCCAGGGCCCTAAGTGACTCAATGGTGGTGTGCATTGGCCTAGTTCTGGCCCCAGAGTCGCCATCGAAAGAGATCTCTCCGGTTGCCAACAGGCTCAACGGAGGCAAGAACCTCATTACGGTTCCGGCCAGGCCGCAGTCGATTTTGGCCGGTCCGGCCAGTGTGCCAGGTTTTACAATCAAGTCGGCGCCATCCCAGAGAAACTCTGTTCCCAAAGCCTCCAGTGCTTGAATCATCAGCCGGCTATCCCTGGAAATTAGGGGCGAAATCAACCTTGTGGAACTTGTGGCAAGAGCTGACAGCACTAGCTCTCGGTTGGTGAGCGACTTGCTGCCGGGAAGGACAACGGTTGCCAAAAATCCAGAGGATGTGGGCGCATGCCAGTTAGTCGAGTCAGCCATTGCCTCAAAGATACAAGGAAATTGCCTCGGAAGCCCTTAGCCGCAGCGCTTTATTGCCTCAGAGCTTGTGCTCTGGGGGCCCCAGGGCAGCTAGACTTGCACCTAATGCCAGATAAAAAGTCTGAAAAAATAGCGAGTTTTGAAGCCCAAGCGCTTCCACTGATGCCCCAGCTATATGGAGCTGCCCTTAGATGGACCAGAAACCCCAGCGATGCCGAGGATTTGGTTCAAGAAACTTTCGCCAAGGCTTTTGTGGCGTGGGCAAAATTTGAGCAGGGAACCAACCTCAAGGCCTGGCTTTTCAGAATCATGACCAACACCCACATCAACCTTTACAACAAAAAGGCAAAGGACAAGGCCAAGACGGCTTTGGATGATCTGGAAGATTGGCAGGTCGGGCAGGGTGAGTCGGTAACCTCGCGCTCCTCCCGAAGTGCTGAGATCGAAGCGCTTGAAAACATGCCATCTTCGGCCATCAAGCACGCTCTGGATCAGATCCCCGAAGAGTTCCGAATGGTTGTCTATTACGCGGTGGTAGAGGGGCTTCCCTACCAGGAAATTGCAGACATTATGGAAACCCCGGTGGGCACAGTTATGTCAAGATTGCACCGCGGGAAGAAATTGCTGAAAACTTTGTTGCATGATTACGCAAAGCAAGAAGGCTACGACACAGGGACGGAGGTTGATTCTTGAAGAAAGTTGACTGCGAAGAAGTAAAGCAGGGAGTTCACGAGTACCTACACTCGGAGCTACACGAAGAAGAGTTGACCGTTATTACCGCTCACCTGGCCAACTGTGACTCGTGCGAGCAGCACTACGACATTGAAGTTATCTTCAATCAGGTCATTCAGCGCTCTTGCGACGAAGCTCCTACTGAGGAGCTAGCTGAGCGAGTGATGCAGCGACTGCGCGGCATTCAAGAGCACGACTAGTTTTCTCTAAGCTCCAGGAATTCAAACCAACCACGGTTCATCACCAACCATGCAATCAGGCCGTAGCCAACTTGGCCCGGTAGCCGCCGCGAGTTTTCAGTTAGCTCTTTCAGCCAGCCTTCATGTTCCACCAGCGGACTAAAGCAATCGACATAGGTAAGCTGTCTGCGCTTCACGACATCGGCGAACCCATCTGAGAGATGGTTGACCTCAGCATCAAATTCCGGCACTCCGGTAGGCGTTGGACCAATAACGAAGACGTTGATTCCCTCGCGAATCGCGTCATCTAGCAGGGTTGCAAGGTTCAATCTCGACCTAGAAATTGTCAACCCGGCTGCGATGTCGCTAGAGCCTAGGCACAGGATCAATTTATTCTGACTGTTATCCGAGAATCGGGGCAGGGCTTCAGACTTGAACCGATCTAGAAGATCAGAGCTGGTTTCACCGATCATTGGCAGCGGAAACATCGATATGTCAGATGCTGCCGGCAACCTAGCCTGAACTCTTCCCAGCCAGCCAATGCCTTTTGGGTCACCGGCGGCCGTGAGCAGCTCATCACCCAGGATTACTGCCCTGATGTTAGCCATTAGTCAGCAAAGGCCCTGGAGATCAGGTCGGCCTGCTCAGCGGCATGGCGCTTTGCTGAACCAGTGGCAGGTGACGCTGAGGCCGGTCTTGACACCACCTTGAAGTTCACTCCGTACTTGGGCATGAACAATCCCATGTAGGTCCAAGCTCCCTGGTTGGCTGGTTCATCCTGAACCCAACGCAACTCAGCGTCTGGGAACTGGGCGATCGCTGCCTTCATTTCCTCAACAGGGGTCGGGTAGAGCTGCTCTAGGCGAATAATGGCGGTGTCGCCAGTGCCTCGCTGCTGACTTTCGGCAAGCAGGTCCCAGTAGACCTTTCCAGAGCAGAACAGCACCTTCTTGACCTTTGCAGTCTCTAGGTTCTGCTGGTCATTGATCAGCGGCCTAAAGCTACCGGTGGTGAAGTCCTCAACTGAACTCGAGGCGGCCTTTAGGCGAAGCATTGACTTCGGAGCAAAGATCACAAGAGGTCGTCTTGGCTGGGTGTATGCCTGACGCCTTAGCAGGTGGAAGTGGCTTGCTGGAGTAGATGGCTGCGCGATTGTCATGTTGTTCTGAGCGCACAGCTGCAAGAAGCGTTCGATTCTGGCTGACGAATGGTCTGGACCCTGACCCTCATAGCCGTGAGGGAGCAGCATCACAAGCGATGATTGCTGGCCCCACTTTTGCTCAGCGCTGGATATGAACTCATCCAAAACAGTCTGGGCTCCGTTTACGAAGTCACCGAATTGAGCTTCCCAAAGAGTCAGCGACTCTGGTTCCTCAATTGAGTAACCATATTCGAAGCCAAGCGCCGCGTACTCACTCAACAGCGAGTTATAGGCCTGGAATTTTGCCTGCTGCTCCGATACATACTTAATCGGAGTCCACTCTTGACCGGTCTGTCGGTCATAAAAGACGCTGTGGCGCTGCACGAAGGTTCCCCGAAGTGAATCTTGCCCAACCAGCCGAACGTTCACTCCTTCAACTAGCAGTGAGCCGAATGCCAACAGTTCACCAAAGCCCCAGTCGATGCCGCCGGACCGGCTCATTTCCACTCGCTTCTGAAGCAGCTGCGCCAACTTCGGATGAACGTTGAATCCTTCAGGCTCATTGCCGTGAGCGTTTCCGATTGCCTCAACCAACTCCTGCGGAATTGCAGTCTGCCTTAGCAGCTCCTGCTTTTCGCTGGCGGTGGTTCCGATTCCCTCCGGACGCGATTGCATTTGAACGGTTTCGCTCATGGCCTCATGAACATCAATGAATGCCTGCTCGAGGCTCTGCTGGAAGTTAGCGTTAGCCTCGTCAAACTCTTCCTTGGTGATGTCTTCTCGACCAATCAGGTTGTCGATGTAAAGGGTTCTAACCGAGCGCTTGGCTTCAATCAGGTTGTACATCATCGGTTGGGTCATCGATGGGTCATCGCCCTCGTTGTGTCCACGCCTGCGGTAGCAAACGATGTCGATGACAACGTCCTTGTTGAACTCTTGGCGATACTCGAAAGCTAGTTGCGCGACCCGAACTACAGCTTCTGGGTCATCTCCGTTGACGTGGAAAATTGGGGCCTGAATGGTTTTAGCCACATCGGTGGAGTAGAGGCTTGTTCTGGAATCCTTTGGCATGGTGGTGAAGCCAACCTGGTTGTTCACCACAATGTGGATGGTTCCTCCAACCTTGTAACCCTCAAGACCGCTCATCTGCAAGGTCTCAGGGACTACGCCTTGGCCAGCGAAAGCGGCATCACCGTGAATCAGAATCGGAAGAATTGGGTAGGTATCGGGATTTCCCAAACGGTCTTGCTTTGCCCTGACAATTCCCTCAAGCACTGGGTTGACGGCCTCAAGGTGGGAAGGGTTCGCAGCAAGCGAGACTTTGATTTGAGTGCCATGGCCCGAGGTGAAAACACCCTCAGTGCCCAGGTGGTACTTCACATCTCCGGAGCCCTGAACGCTCTTGATGTCGCTTGAACCTTCGAATTCGCGGAATACCTGACCATAGGTTTTTCCTGCAATGTTTGTCAGCACATTCAGTCTGCCGCGGTGAGCCATTCCAATTGCGGCTTCGTCGAGGCCTGCGTCAGCCGCAGCCTGAAGGATTTGATCCAGCGCCGGAATTAGGGACTCGCTTCCCTCAAGCGAGAAGCGCTTTTGGCCAACAAACTTTGTTTGCAGGAAGGTTTCAAAAGCCTCTGCCTCGTTGAGCTTGTTCAGAATTCGGAACTGCTCTTCCTTGGTTGGCTTCTGGTATGGACGCTCAAGTTTTTCCTGGAACCAGATTCGCTCTGCAGGGTTCTGGATGTGCATGTACTCAACACCGATTGTTCGGCAGTAGGAGTCCCTCAGGATCCCGAGCATGTTCCTGAACTTGGCTTTGACTCGACCGCCGAAGCCGCCAGTTTTGAAGGTTCGGTCTAGGTCCCAAAGGCTTAGTCCGTAAGAGCGGATGTCCAGGTCCGGGTGCCAGCGCTGCACGTACTCAAGCGGGTCAGTGTCCGCGATTAAGTGACCGCGGACTCGGAAGGCATTGATGTATTCCTGAATCCTGGTGTTCTTTCCGGACTGATCTGCTAGATCCCAGTGGAAATCGCTGGCCCAGACAACCGGGCTGTAAGGAATGCGCATGTCGGCAAAAATCTGCTCGTAGAAATCACGCTCTCCCAGAAGCAGTTCGTTGATGATCTTCAGGAACTCGCCGCTACCGGCACCCTGAATCACTCGGTGGTCATATGTTGAGGTGACGGTGATTATCTTGCCAATTCCCTGCATCGCCAGCTGGTCCTCGGACATTCCCTGGAACTGCGCAGGGTAGTCGAGCGCGCCAACGCCAACAATGCAGCCCTGGCCCTTGGTTAACCTAGGTACTGAATGGACGGTTCCGATTCCACCGGGGTTGGTCAGTGAGATCGAAGTGTCTTTGAAGTCTTCAGCCGTAAGTTTGTTGTTTCGGGCCTTCTTGACGAGGTCTTCGTAGGCCGCCACAAACTCCGCAAAGTTCAACTTTTGAGCCCGCTTGATGTTTGGAACCAGCAGGGCTCGCGATCCATCTGGTTTCGGGATGTCAATTGCGAGGCCGAAGTTTATATTTGCTGGGGTAACCGAGGCGGGCTTGCCATCAATTTCATCGTAGAAAACATTTTGCGAAGGGAATTCCTTCAGCGCCTGCACGATTGCGTAACCAATTAGGTGGGTAAATGAAACCTTGCCACCACGAGTTCGCTTTAGGTGCGAGTTGATGACAATTCGGTTGTCAATCAGGACCTTGGCGGGGATTTGTCTGACGCTGGTCGCGGTAGGCACGGAAATTGATGCATCCATGTTTGAAGCAAGGGTCTTGCTCATGCCCTTCAGGATGTTTACCTGGGGCTGCTCGTTGATTTCCTCAAGCGTTACGGCCGCCGTGTCTGTTGAGGGCAAGTCCGCTGGAACCGGAGCGGTTTTTGGAGCGTCATCAGCGGTTTTAGCAACCGGAATGGTGATGGCTTCGGTTGCTGGAGCCGGTGCATCCGGGTCAAATTTGGTGACAACAGTCGAGTCAGTGTCAATAACGGTGATAGATCCGGTGGTCGGATGAGCCTCAGTATCACTGACCGCAATAGCGGTGCTATCGGCCTGGTGAGTCAGGTGGTGGCGCTCCAAAATTGGCTGCCAAGATTGGTCAACCGAGTCCGGATTAGCTAGCCACTGCGAGTACATTTCTTCGACTAACCACTGGTTGGCGCCAAAGTCACTATCAGAATTATTGTTGTCGCTGCCTGACAAGGCTGCCCCTTAGAACGAAAACCTGCTGAAAACGCTATAAGTCTAACGACTTGGCTGGCTATAGTTGATACGAAATGGAGCTTGATAAACATAGTTTTCTGCAGGAGCTGGCTTGAGCGACTACCTGCTGCTTCTGCTTGCCGTTTTTCTCACCGTCGGCACCGGCCTATTTGTGGCCAGCGAATTCGCAATAATCAGCAGCGATCGCGCTCAGTTAGAGGCTGACCGAGGATCGGGCGAAAAGGGACTGGACCGCTCAATTCGAGCAATCTCAAAAACTTCTACTCATCTGTCCTCTGCTCAACTCGGTATAACCCTGACCACGCTGCTAACTGGATTTGTTGCCGAGCCTGCGATTTCTCGATTGATTTCCCCGTGGTTGGCAGGCTTCAACCTGTCAGAAGGCGCTCAAAAGACTCTCTCAGTGGTTGTCGCAATGACCATTGCCACGATCTTCTCGTTCCTAATTGGCGAGCTCGTTCCAAAAAACATGGCGCTTGCTGCTCCGAAGCGAGTGCTGAAGCTGGTAGTTGGTTTCCAGCTCGGCTTCACCTGGCTCTTTTCCTACCTGGTGCGCTTCATGAACAACAACGGCAACTGGTTAGTCAGAAGATTTGGTATTGAGCCAAAGGAAGAACTTTCCAGCGCTCGGACCGCCGACGAGCTTGCTTCGCTGGTGAGACGAAGCGCGACCCTGGGCTCACTGGAACACGACACCGCCAAGCTTCTAGAAAAGACCCTGGCGATGTCGACCCTGCTTGCAAATGACATCATGACTCCGCGGCCCAAGATGTATTCGCTGGAGCGCGATGCATCAGCATTGCATTTGATTGAGTTGGCCGCTGCCACAGGGCACTCCAGATTCCCGGTCACTGGTGAAGATGCCGACGACATCGTTGGCGTTGTTCACTTGAAGAGGGCCATAGGCGTCCCGATTGAAAGGCGAAGTCAGGTCCCGATAAGCGCTCTGATGGTTGATCCCGTTCGGGTTCCAGAAACAATGGCCCTGGACCGGTTGATTCTGCAGCTGCGCGGCAGGGGGCTGCAATTTGGAATCGTGATTGATGAATATGGGGGAACTGCCGGAATTGTGACCCTAGAAGATGCGGTGGAAGAACTTGTTGGGGAACTCTCCGATGAGCACGATAGACACCGCTCCGACCTCTTGCAATACGCAGACGGTTCGCTGGCCTTTAGCGGCTTGACTCGACCAGCTGAGCTCGAGGAATTTGGTCTAGCGATTGCGGAAGATGAGGATTACGACACCGTCTCAGGGTTTGTCATGAGCGAACTTGGAAGAATTCCCAAGACCAACGATCGAGTCCGAATTGATGGCGGATCACTGGTGGTCATCAAAATGGATGGTCGACGAGTCGACAGAATTAAGTTTGAGCCGGAGGTGACTGAAGATGAACAGTGATCTGATGGGCTTGGTGTGGTTCGTAGTGCTACTTGCTTCAAACGCGTTCTTTGTTGGTGCTGAGTTTGCCGTAATTTCGGCGAAGCGGGCTCAGATTGAACCCAAAGCCAAGGCTGGCAATCCAGCCGCCAAAATCACGTTGCGGGCCATGGAGAAGGTTTCGCTAATGCTTGCCACGGCGCAACTGGGAATTACGGTTTCCTCTTTGTTGATCCTGGTGTTGGCCGAACCTGCGATTCACCACCTGCTGGAGATTCCGCTTGGTGCACTGGGTCTTGGTGAGGCAACAACCGCGGTCACGGCGTTCACGATCGCACTGATTCTTGTTACCTACCTGCACGTAGTGCTTGGAGAGATGCTTCCGAAAAACATCGCGATCTCAATCCCAACTCAGGCTTCGCTGGTTCTGACACCCGCGCTTTATGCGGTTGCTCAGTTGGTGAAGCCACTGGTTTGGGTCCTAAATCAAGTTTCGAACCTGATTCTGATTATTTTTGGTTTCAAGCCTCGGGATGAAGCTAACACTGCCTTCACTCTGGAGCAGGTTGAGGAAATTGTTTCCGCCAGTCAAAAAGAGGGAACTCTTGCCGATGGCTCTGGCGCGATTGTCAAAACCTTCGAGTTCACCGAAAAGACCGTTGCTGATGTGGCTGTCCCGCTGGAAAAGCTGGTGGCCATGAATCTTTCGTCAACACCGGGTCATTTGCAGGCGGCAGTTGCCGAGCACGGTTTTAGCAGGTATCCGGTAATCTCCCCAGGTTCTCCGGATCAAAGCGATATCTTGGGCTACTGGCACATCAAGGATGGGCTTACCAACGACCCTCAGGTCATGGCCACGCCGCTTTCTTCAAAGAAGCTTCGGGCCATGATTTCTATCCCTGAAACCACCGAGCTCGAGGATGCACTAGCGCAGATGAGAAAATCTGGAGCCCACATTGTCAGAAGCTTTAGCTCGGCCGGCAAAGTTGTCGGCTGCTTGTTCCTGGAAGACATAATCGAGGAGCTAGTTGGCGAAATTGAGGATGCAACTACTCGCTAGGCCAGCGGCCGCGCTCATATTGCCAAGGCCAGTCCACTTCCGCGGAAAGCTCATTGGCTGCCCTAAGCCCCAGATATGGGTCTCGCAAAAACTCTCGACCCACTAGCACCACATCAACTAGGCCATCTTGCAGAATCTGCTCTGCCTGTTCCGAATTGGTTATCTGCCCAACTGCCGCAACCTCGGCATGGGTGGCAGTTTTGGTGCTCTTTGCAAAATCAACCTGGTAACCGGGTCCGGTTGGAATTTTGACTCCAGTTATTAGCCCTCCCGAGGACAGGTCAAATAGGTCTGCTCCCTGCTCCTTGCACCAACCTGCAACCTCGTTTGTCTGTGATTGATCCCAGCCATCAGAAACATAATCGGTTGCGCTAAAGCGCACTAGCACCGGCATTTGGTCGCCAACTGCTTGCCGCACTGCCGCAACTATTTCCAGCAGCAGTCGAGCGCGGTTTGCAAGCGTGCCACCATACTGATCGGTGCGCTTATTGGTGATAGGCGAGAGAAATTGGTGCAGCAGGTAACCGTGTGCAGCATGAATTTCAACGAGATCGAAACCGGCCGTCTTCGCCCTTTTTGCCGCCGCCGCAAAATCAGCAACGAGCTGACCGAGCTCATCGGCCCTCAGCTCCCGAGGTGCCGCCAGGCCCTCGAAGGCCTCTGAAGTAGCTGAGTGGGTTTCCCAGCCGCCCTGGTTAACCGACACCGACCCGGTGCCAGAGATTGGCCGGTGCGCCGACCCCTTGCGCCCGGCATGGGCTAGCTGAATGCCGCTTTTAGAGCCGGCAGCATGAATGAAGTCCGTGATTTTTTTCCAAGGTGCAATCTGGCTGTCGTCCCACAGTCCTGGGCACCAGGGGCTGATCCGGCCCTCCGGGTTTACTCCGCTTGCCTCGGCAATGACCATGCCGGCTCCGCCTATTGCCCTTGATCCCAAGTGAACCAGATGCCAATCTCCTACAACACCGTCCTGGTTCTCACAGGAGTACATGCACATCGGGGAGACCCATAGTCGGTTTTTGACCTCCAGGTCACGAATTTTTATGGGGCTAAACAGCTTGCTCATTTTTCAAGCCTTTCAAGTTTCGGCCAGGCCAGCAGGATGAAAATCGCTAGCACCGTGCCCCAGCCAACAGCTATGTTCAGCGGGAAAATTGCCGTCAGCAGTCCAATTCCAGACGGTCCAGCTAGAGCGCCGATGTAGGTGATTCCAACAACTCTTGCCATATTGCGGCCAGAGTGGCTTGCCTCACCAATCTCTCCGCCGGCTGCAAACAGCTGCGGCACAACTCCGGAGATTCCAAGCCCCAGTAAGAACCAGAGCGCAAGCGAGGTCTCAAAATTCGGGGCAATCGCCTGGGCGGCAATCGCCACTCCGCCGATTAGTGAGCCCCATCGAATAATGAAGCCCCTGCCTTTGGCTTCGACAATGCGGTCGATGAATATTCTGCCGAGAATCATGCCCAAGTTGAAGGCAGCAAGACCCCAGGCGGCAGCAGCTACCGAAACCCCTTGAATGTCCTTCAAATAAAGCGCAGACCAGTCATGAGCCACGCCTTCGATGATTGCACCGGAGGCAGCCATCAGCCCGGCCAAAATAACGAAGGGCAGGACTCTTCTGTTGGCGGAGCTAGATTGCTTGTTTTGGGTTTTGTCGCCCCGTGATGCAACGGCCTCATTGGGCATCAACCATCCTGCAACAATCAGTCCGGTGATGCTGAGAATCACGCCCGTGATGCTTAGGGTTTGGGATTGATCAAACCCGTTGGAAATCGTGATGAATCCAAAGGCCGCGCCAAAAAGACCGCCGACTGACCAGAACAAGTGGAAGAAGGTGAAGATTGGCCTATCGTTTGCCTTCTCAACTTGCAAGGCGGCAGCATTCATCGCCACGTCAACTCCGGCAATTCCAAAGCCCAGGCCGAAAATCGCAAAGCCCAGTGTCCAGGCATCCTGGGCAAAGGCTGGGCCAAGCAGGGACAGTCCAACAATGAGTCCGCCCAAGCGGGTTGCGCTCTTGGCGCCGACGTGATCCACGATCCAGCCATAGACCTGCATCGCAATGAAGCCTCCGAGTCCGGAGAACATAAGCAGTGCCCCGAGGACCGCATAGCTAATGCCAACAGTTTGCTCAATAAGGGGAATGTGTACTGCCCAGAGGGCTAGAGAGGAGCCTCCCGAAAAGAAGAAGAAGCTAACCGCAATTTTGGACTTTAGAAGGTTCACGCACTAAACACTAGGACAAAAATGAACCCAGAGCTTGACCAACCGCATCGATTTCAATCAGGAACCCATCGTGGCCGAACTCGCTCTCAACCAGCTGCAGCTTTCCGCCAAATAGTGGGCCAGAAATGTTGTCTGCGATTAGCTGCTGTCCACTGACTGGAAAGAGCCTGTCGCTGTCAACACCAAGGACCAGAGTCGAGCAAGTGATCTTGGACAGAGCCTGTTCAACTGAAGCATGGCCGCGACCGACATCATGAGAGTTCATGGCGCTAACCAAGGTGATGTAGCTGTTGGCGTCGAATCTTCTAACGAACTTGTTGCCGTGAAAATCAAGGTAGCTCTCAACGGCATATTTACCGCGCTCAGTCAGTGGACTGACCTGTGATTGCCAACTGCGCCCAAAACGTTCGTTCAGTTCTGCCGGTGAGCGGTAGTTCAAAAGCGCCATGCGCCTTGCAAGGGCAAGGCCCTTGTGTGGCCCAAAGCCCGGCTTGGCGTCGTAGTACCAGCCTCCAGCAAAGTTTGAATCCGATCGGATTGCCTCTAGCTGAACCGTGTTCAGTGCAATCTGGTCCGCGGTTGTATATGGAGGAGCGGCCAGTATTGCCAATCGCTCGATGCTCGCAGGGTCTGCAATTGCCATTTCCAGCGCGTGCATACCAGCCATTGAACCGCCAATGACGCTGAACCAGGTTTCGATTCCAAATTGCTTTGCCAATTCCACAAATGCATTGGCTTGGTCCTTGATTGTCAGCTGAGGAAATGACGGTCCATATTCACGCCCTTGAGGATCTAGAGAGGACGGACCGGTAGAGCCCTGGCAGCCACCCAAAACATTTGGAGTAATTACGAAGAATTTGTCGGTGTCAATTGGAAGCCCTGGTCCGACCAAGCCGTTCCACCAGCCAGAGGTTGGATGGCCAGCTCCAGAGTTGCCGGAGGTGTGGCTGTCGCCAGTAAGGGCATGCAGCACCAGCACCGCGTTGTCCTTGGCTTGGCTTAGTTCGCCCCATGACTCGTAGGCGAGAACGAGGTTTCCAAGCTCTTGTCCCGATTCGAGATTAAGCGAGAAAACATCGGAGAACTTTCGGTCTCCGATGTTGTCTCCAACTCTCCAAGCGCCTGAGGCAGGAGGTCTTCCAACTAGCTGACGACGCTGCTCCTCGGAGATAAATTCCGAGGGAGCAGAGTCTTCAGATATCTGAAAGTCCATTTATTTTGCTGCCGCAAAGCCCTTCTGCAAATCGGCGATGATGTCTTCGTAGCTCTCCAGCCCAACTGACAATCTCACTAGGCCAGGTGTCACGCCTGCGGTTAGCTGGTCTGCTTCGCTTAGCTGCGAGTGCGTGGTTGAGGCCGGGTGAATTACCAGGGAGCGAACGTCACCGATGTTGGCCACGTGGCTGTGAAGTTCCAGTCCGTCAACAAACTTCACTCCAGCGTCAACACCACCTTCAATCTCAAAAGAAACGATGGCGCCTGCGCCCTTAGGGGCGTAGGTCTTGTGAGCTTGGTGGTAAGGGGAGCTGGCCAGACCGGCGTAGTTCACGCTCCTAACCTGCGGCTGAGCCTCCAACCAGGTAGCAACCTTGGCTGCGTTCTCAACGTGGCGCTCGATTCTTAGGCTAAGAGTTTCAATTCCCTGAATCAGCGAGAAGGCGGTGTCCGGTGACACAGCTGCTCCGATGTCGCGCAGTAGTTGAACTCGAGCCTTGATGATGTAGGCAATTCCATCGCCCAATGCATCGGTGTAAACGACGCCGTGGTAGCTAGGGTCTGGGGTAGTCAGTCCTGGGAACTTGTCTGACTTAGACCACTCAAACTTGCCGCCGTCAACGATCGCGCCGGCAACAACTGTTCCGTGCCCACCTAGGAATTTGGTGGCCGAGTGAACCACGATGTCGGCACCGTGCTCAAAAGGTCGAATCAAGTAAGGAGTTGCAACAGTATTGTCGACAATTAGCGGCACGCCGTTTTTGTGCGCAACATTGGCAACCTTGTTGATGTCAAGAATCGAAACCTTAGGGTTTCCGATTGACTCTGCAAAGAACAGCTTGGTGTTTTCGCGAACTGCATTGCTCCATTCGGCTTCATCGTCCTGGTCCTCAACGAAGGTGACCTCGATGCCCAACTTGGCAAGGGTGTACTTGAAAAGGTTGTAGGTGCCGCCATAAAGGGTTGAAGAGGCAACAATGTGGTCACCGGCCTGAGCAATGTTCAACACTGCAAAGGTGGTTGCAGACTGTCCGGATGACAGAAGCAGTGCAGCGGTTCCACCCTCAAGAGCCGCGATGCGCTTTTCGGCAACATCCTGAGTTGGGTTCATGATTCGGGTGTAGATGTTTCCAAATTCAGCCAGTCCGAAAAGGTTTCTAGCGTGCTCGGCAGAGTTGAATGTGTAGGCGGTGGTCTTGTAGATAGGAACCGCACGTGCATTCGTGGCTGGGTCGCTTACGGCCCCAGCGTGGATCTGTTGGGTTTCGAAACCCCAAGTTGCTGAATCAGTCATTTGTTTTATCTCCAATGGTTGGTTAGGTCTAGGCATAACTATGAGGCAGTGGATTACCCAGAGCAACCCGCGCTGTAATCAAAAGTAACTTTAACCTAAATGTGCCAGTGCCAACGTCGCGAGCAGTGCTGAACCCAGTGGCACGACAGAATCATCAAAGTGAGCCTTGGCCGAATGATTGGTTGGGGCGGTGCTGTGATCAAGGGTTGGTGGACAGGCCCCAAGAAACACAAATGCACCTGGCACCTCATGGCAGATCGAGGCAAAATCTTCGCCCCCAGCAATCGGATGCTCCATTGGCACGAAGCCAGCGTCGCCCACTAACTCCTTGGCAACTCTCTGAACAACTTCAAACGCGGCGGGATCGTTCATCAGGACCTTTGTGGGGGTTGAAAATTCCACTGTTGCCTTTAGCCCATAACCTTCGGCGATTGCTTGAATGAGTTTCGGTGCCTGGGCATGAAGCTTGCTCGTGTTCGCCTCGGAAAATGTTCGCACCGTCGCTCCAAAGCTGGCGCTGTCGGCGATTACGTTATTGGTGGCTGGGTCACCAGCCCGGATCCAGCTGACATTGAGTATCACCGGATCAAACTGGTCAAAGTTTTTATTGAGCATGGTTTGCAGACTCGAGATCGCATCGACCATCGGAGCAACCGGGTCTTTTGATAACCAAGGCATGGAGGCATGACCACCAGCGCCTTCAAACACAACATTCATGTCTCCGGCACTTGCCATCATCGCACCTGGCTTGCAGGCAATAACCCCTGCCGGCAGCGATGTGAAGACGTGCAGGCCATAGCTGGCAACTGGCATGGAACCAGAAACCTCCAGCATTCCTTCTTCGATCATGACATCGGCTCCGCCGTGGCCCTCCTCACCAGGCTGGAACCAGATCAGGACATCACCATTGAGAGTGTCTTTGATCTCGTGCAACAGCTTTGCGGCACCAACTGCTGATGACATGTGAAGGTCATGACCGCAGGCGTGCATGTAGCCGTTAGTGGATGCGAAATCCAGGTCGGTTTCTTCGGTAACGTGCAGGGCGTCCATGTCGGCACGCAGCAACACAGTTGGTCCCGGGTTGCCACCGCGAATCAGCAGTGCGATGGAGGTCAGGGTTTTTCCAAGGGTGATCTCACCGAGCCCGGCTAGCTTCTCTAGGAGCAGGGCCTGAGTAAGAGGAAGGTCAAGAGCAAATTCTGGAATCTGATGCAACTGCCTGCGAAGCTCAACTAGCTCACTGGCAATGACCCGACTGCTTTCTAAAAGCTCTTTGGGCTCTGGCATGAAACTCCTTTGGTCTGCACAAGTATCTTCGCACGATTTATATTTGTTCAATGTTCGAGCAAATGCATCCGAGGTGGCAGGAATTACTTGTCGACCAGCGTGAGCAGCTGGCTGCCATCTCCGGTCTGCTAGACCAGGAATCCGCCTCGGTTCCCCCGCGAAACTTGATGCTCAGGGCATTTAACTATCCGCCTGAGCACTATCGGGTTCTAATTGTTGGGCAGGACCCTTATCCAACCAAGCAACACGCAACCGGATTCGCCTTTTGCGTACCCAGGGACACCAGACCCCTACCTCCAACACTTCGCAACATTTTTAAAGAGCTTCGCGAAGACCTGGGTGAAGATCAGGTGATCAATGCCGACATTTCAGTCTGGGCGGAAAGAGGCGTGATGCTTCTGAACCGAAACCTGTCTACAAGAAGCGGCGAAACAGGAGCGCATGTTGACATTGGCTGGGAGGACTTTACCGGCGCTGCCATCGCCGCCTTGCAACAGGTTCACGGAGGAAATCTGGTAGCAATCCTTTGGGGCCAGCGAGCGCGCACCCTGATCCCGGAGCTGACTGAATCCAAAGTTCTTCACAGCCCGCATCCTTCACCGCTGTCGAGCTACCGAGGTTTCTTCGGTTCTAAGCCGTTTTCTGCTTGTAACAATCATTTGAGAGACTTAGGGCTCGAACCGATCGATTGGAGCTGTTGATGGTCGACAGCGAAACCAGATGGGCGATGGTCAGAAAGCTGCGGCAGCGTCCAGCAGCTGAGGTCCTAGAGCCCAAGGTTCGACCTGTGCAGCAGGAAGACCTTCCCGCCATCAAGGACATTTACAACTACTTCATTCAAAACACGGTAATCACTTTTGATGATGTGCCGCTGGACTTGAGCTACTGGCAGGAACGCTTTGAGATGTCCGAGAAATTTCCGCTTCCATTTCTTGTCATGAGTCGAGGGGCTGAGATTTTGGGTTTTGCCTACGTTTCTCCGTGGCGCCAACGGACCAGCTACCTAAAAGTTGTTGAGAACTCCATTTACCTTTCAGCCCCTGCCACCGGCAAGGGACTGGGTTCAATTCTCTTTGCGGCCCTGATTGCCGAGTGTGAAAAAGTTGGAATCAAAGAGGTGATTGCAGTTATTGCCGATCGCGGAGCTCACGCTTCGATTGCGCTTCATGAGAAGCATGGTTTTGTTCAGCAGGGCCACCTGGCCAATGTTGCAAAGCGTTTTGGGAAACCAATCGGCAGCTACCTGCTGTCCCTGAAGGTCTCTAAGGTCTAGCCAGTAGAACTTCAGAGACGTTTTCACGCAGTGTTGAAAGCGCAGCTCGGTCAAGGCCTTCGGTTGTGATGACGGTGTCGGCTTCGGAAAGCTCGGCGAAAGAAGTGAATCCACGACTTCCCCATTTTGTCGAATCTGCGAGAATCACAAATTTTGCCGCCCGACGAATCACTTCTCGGTTGGTGTCTGCCTCAACAAGGTTTGGTGAGCTGAATCCGAATTCGATGTCCATGCCATGGGTGCCCATGAACACTAAGTCAAGGTTGAACCTCGAGAAAACTTCGGTCGTAATGTTCCCAACCAGCGAGTCGGTGGGTGTCCTGACTCCGCCCGTTAACACGACCGTTTGATCCGCCCTAGGCTGCTGCGCAAATAAGTCGGAAACTGGGACTGAGTTAGTAACCACGGTTAGTGACGGAACATCCCTGAGTCTTTTCGCCAATGCGTAGACCGAGCTTCCACCCATTAGCGCAATGGCTTGCCCAGGGTGAACCATTTCCGCAGCCAGTTTCGCTACGGCGTCTTTTGCATTCTGCTCTTTCAGAGAGTTAAAAGCAAAGGGGGGTTCAACGGTTGAAGACAGGGTGTTGGCTGTTACCCCGCCATGGACCTTGTCAACCAGGCCTTGCTCGGCCAAAGTTTCCACATCGCGTCTGATCGTGACTTCCGAGACACCCAAACTGGCCGCTAAGTCCGAAATCTTTCTCGCACCAGAAAGGGAGACTTCCTCCAAAATCAGGGCTTTTCGTTGAGCTGCTAGCACGGTATTCCTCCCTAAAACCTACCTAGAGGCTAGTGGGAATATTGCAAAATGTTCGTATTTTTACTAACGGAATGATTACTTTTGTCGTTTTTAGTTCGAAAAGTTTGCAATTATTGCCTAAGTTCTTTCATAAGTAATTCTTTGAGGTAGTCAAATACCCCAAAGCAGTATTTAGGAAGGGGCTAGCTGACAAGCGGAGCGGGCTTTGCCCGGTCCAGAGACAACTGAAATAGCAACTGAGTAGATACTGGGCGGAGTCTTGACTCCGCCCAGTTATCAGCTGAACATATAAGCACCCAATAGATACGAGATCCAGATTGATTACTTCCGAGTTTGTTCACCTGCGTCAAGATGGCGTTTCGTTCTTAGTGAGCATTGCCAGCCACTTGGTGCAGGTGCTTCACTGGGGCTCAGACCTGGGTGCTGACCCAGATTTTCAGAGCATTCTTAGCGCAACCACCGAACCGACTGCCCACGCCGAGGGAGACGTGCCGGAGCAGCACGGGATTTGGCGCGAGGCGGCACGTTCTACAACTGGCGCCCCGGCCCTTTCTGGCCATCGCAACGGCCAAGACTTTTCCCCACTTTTTGTTCTTGATGGCTTTGACGCTACCGCCACCACGCTGGTGGTAAATGGGGTGGACAGGGTTGCTGGCTTAGGAATCGAAACAAGCTTCAGGTTTGTCGGGGCGGGAGTTCTGGTAACCGCGACTACCGTCACAAATTTGGCTGGCGGAAAGTACTTCGTAAACGAGCTTGCAAGTTACCTGCCGCTACCGGATCGAGCAATGGAATCCTTGGACTTTTCGGGCCGCTGGGTCAAAGAACGACAGCCGGTCAGAAGGCAAATCCTGCCCGGCGTGATTTCACGCGAGGTGCGCGAAGGGCGGTCTAGCCACGACTACACGATTGTTCAAATGGCGCTCAGTGCCGGGGCTCAATATCGAGCCGGCGAGGCCTGGTCAATGGGTCTGATGTTTTCTGGCAATTCCAAGCACACCATTGAGCAACTGCAGTCAGGGCGAAAGGCAATTTCCGCAGGCGAGCTGTTGATGCCCGGCGAGATTATTCTGGATGAAGGGCAATCGCACTCCAGTGCTGAAGTTGCAGCCATCTATTCCGATAAGGGAATAGATGGAGTGACGGACCGCTCCTATCGATGGTTGCGCTCTAGGCCAAATCACCCAACCAACATTCGACCTAGGCCACTGACTCTGAACGTTTGGGAGGCGGTCTACTTCGACCACGACCTAGCAAGGCTCACCGAGCTAGCAAAGGTCGCCCAGGAAATCGGCGTTGAAAGATTTGTGCTCGACGATGGCTGGTTCGGATCCAGGCGAGATGACACCAAGGGCTTAGGTGACTGGGTGGTTTCCGATGAGGTTTGGCCAGAGGGCTTGGGTCCACTGGTGGATGTGGTCAAAAAGCACGGCATGGAGTTTGGGCTCTGGTTCGAGGGCGAGATGGTGAACCCGGACTCCGACCTATACCGAGCGCATCCAGACTGGATTTTGAGCGCTGGGGGACGAGTTCCGCCGACCGGTAGAGGCCAGCTTGTGCTGGATCTGACGAACCCAGATTGCTACCAGCATGTGCTTGGTCAAGTCGATGCAGTTCTGTCTGCCTATGACATTTCGTACATCAAGTGGGACCACAACCGGCCACTGGTTGAGCCGGGGCATGGTGGCCAAGCCGCCGTGCATAAGCAGACAGAGGCTATCTATCGACTCTTTAGCCAGCTCAAGCAGAACCATCCCGGTCTGGAAATTGAAAGCTGTGCCTCTGGAGGCGGTCGAATCGATTTGGGCATGGCTCAGGTTGTTGATCGGTTCTGGGTCTCTGACTGCAACGATGCACTCGAGCGCCAACAGATTCAGCGGTATACACAAATTGCAATTCCGCCCGAAATGCTGGGAAGTCACATTGGCCCTACCGAGTCCCACACGACCGGCCGGGTTCACAACCTTGGCTTTAGGGCAATAACTGCATTATTTGGTCACGCGGGACTGGAGTGGGATATCACCCAAACCAGCCCAGAAGAGCGCGAGCTGCTGACCAGCTGGGTCAGCTACTACAAGGCAAAGCGAGACTTGATTCACTCAGGCCAGATGGTCAGAGTTGAAACCGCTAACGATTCGAGCCTGGTGCACGGGGTGGTTTCCCAAGATGGGACCGCTGCGCTATTTGCTTACGTGACAACCGCGGGCCAGGGTCCCTCCAGACCCAATGCCCTAAGGCTCGAGGGCCTAAACCCAACCACCAGTTACCGCGTCAAGGCCGTGTTCCCGGTCGGAAAGCCTGTCTTCCAAGAAAGAACATCCCCTGCTTGGTTCGATGGAGTGACAATGACTGGCGCTGCGCTGAGTCAGATCGGCCTTCGGCCACCAATTTTGTTCCCAGAAAACGCTCTACTAATTGAAATCGAGGCACGCTAATGCTCAACACAGACCGACTATATTTTGGCGGGGACTACAACCCAGAACAGTGGCCCAAAGAGGTTTGGAAAAACGACATTGAGTTGATGCAAAAGGCCAATGTCAACCTAGTGTCGCTTGGAATTTTCTCCTGGGCCAACATCGAGATCAGCGATGGAAACTATCAGTTCGGGTGGCTGGATGAAATCATGGACCTGCTGCACGAAGGCGGCATTTCTGTAGACCTTGCAACTGCGACTGCCTCACCTCCAGCGTGGTTGTCCGCTGCCCACCCAGAAATCCTGCCAGTGAACTTTGATGGCATCAGATTGGAATTTGGTGGTCGGCAGGCTTACTGTGCAGCCAGCAAGGTTTACCAGGAAAAGGCAGCTGCTCTAACCGAACAAATTGCCAAGCGCTATGCGAAGCACCCGGCTGTTGTGATGTGGCATGTCAACAACGAATACGGATGTCACGCGCCTTATTGCTACTGCGATGCATCGAAGGCTGCATTTGTTCAGTGGCTTCAAAAAAAGTACGCATCATTGGATGAACTAAATGCCTCATGGGGCACGGACTTCTGGTCACAGCGCTATCGCAACTGGGATGACATTCCAGCACCAAAGCGCACCCCCGATGGAACACACCCAAACCCCGGGGCACAGATTGACTTCCGCAGGTTCAGTTCGGAGATCACCCTTGAGCTGTTCAAGACTGAGCGCGACATCATCAAAAAGTACGACAGCGTAAATCCGGTGACCACCAACTTCATGTCAATGAAGGGCACGCACGCTATGGATTACTTCGCCTGGGCCAAAGAGGTTGACTTTGTTTCAACTGACCATTACTTGGCTCAGCACGACATTGAGAATCACATTGATCTTGCTCAGATGGCGGACCTAACCAGGGGCTTCGCCGACGGCAAGCAGTGGCTTTTGATGGAGCACAGTAGTTCAGCGGTTAACTGGCAGCCGAGAAACTACGCAAAGACCCCGGGACAAGAAAAGCGAAATGCGATGAGCTTCGTGGCCAGAGGTTCCCAGGGGGCAATGTATTTCCAGTGGCGCCAGAGCCAAGCAGGTTCAGAACGTTTCCACTCTGCGATGGTTCCGCACGGAGGCGAAGACACTCGGGTTTACAGGGAAGTCGCAGAGCTCGGCAAGCTCTTGAGTGATCACCCGGAGCTGTCAAAGCACGCCACTGACAAGGCTGAAGTAGCCATTGTTTTTGACTACGAACAGTTCTGGGCGATGATGCAGGCCAACCTACCAACCGAGGATTTGAGCTATCCAGATACCGTGGCGGCTTGGTATCGAGCGCTATACAAAGAGGGCATTCAAGCAGACTTTGTGCCGGCAAATGTGGATGCCGCCACTCTTGCCGGCTACAAGCTGGTGCTAATGCCCATGGTTCACATGCTTTCAGATTCTGAAGAGCAGGTGTTCACCAGCTACGCCCAGAATGGCGGCAACCTAGTTGTTGGCTACTTCTCCAACGTCGCCGACCGGACGCTCCGAGTCAAACTTGGTGGTTACGGCGGCCGTCTTGTGAAGGACGTCATCGGGCTTTATGTCGAGGAGTTCTACCCGCTTCGGGAGTCAACCGTGAAGCTGTCAAACGGCTTCGAGGCAAAGCTTTGGGCGGAATTGTCAGCACTCAACGGCGCCGAAGTGGTTGCGGAATTCAGCTCGGGTCAGGCTAAAGGCCAGGCGGCGATTGTGAAGCGCAATCTAGGAGGGTCGACAGCCTGGTATCAGGGCACCGAGTTGACCGATGATTCCCAGCGCAAGTTCTTCAGCGACATCGCCAAGCAGCTTGGCTTGGCAGTCATTGATTCAGAATCGACCGAGGTTATAAAGCGCGGTCCTTATGAAATCAGTATTGACCATGCGGCAAACACTGTGAGTGTGGTCAAGCACTAGCTGCAGGCATAAAAAAAGGGATCCGATTTCTCGGATCCCTTTTTTCTTTGTGCGGGTGAAGGGACTTGAACCCCCACGCCTCGCGGCGCCAGAACCTAAATCTGGTGCGTCTGCCAATTTCGCCACACCCGCAACAGTGATACAGCATAACTGGTTTTTGTCGCTGTGGAAAACCCAAAACCTAGCTTTGGGCAAAATGGCATGGTTTT
>JAFMHN010000003.1 GCA_017854485.1 Aquiluna sp. | reverse complement strand
GGAAGATACTTCCAAAACAGGAAGGCTCCGACAAAGTTCAACAGGCCGGTTGCAGCAAGGGCAGGCGCCAGGCCAACCGCCGCGGTCAAGACCGTAATCATTGCGGGTGCAACGGCGACCCCGCCGGAAGTAAGCAATCGGAAGGCAGCTAGAAACTCAGCCCGGGATCCAACCGGAGCCAGGTCAGCACCGAGAATCATATTTATGCCAGCCGAGAGTGCATTGGCCAATGCGGTGACTGACGCCAGAATCCAGAAAGTCAGAAGGTCGGTGACCAAGAACGAGAAAAGGTAGGTGGTGCCAAGTGCAATAAGGGTTGGCACCGATGACCAGAACTTCCCGTAGCGATCCATGATAATTCCCGACAGGTAGAACAGGGTGAAGTCGATAAACCCGGTCAAGCCAAAAATGAAGGAGGTTTCAGCCGGCGAGATTCCAAGTTGAATGGCAAGGAGCGGAAGCCCGATTAGTCGAATTGTTCGACCCGCAGAAATGATTGCCGATGCAATCCCGAGCGTGGCCAACTTTGGCGCCTCCCGCTTGGTCACGGCCCATAGGTTTCCGTTTTGTCCAGACGGTGACACTGTCAATCTTCTTGATGGGACAGTCAGCACTGACGCTCCGGCGGCTAAGCAGATCATTGCGGCCGCAAGGTAACCGAATTCAACTCCGTAGAGGGCGATAAACGCCGAGCCAATTACCGGCCCAATCGCCATTCCCCCTCTAAACATTCCACCCAAAAGCGACATGGATTTAGGTCTATGTTGCTCTGGCACAATTTCGGCAAGCAGGCTGTGTCTGGATAGACCAAAGAGTGAGTGCGCTGCACCAAAACCAAGAGCGCTCAGAATTAGCGACCAGTAGCCAAATTGGAAGAAGGCAACGCTAGTCATTGCAAAGCCCAAAACTGTGCTTGCCAGCATCGCGTTTCGTTCGCCTATTTTCGAAACCAAAATTGAAGCGGGTATTTCAAAGATCATGGTCGAGAGCATCAGCACCGTTACCACCACGCCGGCCTCGGCAAGGCTCGCACCATAGAGAACCGCTGACACCGGAAGGATGGGCAACAGCGCACCCTCTGCCGCTGTTATCAGAAGTGAGGGCAGGTAGATGGAAGTTATTAGTTGCCGCTTCCTAAAATCCCCTGATGCCATAGCTCTAATTATTCACCTTCGAGCCCAGCACTGCTGCCAAGACTATCAACAGCGCTGCCAGTCCAATGCTGAGGCTCAGTTTTTCTCCAGATACCAGAACAAGCAGAGTGGTGGAAATGACTGGAGTCAGAAATGCAATGGTTCCAACTCGCTGGGCTGGGCCGTGCTTTAGTGCATAGTCCCACAGGTAAAAGGAGCCACCGAGCGGCCCTAGTCCAAGGGCAATCAGCCACAGCCACTGATCAGCGGTGATGTGAACCTGTTGCTCAAAAACAAAGTGCGCCAAGATTGCCAGCGTCCCGCCAACAAAGCTATAACCACCAACTGCTGAGGTCGGAGAGTCACTAAAGCGTTTGATCATCAGTGAGTAGCTAGAGAAGATCAGCGCGGCAAAAAAGGCGAAGAGATAACCGCTAGCAAAGCCACCCACTAGTTGACTGCCGGACAAGATTGCAACGGCTGCGCCGCTAAACCCAATCGCCGAGGCTGCAATGTGACGAAGACCAAGTTTTTGACCACCAACCACCAACGGCGCAAGCAGCACGATCAAAACTGGCCAGAGGTAGTTCACTAGGTTTGCTTGAATGCTGGGAGCGTTCTGCAATCCTGCGAACAATGCGGCGTGATAGCCAAATAATCCATAGACCCCTACCAGCAGAATCTTCGGTCCAGGGATGATTTTCTTCAGCTGAAATCCCGACACTGGCAAAGCAATAAGGGATCCGACCATGAGGCCAATGCCAGTCATGAGCAGCGGGGGAATTGAGCTGAGCCCGACCGCCAGTGCAGCTAGCGACCCCCATAGGAAAACCGCGGCAAATGCCGCCAGATCGCTGCGCACTCGATGAATCCTAGACCCTTCGAGTTAGCTGTGAGAGGGGAAATTCGTAACGCTTTTGGCCATTGGCTTGTTACTCTTAGGTGTTCGGTGAAAATCCGAGTGGTTACTAAATAACTAAACATGGGGATGATCGGTTTCGACATTGCATTGCTGCGTGGTTGAAGCGGGTCGAGGATGAGCACTTATCTCGTAAACGATGTGTTCAAAACTATAGGTGCCAATACAAAGCGCGCCGACTTCGCCCTAGCTGCTTAAGCTAGCCCCGAAGTCCATCTGACTAGGTTTGATTTCGACCTAGACCCAGGTGTCATTTAGAAATCTTGCTGAGAGTATGCGTCAAAGGTGCACTCGGGACTTTTTACTTTGACTGGGCTTGTCGGTGTAGTTGCTTCAAACAAATACCGGAGCCGAGTAGAACGCCTTCTGAAGCTACACCCGTAGAAGCGCCACAATCGATGTCATGGACGGGGGTTCAATTCCCCCCATCTCCACTTAGTAATTCCATAGACCTCCCATACCCGGGAGGTCTTTTGGTTTAAGGCTGCCCAATAGACTTGGCGCATGGCTGAAGCAGATTTCGGAAGACAGATCAAAGACCTGGAGTCTTTGTTTTCTGGTATCGCAAAGGTGCTGGACCCGGCCAAGATAAAGGCTCGCATTTCTGCGCTAGAGGCTGAGGCATCTGATCCAGAGATATGGAACGACCAGCAAAATGCGCAGCGGGTAACCACTGACTTATCCCATGCAAAATCCCAGCTGCAGGAACTTGAGGACCTGGAAAGCGACATCAAGGACCTCGATGCCTTCAGGGAAATGGCGCTCGAAGATGACTCTGCTGCCGATGAATTCTCGGCCGAACTCGCACGCGTAACTCGAGCACTTGATGCCCTAGAGACTCAAACGCTGCTAAGTGGTGAGTATGACTCGCGAGGGGCAATCCTTTCGATTCGCTCCGGAGCCGGAGGTGATGACGCCACGGACTTCGCAGAAATGTTGATGAGGATGTATCTGCGATACGCCGAGAAAAATGGCAAAAAGGCAAAGGTCTTGGAAATCTCTCACGCCGAGGGGGCCGGAATAAAAAGCGCCACGGTTGAAATGGATTTCCCCTATGCCTATGGCCAACTCTCGATTGAGAGCGGGACCCACCGCTTGGTTCGAATGAGTCCGTTCAACGCTGCCGGCAAGCGGCAAACATCTTTTGCAGCAATTGAGGTGGTTCCAGTGATGGAGGTGGCTGAGGCCGTGGACATTCCTGATGCGGATATCCGCATCGATGTCTTTCGTTCCTCTGGCCCTGGTGGTCAGTCGGTTAACACCACCGACTCGGCAGTTCGAATTACTCACCTACCGACCGGAATTGTGGTCTCCTGTCAAAACGAAAAGAGCCAGCTGCAGAACAAGGCCTCGGCGATGAGGGTGCTGCAGGCAAAGCTGCTGGATGCGCAGCGACGTGCTGACCAAGAAAAGCGCAAGGAGCTAGCCGGAGATGTGAAGGCCAGCTGGGGTGAGCAGATGCGCTCCTACGTCCTTGCTCCCTACCAAATGGTCAAAGACCTCAGAACCGGCTACGAAGAAAATAACCCAGACGATGTTTTTGACGGAAAACTCGAGGGGTTCATTGCCTCTGGAATTAGGTGGCGAAAGATGGGTCAAGCAAACTAGCTTCACCTTTTGAGCTACACCAGCCTAGGCTTAGGCATAGAAACCCAATTTAGGAGTCAAATTGCCACGGGAGCGCGGTCAAAAAGCGGTTGCCAACAACCGCAAAGCTTTCCACGATTATCACATTGAAGATGAGATCGAGGCTGGCTTAGTGCTGACCGGCACAGAGGTGAAATCCCTGCGTGAAGGTCGGGCTTCACTGGTTGACGGCTACGCGGTAATCGATCGCGGGGAAGCCTGGTTGGAAAACGTTCACATCCCAGAATTTCTTGCCGGTTCCTGGACAAATCATGGAACCAGGCGCCGGAGGAAACTTCTGATGCACAGAGCTGAGATTGAAAAGCTGGATCAGAAGACCAAGAACTCAGGCATGACGCTGATTCCACTGTCGCTGTATTTTTTGGATGGCAAGGCCAAGGTAAAGATTGCGCTTGCCAAGGGCAAGAAAGAGTATGACAAGCGTCAGAGCCTCAAGGAGGCTCAGGACACCAGAGAGGCCGCCCGTGCTGTGGCAACTTTGGGAAAAGAGTGGTGAGAGACCTAATCGGCAGTTGATTCGGGTTAGAATTGGCCCAGTTTTGAGGAGCTAATTTTGACTTATTTGATCGCTTTGCCATGTGTCGATGTCAAGGACAAGGCTTGCATTGATGAGTGCCCAGTCGATTGCATCTATGAGGGCGACCGCATGCTCTACATCCACCCGGATGAGTGCGTGGACTGTGGCGCCTGCGAGCCAGTATGTCCAGTCGAAGCCATCTACTACGAAGATGACATTCCATCCGAGTGGAGCGACTACTACAAGGTAAACGTCGACTTCTTTGATGAGGTTGGATCACCTGGAGGAGCTGCCAAGGTGGGTCCAATAGCTTCTGATCACCCGATTGTCGCCGCTCTGCCGCCTCAGGCCTAGTGCAAAAGATTCTGTAAAAACCAGGCAGGCAAATTGCTTTAGGATTTGAACCTGCCCCAAAAAGGAGTTTCAAAGTGAGTGCTGACAAAGTATCCATCGAATTTGATGGCAAGAAGGATGACTACGCAGTCTTGCCAGCAACTCAAGGAGCCGGCGGCATTGACATCTCGAAACTCATGGCCAACACCGGACTTTCGACCTTTGATCAGGGTTTTGTAAACACATCTTCGACCAAGTCAGCCATCACCTACATTGATGGCGACGAGGGAATTCTGCGCTACCGTGGTTATCCAATTGAAGAGCTCGCATCCCAGAAATCGTTTCTGGAAACTGCCTACCTACTGATTTATGGTGAGCTGCCAACGGCGGATGAAGCAGCCGAATTTGACCAGAGCCTTCGCCGCCACACCCTGCTCCACGAGGACATGAAGGATTTCTTCAGGGCCTTTCCGCACAACGCACACCCAATGTCGGTGATGTCCTCAGCGGTCACTGCGCTTTCTACTTTTTACCAAGACTCACTTGATCCAAAAGATCCTGAGCAGGTTGAGATTTCTACCTTGAGATTGCTCGCTAAATTGCCAGTTATCGCCGCCTATGCGCACAAGAACTCAGTTGGCCAGGCATTTGTTTATCCAGACAACTCGCTTTCAATGGTTGAAAACTTTCTGAAGATGACATTCGGTAACTATGCCGAGGAATACACCCAGAACCCGGTTGTGACAAAGGCGCTCGACACTCTGTTGCTGCTGCATGCAGACCACGAACAGAACTGCAGCACGTCCACAGTCAGGCTTGTCGGATCCTCGCAGGCGAACCTGTTCGCCTCAGTTTCTGCTGGTGTAAACGCGCTGTCAGGTCCACTACACGGCGGAGCAAACGAGGCGGTTCTCGAGATGCTGCGATTTATTCAAAACTCAGGGGAGACCGTCACTCAGTACGTTGAGCGAGTCAAGAACAAGGAAGACGGCATTCGCCTGATGGGCTTTGGTCACCGCGTCTACAAGTCCTTTGATCCTCGAGCAACCATCGTGAAGGCAACTGCCGACCAGGTGCTGGGAGAGCTGGGTGTCAACGATCCGATGCTTCAAATTGCCAAGGAGCTTGAAGAAGCAGCACTGTCTGATGAGTACTTTGTTGAGCGCAAGCTGTACCCAAACGTTGACTTCTACACCGGCGTTATCTACAAGGCCATGGGTTTTTCCCCCAAGATGTTTACCCCGCTATTTGCAGTCGGTAGATTGCCGGGTTGGATCGCGCATTGGCGCGAAATGATGCTGGATCCAGCATTGCGCATTGGCCGACCACAACAGGTCTACACCGGACCTGAAAAGCGCTCTATCTAAGCTTTTGCAGGATGGCGACCCGTGTGTCGCCGTAGTTCCTAGTTGATACCTCGCGAAGCCAAACCGGAACCTGAATCGATTCAGTTCGGCTTGATCTTTCGATCACGAAAAGCCCCTGATCACTCACGGCCTGGCTTAGTTGCTCGATATAGCCCAACAGCTCTTGGTTTGGCAGGTCGTAGGGGGGATCGAGAAAGACTAAATCAAAGCTTTGTTTGTTGGTCTTGAGAAACTTAGCGGCGTCAGCCTTCTTGTTTTCAACCGATGCTTCGCCGCGGGATTTCTGGATTGCAGAGATCACGGACTTGGAGTTTTCTAACGAGATTTCATGTGCTTTTCGATCTCGTTCAACAAGGACTGCCCGATTCGCCCCTCTTGAAAGTGCCTCAAGGCCCAATGCGCCGGTGCCGGCAAATAGGTCCAGGACGCTAGCGCCATCAAGCTGCCCGAGGTTCTCAAGTTGCCCGAACAAGCTTTCCTTGACCCGGTCACTGGTTGGTCGGGTGCTGGCCGCTGCCGGCTTTAGTCTGATTGACCCGGCGTCACCGGCAATGATTCTGCTCACGCAAGTGAGCCTAGTGAAACTCCGGTGAGTATTCAGCCATGATTGTCAATGTGCTAACCGAGCTGGGACTGATCAAGGATGTCGTTGGTGAAAAAACCGCCAAGGCTCTTTCGAAGCAGCTCGGGCTGGAAACAATGCGAGACCTGCTGCTTCACTTTCCCAGAAGGTATTCAAAACGTGGTGAGCTGACCAGCTTCAACTCATTGCCGGTGGGTGAGGTGGTCACCGTTGTCGGTGAGGTTCAGAGCACCAACAACCGCCGCATGCGCGGTCGAAAGGGCAGCATCTTCGAGGTCACCCTGAGCGATGGCGAGGGCTTGCTGACGCTGGCATTTTTTAACCAGGCCTGGCGTCAAAACGAACTCCATGCTGGAGTCAAGGGTTTGTTCTCGGGAAAAATTGGATCATTTTCAGGAGTGCTTCAGTTGACGCATCCGGACTATGAGCTGTTCGATTCGGAAATTGACCCCGACAAGGCACAAGCTTGGGCAGACCTCCCAATCCCGATTTATCCAGCCACCAGCAGCATGTCTACCTGGAGAATCCAGAAGGCAGTCAAGCAGGCGCTGGCACTAGCGCCGGCGATCGAGGAAATACTGCCTGAGCAGTTACTGCAAACTCATGGCTTGGTTGGCATAAGTCAAGCAATTCACTGGATTCACGAGCCCGCAGTTGATTCACAGTGGCAGGAAGCCAGAGAGTCTTTGAAGTTTCATGAGGCAATGCTGTTGCAGCTAGGTCTTGCTTCGCGCAGAGCGGCTGCGTCAAAGGAGCAGGCCAACGTTTATGTTGCTGACGCTCTGCTAGCGAACTTTGACGCGGCGCTTCCATTTCAGCTCACCGATGGCCAAATTGCAGCTGGCAACGAGATTGCAGCTGACCTAGCAAGCGGTCATCCCATGAACCGGATGCTGCAGGGAGAGGTTGGTTCCGGTAAGACCATTGTCGCTGTCAGGGCTGTGCTGAGCGCAGCAGAAAAGGGCAGCCAGAGCGCGCTCCTGGCGCCAACGGAGGTTTTAGCCTCCCAGCACTATCGATCGATTCTGGAGGCGCTTGGGCCGGAGCTTGCAAAAGAACTCGGACTTCGTTTGCTAACCGGGTCTCAGCCCACAGCCGAGCGCAAAAAGACCATGCTGGATCTGGCCTCGGGCAATTGCAGGATGGTAGTCGGAACCCATGCGCTGATCAGCGAAAATGTTTCATTTTTTGATCTTGGACTCGTGATTATTGATGAACAGCACCGATTTGGTGTTTCTCAGCGAGAGGCCTTGAGGAGCAAGGCCAGTAAATCCCCGCACACCCTTGTGATGACAGCGACCCCGATCCCGAGAACACTTGCAGTCACCGTTTTTGGAGATTTGGATGTTTCTTCGCTGCGCGAGCTGCCAAAGGGTCGACAGCCAATCTCCACCCACTCGGTGCCGGTGGCTCAAAAGGACCTGGTTGCCCGAGTTTGGCAGCGAGTTGCTGAGGAGGTCCAAGCTGGCCGCCAAGCCTTCGTGGTTTGCCCAAGGATTGAACAGGGAGTAGCGGAGGAGGGTCAGGAGCAGGTAGAGCTTGAAACCCAAGAGCTGGAACCCGCCAGCGTCAATGCAGTCTTCGACGCACTTAGTAAAAACCCGGTATTGAAAGATGTTCGCATCGCCCTGCTGCACGGAAAGCTGCCAGCTAGCGAAAAAGAACGGGCTATGGCCGAATTTGAGGCTGGAGAAATAGACCTGTTGGTTGCCACCACTGTGATTGAGGTCGGCGTTAACGTGCCAAATGCTTCCACGATGGTTGTGCTTGATGCCGACCATTTTGGCTTATCTCAGTTGCACCAGTTGCGTGGTCGGGTGGGCAGAGGTGAACACGCCGGTCTTTGTTTGTTGGTGTCGGCAGCTGAGCCTGGAACGATCGCCGCCAGTCGCCTCGAGGCACTCTGCAGCACTACTGATGGATTCGCGTTGTCCGAAACCGATCTCGACCTTCGTGGTGAGGGCGATGTGTTAGGCAGTCAGCAGTCCGGAATCAGGTCATCGCTTCGGCTACTGAGGGTGGTTAGGGACGCCGAGCTAATCCAGCAGGCACGACCGCTGGCACAGGCCTTGCTTAGCGATGGCCTGTCTCAGAACCTGCAAAAGGTTTTGGAAATCCAAGATGCAGATAGGTTGGCTCGCAGCTAACCTAGTGGTGTGAGCAAAATCGCTATTTATCCCGGATCTTTCGATCCGTTGACCCTCGGGCACCTTTCGGTGCTTGGACGCGGTTGTTCGCTGTTTGACCACGTTATTTTGGCGGTAGTTCATAATCCATCAAAAAAACCATTTTTCAATCAAGATCAGCGGCTGCAGGCGGCCATGACTGCTGTCCAAGAGGCTGGCTTGGAGAACGTTGAAGTCACAGCTGTTGACCACGGCCTGCTGGTTGATGCCGCAACTTCGCGAGGCGCAACCGCAATCATCAAGGGATTCAGAAACTCCGCGGATATCGACTACGAGTTGCCAATGGCTGAGGTCAACCGTGACCTGAGCGGCATTGAAACCGTGTTTATCCCGGCGGCGATCCAGCATGGTTTCGTGTCGTCATCTCTGGTGCGACAGGTGTTTGAACTCGGGGGAGATGTTTCTGGCTACGTCCCCGAAAGTGTTTTGAAAATGATGCAAGAGGAAAAACGATGAGCTTATTAGTTTCTGTCCACGACCTAATGAACCGTCCAGGTCAAATGCGAGAGGTTGAATTTGACCACGTCCTGGACGAAGCGATTGGGACCGAGGTGGTTGCTGTGCCTGCTGGCGCGACCACCGAAATTAGTCTTCGCTTGGAGTCGGTTCACGAGGGTGTGCTGGTTACCGGAGAGGTGTTTGCAACCGCCGAAACGCAATGTTCCAGGTGCCTAGATTCAATGAGTCTTGAGGTTGAGGTAGATTTTCAGGAACTTTTCGCCTATTCTTCTCAGTCGGATGAAGATCTGGAAGTGATTAACGAACATGTTGATCTTGAACAAGTCCTCATTGATTCTGTAGTCTTGAATCTGCCCTTCCAACCCGTTTGCTCCAAGGATTGCCTTGGTTTGTGTTCGGAGTGTGGGATTAGGTTGGATGAGAACACAGAGCACAGTCACGAAAAGCCGGTTGATCCGCGCTTCAGTGCATTACAAGGTTTAGCTAGTAAGGAAGACTAAAGATGCCAGTACCAAAGCGTCGCACCTCTCGATCAAACACACGTTCACGTCGTTCACAGTGGAAGGCAGCGCCTATCACCTTGGTGAAGACCGTTGAGAATGGCGAGACCACTTACAGCTTGCCTCACCGTGCCAAGGTCGTAACCGACTCTGTCGGCACCGAGCTTTACATGGAATACAAGGGCCGCAAGGTAGCAGACGCCTAAGTAGATGAATCTTGACGAGCTGTCACAAACGCTCGGCATCGAGATTGATTCCGAGTTATTAGAACTCGCTCTCACACACTCATCATTCGCCTATGAAAATGGGCTTGACGATAATGAACGCCTGGAATTTTTAGGCGACTCCGTTTTAGGCTTTCTGGTTGCCTCGTTCGTCTACTCGGCTCACCCGGAGCTAAATGAAGGGGAGCTGACCAAGCTAAAAAATGCAGTCGTATCTGCCAATGCGCTGGCTGCCGCCGCAAATCAGATTGAGCTAGGGAAGTATCTGCGGCTTGGCAAAGGCGAGGAGCAAACCGACGGCAGGACCAAGGTCAATGTTCTGGCCGACGCATTCGAAGCCGTTTTGGGGGCCGCCTACCTTTCTCAAGGACTGGAAGCTGCATCCGATATTGTTCACAAATTCATAATCCCAATGCTGGATGATCCGGATGCGGTTAGAGAAGCCAGTGATCCAAAAACCACGTTGGGTGAAAAGCTGCAAAAAATAAATCGCCCACCAGTTTCTTATCAAATTTCTGCAACAGGCCCGGAGCACGAGCGAATTTACATGGCCAACTGTTTCTCAGGTGAACAGCTGCTTGGGCAGGGCAGCGGGAGAACTAAGCGAAGCGCCGAGACCGAAGCTGCAATAGCGGCTCTTAGATCGCTTCGGAAAAATTAGATGCCGGAATTACCTGAGGTTGAAACGGTGCGAGCCGGTTTGGCCACGAGACTAATCGGTGCTGAGGTCCACGAGGTCTCAATCAATGACCAGCGTTCGCTAAAGCGGCACCTGCTTGGCCCCAAGCACTTCGTCGATGAACTTGTAGGTCAACAGCTCCAAGCTGTAGTTCGACGCGGCAAGTTTCTCTGGCTGCCACTTTCAGACTCCAGGGCATTGGTGGGGCACCTGGGCATGAGTGGGCAAATGCTGTTGCGTTCAGCAGGCCATCCGGAAGATAAGCAGACCCGGATCGTGATCCACACCAAAACTTCCCAGGGCGATCAGCTGGAACTGCGGTTTGTTGATCAGCGGATTTTTGGTTCGCTGGCAATCGAGGATCTGGTTCCAACTCCAGATGGCGGCCCCGGCGGGTTTAGCCCAGAGGCTGCCGTAGACGCCAGCATTCCGGCGCCAGTTGCTCATATATCCAGAGACCTACTCGACCCGCTGTTTGACGATAAAGCCGTCGTGGCAAAAATCAAACAGCGCTCAGCAGGGATTAAGAAGATCCTGCTTGACCAAAATTTGCTGAGCGGAATAGGTAACATCTACGCCGATGAGTCTTTGTGGCGAGCGAAAATCCACTACGACCAGCCTGCTGGAACCATTAGCAGACCAAAGCTCTTGGAATTAGTTGCGATTGCCAAAGACGTGCTTCAAAAGGCGGTAATCCAGGGGGGCACCTCCTTTGATGAGCAATACAAAAACGTCAATGGTGAGGCCGGTTATTTCGAGCAGGAACTGAATGCCTATGGGCAGCAGGGCAAGCCGTGTCGAAGGTGCGGAGTTGAAATCAAGCGTGAAGCCTGGGCCAATCGCGGTAGCCACTTCTGCCCTAACTGCCAAAAGCTAAAGCGTTAGTTGACCGCTTTTTTCCACTGACTGCCTGTGAGTCTTGGCCAGATTGCCACCAACACCGCAGCCAGTATGGATCCATATGACCACGCATACCCGAGTGCGGTGGCTGGGATCATTTTGTCGCCGGTCAAGTCCTGACTAAAGAGCCAGATGCAGATTCCCAACACTGTCGCAAACACAATACCTGGAGACCGAAAGCCACTGCGCCGTCTTATCTGAATTGAAACCAGCAGCACGACCGTCAGGCCGATAGCTAGGCCCAGTGGGATTCCAAGCTGGCTGCTCTGATGAACAATGGTTCCAAAGACCGCAGTAAGAGGCGCGAGCAGCAGAGAGCTCAGGCTCCTCGTCAACTTCGATCCGTTGGTTTGCATCTCTAGAAGCTTAGAACCTGTGGCATTGTGCACCAGGTCTGGCGTGGGCAAAAAGCTTTGTTTATGGCGAAACTAAAAGGGCTAGGCTTCATGCTCGGCTAGGCTTTATGAATACTTGAGAGGGGTGGAAGGCTTGCATCTAAAAAGCATCACCCTGAAGGGCTTTAAATCTTTTGCCCAGGCCACCACCATCGTGCTGGAGCCTGGAATTACCTGCGTAGTTGGCCCAAACGGATCCGGCAAATCAAACGTAGTTGACGCGCTTGCCTGGGTCATGGGAGAGCAGGGCGCTAAAACCTTGCGTGGCGGGAAGATGGAAGACGTCATCTTTGCCGGCACCTCAACCAAAGCGCCTCTTGGTCGAGCCGAGGTCTCTCTCACCATTGACAACAGCGATGGCGCACTGCCCATCGAGTACTCAGAGGTAACCATCTCTCGAGTCCTGTTTCGCAACGGCGCCTCCGAGTATTCAATAAACCAAGAGCCCTGCAGGCTATTGGACGTCCAAGAACTTCTCAGTGACACCGGGCTTGGTAGAGAAATGCACGTGATTGTTGGACAGGGCCAGCTCGACACTGTTCTAAAGGCAACGCCAGTCGAACGTCGTGCGTTTATAGAAGAAGCAGCCGGCATCTTGAAATATCGAAGGCGCAAGGAAAAGACCGAGCGCAAGCTGGAGGCGATGAAGTCGAACCTGACCAGACTTCAGGATCTGATCGCCGAAATTAGACGCAACCTAAAACCGCTTGGACGTCAGGCAGAGGTAGCAAGAAGTGCTCAAGAAATTGCGGCGCTCGCGAGAGAGACAAAGTCCAAGCTGCTCACTCTTCAGATAACCGAACTTCAGGTCCAGTTAGAAAACGCTTCAAAGTCTGAAAACGAGCGCAAAGCAGAGGCTTCCTATGCCCTTCAACAGCTAGGTGCGACCAGAACCGGAATTCAGGAAATCGAGTCCGAGCTGAGTTCGCAGGAATTTGACCAGGCTCGGAACACGCTCTTTGCATTTGAGGCAGCCGAGCAGCGACTTCGCAACCTCCAAAATCTAGCCTCACAGCGAATCAGCTTGCTCCAGGATGCCAAGTCCGAGCAATCGGATGAAGAGATCAGTCAGCTGACCGCTGAGCTGTTGCTGGTTGAGGCTGAGGCGACCGAGATTGACCAACAGATTCGTCTGAGCATCGAAAACCTAGGCCAACTGGAAGCGCAACGGCAGCAAGCTTCAGAAGAGCTCAACAGCTTTGACGCAAACGTGATTCGTCAGCGGGCGGAGCTCGAGGCAAAAACCAACGGTCGTAATCAATTGCAGGGGGAGATCAACCTTCAGCAATCACGCATCGAGTCCATGGGCCAGCAGCGCGAGAAGCTTGCCGGCAGCATTACTGAGGCTCAAGCGCGCATTTCTGAAATTGAGTCGCAACAGCAGGCAATGACCCAGGGCAACCTTTCAACCTCAGACGATGGACTGCGGCAGAAATATGAAAAGTCGCAGCAAGCCGAAGCTTCGGCTCGCAAGTTAGTTGACCAGGCCAGGCAGGAGCTCCACGATGCAGAGCGCGAGCGAGATTCGCTGGCGGCGCGGCATGTGGCGCTGGGTTTGACTCTTGAGCAAGCCGATGGCGGGGGCGAGATCATCAAGGCAAAGCTTGCCGGCATCAAGGGACTGCTTGCCAAGAGCATCAGCATTGAATCAGGCTACGAAAAAGCAATTTCAGTGGCTCTCGGTGCACTTTCAGATGCGGTTGCCGTTGAGACTAGGGCTCAGGCAATTGAGGGAATTAGGTTTCTAAAGACCAAGGAAATGGGCCGAGCTGAGTTCCTGGTAACAGGTGGCGCAGCCAGCAAGGGCGAAGCAGCCAGTGTCGCCGGGCTTCCAAACGCCAGCACCCTGGTGCAGGCACCAGCTTCAGTGCTGGCGCTGCTTGAAAACTTCCATGTGGCCAAGAGTCTGGATGAGGCCGAAGCAGCGCTCGCCAAGAACCCAAAGATCACAGTTATTACAACAGACGGGGATTTGCTCTCGGAGTATTCAATCCTTGGTGGCGGTCAAAAGCAGCCGTCAAAACTTGAGCTCAGTGCTGAGCGAGATGTTGCGGCGAAAGCGATTGAAAAGCTTGCCCGGGAGATTGAGAAGCTAACCCAGAAGTTGGCCAGCGCCGAAGCAAGCTCAGGCTCAGCGAGCGAGGCTGTGAAAACAAGCCTTGCCGAACTGCAGCAGCACGATGCACTCTTGGCCGCTAGCGCGGAGCGCGCTGGTCGCCTGATTGCGCAGGTTGAATCAGCTAAAGCCGAAATTGATCGATTCGAAGTCGAGCGGGAGGCGCTCGACGCTCAGGAGTTGGCAGCAGCAACCGAGCTTGAGAGGCTGACGCAAGAACTCAGTGCGTTGCCGGAGCCCGAAACGGTAGAGGTTTCAGCTACACGACGTTCGGAGCTAGCTGAGAGCCTAGATCGGGCACGCCAGCAGGAGCTTGAGGTTCGCATCCAAAGCGGCACCCTATCCGAGCGCAAGCTGGCCACCGACAAATCTGTCGCGGTACTGAAAGGCAGGCTGGCTGAGGCAAAAGCCAGCCTGGAGCGGACCAAAGAGGCTATGAAGTCCAGGCAGGCTGAGCTTCAATCGGCTAAGGACTCTCTTGAAAAGCTCCCAGCAGTTATCAAGTTGACGGAGTCACTTGCAGGATCGGTCCGAGTGAGCCTGAGGGAGCTCGAAGCCAAGCGGAGTCAGCGCACCGAGCGCTTGGCAACGCTTAGGTCTCAGGCGGTTGAGTTGGAGCAGCGCTACTCAACCCTGACTGCCTCAGTACACGAGGTCGAATTGCAAAACCACGAGCTGAAAATCAGTCTCGCCAACCTCACTGAGCGAGTTGAGTCCGAGCTGTCACTCACGGTCGAAGAGCTCTTAGGTGAACAGCTCGAAATCAACGAATCCAGAGAAGATTTGCAGCGGTCGCTGCGCCAAGCAGAAACCAAGCTAAACCAGCTTGGCGCATTCAACCCGCTGGCACTGGAAGAGTTCTCGGCTCTTGAAGAGCGCCACAAGTACCTAACCGACCAGCTTGCAGACCTTACTGACGCCAGGGCGGACCTGGCTGGAATCATCAGGGACCTAGACGGAAAAATGCAGCACATTTTCGACGCTGCCTTCGAGGACACCAAGAAAGAATTTGAGAAGATTTTCCCAGTGCTGTTCCCGGGCGGAACTGGCTCATTGAGCCTGACGGACTCTGACAATCTGCTCGAGACCGGCATTGAAGTTTCAGTGAAGCCGGTCGGAAAGCGAATCGAGAGAATGTCTCTGCTCTCAGGTGGTGAGCGTTCATTGGCTGCGGTCGCGCTATTGATTTCTATCTTCAAAGCCCGCCCAAGTCCGTTCTATGTGCTCGATGAAGTTGAGGCAGCCCTAGATGACTCCAACCTAGGACGACTCTTGGAAGTGATTAAGTCGCTTCGTGAGAGCTCTCAGTTGATAGTCGTGACCCACCAAAAGAGAACCATGGAAATCGCCGATGCGCTCTATGGGGTTTCCATGAGGCAAGACGGAATTACCCAGGTGGTTGGTCAAAAACTAGAGGCAGTCAACTGATGTTTAAGTTTCTAAAACGCCTGCGGAGCTCAAAACAAGAGTCCACAAGCCAGGCTGAGCCGGAACTCGTAGCGGAGCCACCAGTAGTTGCCGAGCAGGCTGCTTCTCCAGTCATTGAGTCGCCGGTGAAACCGCTCGAGCCAGCAAAAGTACCTTTACCTGAGCCAGAGGTTCATGCGGAGGCAGCAGAACCTGAACCAGAGCCAGAGGCGAAAGCTCCGGAGCCTGCTTCAGCAGCAGCGTCAGAGGTCGAACCAGAGCTGGTCGCGGTGGAGCTTCCAAAACGGTCGCTCGGAACCGGCATCAGATCTCTGTTTAGTGAAAATTTCGATGTTGATGACCTAGAGGATATTTTGATCCTTGCGGACTTCGGGGTCGAGACGGCCGAAGAAATTACAAATCAGTTGAAGTCGGTAGCTCAAAAGCAGGGGGCAAGCTCAGACGCTGAGCTGCGGCTGCTTTTGAAAGACCTGCTAGTTGAGAGATTGAGCAGAAACGACTCTTCTTTGAACCTAGATGACGGCAAGCTGCCGTATGTGATTCTGGTCGTTGGAGTCAACGGAGCCGGAAAGACCACCACGATTGGCAAGTTGGCCAGGTGGCTCAAAGATGGTGACTGGGAAGTTGTGCTGGGCGCCGCTGACACCTTCCGGGCAGCCGCGGTTGAGCAGCTTGCAACCTGGGCCGAACGATCCGGAGCGCGGCTAGTGAAGCCTGCTAAGGAAGGCGCTGATCCAGCAGCGGTCGCCTACCAAACAGTTGAACTGGCGATCCAAGCCGAGGCTGACATCGCAATCATCGACACCGCCGGCAGACTGCAGAATAAGAAGGACCTGATGGATGAGCTGGGCAAAATTCGCCGAGCTGTTGAAAAACAGGCGAAAATCTCCGAGGTCTTGCTAGTAATCGATGCAACCAACGGGCAGAATGCGATGAGTCAGGCAAAGGCTTTCGCTGAGGTTGCAGAGGTCACCGGAATAGTTATGACCAAGTTGGACGGCACTGCAAAGGGAGGAATTCTCTATGCATTGCAGAAGGAGCTTGACTTGCCAATTAAGCTCGTTGGTGTGGGCGAGCAGGTCAATGACTTTGCATTTTTCTCTCCAGAGGAATTTGCCAAGGGCCTGGTAGCAAGAAAATAGGAGTTTGATTGTTCGGCAATTTATCGGATCGCTTATCTGACACGTTTAAGAACCTGCGCGGCAAGGGCAGGCTGTCCGATAGCGACATCGATGCAACCCTGAGGGACATCCGTCGGGCTTTGCTGGAGGCCGATGTGGCGCTTGAGGTCGTAAAGGACTTCATCGCGGCCATTCGTGAGCGCGCCCTCGGCGACGAGGTGTCTAAGGCGCTGAACCCCGCTCAGCAGGTGGTGCAGGTTGTCAATGAGGAATTGACCAAGATTCTGGGCACCGAAAACCACAAACTTCAGTTTGCAAAATCTCCGCCAACGGTCATCATGCTCGCCGGATTGCAGGGGTCGGGTAAAACAACTCTTGCCGGCAAGCTGGCCAAGTGGCTAAAGGATCAAAACCAAACTCCAATTTTGGTTGCTGCCGACCTGCAGCGACCAAATGCCGTCACTCAGTTGCAGGTGCTTGGTGAAAAAGTCGGCGTCCCAGTTTTCTCTCCAGAGCCTGGTAACGGGGTCGGCGATCCGGTTGACGTTGCCAAAAAGGCGATTGCTCACGCTAAAAAGTCGCAATTTTCGGTCGTCATCGTCGACACCGCGGGACGCCTAGGTGTCGATGAAGAGATGATGCAGCAGGCAATCGGCATTCGTGATGCCGTTAGTCCTGATGAGGTTCTGTTTGTGGTGGACTCCATGCTCGGTCAGGATGCGGTGAACGTTGCCAAGGCATTCAAGGACGGCGTGGGCGTAACCGGCGTGGTCTTGACCAAGCTTGACGGAGATTCGCGCGGAGGTGCCGCGCTCTCGGTTGCCAATGTGACCGGAGCACCGATTCTGTTTAGCTCCACCGGAGAAGGCCTGGATGCGTTCGAACCGTTCTATCCAGATCGGATGGCGAGTCGAATCCTGGATATGGGTGACGTCATCAGCCTGATCGAACAGGCTCAACGCACTTTTGACCAGGAAGAGTCACAGAAGCTTGCCGACAAGATAGCCAACGAAGAGTTCACTCTGCAGGACTTTTTGGAGCAGATGCAGCAGCTTCGCAAGATGGGAAACATGAAAAACTTGCTCGGCATGCTTCCTGGTGCCGGAAAAATGAAGCAACAGCTTGAAGACTTTGATGAGTCTGAGATTTCACGCACGGAAGCCATAATTCGCTCGATGACCCCGGTTGAGCGCAACATGCCCAGGGTCCTGAATGGCTCTCGACGGCTCCGAATTGCCAAGGGCTCTGGAACCAGCGTCAATGAAGTCAATCAGCTGGTCAATCGCTTCGAGCAGGCTGCAAAAGTCATGAAGACCATGTCAAAGGGTGGGATGCCGAATATCCCGGGCACCAACCCCGTTCAAATGGGCGGTTCCGTTGGCGGCGGTTACATTGGCGGAAAAAAGAAGGACAAGAAAAAGAAGGGCTCGAAGTCCGGAAACCCGGCCAAACGAGCTGCTGAAAATCAAGGGTTGAGCTTCAATGCGCAGTCAGAAACAAAATCAGGCAGCGCATTTGGCATACAGAACTAGCAAAAGCTGCGGTTTTCTGGCAGACTTAGCTACTTCGAGCGTCTCGACCCTCTATCTGGGCGTAATCGAAAAACCTTGAGAAACCTCCGAGTGTAACCCCACGCTCACGGTGGAAACTCGCCCCAGCAACTCACAGGAGAATTGTGGCCGTAAAGATCCGCCTACAGCGCATTGGAAAAAAGCGCACCCCGCACTACCGCATTGTGGTAGCCGACTCTCGTACTCACCGAAACGGTCGAGTCATCGAGGAGATCGGTCGTTATGTTCCAACCAACGACCCATCGATTATTGAGATTAGCTCGGAAAGAGCACAGTACTGGCTTTCTGTTGGCGCTCAGCCAACCGAGCAGGCCAAGGTCCTACTTACCCTCTCTGGCGACATCGCCAACGAAAAGGGCGAGAAGGTCAACACCATCAAGCCACAGCCAGAGAAGGTTCCTTTCACTCCTGACAGCAAGAAGAAGTCAGTTCTTCTGCCAAAGGTAGAGAAGAAGGCTCCAGCCGAAGAGGCGCCTGCTGCAGAGAAGGCAGCACCTGCTGCAGAGGCAGCTGTTGAAGCCCCAGCAGCCGAAGAAACTCCAGCAGCAGAAACTCCAGCAGCAGAGGAAGCTCCAGCAGCGGATGCAGTAGCTGAAGAGGCACCTGCTGCAGAAGCAGTCGCAGAGGAAGCTCCTGCTGAAGAAGCTGCCGCTGAAGAGCCAAAGGCCGAATAGTTATGTTGCAGGCGACCCTCCAGTTTCTCGTTCGTTCCATCGTCAACAACCCTGACGATGCCACCGTTGCCACTCGCAAGGTTGGGCCGAACGATCTTCTGGAGGTTCGCGTGCACCCAGACGACCTAGGTCGCGTTATCGGTAAAAACGGCCGAACTGCAACCGCCCTCCGGACGGTTGTAAATGCGCTAGCCGGAGGCAAGCGCGTCCGCGTAGACGTGGTGGATACAGATTTCTAGTTCCACCGAGCTCCGCGTGGGCCGACTGCTCAAAGCACACGGCCTCAAAGGCGCAATCAAATTAGAGCTTTACACTGACAGCCCAAACCAGCGATTTGCCGCAGGGTCTGTCCTCAAGCTTCAGGTCCCCGAAGACTCTGACTGGTTCGGTAAGCACATCACAGTCAAAGAACTTCGCTGGTACAACAGCTCCCCAGTTCTTTTCATCGAGGGCATTGATGACCGCGACCAGGCCGAAGGCCTAATCCGCGCGATTTTGCTTGTAGACCAGCCGCTAGACGAGCTTCCAGCAGAACCAGAAGCCTGGTTTGACCACCAACTGACCGGACTCAAGGTAATTCGAGCTGGAATTGAAATTGGTTCTGTTGTTCGCGTGGATCACATGCCTGCCCAGGATCTTCTAGCCATAAAGACCGCGGAAACCGAAGTGTTACTGCCGTTTATCAAGAGCTTCGTGCCTAGAGTTGACCTGAAAGCTGGGCTGGTAGAAATAACCCCACCAGGTGGACTTTTTGAGGACGTGAGCGAGGCTGTCGATGAAAATTGACGCGGTCAGTATTTTTCCTGACTTCTTCGATGTTCTAGACATCTCGCTGCTTGGCAAGGCCCGCGATCAGGGCCTGATTGAATTTCAAGCTCACGACTTGCGCCAGTGGACCAGCGACAAGCACAAGACTGTGGATGACTCACCCTATGGTGGCGGCGCCGGAATGGTCATGAAGCCCGAGCCTTGGGGCGAGGCCTTCGATGAGTTGATTGGCAAAGAGCAAAAGCCGGTCGTTATTTTCACAACACCTGCCGGGATACCGTTCACGCAGGAACTTGCTGTCGAATTATCAAAAAAGCCCCATCTGCTTTTTGCCTGCGGGAGGTATGAGGGTATCGACCAACGAGTAGTCGACTACGCAGCCGGCGAAACGGAGGTGCTCGAAGTTTCGATTGGCGATTATGTCCTAAACGGCGGTGAGGTGGCTGCCGTTGCCATGATCGAGGCAATTTGTCGGCTCATTCCCGGCGTGATCGGCAACAGTCAGTCTCTGACCGAAGAATCTCATAACTCTGGTTTGTTGGAGTACCCGAGTTACACCAAACCCGCTAGCTGGAGATCACTCCAAGTCCCCGAAGTTCTGCTATCTGGTCATCATGCTGAAATCGAAAAGTGGAGGCACCAGCAATCACTTCTACGAACTGGTAAAAACCGGCCAGATTTACTCGACGATTAGTTGCCATTGTGCTCGGCCTGTGGCAGACTTTCTAGTCGAGCCCAAACATCTCTGCCGCAGGGGAGCTGGGTCCAACAAATTATTAGACACTAGCCATTTTGACCTGCGCGCAAAAGGAAAGAAATAAAAATGAACATTCTTGATGAACTAGATGCAAAATCTCTTCGCACCGATATCCCAGACTTCCGTGCCGGTGACACCGTAAAGGTTCACGTAAAGATCATTGAGGGTAACCGTAGCCGTGTTCAGGTTTTCCAGGGAATTGTTATTCGCCGCTCAGGTGACAGCGTTCGCGAGACCTTCACCGTGCGTAAAGTTTCTTTCCAGGTTGGTGTAGAGCGTACCTTCCCAGTCCACAGCCCAGTTCTTGAAATGATCGAGCTGGTATCACGTGGTGATGTGCGACGCGCAAAGCTTTACTACTTGCGCAATCTTCGCGGCAAGGCTGCAAAGATTCGCGAAAAGCGCGACAACGTTTAACATCCACTAAAGATGTCACTTGGCGGAGGATCTAGGCCTAGAAGGCCTGGGTTCTTAAGCCTGTTCAGACGAAAGCTCCGCAGAGCCAGGAAAAATTGGTTTCTAGCTTTTCTAGTCGATTTTGTTGCAATCGTTGGCGCTGCGCTTATTCTCTCTGTCCTCATCAAGGCTTTTCTGGTGCGGTCCTTCTTCATACCCTCCGGGTCAATGCTTGAAACACTCCAGATCAACGATCGAATTATCGTAAACGTTTTGGTGCCGGAAGTAATTCCAGTCCAACATGGCGACATTGTTGTATTCAAAGACCCAGGCGGCTGGCTAGGGGTTGCGCCTACTCAGCAGAAGGAACCGCTGCAGGAATTCAGCGACTTCGTGCTTGGGACATTTGGCATCACTGCTCCTGACTCAGCAGAACATTTGGTAAAGCGGGTAATCGGCCTTCCAGGAGACGTTGTCACCTGTTGCAATGCCGATGGTCAGCTGCTGGTAAACGGCCAAGCCATTGACGAGGTCTACATCCGAGCAGGCGCCAGCCCATCCGACATCGAGTTCTCAGTTACCGTGCCGGAGGGTCATCTTTGGGTCATGGGCGATAATCGCGGCAATTCAACTGATTCCAGATATCATCAGGACCTTCCAACCGGCGGCTTTGTTTCACTGGACGTTGTTGTGGGCAGGGCAGTCCTGATTAGCTGGCCGGTTGAAAGCTGGACATATCTGGATAATCATCAGGATGTCTTTAGTGACGTACCCAAGCCTTGATCTAGAGCGGGAACTGCTGGCAAATTACCGGTTTGTAATCGGTATCGATGAGGTCGGCCGGGGAGCCCTTGCAGGGCCTGTAGCAGTCGGTGCTTTTGCGCTTAGCTCGGACGGACTGGATCTTATGCCCAGCACTCTGCGGGATTCAAAGCTGGTGCCCGAACCCAAGCGAAAGCCGCTGGCTGTTGAGGTGGCAAGTTGGGGAACGGCCCGCGTTGGCTTTAGTTCGGTTCAAGTAATCGAGCAAAAGGGCATCAACAGCGCACTGAGGCTTGCAGCGCTCGACTCCCTTTCAGGCTTTGAGCTAAAAGACACCATCGTGCTGCTTGACGGAAGCCACAACTGGCTCGGTGACTGCGGCGCCGAAGTTGTTGTCAGAGTAAAGGCCGACCGAGATTGTGGAAGTGTCGCCGGAGCCGCGATCAGCGCAAAAGTGGCAAGGGATGAACTCATGGCTTCGCTGTCGAAAGATTTCCCCGATTACGGCTGGGACTCAAATAAGGGCTATGCCGCGCCGAGCCACATCAAGGCCCTGCAATCGATGGGTCCAAGCCAGCACCACCGTTTGAGTTGGCTAACAAAAATTCTTGGAGACCAGACAGCTCTGTTTTGAGGGTTAGGATTTATGCATTATGGACGAAAACGATTTCGAAGACTACGACAGGGACGCTGAGCTCGCTCTCTATCGCGAGTACCGAGATGTCGTAAAAATGTTCCGCTTCGTAATTGAAACCGAGCGCAGGTTCTATCTTGCCAATGAGGTTGAGCTGAAGCGGGTCGACACCGCAACCGATTTCTACTTCGAGCTTGCGATGACAGACGTTTGGGTTTGGGATATTTACCGGACCGATCGCTTCGTAAAGCAGGTCAAAGTCATGACGTTCAAGGACGTGAACGTCGAGGAAATCGGTAGTCAGGAAATTGAGATTCCTGAAGAGTTAGCAGTTGGCGATCAGCCCTAGTTACTAACAGCTCAATCAATACTCCCAAGTAATCGGGTTCAAGTTTGCGACCCTCTCCTAAAACGAGAGGTGATTATGAAACTCGAAACTGACCAACTTGAAACTATCCGCTACTCGATGCTCTCAGAGCCCGGGGATGCATTGGCTCATTTGCTGTTCGAGCAATTCGGTTCCAGTGTCTGCATGAAACTGACTGAACCTAAAGCGCTGAGACAAATCACGGATTTCCTGCTCGAGTTCCATCCGGAAAAACTAAGCAATTTGCCCGGCCTTATTGAGCGATTCGAATTTCGAAGCTCGCTTGTTGACCTCGAAGCCACCATCAACAAAGCCACGCGTTGGGGTGCTAGGCCGGTATTTTTCAGTGAGCTACCCGGCCTGGCAAATCGACTTTCTGACCTTGGTGATCACGCACCGTATTTGGTTTGGGTAGCCGGAGACCCAACCGCACTGGAGCTGGACTATGCCGGTGTTGTCGGCACGAGAACTCCTACTCCAACAGGACTCAACAACACTTCCAAGCTTGTTCGAATGCTGAATAGGCCCGTGGTTTCCGGCGGAGCCAAGGGAATAGACGCTGCAAGTCATCGGTCGGCACTGGATGCAGGGTTGCCAACGATTGCATTTATGGCCGGAGGAATCGATCGAGCATATCCTTTGGAGAACTGGTCGCTATTTCATGAGTTGGTGCGCTCTGGTGGGGCACTGGTGTCCGAACTAGCGCCTGGAACTGCTCCCAGCCGATTTCGCTTTCTGCAGCGTAACCGGCTTATAGCAGCAACTTCAAGCGAGCTCTATGTGGTGCAGGCCGCCTATCGGTCGGGATCCAGGAACACCGCAAATGCTGCTCGGATGCTTGGTCGAGAGGTCTACGCAGTTCCAGGTGCATGGTCTGACCGCGCCTGCCAGGGCACAAATGCCATGATTCAGGAGGGATTAGCCAAAGCCTTTCATTTAGACCTTCGCCAAAGGTTTGACCCGGAGGATTCCAGAAGAAGAGTGGAGGATGCGATCCGAAACGGGGCTAGGACTAACATCGAAATTGCCGCAGAATCGGGACTGCAATTACAGGTTGTGGAGCAGGTTGCTCAGGCAATTCAGCTTGATGGGGACCCAGTGTCAGCTGCTCAGTTGTGACCGCTACTTTGGCGACACAGCGCTTAGGTTTGGCAAGGGCGCGTTAGTTACCTTGAGATTGAAATTCGAGATTAGTGTTTTGTCATGGACCTCACCGACGAACTGACCGGCTACGGCAGGTGGCTGAGCTCCCGCGGGACCAGCCCCAATACTCAAAAGGCGTACCTTTCTGATGTCCGTGACTACCTAGAATTCCAAAAGGCAACCAAGGCTGAACTCAATCTAGAGTCGCTAAGAGCTTGGCTTTATAAACAATCTGAAGCTGGGGCAACCAAAAGCACACTCGCCAGAAAAACGTCTTCCATCAAAGTGTTCACCGGTTGGCTAGTGGATGAGGGCAAAATTGATTCCGACCCTGGACTGCGACTGCGCTCTCCCAAATTAGATCGGCCGCTGCCTAAAGTTGCCTCCGAGAAGTCACTTTCAGAGCTGTTCGAGCGGCTCTCGGCAGCTCCTTCCAGGGGCAACCCGCAAGGGCTAATGGCTCGCCTTGTGATGGAACTGCTCTATGCCACTGGCATGCGAGTTAGCGAACTTCGGGGCTTAGATGTTACTGACATCGACCATTCCAGGCAGTTGCTGAAAGTCACTGGCAAGGGTGACAAGCAACGAATGCTGCCCTTCGGGCAAAGCGCCAAGGACGCCTTGGATGATTGGTTGCGTTTTGGCCGCCCGGCCTTTGACGCAGAGCATTCACCGGATTCACTGCTGCTGACTTCACGCGGTCGTCGGGTTGGCGTTAGGCAGCTTTACGATTTGGTGGCCAAGCAGCTAGCGACCACCTCAACCGGATCAGCTGGCCCCCACACTCTTCGCCATTCGGCCGCAACGCACTTACTGGACCATGGCGCTGACCTTAGGGCAGTCCAGGAGATACTCGGACATGCGTCGCTTGGTACCACCCAGATTTACACGCACGTGTCGGTGGAACGACTCCGATCCTCATTTGAGCAGGCCCACCCAAGGGCCTAGAGCTTCAAAACACTCGGCTCTAGGGTGCCAAGAAAGAGTTCGGGGTTTAGGTAACCAAATTCAGACCGAACCGACATGTGAACGCATTTCTGACAGTGTTCGGAAAAGCTGTCATGGGTTGTGCAGCGAGTGCCAACCGGCTGGCTGCCGGAAACTTGCTGCCCCTGGCTTACCACCGAGCACACTTGCTCAAAGCTGACTAGCAACCCATCATCAGTCCGAAACGTCACGACACTTCTGTCCACGACGATCCCCTCAAAAGTTACAACTCCGTCAACCGGAGCCAACACCGGCTGTTCATCTTCGACCACAAAATCAAGCCCTCTGTGTCCAGAGCCTCTCGCGGTTACAGGCGCAATGAAACTTCTCTCAACCTCGAAATACGGAACTGGCTCTGCCCAGATTTCCGGAGCAGAGAAGGCAGTTTCGCCGATCGAAATTAGGAGAGCGAGGAGTGTGAAAATTTTCATCATGTCAAAAGCCTTGCCGAAGTCGGTTTCATAGCGGGTTTAGCCGCTTATGGGCTAGCAAAACCCCCAGATTGCTTGGTATGCTTATAAGACGTCATAAGCCTTTTGGTTTTTGGCGAATTCGCGTGTTCCAATCACTTTGACAACTCGGTCCTAGCAATAGGTGCTGTCAGAAGGAATGCCAGGGATTTGACCGACCGGTTGAATCATAAAACTGAGCGGATGCCTCGCGCATCCAAGAGGAGGGCCAATTGGCCATGATCACAATGCGTCAGCTACTAGACGCGGGAGTTCACTTCGGGCACCAGACTCGTCGTTGGAACCCAAAGATGAAGCGGTTCATTCTTACCGACCGCTCCGGCATCTACATCATCGACCTGCAGCAGTCTGTAACCCAGATTGACCAGGCCTACAACTTCGTGAAGGACATCGTTGCTAACGGTGGATCGATCATGTTCGTTGGAACCAAGAAGCAGGCCCAGGAAGTTATTTCTGTTGAGGCCAAGCGCGTGGGTCAGCCGTATATCAACCAGCGTTGGTTGGGTGGACTGCTAACAAACTTCAACACCGTCAACAAGCGAATCCAGCGACTGAAGGAGCTGGACACCATGGACTTCGATGACGCCAGCAAGTCAAGCTTCACCAAGAAAGAGCTTTTGATCTTCCGTCGCGAGCGCGACAAGCTAGAGAAGTCACTCGGTGGTATTCGTAACATGAGCAAGACCCCAAGTGCGCTATGGGTTGTTGACACCATCAAGGAGCACCTCGCAATTACTGAGGCCAAGAAGCTTGGAATCCCAGTTATCGCAATTCTTGACACCAACTGCGACCCAGAGGACGTAACCATTGGAATCCCTGGAAACGATGACGCGATTCGCTCCATCGAAATCCTTACCAAGGTAATTGCTGACGCTGCTGCAGACGGCATGATTGCTCGCCACAGCAAGGGCGAAGAGCAGGCTGAGCCACTAGCTGAGTGGGAGCGCGAGCTTCTAGAGCAGGGCTCCGAGGCTAGCGCGCCAGAGTCAGACGAGGCTAAGGCTGCTGCACCTGCAAAGAAGGCCGCTCCAAAGGCAGCCGACAAGAAGCCAGCGGCAAAGAAGACCGAAAAGCCTGAAGCGGCGCCTGAGGCTGCCGCTGAGACCCCAGCTGCTGAGGCTGAGGCAGACAAGAAGGACGCATAATGGCTAACTACACAGCTCAGGACGTAAAGGCGCTTCGCGAGAAGTCTGGCGCCGGAATGATGGACTGCAAGGGTGCTTTGGATGAAGCAAACGGCGACATCGAGAAGGCTTTTGAAGTCCTAAGGCTCAAGGGCCTAAAGGGTGTTTCAAAGCGTGAGGGTCGCACCACTTCAAATGGGCTAGTTGTTTCCCGAATCTCTGGCGAGACCGGACTGCTAATCGAATTGGCTTGTGAGACTGACTTCGTTGCCAAGGCAGAGAACTTTGTAGCTCTCGCAGATCAGGTTGCGGATGCAATCTCAGCTGCCGGCGCAACAACCGTTGAGGAAGCACTTGCTGCTCCGCTTGACGGCGCCACCGTAGCTGACTCAATCACTGACAAGGCAGCGATCATGGGGGAGAAGGTGGAGCTTCGCAAGGTTGAGGTCGTCTCCGCTCCTGGAATCGACGCTTACTTGCACCGCACCAGCAAAGACCTGCCTCCTCAGGTTGGCGTCTTGCTTGGCTACGAGGGGTCAGACGCAGAGACTGCTCACGACATCGCGGTTCACATCGCAGCTTTCAGCCCTGTGTATCTTTCACGTGAAGATGTCCCAGAGCAGGTCGTTACTCAGGAGCGCGAAATCGCAGCTGAGACAGCTCGCAACGAGGGCAAGCCAGAGGCTGCACTCGACAAGATTGTTGAGGGTCGCGTGACCGGTTTCTTCAAGGAAACCTGTTTGCTAGACCAGGCATTCGCCAAGGACTCCAAGCAAAGCGTCGCTCAGGTTGCTAAGGCAGCTGGACTGACCATCACTAGTTTCACCAGATTGCGCGTTGGTGTTTAGTTCAAAAAAAGTGAGCGGGCTCGGTCTTTGACCGGGCCCGTTTCCTTTTTCGCTCTAGTATTGGTAGCGAACCGTGCGATTGTTGGAGGACTAGTTGGAGACCAAAAAAAGAAGAGTTCTTCTCAAAATATCGGGTGAGGCATTTGGTGCCGGAGGACTGGGCGTAAACCCAGATGTCGTATCTGAAATCGCAAAGAAAATTGCTGAGGCTTCTGCGAGCGTTGAGATCGCAATTGTGGTCGGAGGCGGCAACTTTTTCCGCGGGGCCGAGCTGTCAAACCGAGGCATGGATCGCGGTCGGGCCGACTACATGGGAATGCTCGGAACCGTCATGAACGCCCTTGCACTTCAAGACTTTATTGAGCAGGCAGGAGCCGACGTTAGAGTCCAGACCGCGATCTCAATGGCGCAGGTTGCCGAACCATATCTTCCGCTCCGGGCAATTAGGCACCTGGAGAAGGGCCGCATAGTGATTTTTGGAGCGGGCGCTGGCTTACCTTATTTCTCTACCGACACCGTCGCCGCCCAGCGCGCCCTTGAGATTGACGCTGATGAGGTGCTGGTTGCAAAAAATGGAGTGGACGGAGTTTACTCTTCGGACCCTCGGGTGAATCCAGATGCGAAGAAGCTGGTTGAAATCAGTTATCAGGATGCCTTGGTGCAGGGATTGAAAGTTGTGGATTCAACCGCATTCTCGCTTTGCATGGACAACAAAATGCCGATGCGAGTGTTCGGCATGGACGATATTTCTCAGGCCCTATTGGGTGAAGATGTGGGCACTAGGGTTCAGGCCTAGGTCAGAAGGAGCAAGGAAATGATTAGCGAAATTATGGCGGGCGCCAAGGAAAAGATGGAGAAGGCGCTCGAGGCGACCAAGGATGACTTTGCTTCGGTGAGAACCGGGCGGGCTAACCCAGCTATGTTCCAGAAGGTCATGGTGGATTACTACGGAACCATGACCCCAATCTCACAACTAGGTTCGATTCAGAACCCAGAGGCGCGCTCGATCATCATCAACCCATACGACAAGAGTGCATTGCCTGCCATCGAGAAGGCGCTGAGCGCAATGCCAAACCTAGGTGCTCAGCCCAACAGCGACGGCGAAATAATCAGGATTAATCTTCCCGAACTAACCGAGGAGCGCCGTAAGGAATACGTGAAGCTCACTCGCGACAAGGCAGAGCACGGCCGAGTTTCAGTGCGAAGCATCAGGCGCGGAGCCAAGGACGCTTTAGAGGCAGTCAAAAAAGATGGTGGTGCTGGTGAAGACGAGGTGGACAGGGCTGAGAAAGAACTCGAGGCTCTGACCAAGACTCACACTGACCGCATCGACGAGGCCCTAAAGAACAAAGAAGCTGAGCTGCTAGAGGTCTAAGTGGAAAGCGCCAAGACTAGAACCCTGGGACCGCGATTAGCGGTCGGTTTCAGCCTTGGCGGTGTGTTTTTGCTCTCACTTCTGCATCCGCTTGCTTTTACCCTGCTGGTTGCGCTGGCATCGGGGTTTGCCGCTGCTGAACTCGCTCGAGCCATGAGGCAAGCCGGCTGGCATGTCCCAAGGCTTATTGCTGCCCTGGCGCCCGCGATCTTGATTGCAACCTACCTTTTCGGGGCCATGGGTCAGTGGCTGGGTTTCCTGGTCGCCTTCGGAGCTCTCGTGGCCTGGCGAATTTTGACGCTTCTAGTTCAGTCTACAAGGCAGAGCACGAAGCAAACACTTCGTGATTTCGGCGGAACTGCATTTGTGCTGGTCTATGTGCCGGTGCTTCTGAGCTTTGCGATTCAGCTTGTGGATATCCCGGGTGGAAGAGCCTGGGTCCTGGGAATGGTGCTTACCGTTGTCGCAATCGACACCTTTGGCTACCTGATTGGGAGATTCTTCGGCAAAACCAAGCTCTCCCCGGAAATCAGTCCTAAAAAGACCTGGGAGGGCCTTGGGGCATCAATAGTCGGAGCACTTGTCGGTGGGCAGCTGCTGGTGCTGTTGACGCCTGCCTCATTTTGGTTCGGCTTACTCTTCGGAGCAGCGATTCTGATGAGTTCAGTGCTTGGCGACCTGTCCGAGTCACTACTCAAGCGCGACTTGAATGTGAAAGACATGGGGACAGTCCTTCCAGGACACGGAGGGGTTCTGGATCGCATTGACTCGCTTATTCCGTCGTCATTTGTTGCCTTCCTGCTAAGTCAGATGGTGTTTTGAGAATGTTTGCGCTGAATCATGAAGGTATTGCCGGTTATGACCCGGCTCAAGTCGACGTGTTCATGCGCAGAGTGGAAACACAATTTGGTGAACCGCAGCGCAACCTAGTGACCTCTTCCATGGTGACCGCAGTCAGATTCGCACTGGTTCCGGGTGGCTATCAGATAAAGGCAGTGGACAACACGCTTGCTAAGTTGGCCGACACTTTGGAAACCAGGGAGATCAGCCACCGCATGAGACGCGGTGGCAAATCCCAGCTAGCATCGGAGCTGCGAGCAGCAACCAAGGCGATTTCTCAGGTTCTAAAAGTCGGAGCTGTAGAGAGCTTCAGCATTGAGCGACGCGGCTACCGAAAATCACACGTGAAGTCGCTGATTGCGGGCATAGCAGTGGTGCGGGGAGAGCTGATTTCTCCGGAGGCCTTTGAAGTGCGAACCCGCGAGCTCGGTCGTGCTCGATCCGGATTCGGTAGGGCGGAAGTGGATGATTTCTGTTCGCTGGTTGCTAGCGCCATGAACAAACAGAAAGCTCTGAGCTGATTGCTCGAATGCTAAAGCCCCAATAGGCTTAGAGGTCGCAAGGAGCAAAATTGGCCAAACACAGATCACAAGGGTTGCGCCCCCGGATTAGTTCCGGCTTGGGCTTTGTCTTTGTCTCTTCCCTGGTCATGCTCACGGCTGTCGATCCTTACTCGGGAGCATTCGCGTCCTCGGAGAGCTTGCAGAGCTTTGATCGCGACATGACTTACCAAAAGCTAACTGTGCAGCCCATCGCCGGCCAGGACTTCGAGCGCGGACTATTTGAGCTGGTCGATGGTGCGAATGCGGTTCGATTGGTCGTAAAAAACGCAGCCTACCCAGATCCGGGAACAGCAAAGTCATTCGCGCTTGAACAGGTTTCAGCCAAGGGCTGGGATTTTGCCCAGTACTCGTGCCTAGTCAAGCTCTGGGAGCGGGAAAGCAATTGGCGCTGGAGCGCGACGAATAAGTCATCCGGGGCCTATGGCATACCGCAGTCGCTGCCAGCTAGCAAAATGGCCTCGGCTGGACCAGACTGGCGCACCAACCCAGAAACCCAAATTAGGTGGGGCATCAGTTACATCGATGGTCGCTACAGTTCCCCGTGTGCAGCTCTAGCTCACTCTGATGAGCACAACTGGTACTAATGGTTGCAAAAAGACCACGCCGAAATGCTCCGAAGCGGGAATACCGGGAACTGGATCTAAATCTGGTCCGCACCTCACTTCCGAAAGTTGAATTCAAACGAGGCAATGAATTCCAGGTCCAGCAGACCTCGGGCACCAATGCAGAGGCCGGAAAGAGTTGGCTTTGCCCAGTCTGCAGAATCGAAATTGAACCGGGTCTGACCCACACAGTTGCCTGGGACCTTCATCGCGGTGTTGAAACCAGGCGTCATTTTCACAATCATTGCTGGAAGCTATTTGATGGGATGCTGACCTAGTGGAAGAAATTAGATCTGGAACAATCCTGCCTGGCATCCGAGAGGACATCGAGCTTCACACCGGCGACGGCCTGACCTTGGTTGGTGAGCTAGCACTGCCGGCAGAGTCCGTGCCAGCAGTGACGCTGATTACTCTGCACCCGCTTCCAACCCACGGTGGGTTTATGGACTCACATATTCTGCGCAAGGCGGCCAACCGACTACCTGCAATGATCTCTGCGGCGGTACTCAGGTTCAATACCCGAGGAACAACTTCGCCCAGGGGCACCTCACAGGGGAGCTTTGATGGTGGCGTCGGCGAGGCGGCAGATGTTGCGGCCGCAATCAAGTTTTGCGCCGACCAGGGGCTTCCAAAGCCTTGGTTGGTTGGCTGGTCCTTTGGTACTGAACTGGCGATCAAGTACGGGCCAGACCATGACATCCTTGGAGCAATCCTGCTGTCTCCGCCGCTTCATCGCGCAACGCAGCAGGACCTGTCTAGGTGGAATGATTTTGATAGGCCGCTAGTAGCGCTTGTTCCTGAGCTAGATGAGTTCTTGCCGCCTGCAGAGGCGACGGCTGGGTTTGCGGTTGTGCCCAAAGCTCAGGTAATTGCGTTCGCCGATGAGAAACACCTGTGGGTTGGAGAGCGCGCCACCAGATCGGTATTAGATCAAATTGCCGAGATTACCGTTCCCGGCTCGGCGCCACTACCGACTAGCTTTTAGCGAAGCTGCTGCTTAGGCATCCAAACTTCACGAACGATCAATAGCGTTGAAGCTGCCACTGGGATTGCAATAACAGCACCCAGAACTCCCATGAGCGTTCCACCCATCAATGCAGCGATGACAACAAGTGCAGCTGGGACCGACACTGCTCGCTTCATCACCCTGGGAGCAATGATGTAGGCCTCAAGCTGAAGATAGATGGCATAGTAAATCACTACCACAAGCGCCAACTGCGGACCTTCAATCAAGGTCACCAGCGTCACGATAATCGCTGAGGAGATCGGTCCAACCAGTGGAATTAGCGAAACCGTGAAGGCCACCAGCACCAACAGCAAGGCAAACGGTGCGCCAATGATTGATAGGAAGATGAACAAGACTGTGGCGTGAATTGCGCTGACCGAAGCCTGCCCCATGACCCAGCGGCCCACTGAATAGGCAATTTGGTCGGTTAGCTTTCTGAATCGCTCACGCTTAGAAGCCGAGGTGAGAAGTGCCAGGTAGTCCTTCATCGACTCCAGTGAAGCCATGAAGTAAAGGGTCAAAATAACGACAATCACGATGCCGACTACACCGGTTAGAACACCAATTCCCACCTGCAGCACCCCACCTAAGAGCCCGGGCCAGTTATTTGAGTCAGTGATGAATTCCAAACTTGAATCCGTTGCTGCGGTTATGGTTCCGCCTAGCTGCTGATCCCACTGTGCAATCAGCTCGGTGGTGACCAGGGTGGAGGCAATTTCCGGCACCTGTTGGATTAGCTTGGTAGCTTCCGACACGGCGGTCGGGACTATCGCCCAAATAACCAACCCCACAAACCCTAGAAAACCAACGACAACAATGCCGACCGCAATCGGCCTTGGAATCTTGCGCTGGGTCAGCGAGCGGACCACTGGATCGAGGCCTAGCGCCAAAAATAGCGCTATCGCTATGTAGGTCAAGATGGTCGCTGTCTGGCTGATTGCAGCACCAATGACAATTGCGGTTAGAACTCCAATGCCGCCGGTCAAACCGATCTGGAAAGAGTTAACAACCCGAGCTCTCTGCTCCATTTAGTCCTCCAGCTGATCGGTGGTGCTTAACAAGCTACGCAATTTCTTTAGATAAAGCTCGCTTGACTTGACCTTATTTTCAATTTCACTAACTCGAACCTTGGCCGCTTTTTCGGTTTCAAGCGCTTTTTGTCTGGCTACAGTCAGGGTCTCGGCAGCCTCTACGTCAGCCTTATGAGCGATCGCCTCAGCTTTCTTGCGAGCCTCTTGAAGAATGCGTCCCTGTGCCTGAGAGGCCTCCATCTCCAGCGCCTGGATTTCGAGGCGAATCGTTGAGATTGTCTTTTTTAGGCTCGACAGGTCTTTTTTCGCGGATTCCAAGTAACCCTGGGTCTCGGCAACGGCTTTGTTGTGAAGGTCAAGGTATTCCTCTTCAGCCTTTTTGCGCCTTGTCGCCAGTTTAGCTTCCAATTCGGCTACTGCTAATTCTTTGGCGGCGTTTTCAATTCCTAGCTTGTCGAGGGTCGCATACTCCTGAGATGCAACCTTGGACGCTAGCTCTGCCTTGACTTTTTCAACCTCTCGCTTGGCCGTGGTCTTGATTGCAGCAACCTCAGTTGCGGCCTGGCCTCTAATGCGCGCAACCTCAAGCTCAGCACTCTGGATTCGTTCCTTGGCCTCGCTGCGAGAGTTTGCGGTTAGTAACTCGGCCTCGTGTTTGGCCGCAGCAACCTGACGGGCGGCTCTGCGCTCGGCCGCACCCATTTGTTCTTGGTACTGCTGCTCTGCAATTTCCAGCAACTTGGCTGCCTGGTGATTGGCCTCTTCTAATACTGCCGCGGCCTGGCTGCTCGCGGCTTCCTCTAGTTCCCGGGCGGAGTTCTCGGCTCTAATCAACAACTCTGCGGCCTCTGCGCCAAGGCTTGCGAAGTTTGGCGCGGCGGTGCTGTCAAGCTTTCGTTGGGCTTGCTCCAGGTTTGACCTGGTCTCCTTGAGTTCCTCAGCTGTGTCGGCGTATTGTTCGCGCAGTCGGACCAGCTCTGAGTTAAGTGCTTTGAGTTCGCGCTCGACCGCTTTCGGGTCGTAGCCTCGCTTGGAGGTCTCAAAGCGATTAAATTCAGTGGACAAGATCAATCCTTGGTTGAGCGGTAAACTTTTCGGGCTTGCCAATTCTACTCGGAGCTTGAATATATGCGTTTTTGGATTGCTCTTTTGATCTTCGTATCAGGGCTGACCTCTAGCGCCGTCGGGTTTGTCAACCAGCTAGAGAATCAACCGATTGACGTTATCAACGCATCCGGATCTCTTACCAAGCCCACCAGCTACGTGATGATACCCAACTCTGTACTCAGCGCCTACGAGGGCGACACCTCCGTGTTTGCAATTGGTGACGGAGCCATTTTTATGTCGTCCGCACGACAGTCTGATTTGGTCGCCTGGTTGGGCGATGCTCCTTATGTGGAGCTCAGGCTGAATGTCGATGCGACAAATAAGAAGGTAAGTCTGGCAGAGATTGAGCGACCGGGTCAGGGCACTCCGGCCGATCCGGTTGGGTCTGATATTTGGAAGTACGAGCTCAGCTCCAATGGCACCGGGCTGCTTCCGGTGACTGTGGACAATGAGATTGCAATCCTGATTGCTTCGACCGGCGTCGATCTGGCGCCAAGAACAGTTCGGGTCAGTTGGGACCTGGGTGAGGTTGCAGCCGCAGTGGCCCCAATCACCCTGATCGGCATTGGGTTGATGCTGGTTGGAGCACTTTTTGGCATCTATGCCGCAATTCATTACGGTCGAAAGTTCCGAAGCCGCCGAAACAAGAGGGGCCCGCGAAAGCCCAGGCCAATTAGAGCTCGTGGCACAAAGTCTCAGGCTGGCCCAGCTCCGCTGACTGGCAGAAGGGCACATCGAGCACTCAAGACAGCGGCAGTCGCAGGCACTATCTCGCTATTGACTGGCTGTGTCCCAAACTACGAAAACCCGATTGTTTCACCGTCGCCGTTGGAGCAGCCTGGCATTCTCACTGCATCATTAGACAGAAACCAGTTGGGTCGAATCCTTGATGATCTGGACCAGGTGGTTTCGACCGCGGACCTATCACTAGACCGAGAGTCACTAGAGGTTCGAATGGCCGGACCGGCGCTAGAAATGAGGCGAGCGGCTTACGCCCTGGCAGCCAAGACAACCGATGACCCGCTCGATGGTCCTGCCCCACTGACACTTTCGCCTATTCAGTTGTTTCTTCCCAGTGCCACTGACACCTGGCCCCGCACCACCATGGTGATTGCCGGCGACGGAGAGTTGGTGATGATGCTTCTCAGGCAAGACAGCCCGAGGGAGCAATACAAGCTTTACCAGTATTCCACCTTGTTGCCTGGCATCACTTTTCCAGATGTCCCGGCTGAGTCGGTCGGTGCCAACGCACTTAAGGCCGATAACAAATTCCTGTCAATGGATCCCGCAAGCTTGGTAGAGGGCCTAGGCAATCTTCTGAACCAGGGTGAGAATTCGCCCTGGACACTCCTGATTGACCCGAATAACCAATACGTGTCAGAGGTTTCATCAGTTCAGCTTGGTCTGCAAGAAACTCTCAGTAACGCCAACCTTGATTTCCAACACGAGCTGGCAGCAACCGATCCGGTACTCCTTGCAAACTCCGAGGGTGGCGCATTGGTTGCTCTGTACATGATCGACACCTACACGATCATTCCCAAGGAGCCGGGGGATGCGGTAGCAATCACTGGCGATGAGGCAGTGCTCTTGGGAACAGGCGGTAGCGCCACGGGAATCGAAACCAGCTACGGCGCCATGTTGCTATTCAATGTGCCAGCCGCTGGTTCTGATGCCAGGGCTACCTTGCTGGGCGCGACCCAGCAACTACTTTCTGCAATAACCTTGGGTGGATAATGAGCAATTTCGGAGCAATGGATTTGTCTGGCCTTACCCACAAGGACCAGCCAGTGGCCAGCAAGGCCATAGCAGACTGGCTTGTCAAGGGCGATGAGGCGACGCTCCGGGCTTACCTGAGCCTTTCTGAGACCACCCCGGTGTTGATGTTGGTTACCGATCAGTCGGAGCCATCCGCTCGCGTTAGGAGCGTGGTTTATGAAGTAATTCAGGCCAGTGCTGGACGGTTTGCGGGAATCGAAATAAGCATTGAGGAGCAGCCTCAAATAGCTCAGGCAGTGGCAGTTGCTCAGGCCCCTGCAATGCTGGCAATTCTCGCCGGTCAGCCAGCCCCGCTGTTTCAGGGCGAAGCGACCAAAGAGCAACTCATGACCGTTTTGGGTCAGGTGTTACAGATGGCATCCGAAAAGGGTATTACTAGCCAAGTCAGCGCCAACGGCACACCAGTAACACCAGAGCGACCACTGTCCCCGGAGCATCAAGCCGCACTGGCCGCAATTGATTCGGGAGACTTGTCAGAGGCAAAGCGCCTCTACGAAAAGTTGATTATTGAATACCCGAAGGACTCCGAGGCCAAAGCAGGGTTGGCGCAGGTGAAATTCATGATCAGGCTGAGCGAAGGCTCTTCTATTGCAGCCGGCGATGAATTAGCCAAGGTTTTTGGCCAGGCCGACCAGCTGCTTGTTTCCGGTGACGCGGACAGCGCGCTCGGGTCACTACTGGATCGATTTGAAGTTGACCTTGAATCTCGCGACCAAATCCGTCAGCGGCTACTTGAGTTGTTTATTTTGATCGGCGATGCGGAACCCTCGGTGCTAACCGCTCGACGAAGACTTGCGACCCTGATGTTCTAAGCGTGTTTTAGCCAGATCACTGCCAAAGGCGGGACGCTTAGCCTAAGCGATTGCGGGTGACCATGCGACGAAACCTGTTCGGTTTCAAGAGCACTGTGATTACCAACTCCCGAACCGCCATAGTCGTTATGGTCAGTATTGAACAGCTCTTTCCAGCCACCGGCTGCTGGCACTCCAATGCGGAAATCTTCGTGAACAGTGGGGGCAAAGTTGGCGATAACTAGGCAGGTTTCCCCTTTTGAGTCCTTACGGATAAAACTAACGAGGTTTTGGTCCGCATTGCCTCCGTCAATCCATTGGAATCCTTCCGATTCATGATCGAGCTCCCATAGGGCCGGTGTGTCCAGGTAGTTACGGTTCATTTCGGAGACCATTTTTTGCATCCCACTGTGCTCGAAGTGATCCAATAGCCACCAATCAAGCTCGCGCGATTCGTCCCATTCACTAATTTGAGCAAACTCTTGGCCCATGAACAATAGCTTCTTGCCAGGATGTGACCACATGAACCCTAGGTAGGCGCGCATGTTAGCTCGCTTTTGCCAATCATCCCCGGGCATTTTGCTGAGTAGCGAGCCTTTGCCATGCACAACCTCGTCGTGGCTTATTGGGAGGACAAATTTTTCGTCGTAGGCGTAAAGCAGAGAGAAGGTGAGCTCATTGTGATGGTATTTGCGATGCACGGGCTCGTGCTGAATGTATTCCAAGCTGTCATGCATCCAACCCATGTTCCACTTGAAACCAAAGCCCAAACCGTTCTGATCGGTGGGACTGGAGACTCCTGCAAATGCAGTGGACTCCTCGGCGATCATCATGATTCCTGGATTTTTTCGATACGCAGTCGCGTTGGTTTCCTTTAGGAATTCAATGGCATCCAAGTTTTCTCTACCACCATGAATGTTCGGGAGCCATTGCCCCTCCTCGCGGCTGTAGTCAAGGTAAAGCATCGACGCCACAGCGTCCACACGAAGACCATCAACATGGAACTCTTCGAGCCAATAGCAAGCGTTGGCGACAAGAAAGTTTTTGACTTCATTGCGACCAAAATTGAAGACATGAGTGCCCCAATCCGGATGGTCGCCCCTTCTCGGATCAGCATCTTCATAAAGCGCCTCACCATCGAATTTAGCCAGAGCCCAATCGTCCTTTGGGAAGTGGGCGGGCACCCAGTCCATGATCACGCCAATTTCTGCTTGGTGGAGCTGGTCGATCAGGTACTTCAAATCGTCGGGGGAGCCGAATCTGGATGTCGGTGCATAATATCCCGTCACCTGGTAGCCCCAGCTGCCACCAAAAGGGTGCTCGGCCAGTGGCATGAACTCCACATGAGTGAAACCAAGATGCTTGACATGGCCAATTAGGTCCTCAGCAATGTTCCGGTAATTTTTCCCTTTGCGCCATGAGCCCATGTGGAGCTCATAAATGGCCATAGGTGCCCGCATTTGGTTCGCAACAAGTCGCTTATCTAGCCATTTTCCGTCACCCCAGTTGTAGTTGCTATTTGTCACCACCGTTGCGGTGCTAGGTGGGGTTTCAAACTGATTGCCCATTGGGTCGATCTTGGTGAGCCACTGGTTGTCGCGGGTACGAATTTCGTATTTGTAGAGAGCCCCAGCTGCGACGCCTGGAACAAACAGCTCCCATACGCCGCTGGACCCCATGGACCTCATCTGATAGCAGGTGCCATCCCAGCCATTGAAGTCACCAACAACACGAACTGCCCTGGCATTTGGAGCCCAAACCGCAAACCTGGTTCCGGAAGTATTGCCAATAGCATCTTTGCCAGTCACAAGCTCCGATCCGAGGACTTTCCAGAGGTTCTCGTGACGACCCTCAGAAATCAGGTGTAGGTCTATTTCCCCAATAGTCGGGTTGAAATTATATGGGTCAACCGAAATCCAGTCCGGGGCGCTTTCATAACTGGCGATAATTCGATAGGCGACTGGGGCCTTGCCCGAACCGAGTAGCTCCCAAATGCCACCATGAACATGCTGAAAGTTCAGTTTCTTGGTCTTGGTTTTTAGGAAAACTTCTGTGGCAAAGGGTCTAAGGGCTCGAACAACCCAGTTTTTTCCTTCCGAGTGCAGCCCGAGAACTGAGTGTGGGTTGTGGTGCTCCCCTTGGCTAATTGCCTCTAGTGCTTCTAGGTCCGGGTTCATTCGATCACTTTCAGGATGTGGGCTGGTTCATCAAAGGCATCAAGTCTTACGAAGTTGCGAGAGCCCCATTGGAATTGTTTTCCGGTAATAAGGTCCTCAACCAAAAAATTGGCCGGGAGGTTCAGCTTTTCGAGATCAATAAGAGCCATTGTTTCCCGAACTGATCTGGGGTCGGTATTTACAACGACGATGATCGTGTTGGGTGCACCTTGATTAAATTCTGCTTCCAAGGACTTGGAGTAAACGAGAACTTCAGGGTCCTCACTGTCATGAAGAATCAGATTTCTCAGCTGCCTGAGCGCCGGGTTCTGGCTTCGAATCTGATTCAGCAGGGAAATCCTGGGTGCCAAACTTGTGTCTCTGGCAGCGGCCCCTTCAAAATCGCGGAACTTAATTTCAAACTTCTCGTTGTCAATTGCCTCCTCGGCACCTGGCCTCGCGACAGACTCATACAGCTCGTATCCGGCATACATGCCCCAGCTAGCGCCGGCGGTGGCGGCAATTGTGGCCCGAATCTTGAACGCCGGGTGGCCACCAAACTGCAAATAGGAAGTCAAAATGTCAGGAGTGTTTACCCAAAGGTTTGGCCGAAAATAGTCAGCGGAGACCTGAGAGAGCTCCTTGAGGTAATCTCCCAGCTCACTCTTGCTGTTTCGCCAGGTGAAATAGGTATATGACTGTTGAAAGCCGACTTTTCCTAAAGCTGACATCATTGCCGGTCGAGTGAAGGCTTCGGCAAGAAAAATTACATTGGGGTCAAAATCCTGAACCTCAGCGATGAGCTTCTGCCAGAAATTCACGGGCTTGGTATGAGGATTATCTACGCGAAAAATCTTGACTCCAAGGCCAATCCACTTTTTGAGGATTTCGAGAACTTCGGCTCGAATACCCTCTGGGTCCTCATCAAAATAGATCGGATAGATGTCTTGGTATTTCTTGGGTGGGTTCTCAGCGAAGGCAATAGTTCCGTCGGCAAGCTGCTTGAACCAGTTTGGGTGCTCTGTGACCCAAGGGTGATCTGGTGAAGCCTGCAGAGCAAGATCCATCGCAACCTCTATTCCAAGCTTGTTTGCAGCAGTGACAAAGCCCTTGAAGTCTTTTTCTGTTCCCAAATCTGGATGGATCGCATCGTGGCCACCGTCTTGGCTGCCGATTGCCCAGGGTGAGCCCGGATCGTTTTCGCCAGCAGAAAGAGAATTGTTCGGGCCCTTTCGGTGAGTCTTCCCAATCGGATGAATCGGTGGCAAATACAGCACTTCAAAGCCCATGTCGCTGACACGCTGCAGGGATAATTTGGCCGTCTTGAAATTGCCTGAGGTCCAGGTGCCTGCTCCGGTTTTTTTGGCCCCTTCACTGCGCGGAAAAAATTCGTACCAGCTCGCAGATCCAGCCGCCAACCGCTCGCACAGAATGTCGAGTTTGGGCGACATGGTTTCGAGATGGTAAATCGGATTCTGTCGGGCTAGGTCTGCAAGTCCAAGCTCAAGAGCTTTTTGAAATCTCGCGAGCGGCTCAAGCGATTTATCTGCGAATAGCTTGGCTATAACCCCAAATGTCTTCTGGTCTGCCTTACCACTGGATTTGGAAATTTCTCTAAGCAGCTTCGAGCCTTCAAGAAGCATAAGTTCGCTGTCAACGCCTGCCTCGAGTTTGATTTCGGAGTCGTGCAACCAGGTGCCAAATCGGTCGTCATATGCCGATATCTGGTAATTCCAAACTCCAACCTGGTCTAGCTGGTGTTTGATCAGCCAGCTGTCAGAACCCATGGAACCCGGCTTCATATTTTTTCTGATTACTTCGCCTAATGGAGTTGTTAGAAGCAGGTCCACACCAAGTTGATCGTGACCCTCGCGAGTTGCTGTGGCTCCGAACTCGATTACCTCGGACGCAAATGCCTTAACCGGATATTTGCCGCCATCGACCTGAGGCCAGGTTTTTAGGATTGGAAATCTTCCAATGTCAAATGTTGCGCTAGTCATGCTCACAATTTAGTGAGGTTTTGGGGCATCTGCTGTAAAAGAATCCGGATAGTTAGCGAACTGCGAATATCTGCATTGATGCTTCAGCCATTCGCAGGCCTGATCCTGGGGCAAAAAGTAGGCCGGGTTCGGGCGGTAATTCTCGGGCCGAGTCCCAGAGTAGTTCAAAGCCTGAGACCTGGTCGGGGGAGGGTAGTTCGAGGTCCTTAATAACTTCTGAGCCGTTGAAGACAGTAAGGATGCCCTGCTTTGTTCCATCGTTCATTAAGTGGTAATTCAGTCGCTGCAAGGTGCGGCGCTCTGGATTGTGCCAATCATCAACGGTCATCTGATCGCCCCGAACGGAGAACCAAAGCATCTGGTCATAATCGGGCGTCGTGTCCTCCAATTTAGTAAAGCGTTTTGGGCGAAGCGCTGGGTAGGTCTTGCGAAGCTGTATTAGGTGCGCAACTTGGAGATAGAAGCTCTCCTTGTCTGGGTCTGGCTCGTACTCCTGCCACGTGATGAAGTTGTCCTGGCAATAGGGATTGTTGTTGCCGCCTTGAGTTTTCAGGCGTTCATCACCGGCTGTAATCATTGGAATACCAGCGCTGGTAAGGAGCGTTCCGAGCAAATTACGGGCAGCCTTACGCCTGGCAAACAAAATGTATTGGTCGGTGGTCTCACCCTCATGACCATGATTGAAGCTTTGGTTGTCGCTGGCCCCGTCGCGACTGGCCTCGCCATTTGCGTGGTTGTGCTTTTGGTCGTACGACACTAAATCCCACAGGCTGAACCCGTCGTGCGCGGTGACGAAATTAACCGCTCCCAACGGAGAACCTTCGTCGAAAATGTCCTGGGAGCCAGAGATGCGGCCGGCGAGCTCCTGAACTCCGTTTTGATATGCACCAAGAGACCTTGCTTTGGAAATGTCTGTTAGCCAAAACTTTCTTACCGAATCCCGGAAACGGTCGTTCCACTCTGGGAATCCGGGCGGAAAATTCCCGGTTTGCCACCCGCCGATTCCAACATCCCACGGCTCCATAATCAGCTTCGCTTGCGAAATGACCGGATCAGACTTCATTGCCAATAGTGCTGGGTGGTGTCGGTCGAAGTGGTTTCGTTCATCCCTGGCAATCGTTGTCGCCAGGTCAAAGCGAAAACCATCCACCTGCATTTCGGTCACCCAATAGCGAAGTGAGTCGAGCATCAACTTCTGGACGATCGGTTTACCGAAATTCAGAGAATTGCCGCAGCCTGTTGTGTCGTGGTAGTTTCCCTCGTCGTCCTGACGGTAGTAGTTGGAGTTATCCAGGCCTCGGTATGAGTAGGTGAGGCCGCTTCCGCCGCCCTCGGCGGTGTGGTTATACACAACATCTAGAATCACCTCAATGCCAGCCCGGTGGAGTTCGCGAATCGACGTCTTTAGTTCATCAAGAACCGCAACGGGGCTGGCTGCTCGGGCTGCGGAGGATGAGTAGCGCTGGTGGGGTGCGAAGAAGCTAATGGAGTTGTAGCCCCAGTAATTGAGTAGCCCCAGGTTCACAAGCCTGGGTTCAGAAATGAATGCGTGGATCGGCAAGAGTTCTATTGCGGTAATGCCGAGTTTGGTCAGGTAGTCGATTGTGGCTGGGTGGGCGAGCGCTGCGTAAGAGCCTCTAATTTCCTCAGGAATTGCAGGGTTGAGTCGGGTTAGGCCACGAAGATGGGCCTCGTAAATGATCGATTCTGACAAAGCAGTGCCTGGCTTTGAAACGCCTTGCCAATCAAACTCATCATTGACCGCGACGCAGTGATAATTTTGTGGTCCATTTCTGACCAGTGCTTTGGCGTAGGGGTCCAGGAGGTTTCGCTCGGGGTTAAAGCCGTGCCTGGGGCCTGCTGGCCCATTCGCTCTCAGGACATAGTTCACGCCCGCTGTCAGTCGCTCGTCGGTACGGGACCAAACTCCGCCCGCGCCTCGTTCAAGTTGGATTTCATGGTCAACTATCGAGATGTTCTCAGAATTTAGAAGAAGCAGTTTTATTTCGGTGGCACTTTCAGACCAAATATTCAGCCTGCCGCCGCCATCCAGCAACTCCATGCCTAGGTTTAGATGTCCCAGCGTTGGCTCGTTTTCGATCTTCTCACTCACCGCTCAAATCATAATGGCTCGCAGCCACCTCTAGCGGAGCGGGGCTAGGCTTGTCGCATGTCTGTTTTTCTCGATCACGCCTCAACTACTGGCTTGAGAGAGAGCGCCCGACTGGCCCTCACCCAGGCTTTGGAGCTCGTGGGAAACCCCTCTAGCGTCCACAGCCAGGGGCGAACAACCCGGGAACTGCTAGAGACTGCCAGGGACCAGCTTGCGACCGCCTGCGGTGCCAACAGATCAGAAATTATTTTCAACTCAGGCGGTACTGAATCAGACAATCAAGCCATCAAGGGCATTTATTGGGCTAGGCACAAACAGGATTCAAATCGAAACCTGATTATCACTGCTACCACCGAGCACCACGCCGTGATTGACCCGGTGCTATGGCTCGAGGCGAGTCAGGGAGCTGACGTTGCCTATGTGAAACTGCTTGAGGGGGGAATGATTGACATTTCAGACCTTGAGAACATAATTCAAGACCACCACTCGCGGATTGCTCTCATCACCTTGATGTGGGTAAACAACGAGACCGGAGTAATTACCGACATACCGAAGATTTGCGAAATAGCTGCCAAATACGAGATTCCAGTTCATAGTGATGCAGTGGCGGCTTTCGGGCACATTCCGATCGACTTTGCCGCAAGCGGGTTGGCAGCAATGAGCCTATCTGGACACAAGATCGGCGCACCGATCGGAGTCGGGGCTCTGGTTGTTGCCAGATCTCAAAAGCCGACCTCGCTGATTCATGGCGGCGGTCAGGAGCGCAGCTTGAGATCAGGAACGATGAATTACCCACTGGCTGCAGGTTTTGCGGCGGCAGCCACTGAAGCGATAGCGCAATTGGCATCAGAGATGGAAAGACTCAAGGGGCTCAGAAATTACCTCGAGGCCAGGGTGGTAGAAATCGTTCCTGGGGTAGTTTTCACTTCTGCCAAGGCAATGCGAGCCGACTACAACTCACACCTAGTCTTTCCAGGCACCCAATCGGACGCGATGCTGTTTCTGCTTGACCAGGAGGGGATATGCGTGTCGGCTGGTTCAGCCTGCCAGGCTGGAGTGCTCGGGCCTTCTCATGTGCTAGCAGGAATGGGGTACTCACCCGAGTTGGCTTCGGCTTGTATTCGAGTGACCTTGGGGTCAACAACCACAAAATCTGACATTGATTCGTTCTTGATTGCACTTGCTAAGGTGCATCCGATCGCTCTCAAGGCAACTCCTGCATAAACCATTCAGACAAATTAGACTGTAGTCATGCGGGTTCTGGCGGCGATGAGTGGTGGAGTAGATTCCGCCGTTGCTGCCGCGCGTGCTGTTGAGATGGGGCATGAGGTCATCGGCGTCCACCTAGCGCTGTCGAGAATGCCGGGAACCCTTAGGACTGGGTCACGTGGCTGCTGCACAATCGAGGACTCAATGGACGCCCAACGAGCGGCCAATAAGCTCGGAATTCCCTTCTATGTGTGGGACTTCTCGGAGCGCTTCAAGCTGGATGTAGTAGATGACTTCATAGCTGAGTACCAGGCAGGTAGAACCCCTAACCCATGCATGCGCTGTAATGAGCGCATCAAGTTCGCAGCCCTTTTAGAGCGAGGCTTGTCACTTGGCTTCGATGCAGTCTGCACCGGTCACTACGCCTCCATAGTGGACGATGGCGCCGGAAACCTAGAGCTTCACCGCTCGCTTGCAATGGCCAAGGACCAGAGTTATGTTCTTGGAGTGCTAAACGCCAAGCAGCTGGAGCATTCCATGTTCCCGTTGGGAGCAACCGCATCCAAGGACCTGATTCGTCAGGAGGCCAGAGACCGCGGCCTTAGCGTTGCCAATAAGCCAGACAGCTATGACATCTGCTTTATCCCAGAGGGTGACACCAGGGATTGGCTCAAAGACTTTGTTCCCACCGACCCGGGAAAGATTGTCGACACCGAGGGCAATGAGCTTGGAGAACATGACGGTCATGTTGGTTTCACAATCGGTCAGCGCAAGGGACTTCGAATTGGTAAGCCCGCCGCAGACGGGAAGCCCAGATATGTGCTTGAGATTCGACCAAAGACCAAAGAAGTTGTGGTCGGCCCAGAAGCAGCACTAGAGATTGCTGAGCTTGCCGGCGCTCGCTACACGTGGTGTGGAAAGGCTCCAGAGGCGCCCGAGCAGGAATTTGCCTGTGAGGTGCAGGTCAGGGCCCACGGAGACACCGTCAAGGCCCTGGCGGCCGTGGTTGATGACGAACTAAGGATCACGCTGGTTGAACCGCTCTACGGCGTTGCTACCGGTCAAACAGCAGTTGTCTATCTTGGAACCAGAGTTCTCGGCCAAATGACCATCGACAGCACCCGCAGCAAGGTCAGCTCAGGTGTCTAATGACCTGGAGCGCATCGACGAGCTAAAGATGCTAATCGAGCGTTACCGTCACGCTTATTACATGGAAGACCAATCCCTGGTCTCAGACATGGAATATGACCAGCTGGAGCAGGAACTTAAAAGGCTCGAGCAGCTTCACCCAGAATCAGCCCTTGATTCTCCAACGCTAACCGTGGGCGGTTCGGCCGGCAGTGTCTTTGATCCGGTTCAACACGGCGAACCAATGATGAGCCTGGACAACGTTTTTGATGAAACAGAATTCTTGGCCTGGGCAGAACGGGTTGGCGGCGGACCGTTTGTTTGTGAACCCAAAATTGACGGACTTGCCGTTTCACTGACGTATGAGCGCGGCGTTCTTACCCGAGCTGCCACCAGAGGTGATGGTGAAACCGGAGAAGACATCACCCAAAACGCGATGACGATGGCCACGATTCCGCATCGGCTCAAGGGTGTCAATCACCCGGAGTTGGTTGAGGTGCGCGGTGAGGTGTTTTTTGGTATCGAAGATTTCGCGAAGCTCAATGCTGGAATTATCGAGCAGGGTGGCAAGCCATTCGCAAACCCTCGAAACAGCGCATCGGGTTCACTTCGGCAAAAAGACCCTGCGGTCACTAGGTCCAGGCCACTGAAGATGCTGGTGCATGGATTTGGGGTTTGGCGACCAGAGGCTACAAGCCAAAGTGAGGTCTACGCCCTTCTCAAAAGCTGGGGGCTTCCGACAACCGATAAATTTTCTGTGGTTGCCACAGCAACTGAAGCCCTTGCCTTTATTTCGAATCTAAATCAAGCACGCGCCAAGATTGAACACGAGATTGACGGGGTCGTGATCAAGGTTGATCAGCTATCCAGGCAACGCGAACTGGGGTTTACCTCGCGAGCACCTAGGTGGGCGATTGCCTATAAATATCCACCGGAGCAGGTAAACACCAAGCTGCTGGACATTAGGGTTTCAATTGGTCGGACCGGCCGGGCCACCCCATTTGCTGTGTTAGCACCGGTACTGGTTGCCGGCAGCGAAGTTGAATTTGCAACGCTTCACAATCAGGATCAGGTTGCAGCAAAGGGTGTGCTGATTGGTGACACAGTCGTGTTGCGTAAGGCCGGTGATGTTATCCCCGAGATTTTGGGTCCGGTTGTAGGCCTCAGAGACGGCTCGGAACGAGCCTTCTTTATGCCTGAATTCTGCCCCGAGTGCAGCGCGAAGCTAGAGCCGGCATCGGTCGGTGACGTTGATTTGCGATGCACAAATTCCAGAAGTTGCCCCGCTCAACTTCGGGAGCGAATCGCCTACATCGGTTCCAGGGCGGCCCTAGACATTGAAGCGCTTGGGTATGTCAGCGCGAGTGCTCTGACCAATCCACTGGAGCCAGCGGCTGCTCCCGTGAAATCCGAAGCGGAGCTGTTTTCGCTAACGCTTGAAGATCTATTACCGATTAGGTCCTTGGTGCTAGATCCCGACACCGGCCTTCCCAAGCATGACGCAGAGGGCAACCCGAAAGTGGTCGACTACTTCCGAAAGAAGGATGGCCAGCCAGCCGAAATCGCACTGAAACTTCTTGCCAACCTAGAGAAGGCAAAAACTCGTCCACTCTGGCGGCTGCTGGTTGCGCTTTCAATTCGCCACGTTGGTCCAGTGGCAGCAAGGGCACTTGCTGACAGATTTGGATCAACAAGAGCCATTTTCGAAGCCACTGAAGAGGAACTCTCGGCAGTTGATGGAGTGGGCCCAGGGTTAGCTGCTTCCATAATCTCCTGGCATCAAGAGTCCTGGCACCGCGAGATCCTGGAGCGCTGGCTAGAAGCCGGAGTGGTTCTGGAGATTCCTGGGCATCAACCACCTGATCAATCTCAACCAACCGGCGTCTTTGCCGGGATGTCGATTGTCGTAACTGGATCGATGGAGAGTATGACCAGGGATCAGATTGAAGAGTTGATAATCGAAAACGGCGGCAAGGCAGCATCCTCGGTGTCGAAGAAGACCAGCTTCCTAGTTGCCGGCCCCGGTGCCGGCTCAAAGCTTGAAAAAGCAACCGCGCTGTCGGTTGAGGTCCTGAGTGAACAGCAATTCTTTGAGAAATTGGCTGCTTCGCAGAACTAGACTTAGCTAAACACCGCCGTTAGACGAATTGAGAAATTGCATGTCTGAAATAACTCCCGATTTGGTTCGCCATCTCGCCTCTTTGGCCAGGATCCTGGTCACCGATGAAGAGGTCGATCAACTTGCCGGTGAGCTGGCCGTAATTGTTGACTCAGTTGCCATGGTGAACCAGGCGGTTTCTGGTGACGTGGTCGCCACCAGCCACCCAATACCAATGGTGAACGTCTACCGCGAAGATGTAATTTTGCCTTCATTGACTCAAGAGCAGGCACTATCTGGCGCTCCAGAGAGCGCTGACGGCAGATTCAAGGTAAACGCGATTTTGGATGAGGACTAATCATGACTGACATCACATCATCCACAGCTGCTGAGCTGGCGACGCTAATTCAGACCAAAAAGGCCTCATCCGTTGAAATAACAACGGCGTTCTTGGACCGCATGGAATCACTGAATGCGAAAACCAATTCCTACCTGCACATCGATCGTTCAAACGCCCTAGAGCAGGCGCAGCGCGCAGATCAGCAATTGGCTGCTGGCAAGGCTAGCTCGCCGTTGCATGGTGTGCCAATTGCGGTCAAGGACAACCTAACCACCACCGATGCTCCAACAACTTCCGGCTCCAAGATTCTTGAGGGCTGGATTCCGCCATACGATGCGACCGTTGTCACCAAGTTGCGTCAGGCAGCAATGCCAATTCTTGGCAAGACCAACCTTGATGAATTCGCGATGGGTTCATCAACAGAGTTCTCTGCCTATGGACCAAGCAAGAATCCTTGGGACCTAGACCGCATTCCTGGGGGTTCCGGTGGTGGCTCGAGCTCTGCAGTTTCTGGACACCTGGCCCCAATCGCTATTGGTAGCGACACTGGAGGCTCAATTCGCTATCCAGCGGCTGTCACAGGCTCCGTCGGTGCCAAGCCCACCTACGGTGCTGTGTCGCGCTATGGGCTAATAGCTCTAGCCAGCTCACTTGATCAAATTGGTCCAGTTGCTAATACCGTGCTGGATGCAGCACTGCTGCAGGATGTCATTTCTGGACACGACCCACATGACTCAACCTCGCTTCCAAACTCACTGGGATCGATGGTTACGGCTGTTCAGGCAGCAGACATCAAGGGTCTGAAGGTTGGAGTTGTGAAGCAGCTTTCGTCTGACGGCTTCCAGTTAGGGGTCAAGGCCTGCTTTGATGACACGGTAGCAAAGCTTGTAAAAGCCGGAGCCGAAGTTGTCGAGGTCGACTGCCCAAGTTTTGAATATGCAGTAGCTGCCTACTACCTAATTCTCCCAGCGGAGGCATCCTCGAACCTGGCCAAGTTCGATTCGGTTCGCTTTGGACTCCGTTCAATGCCTGAGGGCAACCCGACTATCGAACGCGTAATGGCGGCAACCCGTGAAAAGGGCTTTGGGCCGGAGGTGAAGCGAAGGATCATTCTGGGAACCTATGCGCTCTCGTCTGGCTATTACGACGCCTACTACGGTTCGGCCCAGAAGGTTAGAACACTGATTCAACAGGATCTTGCAGCAGCTTTTGAAAAAGTTGATGTTCTAATCACTCCGACCGCTCCAACCACGGCGTTCAAGATCGGCGAGAAGGTTGATGACCCACTGGCGATGTATCTAAATGACATCGCCACCATCCCAGCAAACCTTGCCGGAATTCCGGGCATGTCTGTGCCCAATGGAATTGCATCTGAAGATGGATTGCCATCTGGTGTCCAGATTCTGGCTCCGGCAATGCAGGACGACCAAATGTATCGAGCTGCCAGCATCATCGAGTCGCTTTACCATGCCGAATGGGGCGCCCCATTGATTTCGCGAGTACCAAACCTGGAGGTGCTGTAATGGCTAAAGAGCAACTAATGCCGTATGAGCAGGCGATCGAGCGCTTTGAAGTTGTAATCGGCCTTGAGGTCCACGTTGAGCTCAACACCGCGAGCAAGATGTTTTGTGGTTGCGCCAACAACTTTGGTTCTGAGCCAAACACCAACGTTTGCCCAACCTGTCTTGGTTTGCCAGGGTCGCTTCCTGCTGTGAACCGCAAGGCAATTGAGTCGTCGATCGCGATTGGTTTGGCGCTGGATTGTCAGATTGCTGAAAGCGGTCGTTTTTCAAGGAAAAACTACTTCTACCCGGATTTGGCAAAGAACTTCCAGACCTCGCAATATGACGAGCCAATTGCCTACGAGGGCAAAATCTCAGTTGAGCTGGAAACTGGTGAGAGATTTGAGGTTCCAATTGAGCGAGCCCACATGGAAGAGGATGCTGGAAAGCTAACTCACGTTGGTGGAGCAACCGGTCGAATCCAAGGTGCTGAGTACTCTCTGGTTGATTACAATCGCGCTGGTGTGCCGCTGGTGGAGATTGTCACCAAACCAATTTATGGCGCCGAGGACAAGGCTCCAGAGCTCGCCGCAACCTATGTCAGGGTTATTAGAGACATCGTCAAGGCGATGGATGTTTCAGATGCCAAGATGGAACGTGGCAATGTGCGCTGCGACGCAAACGTTTCGCTACGCGAAAAGGGCGCTGAAAAACTAGGAACAAGAACCGAGACCAAGAATGTCAACAGCCTCCGGAGCGTTGAAAACGCAGTCCGCTACGAGATTCAGCGACAGGCCCACATTCTTGCCGCCGGCGGGAGTATTATTCAAGAGACCAGGCACTGGCACGAGGATCGCGGGCACACCTCCGCCGGGCGGCCAAAGTCCGACGCAGATGACTACCGCTATTTCCCAGAACCAGACCTAGTTCCGGTTCAACCAAGTCTTGAGTGGATCGAGGAGATCAGGAAGACTCTTCCTGAAAATCCAGCGCTCAGGCGCAAGCGTCTCCAGGAAGCGTGGGGATTCGCCGACCTTGAGTTCCGTGACGTATTCAACTCTGATTTGCTTGATGAGGTTGAGCAAACCGTGGCAGCCGGCGCCAGCCCGCAGTCAGCCAGAAAATGGTGGACCGGCGAGCTTGCAAGGCTTGCTAACGCGCAGGGAGTCTCGATTACTGAGCTCGCAATCACTCCCGGGCAGGTTGCAGAGATCCAGAAGCTGATTGATGCTGGCGAGCTAACCGACCGAATTGCTCGCGATGTTGTTGCTGGCGTTCTAGCAGGCGAGGGTGAGCCAAGTCAGGTAATCGAATCTCGAGGGCTTCGGGTAGTAACCGATGAGGGTGCTTTGATTGCCGCGATCGACAAGGCTTTAGCGAGTCAGCCAGATGTTTTGGAAAAGATTCGAGACGGCAAGCTCCAGGCCGCAGGTGCTGTGATTGGTGCTGTCATGCAAGAAATGCGTGGTCAAGCCGACGCTGCCAGAGTGAGAGAGCTCATTCTCGAACGAGCTAAATAACATCTGGGGTGAGTAACGGGGCTTGAACCCGCGACCCCCTGGACCACAACCAGGTGCTCTACCAACTGAGCTATACCCACCATGTCTGGCAAGCCAGAACCGTTAGATTGTATCAGCTTCCAGCACCTTTACGGCACTCTTTAGTTCCTTCGAGGTTGGGCCGGGCTGATCAACCAGCAATACCTCGCGGTAGTAGCGAAGCTCTTGAATTGATTCACGAATATCGGCAAGAGCTCGGTGGTCGCCCTGCTTCTTTGGAAGCTGGAAGTAAACCTTTGGATACCAGCGCCTGGCCAACTCCTTCAACGAACTGACATCAATGTTTCGGTAGTGAAGAAACGAATCAAACTCTGGCGTTTGCCGATTTAGGAACATCCGGTCAGTCCCAATCGAATTTCCCGCGAGCGGAGCGGTCCTGGGCTCGGTTATCCACTGTTTGATGTAGTCAAGTACTTGCGCCTCTGCTTTTTTGATCGAGATGCCAGCGGGGATCTCCTCAATCAGGCCAGAGTCGGTGTGCATCTGGGTCACAAATTCACCCATGTTTTTCATTGCCTTGCGTGATGGTTTTACCACCAGCTGCAGCCCCTCATGCACCGGCTTCAGCTCTTGGTCGGTGACAATAACTGCAATTTCACAGATTTCGTCAACGCCAATTTCAAGCCCTGTCATTTCGCAGTCAACCCAAACTATGTAATCGTTCATCGCGGATCAGTCGTTCGAGTGCCGGGAGTTCTTGGCGGCCTTAATCTGAGCCTTACGCTCAGCCTTGGCTGCCTTGTTAGCGGCTCGTTGCTCCGACTTTGTAAGCGGTGCGTCTGATGCAGCTGCTGGCAACTCCATGGCTGCTGGCTGGCTTGGCGCAGGCGCCGGGCTCTCAGGAGCTGCTTCCTCGCTCCACTGCATTGAGGACTCATCGTCGATTTGCAGGTCAGTAGGCTCCTCAGACCATGCCAGCTCAGGGGTGTCAACAAGCGCTGCTGGCTGGAAGACCTGCTCGCCTGAAATCTCGGGCTCGATTACAGCCTGGGTGGTGGTAGCAATTGGCTCAGCAACAACCGCTGCGGTCTCTGGAGCTGACTGGTCGGCAACCACTACTCCGGCAGTTTGCTTGCCAGCCTTCTTATCGGCCTTTGCTTGCTTCTTAGCAAGTTGCTTGGCAATTCGAATCGCCTTGCGCTCCTTGCGTCCTTCAACCAGCCAGTAGAGAACTGGAACCAGAATCAGCGTCAGCAGTGTCGAGGATATCAATCCACCGATGACAACAATTGCCAGCGGCTTGGAGATAAACCCGGAGTTTCCGGTGACCCCAAGTGCCATCGGAGTAAGGGCAAAAATAGTTGCAAACGCCGTCATTAGGATCGGCCTTAGGCGCTGCCTAGCACCTGCAATCAGCGAGTCCTGAACGCTCAGCCCAGACTTTCGATATTGGTTGACCAGGTCAATCAGAACAATGGCGTTTGTAACAACGATTCCAATCAACAGCAGCATTCCGATAAGCGCTGGAACACCAAGGGCTGTGTCAGAGATAAGCAGTAGACCAAGAGCACCAGTGGCAGCAAATGGAATCGAGATCAGCAGCAATAACGGTTGAATCAAGCTTCCGAAGGTGGCAACCATGACGATGTAAACGATCGCAACGGCAGCAACCAGGGCAACTCCAAGCTGCTGGAAGCTCTCTGCTTGGTCAGCAGCAGCACCACCAATGCTTGCCTCGGTTCCTGCAGGCAGTTCGATGGTGGCAAGGGTGTCAGTGATTTCAGCAGAAATGGCACCAAGGTCATCACCAATTGGAGTCATCGACACGGTTGCAGTCCGGTTTCCACGCTCAGACGTGATTGAGGTGGGCTTTAGAACTTCTGTGACGCTAGCAATGCTGTCAAGGCGAATAATTCCCTGCATTGTTGGAATTGATAGCGCTTTGATTTCAGCGATCGACTCAGGTGCCTTGGTTCCGGTGACATACACGTCAGCATCCTTGCCTTCGATGTTCACTGTTCCAAGTGGCGTAGGTCGAAGTTGACTTGCAACAATGCCGGTCACGGTGGTCTCAGCCAGCATGTAGCTGGCGGCCTTTTCGCGGTCAACGATAACCTCAAGCACTCGCTGGTCTGCATCCAAGGTGGTGGTTATCGAGCTGACGTTCCCGACGCTCTCCATTCCGGTAGCAATTGCGTTCACTGCCTCTTGCAAGAGCTCAGGATCGCTAGCGAGCACCTGGACGTCAATGGTTTCACTGCTGCCAAAGCCTCCGCCAGAAGAGACCGTAATCTCACTACCGGCCGGAACAGATATTCCAAGGACATCTTCCTTAATCAGTTCGACATCTGCCTTTTCATCAGAGCTGACGGTGATCTGAACCCCAGAAGCCGAAGCACCAAAAGCAACGCGACCATCGGCTGAGGAACCAACAGTACTTTGCACAACCTCAACTCCTTCGATTGCCAGTATCTCGCGCTCAAGATCACCTGCAGCTGCATCTTGCTCGTCCAGGGTTGTGTTGGTCGGCATGCTCAATGTTGCGGTGAACTGGTTCGATCCTCCGCCATCAATGAAGTTTGTCTTCAGCAGCGGAACTAGTGAGAAGGTGTAACCAAGAATCAGCATTGAGGCAACCAGAGTCAGCCACGGGTGATTCTTGGTTCCGTTCAGGATTGGAATGTAACCGCGTTGCAGCAAGCCCTTCTTCTCTCGGGCTTCCTCCACCTCGCGCTGATTAGCCTCGAAGCCGACCGGGTCGAGCGCTTTTGCCTTTGCCAGTCGCTTCGGCATTCTAAGGAACCAGTAGGCAAGCACCGGCACGATTGTTAGCGAGACCAGCAGCGAAGCCAGTAGCGCGATTGACACAGTGAAGGCAAATGGCCTGAAGAGCTCGCCGACCAGGCCTGAAACCAGTGCGATTGGCAAGAACACGGCCACTGTCGTGATTGTCGAGGCGGTGATTGCTCCGGCCACTTCCTTGACGGCAGTTAGGACTGCCTGTCGGCGTTCCTCTCCGTAGCTGAGGTGTCGATTGATGTTTTCGATAACGACGATGGAGTCATCGACTACTCGACCAATCGCAATCGTGAGGGCACCAAGAGTCAATAGGTTCAATGAGTAGTCCGCCAGCTGCAAGCCAATAAAGGTGATCAACAGCGAGGTTGGGATCGAAATCGCGGTAATAAGTGTGGACTTGACGCTCAGCAGGAAGATCAAGATGATCAAAATTGCAGCACCCAGTCCAAGTAGGCCCTCGACAGTCAGGTCCTTGATGCTCTCCTGAATAAAGGGCGCCTGGTCAAAAATAGTCACAACCGTGACGTCCTGGGCCAAAGCAGTCTTTAGCTCAGGAATTAGGTCCTGGACCCCTTGTGAAACTGCAACTGAGTTGCCGTCCGGGGTTTTGGTGATTGAAATCGCGATTGATTCCTTGCCATTGGTGCGAGCAATCGAGGTCACCGGAGCATCTTCATAGGTGACGCTAGCCACATCGGCAATTGTCACCACCGGCTGTCCAGGTGCTGCTGGCGTTGATGAAATCAATGGCAGGGATTCAACAATGGCAACTGTGTCAACCGCTGTACCCATTTGGATTGAGATGCTGCCGTTGGTGTCGGTCAGTGATCCCACTGGCAGAACAAGTCCGTTTGCAGAAAGTGCTGTGGCAATGTCTCGCTGTGTCAGCCCGACCTGGGCAAGGGCGACTTGATTGAGCTCAAGATTCAGGCGCTTCTGTTTGGCTCCCGAGACAGCAATGTCTCGAATGCCATCCACCTGCTGAAACAGCGATGGGGCAAGTTTTTCAAGAGCGGCACCAAGTGCCTCGTTGTCACCATTATCGGCCGATACGGCTAGAACAATGATCGGTACAGAGTCAAAGCTGCCTGAAATAACCTGAGGGCTAGCATCCTGGGGGAGTGCGCTCTCGATGGAGCTGATCGCTGCATTTAGTCGATCTGTGGCATCAGCTGTTGACGTGCCGAACTGGAAAGAAACTCTCAGAACCGAAAGTCCGGTTGAGGATGTTGCAGTTGTGGACTCAAGCCCCTCGAGGCCAATAACGGCGTTTTCAATCAGGGTTGAAACCTGTTGGTCGACAACCTCAGGCGATGCGCCAGGGTAAGAGGTAACTATCGCGGCAGAAGGAATCTCAATAGACGGAATCAGTTCCTGCTTTAGTGCTCCCACCGAAAGGAAACCAAACACACCAACTATCAGTGTGATTAGGGCCACGACAGCGCGATTAGCCAGGGAAAGTTTGGAAATAAGTGACAAAAGGAGTCCTCTTTGGTTTTAGTTACTTCTAATAACTAGCAAGCTTAGAAGAATAATCCAAAGGGGGATCAAAAAGGTCTGGGAAAACCTTGAACAGGAACTAGATGGCTAGCTCCTGAACAAACTTCACTGAAGTTCCAAATCGATGCCCAGTTATAGTCACTGCCTGCTCCTTGAAGAACGGAAGTAGCTCAATTCTTCCAGACTCGGTCGGGCTGTGGTCATAGACCGCAACATCGCAGTTTCCGAACAAATCCGTCGAAGCGCGAAGCTGATCGCCACCGATCCACCTGACTCTGGTTGGCTTGGCAACAGTCCTTGCAGCGAAACTCTGATGATCCTCGATCAGAACCTGGGTCCCTGACTGCTTTAGCAGCGCGATCGCCATGTCAGGTAGCGAAGCAGCACTGATTTGGCCCTTACCCAGCAAAAGCTGCAATGAAACAGCTCTGAGGGTCTCGACTTCGGTTGCATCGGCTTCAATTCGGATAACACAGTCGCTTCGGAAGTATCGCAAAACGTTTCGCTCGCTGGCCAAGCCCGAGGGGTCAGTCGAGGTCTCGAAGACCTCAGACAATACCTGTTGGTCACTCTTTGCTGAGCGCACCAATGATTCAAGGTGCTGTTCAGAAAGTTCGGTGGTTGCAGCCCTGGCCAAAAGCTCGTTCACCTGCTTGTTAAGAATTTCGGCATGGCTTGTTGCTTCCGCACTCTCCCAGTGGGTCAGGCTCAGGATGTAGTTTGGTCCACCGGCCTTGGTGCTTGGCCCAACGCTAGAGCGCTTCCAGCCACCAAATGGCTGGCGCTGAACGATAGCGCCGGTGATGCCTCGGTTCACATACAGGTTTCCAGCTTGAATACCCTTTAGCCAGGTGTTGATCTCCACCTGATCCAAGGAGTGGATTCCAGAGGTCAGACCGTAGTCAACCGCATTCTGAAGTGCGATTGCGGCTTCCAGGTTCGGTGCGGTCATTACCGACAGGACCGGTCCGAAATACTCGGTTTTGTGGCTCTTGGAGTTTGGCCTGACGTGGTACCGAACGCCGGGAGACCAAAGCTTGCCAGTTTCATCTAGCTGGGCAGGCTTTACCAGCCACTTCTCGCCGCGCTCGAGGACGGTAAGCCCCTCGAGGAGCTTCCCGGTCGGTGCATCAATCATTGGTCCCATTTGCGTTTTCGGGTCATCTGGGTGACCAACGTGCAGGCTAGTGACGGCGTCCTCTAGCTGACGGCGGAACCGCTTTGATTTGGCGGCAGATCCAACCAGAATCACGATCGAGCTGGCGGAACACTTCTGACCAGCGTGACCAAACGCCGAGTAGGCGATGTCTTTTGCGGCAAGGTCATAATCTGCCGATTCGGTGACAATGATTGCGTTCTTGCCGCTGGTTTCTGCCAAAAGGCGCATGTTCGGACGGAAGGTCTTGAACAGCTGTGCGGTCTCGTAGCCACCGGTCAGAATCACCTGGTCTACATCAGGATGTGACAGCAGCTGCTTTCCCAGGCCAGATTCGCTGATTTGAATTGGAGCGAACACGTCGGCAGCTATCGTTTCCGAGATGATTGCAGCCAGCACCGCACCACAGCGCGCAGTTGCGCTGGCTGGCTTGAAGATAACAGCTGATCCAGCGGCCAGCGCGGCCAGTGCACCACCGGCAGGAATCGCGATTGGGAAGTTCCACGGAGGTGTTATCACGCTGACACCAAATGGCTTTGGCTTGGCGCCATCTATTGAATCAAGCTCCTCTGCCCGCTCCGCGTAGTAGTGAGCGAAGTCGACTGCCTCAGAGATCTCAGTGTCGGCTTGATCCAAGGTCTTGCCCGCCTCGGCCATCGAAACTTCTATTAGCCTGCCGCGATTTGCCTCGAGAGCAACGCCAACCGCGTGCAGCTTCTCGGATCGTTGGAAGCCGGAGAGCTGCGACCACTTCTTGCCACCTGCAACAACATTGCGCATCAATACTTCAAGTTGTTCTTCGGTTGCAAGCGTTTGGCTTGCCACAAGGTCTAGGCCGATGTCACTGGTTTTCGCCCTTTCGATGATTTCGTAGCCCCAGCTGCGGTTTCCCGCAAGTGAAGGGTCGGTGTCTGGAGAGTTTGTGAACCCCTGTGCCGGAGCGAAGGCCACATCATTGTGACGATCTTGAAGGCGGTTTGGGATTGGAACACTTTGGTCCAGCATGTTCAATGCAACCTGGAAGCGCTCCTTCTCAATCGCAAATGCGTCTGGGTTGGTTAGCTGGAAGGCATTGGAAAGGAAGTTGTCCTTTGACGCGCCCTCTTCAAGCCTCCGGATTAGGTAGGCAATGGCAACATCAAACTCTTGTGGGTGTACAACCGGAGTGTAGAGAACCAGGGTTCCAACGGTCTTTCGAATCACATTAGCCTGAGCTTCAGCCATACCAAGCAGCATCTCGAAGTCCATGCCACTCTGGGCGTTGCGCTGAGAAGCAAGCAGCCATGCGAAAGCCAGGTCAAACAGGTTGTGACCGGCTACGCCAATTCGAACGTTGGCTACTCGGTCCTCAGTTAGTGCGTAGTTCAGCACTCGCTTGTAGTTTGCGTCGGCAGCCGCCTTTGATTCAACAGTTGCAAGAGCCCAGCCGTGGCTTTCGGCATCAACTCTCTCCATCGGCAAGTTCGCTCCCTTGACCACTCGAACCTTGACCGGTGCTCCACCATCGGCTGTTCGCATCGCAGCAAACTGCTGAATGTCAATCATTGCCCTGAGGGCATCGGGTAGATAGGCCTGCAGCACGATGCCAGCCTCCAGATTTTGGAACTGCGGCTTCGAGAGAATTCCCTTGAATACGGCGACCGTCATGTCGAGGTCGTGGTACTCCTCCATGTCCAGGTTGATAAATTTCTTGGTCTTTGACTGTGAAGCAATCTCATAAAGTGGCGTTAGTCGCTCGATAACGTCAATTACTGTCTCATTGAAAGACCAGGCTGAGTGCGGCGAGACGATGGCAGACACCTTGACGGAAACGTAGTCCACGTCCGGCCGTGATAGCACCTGACTGACCTTCTGAATCCTTCGGTCGGCTTCCTTTTTTCCTAGAACAGCCTCACCAAGAAGGTTGATGTTCAATGTTGATCCCTGCGCTCGAAGTCTGGAAATGCTCCGGCTTAGCTTTGACGGAGTTGCGTCAATCACCAGGTGGGCGACAAAAGACCTGAGCACCTTTCTTGCAATTGGAATAACAATCCATGGGAATGGCCTGGCCAAGTTTGCACCAACCGACAGTAAAAACCTGAGAATCCAAGGCAAAAACTTAGGGGTGATTTTTCTTAGGCGGTAGAGGTTCTTTGCTGCAACCTTGAGGCTCTCTGGCCTGATTACGCCATCTACAAAGCCAACTGCAAAGTCCAAGCCATTCGGATCCTGAAGCAACCCAGACAGACGATCTGCTGCCGGCGAGCTCTTCTGTTGCGAGGCATTGAGCACCCACTGTTGCACCTGATCAATCACTGCTCCCGAAAGCTCATCTTTAGCTGGAATTACAGGGATGTCGGTGGCACGAAGCGTCATTGATTGGCCTTTTCCTGGGAGTTCTTTTGTCTCCAAGTCTAGGGGCGATTTCTTTCCGTCTAGTGAGTCAGGAGGCAAGTTTTACTACTCAACCCGAACCATGCAAGGATAGAAACCAATATCCTCAGGATTCGGGCAGTAGTCGAGTTGGTAACTTCGACGGGGGACCCAGAGGAGGAACTCATGATCGACAGAACTCACCTAACTAACCTCTATGCCATCGAGCAGGAGTTGTTCGCAAGCCGTAACCCAAGATCTAAGGCTGCCTATCAGGCTGCCGACAATCTGTTTGGCAAGGTTCCGATGACCTGGATGAACAAGAAGGCCGGAGGCTTTCCGCTTTATTTTGACAGGGCGCAAGGCAATCGGATCTGGGATATCGACGGGCACGAATACATAGATTTTGCCCTGGGGGACACTGGGGCCATGGCAGGTCACTCTAATCCGATCGTGGTTGACGCCATAGTCAAGCGCATTAAGGACCAGGGTGGAATGACAACGATGCTTCCAACGGAAGATGCCCAGTGGGTTGCGAACAACTTGACCGAGCGCTTCAAGATGGCCAAATGGAGCTTCTCGCTCACTGCCACCGATGCCAATCGATGGGCGATCAGGCTCGTTAGGGCCATCACCGGCAAGTCCAAGATTTTGTTCAATGCTTACTGCTATCACGGCTCGGTAGATGAGTCGTTGATCGTTGTTGGTCCTGACGGCGAGGGAATGTCTCGACCTGGGAACGTCGGGTCTCCGGTTGATGTCACCGAGACATCCCGGGTTGCCGAGTTCAACGACCTTGTGGGGCTAGAGCGACAGCTGAAAAACGGCGATGTGGCCGCTGTTTTGATGGAGCCAGCGCTAACGAATATCGGTATTGTCCTTCCAGAGCCCGGATACCTCGAAGGGGTTCGAGAGCTGACCCGGAAGTATGACGCGCTTCTAATCATCGATGAAACTCACACCTTCTCTGCTGGCTATGGCGGGATGACAATGCGCGATGACTTGGAACCTGACATCTTTGTTATCGGAAAGGCGATCGCCGGCGGCATTCCTACTGGAACCTATGGGCTAAGCGAGGAGTTTGCCCAAAAGGTCATGGAAAGAACCGACCTGGACCTGGTGGACATGGGTGGCGTTGGCGGAACCCTGGCCGGTAATCCCTTGTCTGTTGCGGCAATGCGCGCAACCCTGGAGAGCGTTCTAACCAAAGAGAATTTTGCCGAAATGATCGATCTTGCGACCTACTTCACTAATGGAGTTAATTCTCTTGTCGAAAAATACCAGCTACCCTGGTCCATCAATCAGCTTGGAACAAGAGCGGAATACCGTTTCGCCAAGCCATATCCAAAGACCGGAACAGCGGCCCATGACTGTGCTGATCAATTGCTAGAGGATTTCCTGCATCTCTACCTAGTGAACCGTGGAGTGCTGCTCACGCCTTTTCACAACATGGTGTTGATGTGTCCTGCGACCACCAAGGCGGACGTTGACCGCCACCAAGAAGTCTTCGAAGCTGCCATAAGCCAGCTGGTTTCTGCCAGCTAGCGGCTTCGAGCATCAGCCTATGCCGAGGCTTGACCGCCTTGTGTAGACTGTGTGTTGCCTTACTGTCCAAGGCAAAGCCCTCGTAGCTCAGTGGATAGAGCAAGAGCCTTCTAATCTCTTGGTCGTAGGTTCGATTCCTACCGAGGGCGCAATAAATTTCGTGTGGAATGGTTGTATAGTCCCGTAATCCATTAAGGGGAAACGCTATGGCCGTTAGATACCGCAACTTTCAACCAGTTGACACCGATTCGCTGCTGACACTCTGGGATCAAGCCCGGACAGCCGGCTACGCCCCTGTTTACTCCCTCGCCGAAGTGCTCGCCTCTTGCGGCCAAGACCATGCGATTACGGCTTTTGATGGAGACCAAATCGTTGGCTTCGCTGTCGGTCGCACTGCCCACGAGCAGGGCTGGGTGGTGCTTCTTATGGTTTCTGATACGCATCAGGGTCAGGGCATAGGTGGAAGACTTTTGGGCGAACTCGAAATTGACATGGCCAAAGCTGGCATCACCAAGCTTTCTATGCTCGTAGCCGATGACGGCAAGAGCGGTGTTCTGGAAAAGGCCGGATTTGCCGACTTGAAGCACCTCAAATATTTTGAGCGCGAAGTCTCCGTGAGCGAGAAAGAGCGCGAGATACTCACCAATCTTGGTGGTCGAGTGTTGGCACGTGATCTTTGGGACAAGATTGCGGGAATGAAAAATGAGAAGGAGATGCTCGAGCGGCGCTTGGTTTTGCCGCTAGCCGATTCCAGGTTGGCTGAGACTTTTGGCGTTGAGCCACCAAAGGCCATTGTCCTGTTCGGTCCTCCGGGAACAGGAAAAACTACTTTTGCCAAGGCGGTCGCCTCTCGACTCGATTGGCCCTTTATCGAGGTCTTTCCCTCACGACTGGCTGGCGACTCGAGCGGCTTGGCTGGCGGTCTGCGTGAAGTCTTCAACACGGTAAACGATCTAGAAAACGTTGTCGTCTTTATCGATGAGGTTGAAGAGATTGCTTCCAAGCGCAAGGGCGATCCGCCATCGCCGACTCAAGGTGTGACCAACGAACTACTTAAGTTGATCCCAGCCTTTCGTGAGAAGCCGGGGCACCTTCTGGTGGTGGCAACCAACTACATCCGTGCCTTGGACGACGCCTTCTTGCGTCACGGCCGATTCGACTACGTGATTCCCATTGGGCTGCCGGATGAAGAGGCGCGTCGATCGATCTGGGGTAGGTATATTCCCGCTACGGCGCTACCGAATATCGATCTGGCTGAATTGGTATCCCGATCAGCTGGCTTCTCTCCGGCCGACATCGAGTATGCAGCCCGAAAGGCATCACAGCGAGCGCTAGAGCAGTCGGTCTATGAAGCTCAGGCAGATACTAATGATTCTTCGACCACGGCCACGCATCACTACCTTTGGGCCATTGGGGACACCAGAAGAACGGTGAGTGACGAAGTCATTGGGGAGTTTGAGCAAGACATTAAGAGCGTGGGAAGACTCTGAGTAACGGGGCCCACCCTGGGCCCTACTGCTGCAGTCCCGAGTTCCAAGCGGGGACCGATTGGAACTGGCTCGAGTGACTACCTCGAATTTTGACGCTGACGCTGACCGCCGGTGGCACTTTGGGTCTTGGGTCTCGAGCCAGGGGTCCTAGACTCCTGATTCTGACCCTTGCCAGACTCGCGCATTGCTCGCTTTCGCTGGGCGTTGCGACCAGTTGACTTGCCCGATGGTGTCGGCTTAGCTGCTGGGGCAGCAGGCTTCACGTATTCGGCAACTTCTCCGATCAGCGCAATCACCTGTGGTGATTTTTCAGTCACTGCCTGCGGCCTTACCGAGATTTTGGCTTTGCTGAGCAAGTCAGCCAGGTCTTTACGCTGGGTTGGCAAAGATATGGTCACCACATCACCTGCTGCTCCAGCCCTTGCTGTCCTCCCAGAGCGATGCAGGTAGGCCTTGTGCTCAGCCGGCGGATCAACGTGGATCACCAGGTCTACGCCGTCAACGTGAACGCCCCTTGCTGCCACGTCGGTTGCTACTAACACCCTTGCCTTGCCTGCGCTAAACGCCTCCAGATTTCGATCTCTGGCGGCCTGAGAGAGGTTTCCGTGCAGGTCAACTGCAGGTATGCCAGCCTGAGTAAGAGACCTGGCGAGTTTCTTGGCGTGGTGCTTGGTGCGCATGAACAGGATTCTTCTTCCTGTTCCGGATGCCAAGGCGAACACCAATGCCTTCTTTGCGTCTGCGTCGGCAGCCTCAAACACGTGGTGGGTCATCTGGGCAACCGGGGAATTGGCATCGTCAACAGCGTGCATAACCTGGTTCTGCAGGAACTTGTCTACGAGTTTCTTCACTCCGTTATCCAAGGTCGCCGAGAACAACAGGCGCTGACCGGTTCTTGGGGTTGCATTCAAAATTCTGGTCACTCCAGGCAAGAAACCAAGGTCTGCCATGTGGTCAGCCTCGTCCAATACGGTGATCTCAATTGCATCCAGCTTCAAAAGGCCCTGACCCATCAGGTCCTCCAGCCGGCCCGGGGTCGCCACGACGATATCGACACCATCCCGAAGAGCTTGAACCTGCCTGTTTTGAGATACTCCACCAAAAATGGTGGTGACCCTAAGGTTCATAGCAGCAGCCAATGGCTGGAGCGTATTGGTAATTTGTGTGGCTAGTTCCCTAGTCGGGGCTAGCACCAAGCCTCTTGGCTTGCGAGCGCCCTGCTTATTGATTGCAGAAGTAGCGAGCCTGGCGACCATTGGAATTCCAAAGGCTAGGGTTTTGCCGGATCCGGTTTTGCCCCTGCCCAGCACATCCTTACCGGCCAGGGTGTCTGGCAGCGAGTCAACTTGAATGGGGAACGGTGAGTCAATGCCCTGTGCGCTTAGTGCACCGGCAATTTTGGCCGGCACGCCAAGGTCAAGGAAAGTCTTTGAAGACATAAGGCAATTACTTTCATGTGAATTTTGCATCACTTTTGAGCCCAAGTTTTTGGGCAAATGGCGAAGACATCGATGGATGTATTCGTTCGCCGAAGGAAAAGATTAACCACAGATTCGTGGGGGTCGTTCTACGACGCTGAGCAGTGGTTTAGAACTGTCTCAATAGAAGTCTAGGGGAGTTATCCAAAAAGCCATAGGGGCAATTACAAACGGGCATTTTGTAGCTTAGGCGTGCCTAGCTTTTTCGCGAACAACGCAGGTGGCTCGGCGGCGTGATGCTAGCTGCTTCGCTGCAGATCGGATCTAGATTCTATTCGAACCAATCAGGCGAAAACGATGCATGCTTAGCAGCAGTCGGAGGTTGGCGAGAGGGTTAGCAAATTCTTGGCAGCAGCCAGTTCGCCCTTGGCATTGTCTCGTGATTTCACTAGCACCGCATCGGGGTAGAAGCCATCAGGGTAGGTCGGGCAGACCGCCGCGTAGCCATTGTCACGCTTGAGGATGTGTCCGGCAAAGTCTTTCCGCTCCATGAACGCTTCGGCCGCTTCGATGCTTTCAAACGGTTTGGCGCATTTGGTGTAATTCCATTCACTCATACATTTAGCATACATAGATGAGTGTCTATTTATTGCACGAACTTGCCAGAAAGCTAATTAATGGCATCAAAGAACATATAGACGCCAAGCAGGCTTAGCGCCAATCCACCAATACCGCGGAAGGTTGCCAGTCTGTCGGCGGAGGATGAAAGCCAATCCCTGGCCTTTCCAGCTGCAATCGCATAGGCCGAGTCGCTGGTGACACCAATCACCAGAAACAGTGATCCCAAAAACAGCATCTGCAGCGTAAGGTTTCCGGCCTCCGGGTTGATAAAGCTTGGAAGCACCGCAATGAAAAAGATCAGGGTTTTTGCATTGGTGATGCCAACTACAACCGAGTCTCCAAATATTCTTCGCCTGCTCGGAGCTTTGTCAGCACCTGATTCTGCGGTCTTGTTACGATCCAAGATTCCTTTGACGCCGAGGTAGGTCACCATCGCTGCACCCAAGATCTGGATGATAAAGAAGATTTCGTCGGACTGCTTGATCAGTGCCCCCAGTCCCAGCGAGACGAAGAGAATTTGGATGCCAACGCCAAAACCATTGCCAAAAACACTCAGGACTGCCGCCCTAGTTCCTAGAACCAGAGCACGACCAATTGCATAGAGAACGCTTGGCCCCGGGATCAGAATTATGACTATCGAGAGCAGCAGGAAACCAATGATGTTAGAGGTGGTCGGCACCCAAGGAATGCTACTCCAATAAAGCTATTTGGAGCGTTTCCCAAGGAGTCGGTTCGCACCGGTTGCAAAGATCGCCCAGAGCACCAAAACTGGCTGGAAAAACAACCTTGTGAATCGCGCTTGATCGGTGTCTAATCCGAAGGCATCAATGCCGTTTAGCCACTGAGAGATATTCCCAGGAAAAATTGCGATGAAAAATGCGGCGGTGACTAACCCGACCCAAGCGCGGTAGCGCCAAAGCGTGATTAGCGCCAAGCCCAGAGCAATCTCAACCACACCCGAAGCAATCACCACAAAGTCCGCATCCAGTGGCAGCCAAGTGGGAACCTGGGCCTGAAATTCAGCTCTTGCAGTGGTTAGGTGGGAAATTCCTGCGGAAGTCAATGCAAAGCCTAGGAGTAGCTGCAGTGCAATCCTCACGTACTTCACTGGCTTGCCGCCAATGCGATTTCAACCATGTCCCTGAAGCCACTTTCACGCTCTTCGGAAGAGGTCTGGGCAGAGCCATCCATCATGTCTGACACTGTAACGACGCTGAGCGCCTTTCGGCCAAAGCGTGCCGCCAACGTGTAGAGCTGATTGGTCTCCATCTCAAGTGCCAGAATGCCATACCGTTTCCACTGCTCCAGTGAATCAGTGGTGTCGTAGAACAGGTCGCCAGATGCGATTCCTCCAACGTGGAAGTCGATCTGCATCAGTCGTGCCTTGGCAACTGCTTTTTCAAGCATCTCGTAGTTAGCGCTGGGTGCGAAGTCAAGACCGTTGGTTGCGCGCCGGTTGATGTTGGAGTCGGTTGAAGCGGTCATCGCGATTACAACGTCGCGTAGCTTGGTTGGTGCTAGGCCCCCGGAAGTGCCAACACGAATGGCCTTTTCGACCCCGTATTGTTCGAAGAGTTCGTGGGCATAGATTCCAATCGAGGGTGCGCCCATGCCGGTGCCCTGAACCGAAATCTCTCTTCCCTGATATGTGCCCGTGAAGCCGAGCATGTTTCGCACGCTCGAATAGCAGACTGGGTTCTCCAGGAAGGTTTCGGCAATCCACTTTGCGCGAAGCGGGTCACCCGGAAGCAGAATGGTCTTTGCTATTTGTCCGGGCTCTGCTGAGATGTGAACGGACACTTAGATCAGCTCAAATTCGTCGCCGTCGATCTGACCCTGCTTTAGGTAGAGATCAAGCTTTTCCCTAGTGTCCTGAATGTCTAAGTTGCGCATGGTCAGCTGACCGATGCGGTCGTTTGGTCCAAATGCTTCTTCAGCGTTGCGCTCCATTGAAAGCTTCTCTGGGTGGTAACTAAAGCCCGAGCCTTGAGTGTCCATGATCGTGTAGTCATCACCACGACGAAGCCTTAGCGTCACCGAACCGTTTACGGCACCGGCCACCCACTTCATAAGCGCCTCTCTGATCATCAGAGTCTGTGGATCCAGCCAACGACCTTCGTAGAGGAGCCTTCCCATGGCCCGACCCTGCTCGTGGTAGCTGGCAAGGGTGTCCTCGTTATGGATTGCGCTGATAAGTCGCTCGTAGCAAATGTGAATCAGGGCCATTCCAGGGGCCTCATAGATGCCACGAGACTTAGCTTCAATGATTCGGTTTTCAATCTGGTCGCTCATGCCAAGACCGTGACGACCGCCGATTTCGTTGGCGGTGAAGATAATCTCTGCAGCGGAGGTCATTTTCTTGCCATTTATGGCAACTGGTCTGCCCTGCTCAAATTCAATGGTGACGTCTTCGGTCTCGATGGCAACCGAAGGGTCCCAGTGCTTTACGCCCATGATTGGTTCGACGATTTCAAGGGGAGTGTTTAGAAACTCCAAACTCTTTGCCTCGTGAGTGGCACCAAGCATGTTGGCATCTGTTGAGTAAGCCTTCTCTACTGAGGCACGATATGGAAGGTCGCGCTCAGTTAGCCACTGGCTCATCTCTTCGCGTCCGCCAAGCTCTGCAACGAAGTCCGAGTCCAGCCACGGCTTGTAAATCTTCAGGTTTGGGTTGGCTAGCAGGCCATAGCGGTAGAAACGCTCGATGTCGTTTCCCTTATAGGTAGAGCCGTCGCCCCAAATTTCTACGCCGTCGTCTTTCATTGCGCGCACCAGCATTGTGCCGGTAACCACGCGTCCCAACGGAGTTGTGTTGAAGTAAACCTTGCCGCCGGTTCTGATGTGGAAAGCCCCACAAGCCAGCGCGGCCAAACCCTCTTCGGCCAGTGCCTCGCGAGTATCAACAATTACCCCAGCCTCAGCACCATATTCCATAGCGCGAGCTGGAATCGAGTCGATGTCGTCCTCATCGTATTGACCCAGGTTTGCGGTGTAGGCATAGGGAATCGCGCCTTTTTCACGCATCCAAGCAACTGCAACGGAGGTGTCAAGACCACCGGAGAAGGCAATGCCGACTTTTTGACCAACGGGGAGAGAGGAGAGAACCTTAGACATAAGACCAAGAGTAACCAAAAAGCAGCAACTATGCCCGCTCCATGGCAGTTCTTAGGGTGTCCAAGCCAAGACCTCCAAGGTTGAGGGCAACTTTATGGAACTGCTTGATATCAAACTCGGCACCCTTGCGCTTTTTATAGTCATCACGAATCTGCTCCCAGATCCGCTGACCGATCTTGTAGCTCGGTGCTTGACCTGGCCACCCGAAGTAACGTGTCACCTCAAAGTTGACAAACTCTTTGCTCATGTTCACGTTGCTATTCATGAAATCCAGTGCGTAGTCAAAGTCCCAATTGCCGGTGCCCTGAGGCTTTGGTTTACCCAGGTGCACACCGATATCTAGAACCACTCGCGCGGCGCGCATTCGCTGACCGTCCAGCATGCCCAGGCGATCGGCAGGATTGTCCAAGAATCCAAGCTCTTCCATCAAGCGCTCGGCATAGAGGGCCCAACCTTCACCGTGTCCGGAGGTCCATGAGGCAAGTCTGCGCCAGGCGTTCAGGGTGTCTCTGATGTAGGTGGCCTGTGCCACCTGAAGGTGATGCCCCGGTACGCCCTCGTGGTAAACAGTTGTAGTCTCGCGCCAAGTGTCAAACTCGGTTACCCCCTCCGGCACTGACCACCACATTCTGCCCGGCCTCGAAAAGTCATCGGACGGCCCGGTGTAGTAGATGCCACCGTGTTGGGTCGGGGCAATCATGCACTCCAGCTTCTTGATTGGCTCGGCAATCTCGAAGTGGGTCTTGGCCAGCTCAGCAACGGCTTGATCGCTTAGCTTCTGCATCCACTGTTGCAGCTCCTTGGTGCCGTGCAGCTTTGTTGCAGGGTCATTTTCCAGGTGAGCAATCGCCTCTTCAACGCTTGCCCCGGGCTTGATTTCATTTGCAACCTTTGTTTGCTCTTCAATCAACCTTGCTAGCTCTTGCTTGCCCCACTCATAGGTCTCATCAAGGTCAACGCTGGCTCCCAGGAACCTTTTGGACAGAATCTTGTAGCGGTCAAGGCCAATTGCATCAACATCGGTCGCGGCAGGAAGTAAGTCGTTGATTAGAAACTCTCCGAAAGCCGCATAGCCTTGGGTCGCTTGCTCCGCGGATTTGGAAAGCTCCTGCTTCAGGCCCGCAGACAGCTCACCGCTTTCAGGCTTGGCATGTAGGGCGAACGTTCTGAAGAATCCTGCCTTTGCCGTGATCTGTTCAACCTGACGAATTACTGCCTCAACCTGCCTTTTGGCCGGTGCGTCCCCGTTTGACGCACCGACGGCCAGGGTTCTGGCATATCCCTGAAGTGATTGGCCGACTTTTTGCATTCGAAGCGTAAGATTCTCCCAATCCTGAACGGTGTCTGTGGGGGAGTTGTCGAAGACATCCCTGACACCTTGAGCAGGAGAAGCAATGTTGTTTAGGTTGCGGAAGGCAAGGCCCGACTCGTAGGTTTCGAGGTCGCCCTGTAGCGACTGGAGCATGGCATCTTTGGTGACAATGTCGACTTCGTCGACTGGTTCTAGCGCAGAAAGTTTGGCAATAACTGCCTTGGTGTCCTGTTGCTCTTGCGATAAAAACTCTGGGCTATAGTCATCCATTTCGGATTCGCCGCCTGGATAACCAATGTCGGTGGCGAAGGATGGGTAGCGACTGGCCATGTCACTAACTAGTTGGTTTGCAACTAAATCAATTGGAGTCTCGGTGCGCTTCACTGCGGTTCCTTTCAGCCCCACGATTCTAGTTCGCAACCCAGGCCGTTCGACATGGTTTTGCCGGTGAAGCCGCCTGCAAAAAAAATTCCGCTAGCGAGCCTTCCAGACCTGGGGAGCAAAGCGCTTCAGAACATAGTTTTCGAATAGGCCAATTAGGTTGTAGAGCACGATCGAAACCAGCGTTATAACAACGACATAGGCCCAAACCTCATTCGTTTTTGCCCTGCCAACCGCAGAAATGATTCCGTAGCCAATTCCCTGGCCAGTTGCCAGCCACTCAACAAGCAAGGCACCAGTAATAGCGCCTGGCACCGAAATCTTCACCGCTGCAAAGAACGATGGCAACGAACTTGGAAATGCCACATAGCGAAGAGCGGCCAGCTTGTTGGCTCCATAGACAGTGGCCACGTCCAGAGTTGCAGCGGAGGCCGACCTGAGTCCAAAGACGATGTTCACCAGAGCTGGAAACAGCACGACGATCGCACCCATTACTGCCACCGTTACCTGCTCTCTGCCAAAGATCAGAATCAGGATTGGAGCCATTGCAATCAGCGGCACTGACCTAAGCAGCATCGCGATTGGCATCAGGGCTTGTTCGACTGATCGAAAGAGCGTGAAAAGAACCGAAATCAGTGTTGCGAAGAACAAGCCAAAGGCGAAGCCGATTCCAGCATCAAGCATTGTCTGGCTGAGCGCGGAAAGCACGAGACCCTGATTTTCGTTCGCCGACTCAGCAAGGAAAAGCCAATTGAAAACATCTAGCGGCCCCTTGCCTATGTAGGGGGTGACATCAAAGGCCCAGAGCGCAAATACCCACAAAATCAAAACAACAATCAGCGATAGCGAGGTGTTTGCTATGGATTGTGAAATTAGCTTCGCTGTTTGCTTAGCGGCGTCTCGCTTCACTTTGCTTCGAACTGCAATTAGTGAGCGATCCTCTGCGTCTTCGATCTTGAAGTTCATCTTGTGGTCACCTTCGCCCAGGGGGTAACCAGCTTTCCGATCAGGCTAAATAGGGCGTAACCACCACCTGCAATCAACCCGGAAACCAAGGCCACGCCCCACACCCTGGCAATTTCAAGGCTTTGCTGGGCATTGACCATGGCCGGCCCAAATCCAACGTCCGGACCACCAACATATTCACCGAGGATGGCACCCAGAAATGCTGCTGGAGCTGCAATCTTGAAGGCCGCAAAAATCGACGGCAGGGCCGATAGTAGCTGAACCCGGAACAGTCTTTGGATTGCTCCACCGCCATAGGCGGTAACGACATCGAGCATTCGCTTGTCAGTGGCCTTTACCCCAGTGAGGGTTCCGATCATGGTTGTGAAAAAGACGCTAAGGGCTGCCAGCACTACAGCAGCCCCGGCTGGTTCACCGGCGCCTGGGGCCCCAACTATCAGCCTCACGATCGGGCCAATGGCCACGATCGGGATGCAGTAGGTGATTACTGCCAGTTGAGTGGTTAGGGTTTCAAGGCGGGGGAGAACCAGAGCGATTCCTGCGAACACCAGTGCCAGAGCATTTCCCCAGGCAAAACCAATAGCCGCTTCAGACAGGGTTATTACCCCATTGCGCCAATAGAACTGAAATCCGTCTTCAAAAAGTTGTAGAACAACCTCTAGCGGAGTCGGGATTGCTCCTCCCGAACCGTCTGGCCTGGTGCCAACGCTTGCAAAAACCGTTTCTGCCAGCAGCCACCAAATTCCTATCGTGGAGATAACCCCCACTAAACCGCCGGTCCAGGTTGGTAAGCGCAGCTTCCTGCTCGCGGTTGCCAGGTTAGTCATCGCTAACAGCCACGCCATTGCTACCAAAGAGCAGGTCGGACGCCTGGTCGTGAAGGGCATGGAATTCTGGAGTGCGCATCATCTCCGGGGTTCGAGGTCTTGGAAGGTCTACCTGAATAATCTCTTTGATGCGGCCGGGTCTCGGGCTCATTACTGCAACTTGATCACTTAGGAAGATCGCTTCTGAAATGCCATGAGTGACCATCAGTGTGGTGGCAGGTTTCTCTGTCCAGATTCTAAGTAGTTCTAGGTTTAGGCGCTGCCTGGTCATGTCATCCAGGGCTCCAAATGGCTCGTCCAGAAGCAGCACCGACGGCTGCACCACAAGGGCCCGGGCGATAGAAACTCGCTGCTTCATGCCCCCAGAAAGCTGGGCCGGCTTAGCGTTTTCAAAGCCCTGCAGTCCAACTAGCTTGATCAGGTCAGCAATCAGGCTCTCATCGGGGCTGACCCTGGCAAGTTCAAATGGAAGCCTGATGTTGGCAACCACGCTTCGCCAAGGCATAAGTGCCGAGTCTTGAAAAGCAATGCCCAGTCGATGATCACGTCTAAGTTCACTCGGGTCCATGCCGTCTACGGTCACGTTGCCAGAGGTAGGTGTTTCTAGGCCGGCAAGAATTCTAAGAATTGTTGACTTGCCACAGCCGGATGGGCCAAGTAGCGACAGGAAACTTCCCTTATCGGAGTGGAGCGTGGTGTCATCCAGCGCAGTAATCGAACTGTTTCCCAGCTTGAACACTTTGGAGAGGCCGGAAATGGTGATGCCGCTGCCCAGAGCAGGATCACTTTGGGCAGCGGCATTTTCAAAACTCATGAAGGAAGGTTACTCCAAAAGCTCTGGGTGCTCTTCGTAGACCTCTGCTAGCAGGCTCATGTCAAACAGCTGGTCGGCGCTAATTACGTAGCCGGCGGATGCAAGAGTTGCTAGGTTGCTGGCCTGCATGTCTGCAGAAATTGTGAACAGACCGTTTGCAATGGTCTCGTCGGTCACAACAAGTAGCGAGTTCTGAGCCTCAGACTGCTGCTGCTCCTTGCCGATGTCTAGACCTAAGTCCTTGCCATAAACCTCGACTGCCAAGCGGGCACCCTCGTTAGGGTCGGCAATAGCGTCCTTCCAACCACGAGCTGTAGCGTAAAGGAAGGCCTTTAGGCCAGCGCGGTTGTTGTCGATTGAGTCCTGGGTCACAACGAAAGCTTCAGCAACAAACGGTAGGCCGTTGTCAGCGAAAAGCAGATTGGTAACTTCAAAACCTAGGTTTGCAACTGTGATTGACTCGTTGGTCACATAAGCCAAGAATCCGTCAACCTCACCATTTACAAGTGGGGCGGGATCGTACTCAACTGGAACCTTGGTGACCTGGTCCTGGGAGATACCGTTTGCCGCAAGAAGTGCATCAAACAGAGTCTCGTTTCCGCCAGCCTGAACACCAATCTTCTTGCCAATTAGGTCCTGAGCGGTAGCAATGTTGCCACCATCCTTCAGAGACAAGATGGTGAATGGGTTCTTCTGGTAGGTGGCGCCGATGATCTTCAGTGGCGCGCCCTCTTCTAGGATCACAGGGGTAACCGCAATCGGGTCAGACAATCCAACCAGTGCGTCTCCCGAAAGAACAACAGCGGTGGTTGCTGTTGGTCCGGCGATGAAGTTTGTGGCGCTAAAGCCAGCCTCTGAGTAGTAGCCGTTTGAATCCGCGAAGTACTCTCCGGCGAATTCTGCGTTCTTGATCCAGCTGAACTGAACATTCAGTTCACCTAGGTCGGATGACTCGGTTTCGGTGCTTGCGCAGCCAGTTAGTGCCATTGATGCAATTGCTGTTACTGCTGCAAGTGCGAAAAAGCGCTTACGAATGGATGTCTTTGTTGCCATTACAGTTGGGCCTCTCGGGTATAGGTAACCGAGCCAGAAATTTCTGACTACGTCGTTGTTTCCCAAATGTTACCGTGAAATTTGCCCTTAGGTGGCAGGTTGCTGCTGTGTTATGCAATGAATTCCGCCACCGCGAGCAAACAGCTCCCTGGCGTCGACCAAAACAATTTCTCGGCCCGGGTAGCAGTCTCGGAGAATCGACCGGGCTTCCTGGTCGTTTTTATCCTGAAAAGAACCAAGCAACACAGCGCCATTTAGGACGTAATGGTTGATGTAGCTGTAGTCAACAAAGCCACCGTCGTCCTTCAAGGTCTCGGGAGCAGGAACACCTATCAGCTCAAGGCCGGAACTGATTAGCTGCTCACGAACCTCACGGCTCACCAGATAGTCGGGGTGGTTCTGGTCCTTTTGATCGTGGTAAATCACCCTGCCGTCAGGGGCAAAGCAGGCAACTATGTCCACATGTCCGCGGGTTCCAAATTCGTCGTAGTCTCTGGTCAGGCCGCGCTTTAGCCAAATGAATTCCTCGGCTCCAATAGTGCGTTTTAGCTCTGCTTCGACCTGCGCTTTGCTCCAGCCGGGATTGCGGCCCTTATCTAGCTGGACGGTTTCAGTTAGCAAAACTTTGCCCTGACCGTTGAAGTGAATCCCTCCACCCTCGTTCACCATTTTGCTTTCAATAACTGGAACATCCAAGCTGTTAGCAATCTTGGTGGCGAGCAGATTGTCATTTTCGTAGCTTGCCCAGGATTGCCCGCCCCAGCCGTTGAAAACCCAATTGACAGCGGCCAAGGCGCCATCAGTGGTCTTGACGAATGTTGGGCCGCTGTCCCTGATCCAGGCGTCGTCCAGAACCGACTCAAAGGTTTCAATTTGGGCAGAAAGCAACTTGCTGGCAGTCGAAAGATCTTCAGGATGAACAATCACCGTTACTTTTTCGAACTCAGACGCGGCATTTGCAACGTTGGCCCAGGTCTGCCTGGCAACTTCTTGGTCTTGGGCGCTCTCACCGAGGGTGTATCCGGAGTGCGGAAAGGCTAGCCATGTTTGTTCATGGGTTTCCCACTCGGCAGGCATTAGCTGGGTCATTGGGCAATCCCCGGGATTCCTCCGGCTACACCCTGACCATTTGCACCTCGCGGGTTGCAAAGTGGAGCTGAAAGACTGGAATAGGTATCTGGACGCCTGGTAGCGAAAAACGGAAACAGCTCCAACCAATCGCGTCTTTGATCCAGGTCAATTTCGGCTATCAGGACCTCGTCTCCATGCCTAGCTGCGCGTGCTAGCACCCGGCCGTAGGGGTCGACAATGAATGAGGACCCGTAAAACTCAACCAAGCCTTCATTGCCCCAGCGGTTTGGGACAGCAATAAACAGACCGTTGGCGATGGCGTGCCCAACGATTACCTGGTGCCAGAGTGGCTCAGTATCAAAATCAGGGTGGTCAGGTTCGGAACCAATAGCGGTTGGGTAGCAAAGAATGTCTGCCCCGGCTAGTCCATATGCTCTGGCCACCTCAGGAAACCATTCATCCCAGCAGGTCGGCATGCCAAGTTTTGGGACGCCAGCCAGTGTCAGCTCGTGGACTCGGTAGGGGTCAGTGTTTTCACCTGCCGCAAAGTACTTGTCCTCGAAATACCCCTCGGTGACAGGAATGTGGAGCTTGTCCGTGGAGCCCACAAGTTTCCCGTCTGGACTAACGATGATCGCGGTGTTCAGGCCCCGGCCGTCTGCCATCTCAACTTTTTGGTAGAGCGAGGCATGAACAAACACGCCGTACTTTCGAGCTTGTTCAGCGGCAAACCTGAAGGTCGGTCCAGTCAATAGGTCTTCGGCGGATTCGTTGGGGGTGCCTACTGGGAGTGTGTCTGCCGGGTACCTTGAAAGGGTTAGTTCTGGTAGGAAAACCACCTGAGCACCTTCGGCCGCAGCGGCTTCAATTGCTGCCGCAAGCAAGCTTTGATGTTTGTGCGGGTCCTTGTCGAAGTGCATCTGGATCGCGGCAACGACAACGGTGCCCCGCTCCTGGTTTCTGGTGCGGCTGAGGGATTCCGGTGCGGCAACTTTGGTTATTTTCAAGAACTACTCCATCGTGTCGAGAATTGCTACCAGGTCTTCGTACTTCGTTGTTGGGTTGACTATTGCAAATCTGGTGTTTGGTTTGCCCAGGTGACTGGAGGGAACCACGAACGCGAACTGCGAGTCAAGCAGCTGCTTAGACCATTTTTCGTAGTCGGCATTGCTCCAGCCCTCGCGCTCGAAAACCACCACCGACAGCTCTGGCTCTCGCACCAAGCTCAGGTAGGGCCTGCTTCGAATTTCAGTGGCGATTTGTTTTGTAAGGTCCAGGTTCATCTTGATCGCTGACCGGTAGGCGGCTACTCCATGGGTTGCCAGCGAGAACCACAGCGGAAGACCACGAACCCGTCTGGTTAGGTTGAAGGCGAAGTCAGACGGGTTCCAGTCATCATTTTGATTCAGGGTCTCTAAGTATTCGCCGTGTTGGATGTGTGCAGCCTTTGCCAATTTTGGCTCTTTATAAACCAGTGCACAGGCATCAAACGGTGAAAAAAGCCACTTGTGCGGGTCCACAATAAAGGAGTCCGCCTGCTCCAGCCCCGCATATTTTGGCTTCAGATCCTCGACCAGCATGCCGGCTAGTCCATATGCGCCATCAACGTGGAACCAGAGGTCAAACTCCTTTGCCACTACTGCAAGGTCACCGAGTTGGTCGATGATTCCAAAGTTTGTGGTGCCGCCGGTTCCAACAATTGCAAAAGGCGTCAGACCACTATCGATTGCCTGAAGTACTGCTTGTTTAGCCTGCTGGCCATTGAGCGATCCGGTGGCAGCGGCGTCGGCTTTGACAACCTCTACTCCCATCACCTTGGCCACTGCCTTGATCGAGGAGTGCGCCTCAGAGCTGCAAATGATCGCCCAGTTTTTGTGGCCATGTTTGCGTCCGGCAACATCCCTGGCGACAACCAGGGCTGACAGGTTTCCAAGAGTTCCGCCTTGAACAAAGACACCACCGGCACCATCTGGAAGACCGGCCTCCTTTGCCAAAAACTCAAGCACCTGATTTTCGGCGAAGACTGCTCCAGCACCTTCGGTCCAGGAGCCCCCATAAATTGAACTCGCTGAGACCACCAGATCAAATAGGCTCGCTGCCTCAGTGGGTGCTGCCGGTATGAAGGACAAGAAGTTGGGGTGGTCGGTTGAAATGGTTGCCGGAGCCAGGTTCTCTTCGAAGATCGCTAGTGCGCGGGTTCCACCGAGTCCTGATTCAGTTATTGTGGGACCGGCTAAGGCCTCAAGCTCAGCTCTAGATTTGGGCCCATCCAAGGGTGCTGGATTCATATCCATGCGCTCGGAGGCGTACCTGTAGATCGCTTCTCTGAGCTCGTTGTTGGCCCCTGCTTGATGCATCGATTCAGTCAATTATTTATCTCCCTAGCCACACAACTCTAGCCAACCGGTCCTTTGTGGAAGTGGTCGAAAACAATGTTGGTTCTAGTGTTGGCAACCGAGGCATTATTGCTTAGTTGATCAAGCACGAACTCCCTAACCGCATCTGAGTCTGGGACAGCAACGTGGACAATGAAATCCTCAGAACCGCCCAAAAAGAACACCTGAATTACCTGGGGATGCTCTTGCATCTGTTTCATGAAAGTTGCCAAATTCGCTCTAGCACCGGCCCTGAGGGTCACGGAAATAAGTGCCTGCAAATTCAGACCAAGCGCATCCGGTTCAATTTCTGCGCCAAAAGATCGGATTACTCCGCTTTCAACCAAGTTGCGGACTCGACCGAGGCAAGTAGAGGGAGCCAGGCCAACTTCGGCGGCTAGATCGGCATTTGAGACGCGTCCGTTTTTCCCGAGAATAGCCAGAATTTCCCGGTCTAGGTCGTCGAGATCAAATTTGGACTGAATATCCTGCGATTTGGCCATCATAAATCACTCCGTTTACGCATAAGTAAGCAAATTTCATTTAATAAATTGCAGTTTATTCGTTTTGAATGAATCAAACCGAATTTTTTGCCAGAATTTAGAAACTTTCGCATAGGAGAAAAAATGCAGGTTGGCGTTCCAAAAGAAATCAAGAATCACGAGTACCGCGTTGCTTTGACACCTGCGGGCGTGCACGAGCTGGTCAACCGTGGTCATGACGTAATGATCCAGGCATCTGCTGGTGAGGGCTCTGGCTTCTCGGACCAGGATTATGCCCAGGCGGGAGCCAGCATTGTCCAAGCGGCAGAAGAGGTTTGGGCCAAGGCCGAGCTACTTGTGAAGGTGAAAGAGCCAATCGCCAAGGAATACCCGTTGATGCGCAAGGGCCAGGTGCTGTTCACCTACTTGCACCTTGCTGCGTCCAAGGACTGCACCGATGCCCTGATCGCTTCCGGAACAACTGCAATTGCCTATGAAACTGTGCAGCTCGCCAATCGTTCACTTCCGCTGTTGCAGCCAATGAGTGAAGTTGCTGGAAGGCTTTCTGCTCAAATCGGCGCCTACCAGCTTATGAAAACCAATGGTGGCAATGGCGTCTTGATGGGTGGCGTTCCAGGAACCCCAAGAGCAAAAGTTGTAGTAATTGGCGGCGGTGTTGCAGGAACTGAAGCGGCACTTGTTGCAAATGGAATGGGCGCCGACGTTACGGTTATTGACCTTTCCCTGCCTAGACTCCGCGAGATCGATGCAAGATTCAACTCTGAAGTTCAGACCAGGGTTTCAACCTCTTACGAAATTGCGGAACAGCTCAAAGATGCCGACTTGGTAATCGGCTCTGTACTGATCCCGGGTGAGCGTGCTCCGAAGTTGGTCACCGACAAAATGGTTGCCGAGATGAAGCCGGGAACAGTCCTGGTTGATATCGCAATTGATCAGGGCGGATGCTTTGAGCACTCACGTCCAACTACCCATGACGAACCTACTTTCACCGTTCACAATGCACTTTATTACTGCGTGGCGAACATGCCTGGTGCGGTGCCAGCAACTTCCACCAGGGCGTTGACCAATGCCACCTTGCCCTACGTCTTGCAGTTGGCCAGCAAGGGTTGGCAGCAGGCACTGCGGGATGATTCAGCATTGGCGCTGGGCCTGAATGTTCACGATGGCCTGATTACTCACCCGGCCGTGTCCCAGGCTTTTCCGGAGCTAGAAAGTAAGTCGACCGAGTCGGTATTGGGCTAACGCTTTTTCTTTTTCCAAAGCGTGGTTATCAGCACCCCGACAACAGTTATTGCCACTAGTGCGATAAGGGCGAGGGTTCTCTGGTTGGCAATTGCCTCACAGGAGGACCAGCCGTCAACCTGAACCCCTGGGGTGCAGGTCTTGGGGTCGAAGAACCCAATTAGCCAAGCCAAGATGCCAATGCCGGCAATTGTTGCCAGCATCGCCAGTGAGTTATTTCTCAATCAGAAACCCTTGGGTTAGCTCTGGGGCTCAGCTTTTGCTATTTCTGCTCTGACGTCATCCATGTTCAGTTCCTGGACTTTGCCAATCAGTTCGTTTAGGGCAGGCGCAGGAAGCGCTCCAGCCTGGTTAAACAGCAAGATGCCATCTCTAAAAATCATCAAGGTTGGGATGGAGGTTATTCCAGCCATTCCAGCCAGTTCCTGCTGCGCCTCGGTGTCTACCTTGGCAAAGCGAATATCGGGGTGCTGGTTGGAGGCCTCTTCAAAGATTGGGCCGAACATTTTGCACGGTCCGCACCACTCGGCCCAGAAGTCAACGAATGTGATGCCCTCTTTGCTAATTGTTGCTTCGAAGTCCGAAAGAACCAGATCCACTGTTGCCAAACTAATCAACCACCTTTGCCATTTTTTGCCGTCTTGAGGTTTGAGCCAAGACTATCCCTGCGACAACCACCATACCCCCGAGGGCTTGGGTGAGGCTAATCAGCTCCCCGAGCCACAGCAGCGCAAAAATCGCGGCAAGGATGGTTTCAAGAGTTGCGATTACCCCAACAAGGGTTGCGCTCAGGTGCCTGAGTGCCAGAAACGTGAAGGCCATTGGCAGGAAGCTCCCGGCCACACCAAGAACAACAAGCATCAGCCATAGTGGCGCTGAAATGCCTGCCAAGTTCCCGGAAAGATCAGTTAGTTTTAGAAGGCTCGCGTAGTCAAATGAGCCAAGCTTTGAAAACGGCAAGAACACCAAAGTGGCAATGCCCATGCCGTAGGCCATGGTCACGTTGGTCGGTAGATGCCTCTGGATTCGCTCTCCGGTAATGAAGTGGGTCGAAAGTGAAGCTGCTGCTATCAAGGCAAAAAGCACTCCAAGTGGGGCCAGTGTGGAGTCCCAGATTTGAGCAACAACGGCAAGTCCACCCAGAACTAACACTGCACCAAACCAAATTTGCTTCTTTACCGGCTCTTTGAAAAAAACCAGAGCAACCAGCGGCACCCAGAGCACCGCCGTGTACTCGATTAGCAAAGCGATCCCAACCGGCAGCAAGACGACAGCTTGCGAGTATGCGTATTGGAGCAAACCGACTCCAACTACTCCAAGTATCAGCAGTCTTGGAATCAAACGCTTTGGAACTCTAAGTTGGGCGCGATTTGAAATCAGTGCCCAAACCAGCGCAATCAGGCCAGCGGCAAGCGACCTTATGAAGACCACCTGCTCGGCTGTGATGCCAGATTGAATAATTACTTTGGTGGTGGAGCCATTTAGGCCAAACAGGAGTGCCGCGGTGAGCGCAAAAAGCACTCCGAGTGCTGGATGTTTCTGGGTCAATTCGGCGCCAGCCAAACCTTTCTTTGTTGCAATTGGGGAATCAATTGGTCAACCGCATTAGTTTAGAAACATTATGGAAACTTTTGTACTAGCCGGTGGCTGTTTTTGGTGTCTAGATTCTGCTTACGTTCAGTTTCAGGGTGTGACCGATGTCACCTGCGGGTACACCGGAGGGTCTAAGTCGAATCCGAGCTATGAGGACATTTGCAATGGCAACACCGGTCACGCCGAAGTTGTCAGCATCAGTTTTGATGAGTCGGTGATTAGTTCGGAGCAAATTCTCGATATTTTCTTCACGGTTCATGACCCCACGCAACTAAACCGACAGGGTGCAGATGTTGGTGACCAGTACCGGTCAGCCATGTTCTATGCCTCGGAAGACCAAAAGCACTTGTTTGAACAATCGATTGAGCGCGCAAAAGAGGTTTGGGGTGAAGGGATTGTCACCGAGGTAACCCAGTTGCCGGAGTTCTTTACCGCTGAGGAATATCACCAAGACTTTTTTGCCAAAAACCCGAACCAGGGCTATTGCGTTGCAGTGGTAGCTCCAAAAGTGAGCAAGGTGCGCGCAAAGTTCAATCACCTTTTGAAGTAAAAACTTATCCACAGATTTAGAATTCAGCCCCACTACCAAGTCTGAAATTGTGAGACTTTCCGCACTCAAAGGAAAGGCACAAAAGATGGTAGACAGCTACACGGCGGTTGGTTTGGTAGCAACCACCCCCAGGCACATCGTGACCGCTGACGGATTGCCGGTCACAACATTTCGACTCGCGGCAGGAACCAGAAAGTTTGACCGAGAGTCAAGCCAATGGATGGATGCTGAAACCAATTGGTTCACGGTGGTCACCTTTAGACAGTTAGCGGAAAACGCCAACAACTCACTGGAAAAAGGGCAACGAATCGTGGTCAGCGGCCGACTAAAGATCAGAGACTGGGACAACGGTGAGCGCACCGGAACCACAGTTGAAATTGAGGCTGACAGCCTTGGCCACGATCTAATGTTCGGAACTTCCACATTTGAAAAGCTCTCCAGGCCAGCAAATTCGGAAAAGGACTCGGACACTAAGCTCCAGCCCGCCTAGGGTCCGATCTGGTCTGGCGCCCCCAAGTCACCAGACCTAAACCCCTCTTCGGAGTTTGCAACTTTTTGGAAAGCCAAGGGCTTTTAACTCTGGGATAAACTATCCCGAGCAAACTTCGAAGAGGGGCTTTCCCTTTTCCAAATTGGATTGGCACTTCCTTGGCTGAATTTATTTATCAAATGATCAAAGCGCGCAAGGCGCATGGCGACAAGGTGATTCTTGACGACGTAACGCTTGCCTTCTATCCCGGCGCCAAAATTGGTGTTGTTGGTCCAAACGGTTCCGGTAAATCATCGGTTCTGAAGATCATGGCTGGGATGGACACTCCTTCAAATGGCGAGGCAAGACTCACCGATGGGTTCAGCGTTGGCATCCTGATGCAGGAGCCACCTTTGAACGAGGAGAAAACGGTGCTTGGCAACGTCCAGGAAGCCGTCTCTGAGGTTATGGGCCAAATCGAGCGGTTCAATGAAATCAGTGCAGAATTGGCCAATCCAGACGCCGACTATGACACCCTGTTGGCCGAGATGGGAACACTTCAGGAGCAAATCGATGCTGCGGATGGCTGGGATCTCGAGAACCAATTAGAGCAGGCCATGGATGCGCTGCGCTGCCCGCCAAGTGACACCCCTGTCACGAACCTTTCCGGAGGAGAGCGGCGCAGAGTTGCGCTTTGCAAGCTGCTGCTCGAGAAGCCTGACTTGCTACTTCTGGATGAGCCGACAAACCACTTGGATGCGGAGAGCGTGCTCTGGCTTGAGCAGCACTTGGCCAAGTACACCGGTGCTGTGCTGGCTGTTACTCACGACCGATACTTTCTAGACAACGTGGCCGAGTGGATCCTGGAATTGGATCGTGGCCGTGCCTATCCCTATGAGGGAAACTACTCGACCTATCTTGAGAAGAAGCAAGAGCGACTTCAGGTGCAGGGCAAGAAGGACGCGAAGCTCTCCAAGCGCTTGGCAGATGAACTGGAATGGGTTCGCTCAAGTCCAAAGGCAAAGCAAACCAAGTCAAAGGCCAGGCTGGCGCGCTATGAGGAAATGGCGACAGAGGCGGAGAAGACCAGAAAGCTGGACTTTGAAGAAATCCAAATTCCTCCCGGGCCACGCTTGGGAGACATCGTGCTGGAGGCCAGGAATATTGCCAAGGGCTTTGAAGGCAGACCGCTATTTAGCGATCTGAGCTTCAGCCTTCCCAGAAACGGAATCGTTGGAATCATCGGTCCTAACGGTGTTGGTAAGTCGACGCTATTCAAGTGCATAACTGGACTCCAGGAGCTAGACAGCGGAAACCTGAAAATTGGTGAAACGGTGTCAATCAGCTACGTGGACCAGTCTCGAGAGGGAATTGATCCAAATAAGTCTCTCTGGGAAGTGGTCTCTGGCGGGCTTGACTACATTCAGGTGGGCCAAGTTGAAATGCCATCGCGTGCCTACGTAGCCGCCTTTGGTTTCAAGGGTGCCGACCAGCAAAAGAAGTCTGGGGTACTATCCGGCGGTGAGCGCAACCGTCTGAACCTGGCCCTTACTTTGAAGCAGGGTGGAAACCTATTGCTCTTGGACGAGCCAACTAACGACTTGGATGTTGAAACCCTGGCCTCATTGGAAAACGCACTCCTTGAGTTTCCTGGTTGCGCCGTGGTCATCACTCACGATCGCTGGTTCCTAGACCGGGTTGCAACTCACATTTTGGCCCACGAGGGCACGGATGAGAAGCCGGATCAGTGGTACTGGTTTGAGGGTAACTTTGAAGCCTATGAAGAGAACAAGGTCCAGCGCTTGGGGCCAGAGGCCGCCAAGCCTCACCGTTCCACCTATCGAAGGCTTACTCGCGACTAAATCGCAGGTATTCGCATCATTCCTTCTTGGGCGACCGAGGCAACCAGCACTCCGTTGCGGTTGAAAATCTGTCCGGTAGCTAGGCCGCGGCTACTTTGAGCAGCGGGGGACCGCTGCACGTAAAGCATCCAGTCACTAAAGTCTGGCTCGGCATGGAACCACATTGCGTGATCTAGGCTCGCTGACTTCAAGCCGGGATGCGCCCAGCTCAGCCCGTGAGCGCGCATGATGGACTCCAAAATTGTGTAGTCGCTCGCGTATGCCAGAGCTGCCTGAGCTAGTGAGCCATCAATCTTTAGTTCTGAAACCGGCCTAAACCAAACCGCCTGCTCATTGCTTTTGTTGGCCGCTGGTTTGAGATAAACCGACTCAGCTTCGTGGCGCAAGTCAAACGGCCTGGCATTGGCCCAATACCTAGCAACCGGGTGATCGAAGTTACCGAGTGAATCTTTTGCTGAGGGAAGTGTTTCTGGTTCAGAAACATCTGTTGGCATTTTGTCTGCATGCTCGACGCCATCGGTCGGGACCTGGAAGGAGGCGATCATCGAGAAGATCACCTTTCCCTCCTGGCTTGCCTGAACTCGGCGAGCCGAAAAGCTTCTGCCGTCCCGGAGAATGTCAACTTCAAAGTCGATCGGGACATCTAGTGCACCTGGACGAAGAAAATAACTGTGGAGGCTGTGAACTCTGCGATCTTCGTCAACAGTGGCGGAGGCTGCCACCAGGGACTGCGCCAGAACCTGACCACCGAATACTCTGCCACCTGGCATCCACTGAGTCGTTCCCTGAAAGCTATTGTCGCCGGAGTCCTTCAGGTTCAATACCTGGAGTAATTCCGCTACTGGGTCCTCGGGAATTCTGGAATCTGGCATCTAAACCTTCTTTCATTGGCTAGTTTAGGAGTCGACCATGGACAAGAATCTGATATTTGAAGACTCTGGTGATTTAGCTGACCTAGCTAAGTACCTGGAGCGTGCCTGCCGACTGGATAAGGCCGGCGCATCCAAGGTTCGCGCCTTCGGCAAAGTCCTAGCAATCTATGTGAGTCCGATCTACTCCGGATCCATGCTGGGCGATGGTCTAACCGTGATTGGCCTTCGAACAATTAATCTGGCAAGGGAAGCCGAGCTTGACCTGCTGTTTTCCACCGAGGATCTAATTGCAAAAGTCAATCAAGCTATCGCCGCTGAAGTTTTAGAAGTGAGCCTTCCAACCACCACCACCAGGGTTGCCTGGGCTGGCATTTCGCCACCTCGCCAGGGATGGCAGCTAACTGGAGAAATCGAACAGCAGACCATCTCCCAGTGGGCGAAAGACGGCATTGCCGAGGTTGCCCAGGCTCTACCGGAAAGCGTCGGAAGTGCGATTGCTGCTCGGGTCAGATTGCAGATTTGGGGCAAAGCGGTCGGCATCCAACACAACCTTCCAGCTGGAGCGGCGTTTGCCATGGCTGGTCTCGGTTTCATGCAGAAGGATGTTCCAGTGAAGGTTTATCGAGCCCACGGTTGGATTCGACTGACCACCGATTTTGGGCACGTGATTTCCAAGGAAAGCTTTAAGTTTTCCTAGTCTTCAAAGGTATTCAGCATTGCGTGGGCTGCGCGCTCTAGGTATTCCCATAGCTCATCCGCGTCCATTGGTGAGAGTTCAAGCGAATCAACTGCAACTCGCATGTGCTTTAGCCAAGCTAGCTTGGCCGCCGGTCCAATGCTGAAGGGGGAGTGCCGCATCCTCAGTCTTGGATGCCCGCGTTGCTCCTGGTAGGTGCTCGGCCCCCCCCAGTACTGTTCAAGAAATAACTGCAGTCTTTGCCGAGCGGGTTCCAAGTCCTGTTCCGGGTACATCGGTTTTAGCAGTGGATCTGAAGCGACCCCTACGTAGAAGGCCTCAGTGAGCTTGTAGAAGGTGTTTTCCCCGCCGACCCGGTGGTAAAAAGATTCCAACTACTTAGCCATGTTGATTTTGGTTGCGCTTAGCAGGCTAATACCTTGCTTATCAAAGGCCTGCTTGCAGCGCTTTCTAAGTTCTCTGGTAACAGCCCATTGCCGGTTAGGCAGGGTGCGAATAGAAACACGCATCACGAATTGCTCTCCGGAGACATGCTGCATGCCCCAGACGTCTGCATCGTCGATCATGTCCTTGGACCACTGCTTAGTCTTGCGCATCGCAAGTGCAGTCTCCTCAATGATTCCCTGGACTTTATCCACGTCGTTTTCATAGTCGAACGGGAAGTCGAGCAGAGCGGCAGCCCACTCCTGAGAGGCGTTTCCTACCTTCGTGATTTCACCATTTCTAACAAACCAGAGGGTGCCGTGGATGTCACGCACTTCTGTGACCCGAAGGCCAACTCGCTCAACTTCACCTGAAACATCCCCAATTTCAACCCAGTCTCCCACTCCATACTGGTCTTCGAAAACGATGAAAATTCCCGAGAGAATATCCTGAACCAGCGACTGAGCACCAAAACCAATTGCAGCACCCAAAACCGTTGAAACGGCAATTAGTGCGCCAACGTTGATGCCAAATTCGCTGAGGATCATGACCAGCGCAGTGATTGCAATTGCCCAGGTTGCAAAATTATCCAGAACCGAGGCGATTGTCTTGGTCCTTTGGGTAAGTCGCTGCTCTGCCAAAATCGCATCCATGCGCTCGTCTTGCTTGACTCGCTTGACCCCAGACACAATTGTTTTCACGATGCGCTTTGATGCCAGCCCAAGCAAGATGCGAAGAATGATCGCCGCTACCAAAATCACGCTAATTGATATCAGCACCGACCACTCGGATAAGAATTCTGTGAAGTTCATCTATTCACCCTACCTGTCGATTTGTTGAACCCTTAGCCCCCGTTCCAGTCCGGCCAGGTTCTCAATGAGAATTCTCCTGAACGCCGGGCGTGATGCGGCAAACTCTGAGTCAATCAGGGCTTGTGTGGCCTTGGCAAGCTCTTGATTTGCAAGCTGCACCGGATAGAGGTTGGTGAGCAGGTAAGAAGCAATTTGGTAGCTTCGCTGCTCCCAGATCTGCGGTGCAACTTCCATGTATTTTGCAACATACGGCTCAAGCAGTTCAGTGTCCAGAGTTCTACCAAAGGCCAGCGATGCCGAGTTGATGAGCGTGTTGGAGTACTCCTGCTTTTCAGTCAGCTCCTTCCAGGCAGTGCGCTTGGCGTCGGCGGTTGAAATCGCAGCCAGGCAGGCGGCGGCTGACTTCTTGCCGTTGGCAGTATTGTCTCGCGCCAGTTCAGCATCGATCGCTGTTGCGTCAAGGCGGTTCCCGGTGGCAAGACCAATCAGCAACTCCCAGCGAATGTCCGCATCAATTTCCAGACCGCTAAGTTTCCGGGCTCCAGAAACAACTTCCTCAAGCCAATTCAGCTGCTCTTTCGTCCTAGCGAACTGAGGAACAAATCGCGCGAACTGCAGTTGGTTGTCGCTTCCGGCCATTGCGTTTTCAGCCAGGTCAATCAGTGAGCTCGCGATGTGCTCGGTCACCTTTTCACGGCTTTGTGCAGCCACGTAGAGAGTCGAAGTGGTAACCAGCTGGCGGAGCAGGGTTGTCACCGTTGTGGATTCGGTCTCGCGTCCGATGTGATCTAGAACCAACTGCACGAAGTCCTGTGGGCTGGACTCGGCATCTCGGGTGGTGTCCCAAGCCGCCGACCAGACCATGGTTCGGGCCAGTGAGTCAGTTATGCCTGACAAATTCTCCAGAGCGACCTGCCAGGAATTTTCATCAAGTCGGATTTTTGCATAGGCCAGGTCCTGATCGTTGATCAAAACAAAGGCTGGTCGCTTTTCACCGACCAATTTTGAAATCTCGGTCCGCTCTCCAGCAACATCAACCTCCATGGAGTGCGTCCTGACAAGCTTTCCATTCTCGAGCTCGAATAGCCCGATTCCAAGGCGGTGTGGTCTTAGGTATGGATAGTCCGGCTCTGCCGATTGAGTAATTACAAAGGAGCTGAAATTCCCCTGGTCATCAACCGTGATTTCCGGTCTCAAAGTGTTTACGCCAGCTGTCTCGAGCCAAAGCGATGACCACTGCTTGAGGTCTCTGCCACTTTCCTTCTCAAGCTCGACCAGCAAGTCCTTAAGTTCGGTGTTACCCCACTGGTGTGCTTTGAAGTAGTTCGCGACTCCCCGCATGAACGCCTTTTGCCCGACCCATGCCACGAGTTGCTTCAAGACCGAGGCACCCTTGGCGTAGGTGATGCCATCAAAGTTCACCTGGACATCCTCAAGGTCGTTTATTGCCGCGACAATCGGGTGAGTTGAGGGAAGCTGGTCCTGACGGTAGGCCCAGCTCTTTTCAAGCGACGCAAAGGTGGTCCAGGCTTCGGTCCATTCGGTTGCCTCAGCTGTAGCTAGCGTTGAGGCGTACTCGGCGAAGCTTTCGTTTAGCCAGAGGTCATTCCACCATTTCATGGTGACCAGGTCTCCGAACCACATGTGGGCCAGCTCGTGCAGAATCGTCACTACCCGTCGCTCTTTTATGGCATCGGTGACTGCGGAGCGGAAAACGTAGCTTTCGGTGAATGTCACTGCTCCCGCATTTTCCATAGCCCCCGCGTTGAAGTCAGGTACCCAGAGCTGGTCATACTTCTCAAATGGGTAGGCGTAATCAAACAGGCCCTCAAAGTATTCAAAACCTGCCTTGGTCTTTTCAAAGATGTAATCCGCGTCCATGTACTTGGCAAGTGACTCCCTGCAAAATACCCCAAGTGGCACCACCTGGTTGTTTGATGAGGTCAACTCATCCCGCCACACCGCATAGGGGCCGGCAATCAATGCTGTTATGTAGCTCGAAATCCTTGGCGTTGGCGCAAAGTCCCAGCGCGACTTGCCGTTTCCTAGATCCTGTGGCTCTGGGGAGGTGGAATTGGAAATCACTTGCCAGCCTGATTTTGCAGTTATCTTGAATTCGAAGCTTGCTTTTAGGTCAGGCTGCTCAAAAACCGCAAACATTCTTCTCGAGTCAGGCACTTCAAACTGGGTGTAGAAATAGACCTCATCGTCTACCGGGTCCACAAATCGGTGCAGGCCCTCGCCGCTGTTTGAGTAAACACCGGTGGCTTCGATGACCAGGGTGTTTTCACCCTGGAGGTTCGGCAGGGAAATCCTGGTTCCGTCCGAGTGGGTGGCCGGGTCAAGGCTCTCACCGTTTAGTTCAATGGACGAGACCGAGTCGGTTATCGCATCAATGAAAGTCTCTGACCCCGGGGTCAAACAGCTGAATGTCACGGTTGATTTATAGGGAAAAGTTTTCGCGTCAGCGGTCAGGTCAAGCTCAACAACGTAGGAGTTGGTGCTGATTAGTGCTGATCGTTGACTGGCTTCGACACGGGTTAGATTTTCACCTGGCATTGATTGCTCCATTAAGAGTATGTTTCGAAACAGCCTAGAGGCTTTTTCCTCGCATTCTGTCGGCGATAATGGAAACATGCCCTTCATCTTGCAAGCTTCCGGATCCGCTGAAACCTCAGCCCAGCTTGCCGAGATTGGTGCGGCGCTGTTGGTGCTTGGACTGGTTGCTCTGGTTGCTAACAAATTGAAGTTTTCTGTCGTTCCGCTTTACCTGCTGATTGGCCTGGCACTTGGCGAGGGCGGTTTGATTCCGCTGTCGCTCAGCGAAGAGTTTCTAAATACCGGAGCGCAAATTGGAGCAATCATGCTGCTGCTGCTCTTGGGGCTTGAATACTCCGCCTATGACCTTGCCAAGGCCTTCAAGGAGCGTAAGAGTGCGGGTGTCGTAGATTTTCTTGCCAATGGTTTGCCAGGTTTCGCAGTGGGGCTGCTGTTGGGTTGGGGCCTGCCGGGCGCCCTTGCTTTGGGTGGCATTACCTATGTCTCATCATCCGGTATCGCGGCTCAACTAATCAAGGAAATGGGTTACCGGAGATCCGAGGTTTCAAAGCGAGCAATCGGGGTTCTGGTTTTTGAGGACCTAGCGCTTGCTCCCTATCTGCCGCTATTGACCTCGGTGGTTTTGGGGGTTGGTGTCTTCAGTGGTCTGCTCACTGTTTCACTGGCCCTGGCAATCACTGGTTTGGTGATTCTGGTGAGCTTTCGGGGCTCGTCCAAATTTCAGAAGTTCTTGGACCCAAATGAGCCCGGTGGGCTATTGCTCACGGTCTTCGGAGCTGCACTCCTGGCTGCTGGCCTGGCAGACCTGATTGGGTTTTCCGGCGTTGTCGCAGCGTTCCTAATTGGTTTGCTGCTTACCGGTGAGGTGGCTGAGGCTGCCAGGTCAAGGCTTGCTCCGATTCGGGACATTTTCGCTGCGATCTTCTTCCTGTTCTTTGGGATCACCACTAATCCTGCAAACCTGCCCGCGGTTTTGCCGCTGGCCGCGGTCATCACCGTGATCGGCGTTGCTGGCAAATATGCAGTTGGGTGGTGGGTTACCAGAGACCTAACCGATAAGCAAAGTGCCTGGCGGGTAACTGGTTTCTTGACTGCCCGTGGGGAGTTCTCGATGGTCATCGCAGCGCTGGCCGCTCCAGTTGTGCTGAACGTGAAGCTGCAGGCCCTAACGCTTGCCTATGTGATTCTCACCGCACTGATTGCCTCAATTTTGCTGCGTCTAACCAGAAGTAAGCTAGAGCGATAGCTAGGGAGTGCAATGAAGTTGTCACGGGTCTTTAATCTGCTTCTTGCGCCCTTGTCTGCGCTGGCGTTCCTAGTAGTCGCAGCTGGGCTCGGGACACAGGGGCTATTGCCTGATCCGGTCGCCATTCACTGGGGACCTACCGGCCAAGCTGATGGCTTCATGGGGCTAAATTCGTACCTTTTGCTAACAGGAATCGGCTTCCTCGCGCTCTGGTCGGCGCTGGTGGCACTGGAGCTAACGCCGGTGAAGGCCAAGTTGCTCAGACCTCTTCTAAAAGGATTCACCGGCTACCTTTATGGCTTCCTGCTGGTAATTATCTCGGTCACGACTTTGCTGCAGCTGGGCGCTGAGACTGCCGAAAGCTCCCTTGCCGGCGCTTTGCTCTATGTGTTGCTGGTGCCAATTGCGATGTTAATTTGGCTGTTTTTGGCAAAACCCACGGTCGAGGTCAACGAGAATCTTGTGATCAAGCTGCGCGGTATCGAACTTGTTTCAGTACCGACCCAGCAGGTGATGGCGATGGAGGTTGCCACGCTGCGGGGTCGTGACTATGGCGGGTGGGGTGTTAGGTATGGATTCAACACGCTGGCCTTTATTCCAAGCTCTGGCGATGGGGTGCTGTTCACCCTGGACTGGGGCGAAAAAATAGCGGTCCGAATGGATAGACCAGAAGAGTTTTTGGCAAACCTCAAGATAAACAGTTAGGGACAGGCATTTGAGAATCCACATAGCAACCGATCACGCTGGCATGGAGCTGAGCGCTTTTCTCGTGACGGAACTAACCGCGCTCGGTCATGAACTAATCGACCACGGCCCTAAACAGTATGACGCGCTGGATGACTATCCAGGTTTTTGCATTGCAGCAGCTCAGGCGGTGGTAGCCGATCAGCAGGCCGGCGTTCAGGCTCTGGGCATTGTCTTGGGTGGTAGCGGAAACGGGGAACAGATTGCGGCCAACAAGGTGCAGGGCATTAGGGCTGCACTGATTTGGAACCAAGAGACAGCTGCTTTGGCGCGAGATCACAACGACGCCAATGTCGCCGCTGTAGGCGCCAGGCAACATGATAACTCAGAGGTTCTGGAACTGATTACCACCTTTGTAAATGCCCCGTTTTCAAACGATGAGCGTCACGTGAGGCGAATTGGCAAGATTGCTGCGTTTGAGCAAACCGGCGAGGTCGTCTACTAGCCCATGCCCGAGGGTCATACCGTTCACAGGACTGCAAACAAATTTGCCAAGCTGTTTGCCAATAAGCAGCTCGAGGTCTCGAGCCCCCAGGGAAGGTTCACTGATTCCCGGTTAGTCAGCGGCCAGCAGTTGGTGTCGGCCGATGCTATCGGCAAGCAAATGTTTCTGTTTTTTGAGCATGCAGTCGTGCGAGTGCATCTGGGCATTTATGGCAAGTGGCGGTTTGCAAACTTTGACGACGCTGCCCCCGCGCCCATTGGGCAGGTTCGAGCAAGGTTTTTATCAGAGGCGGCAGTTGCCGACCTGGTTGGCCCAACAGCATGCGAAGTCATTGACAGCGATCAGGTCGCCCTGGTTCAGGCCAGGCTAGGTCCGGACCCATTGCGTCAGGACCTCGATGGTTTGGAACTGGCAAGGTTTTTGGCAAAGGCGTCAAAGACCAAGGGTGCTATCGGGCAGTTTTTGATGAACCAGGCCGCTATTGCCGGAATTGGGAATGTTTACAGAGCGGAACTTTTGTTTAGGCAGGGCATCAATCCGCACCTGCCGACAAATCTGGTGCCGACAGAAATACTTGAGAAAATTTGGCAGGACGCATCATTTTTGATGCAAATCGGAGTTAAAAAGGGCATCATGCTGACCCGAGAGGGTTATTTAAATGGCCGGCCGGCTCTCGCCGATCGCTATTACGTCTATAAACGAGAAGGCCTACCATGCCGAATATGCGGGGCTAAAGTGTCCCTGGAATTGATGTCCACCAGGAAGCTCTATTGGTGCAGAACCTGCCAGAAGTAGCCTGTTTATTAGGGTTTTGGCCTGAAATCAAGTGGAGCGAGTGACGGGAATCGAACCCGCGTAATCAGTTTGGAAGACTGAGGCTCTACCATTGAGCTACACTCGCGCGTCTTTGTTAGACGAGACACCATTCTATGGGGTAGAGTGGTCGAGTTCGCGACCATTTGGTCAAGAATATTCGGGATGTAGCGCAGCTTGGTAGCGCATCTGTTTTGGGAACAGAGGGTCGCAGGTTCAAATCCTGTCATCCCGACAAATTTGCTTCAAGAACCCACCAATCATGGAGATATGTTGAAAACAACCGTCGAGAGACTAAACCCAACCCGCGTCAAGCTGACCATCGAGGTCGACCAGGCAGCTTTCAAGCCAACTCTTGACAAGGCATACGAAACCGTTGCCCAGCAGGTTAACATTCCTGGCTTCAGGAAGGGCAAGGTTCCCGCTCAGGTGCTAGATCAGCGCGTTGGCAAAGATCAGATCATTGCTCAGGCAATCAACGACGGCATGGATGTTTTTTATCGCCAGGCGCTAGTTGCGGAAAAGCTAAAGCCACTGGGTACCCCAGAGGCTGACATCAGCTCAGCGCCATCGGCCTCCGAGATCGAAAAGCCACTGATCATCAGCCTTGAGGTTGAGGTTCGCCCAGAATTTAAGCTTCCTGACTACAAGGGCATCGCGGTTACCGTTGAGCCAGTCAAGGTTGCAAAGATGGACATCGAGACCGAGCTGGATGCGCTTCGCGCTCGCTTCGGTTCTCTAGTAACAGTGGATCGTCCAGCAGCTAAGGGTGACTTCACAACCATTGACCTGAGCGCACTGATGGATGGCAAGCAGATTGACACGGCCAGCGACATTTCTTACGAAATCGGCTCCGGACAGCTTCTGGACGGAATCGACGAGGCGCTAGAGACTCTCACCGCAGGTGAGACAACTACCTTCAAGTCAAAGCTTGTTGGCGGCGAGATGGCTGGCCAGGAAGCTGAAGTGACCGTCACGCTAAAGGCTGTCAAGGAGCGCGAGCTGCCAAAGGCAGACGACGAGTTTGCACAGCTTGCCAGCGAGTTTGACACCCTGGCTGAACTGAAGAAGGACCTTGAGACCAAGATCGCTGAGCAGCTTGGCCGCAAGCAGGTTCTTCAGGCCCGGGACAAAATCGTTGAAGACTTGGTTGCTAAGGCCAAGATTCCAGTTTCAGACATCGCAGTCAAGCGTGAGGTAGATGCCCACCTTGAAGGCGAAGGCCGCATGGAGGACGATGTCCACCGCAAGGAAGTAACTGCGGATTCCGAGAAGGGTTTCAAGACTCAATTGCTGCTAGATGCTGTGGTCGATGCTGAGGAAATCAAGATTGAAGACCAGGAGTTGATCGAGTACCTAGCGTTCACCTCTAGGAACTACCAGATGGACCCAAACCAGTTCATCGAACAGGTAGCTAGTTCTGGCCAGGTCGCCTTCTACGCAGACGAGCTTGCAAGGCGCAAGGCTGTTGACTTTCTTGTCGCCCAGGCTGTCATTACTGACACCAAGGGTGCAGCTGTCAAATACGAGGTCTAACGCCTAAGGCGAACAAGCACTTCTGATTGCATCTTCGCGGCTATCGTTTACACAACAAAGCTTTAAGGAGATCTCGATGGCAGTTCCGCAAATGGAGCGCAACGGAGTATTTGACCGCCTGCTAAAAGACCGCATCGTCTGGCTTGGCAGTGAAGTCCGCGATGAAAATGCGAATGAAATTTGCGCCAAAATTCTACTTTTGGCTGCAGAAGACTCCGAGAAGGACATCTTCTTGTACATCAACTCTCCGGGTGGTTCAATCACAGCTGGCATGGCCATCTACGACACCATGCAGTACGTTCCAAATGACATCGTCACGGTCGGAATCGGCATGGCTGCCTCGATGGGTCAGTTCTTGCTTTCTTCTGGCGCGAAGGGCAAACGCTACGCCACGCCAAACACCAGGGTGTTGCTGCACCAGCCACTGGGTGGCTTCGGAGGAACTGCCTCAGATATCCAAACTCAAGCCGAGTTGATTATGAGCATGAAGCGTCAATTGGCATCAATCACAGCTGAGCAAACCGGCAAAACTGTCGAGCAGGTCATGGAAGATGGTGACCGCGACCGCTGGTTCACGGCCGCAGAAGCTCTGGAATATGGGTTCATTGATCAAATTCAGGAATTTGCTTCTCGTTCCACTGGCGTAGGAAAGGCCTAAACATGAGCTTTATTGAGACTTCAGATGGTTCACGGGTAGCAACGCCTTCATCGAGGTACATTCTTCCCGAATTCGAAGAGCGCACCTCCTACGGAGTGAAGCGTCACAACCCCTACACCAAGTTGTTCGAGGACCGAATTGTGTTCTTGGGGGTTCAGGTTGATGACGCATCAGCCGACGACATCATGGCGCAGTTGTTGGTACTGGAGTCTCAGGACCCAGACCGCGACATCACGATGTACATCAACTCTCCAGGTGGATCGTTCACTGCATTGACTGCCATTTATGACACCATGCAGTACATCAAGCCGCAGATTCAGACTGTTTGCCTCGGTCAGGCAGCCTCGGCAGCAGCTGTGCTGCTGGCAGCAGGTGCCAAGGGCAAGCGCTTGGCACTACCAAACGCTCGAGTGCTAATCCACCAGCCATCTTCCGGTGGCGGCGGACAGGGTCAAGCATCAGACATTGAGATTCAAGCTAGGGAAATCATGCGGATGCGCGAGTGGCTTGAACAGACTCTGGCCCACCACTCTGGAAAGAGCTTGAAAGAAGTCAACAAGGACATCGATCGCGACAAGATTCTGACTGCCCAAGAGGCAATGGAATATGGACTTATTGATCAGGTTCTAGCTTCGCGCAAGCTGTAGCAATTCGGCGCGTGGAGGGCTATAAAGTCCTGGCTTAGCTATAGAGTTTTTTCATGACTTTAACTGAGACAAGCGAACTGCTGAAGTGTAACTTTTGCGGCAAGACCCAGAAGCAAGTGCGCAAGCTCATTGCTGGACCCGCTGTCTACATCTGCGATGAATGTATCGAGATTTGCAACGAGATCATCGAAGAGGAACTCGGCCAAAACGCTAAAGTCGATTTGGGTTCTATAGACCTACCAAACCCCAAGGAAATCAAGGGATTTCTGGATGAGTACGTCATCGGGCAAGACCAAGCCAAGAAGCAATTGGCCGTGGCCGTCTACAACCACTACAAGCGAATTAGGGCTGTTGGAACCCTTACTGCCAGTGGTAAGTCTCACGACGAAATAGAGATTTCAAAGTCCAATATCCTGATGATTGGACCTACCGGCTGCGGTAAGACCTATCTGGCTCAGACCCTGGCAAAGCGCCTGAACGTCCCGTTTGCTGTTGCTGATGCAACGGCGCTGACCGAAGCTGGCTATGTCGGCGAGGATGTCGAAAACATTTTGTTGAAGCTGCTGCAAGCTGCCGATAATGATCCAAAGCGCGCTGAAACTGGGATTATCTACATCGACGAGATTGACAAGATCTCACGCAAAGCCGAAAATCCATCTATCACCAGGGATGTCTCTGGAGAGGGAGTGCAGCAGGCACTACTGAAGATCCTGGAGGGAACCGTCGCATCGATTCCGCCACAGGGTGGTAGAAAGCACCCACAGCAAGAGTTCATTCAGCTGGACACTACAAATGTCCTGTTTATTGTTGCCGGAGCTTTTGCAGGGCTAGAGACCATTGTTTCGGAGCGAACCGGCAAGAAGGGCATCGGCTTTGGTGCCGAACTCAAGGAAAAGACTGACTCAACCAACATCTATTCTCAGGTTCAGCCGGAGGACTTGCGCAAGTTTGGCTTGATTCCAGAATTCATAGGGCGTCTTCCGGTGGTTGCAACCGTTGAGCAGCTGGATAAGCCGGCGCTGATCGCCATTCTTACGGCACCGAAGAACGCGCTAGTGAAGCAATATCAGCGCATGTTTGAGATTGATGGTTTTGAGCTTGAGTTTGAGCCGGAAGCGATTGAGCGGATTGCTGATTCTGCGCTGGAGCGAGAGACCGGTGCCCGTGGACTGCGCGCGATTCTGGAAGAACTGCTTGGACCAATCATGTATGAACTACCCGGTAGCGACAGCACCGGCAAGGTAGTGATTACCGCGGATGTAGTTAGAACAGGTGCCATTCCACAGGTGATTCCAGTCAAGGAACCGAAGCAAAATAAAACTGCCTAGCTAGGACATAAAAAAATTTCAACCAAGACTGAACGACTCTCTCCCTACCTCGCAGGAACAGTAGCCTCCACAACTGGCTCAATCGCTACCTTTGGCATTGCGATTGCCGGCCTTGGCGCAATGGGCGCAAGCGATTCACAAATCGCAACGGCATTGGTGGTGATGTTGCTTGGCTATGGCGTGCTGTCAATTACCTTGAGCACCTGGCTAAAGATGCCAATCAGTATCGTTTGGTCCACTCCAGGCGCCGCCTTCCTTGCCACCAGCGCTGGGCTCGGGCTGTCCTATCAAATGGCAGTTGGTGCATTTCTGTTCAGCAGCACACTGGTGATTCTGACCGGTGCCTGGCCGGGGCTGAATAGATTCGTGGCAAAAATACCCCCTCAAATTTCGGCTGCCATGTTGGCTGGCGTAATCTTCCCGTTCGTTGCTGCAACCGTGCATGCCGCAGTTGATTTTCCAGTTCTGATTCTTCCGGTAATCGCCATCTGGCTGGTCCTAAACCGGCTGCTGCCACTCTGGGCGTCTCCGGTTGCGATCACCATTGGCTTTTTGCTTATCGGCTTCAGTGATGAGGCCAGTAGTTTTCAAGTGACGAGCTTTTGGCCTGATTTTGCGCTGGTTGGTCCGATTTTTGACCTTGGTGCGATAGTCGCCATCGGGATTCCGCTTTATCTGATCACAATGGCATCTCAAAACCTGCCTGGGTTGGCAATCATGTCCTCGCTTGGTTATCAAATACCAAGCTCCAAAGTATTTATCACTACTGGCATTGGATCGGTGGCATCGGGGCTCTTTGGTGGGTTTGGTTTGAATCTCGCCGCAATCACAGCGGCACTCAATGCCGACTCAAGCGCCGCCAAGGACCCAGCTCGACGCTGGATAGCTGCATCTTGGGGTGGGGTTGTTTACATTATCTTCGCGGTGTTCGCAGCGGTATTTGCCGCGTTTGTGTTGGCGGTGCCTCGCGAGTTGCTGCTGGCCCTTGCCGGCATTGCGCTGTTGAACACCTTCGCCTCATCGATTAAGACGGCGGTGCTTGAGGATCGAACCAGGCTTGCCGGAATCGTCACCTTTGTTATCGGAGCCGCTGGGATCACGGTGCTCGGAATCGGTGGTGCGTTCTGGGCCCTGGTAGCTGGTGTTCTGGTTTGGTCTATTACTAAACGCTAGGCCTGCTCTGGAGCAAATTCCAGGTTCTCAACAGCAACAGATTCAGCAACCACGAACTTCAGCTCAGCAATTCGACCAACGCCTTGGAAGTCCTTTGCCAAAAGCTTTAGCAACTCAGGGCCCTTGATCGTGGCGGTTGAAATCTCAGCCTTCATCGAGAGCTTGTTGTCGGATTTAGACTTTCGTATCAACCCCAAAGCGGTGCTGGCATCCTTCAAGAGTTGTGGTTCAGCCCCTTGGATCTCGTCAGCTGTCGGCCACTTGGAAAGGTGAACGGATCCTTCCTGCCACCATGACCAAACTTCTTCGGCTGCAAACGGGATGAATGGTGCAAACAGTCTGACCATTACCCCAAGTGCCTGTCTTAGTGCCAGGACAGCGCTTCCGCGCTCTTGCTCGGTGAAGTCACCCTTGCCGTAGGCTCGTTCCTTCACAAGCTCAAGATAGTCGTCGGTGAATGCCCAGAAGAAGCTTTCGGTGAGCTCCAACGCCTTGGTGTGGTCATACTTTTCAAATGCGGTAGTTGCCTTTTCGACTACCTCTTGCAGCGTTGAAAGCATTGCCCGGTCGATTGCCTCGGTAACGCCATCGGTTGTCGCCGGAAGTTCGAAGCTCAGCGCAAATCTTGCTGCGTTCAGGAGCTTGATTGCTAGCCTGCGCCCGATCTTCATCTGGCCTTCATCAAAAGCAGCATCGGTGCCGAGTCTGGCGGACGCCGCCCAGTACCTAACGGCATCGGAGCCATGGTTTTCCAGAATCTCATTTGGCACAACTACGTTGCCCTTTGATTTGGACATCTTCTTTCGGTCTGGATCTAGGATCCAGCCAGAGATGGCTGCGTGCTTCCATGGCGCCTGCCCGTGCTCAAGCTTTGCTCGAACCAGGGTAGAAAACAGCCAGGTGCGAATGATGTCTTGGCCCTGTGGGCGCAAGTCATAAGGGTAAACCTTGGCAAACTTCTCTGGATCTGACAGCCAGCCTCCAGCAAGTTCTGGAGTAAGTGAACTGGTGGCCCAGGTGTCCATGATGTCTAGTTCGCCCATGAATCCACCAGGCTGACCGCGCTGAGACTCGTCATAGCCCACCGGGGTGTCGCTTGAGGGGTCGACGGGAAGCTGTTCGGAGGTTGGCTGAATAGGTCTGTCGTAATCCGGGTTGCCATCCTTATCAAGCGGGTACCAGATAGGAATGGGGACGCCAAAGAAGCGCTGTCTGGAAACTAGCCAGTCACCGTTCAGTCCATTTATCCAGTCCTCGAGTCGAACCCGCATGAAATCAGGGTGGAAAGAAATTTCCTTGCCGAGTTCAATCAGGCTGTCTGCAAGCGGCTTGTCGTTTCCACCATTTTTGATGTACCACTGGCGGGTGGAAACGATCTCAAGTGGCTTATCGCCTTTTTCAAAGAACTTAACAGGATGCGTGATTGGCTTCGGTTCGCCAATCATGTCGCCAGATTCTTGAAGTGCCTTGACCAGGATGTCCTTTGCGGTGAAGACGGTCTTGCCCGCAAGTTCTTCATAGAGCTCAGGGGCGTTGCTGGCTGCGATAACCTCTGGTGCCTCGCTGATGATTCGTCCATCAAAACCAATGATCGCTCTGTTTGGGAGCTTCAGTTCGCGCCACCAAATAACATCTGTGACATCACCAAAGGTACAGATCATCGCAATTCCGGAACCCTTGTCCTTCTGAGCGAGCCGGTGCGCCAAAATCGGAACTTCGACACCAAATAGCGGAGTTTTGGCGGTCTTGCCGAAGTACTCGGCATACCTTTCATCGTCTGGGTGTGCAACGAGCGCAACACAGGCTGGAATCAACTCAGGCCTAGTTGTTTCGATGTAGATCTTGCCGTCTGGACCATCGAAGCCAATTCGGTGATACGCGCTTGGAACCTCTCGGTCTTCAAGCTCAGCCTGTGCCACAGCTGTTCTAAAGCTGACGTCCCAAAGGGTCGGGGCCATGGCCGAATAGGCCTCATCCCGAGCCAAGTTGTTCAGGAAAGCACGCTGAGAGACCAGCTGGGCTTCCTTGGAGATGGTTCGATAGCTTTGCGACCAGTCCACAGAAAGACCAAGGTCACGCCATAGGTTCTCAAAAGTCTGCTCATCTTCTTCGGTTAGCTGTTCACACAGCGCGATGAAGTTTTGCCGAGAGATCGGCAGCTGATCCTGGATTCTGGTGGACTTGTTGTCACCACCTACCTGAGGTGGCTGGAAGTCTTTTTGAAAGGGGAGCGTTGGGTCGCACCTAACGCCGTAGTAGTTCTGAACGCGGCGTTCGGTTGGCAAGCCATTGTCATCCCAACCCATTGGGTAGTAAACGTCGTAACCGTTCATCCGCTTATATCTGGCAACCACATCAGTGTGGGTGTAGCTGAATACGTGCCCAACATGCAGTGAGCCGGAAGCAGTTGGAGGAGGGGTGTCTATTGAATAGATGTTTTCTTTAGCAGCGCCCATGTCAAAGCCATAAACCTGTTTGGCCTCCCAATTGGGGCCCCACTTGGCTTCTAGCCCTTCTACGCCGGCTTTGTCTGGTACGGTTGCGGGCCTAAGCGGCTCGGGAATTGCGTTATTCAATAGGTATGACCTCGGTTTTTTCGACATCTCTAGATTAACATTGTTCTTGACCATAACTTCTCCGAAAGCGCTGATGTATCCAAAGCACAGGAATTCCTCCCAGGGGCCAAAGGCCTCACCTTCGTTTCCAGAACTTGAAAAGGAGGTGCTCGAGTATTGGGATGCCGATGGAACCTTTCAGGAGTCCATTGATCAGCGAGCCGCGATCGATGCAGAGGAGTTCGTGTTTTATGACGGCCCACCCTTTGCCAATGGACTTCCTCACTACGGTCACCTGCTCACTGGTTACGCAAAAGACTTAGTTCCTAGGTATCAAACCATGCGCGGCAAGAAAGTGGAGCGCAGGTTTGGATGGGACACGCACGGACTTCCAGCGGAAGTGGAAGCCGAACGACTCTTGGGCATCTCTGGGCGCCCTGAGATCGAAAAGTTTGGAGTGGGTAAGTTCAACGACTTCTGCAGGACCTCGGTATTGAAGTACACCGAAGACTGGCGCAGCTACATCACCCGCCAGGCTCGCTGGGTGGATTTTGACAACGACTATAAGACCCTGGATCAGAATTACACCGAGAGCGTGCTCTGGGCCTTCTCGCAGCTTCACCAAAAAGGCTTGATTTATGAGGGCTTTAAGGTCCTCGCTTACTGCTGGAGATGTGAAACGCCGCTGTCCAACCACGAACTTCGTATGGACGATGAGGTCTACCGAGACCGTCAGGACCAATCGGTAACCGTAACCTTCCCTGTGACTAGCCAGGGCGAACTTCACGGGGTGAAGCTTTTGGCTTGGACAACAACGCCATGGACACTTCCCACAAACTTTGCGCTGGCGGTGGGTCCAGAAATTGAATATTCGGTTATTCACGCCAAATCCAGTGTTTTGGGTGATGAGCAGTATCTGCTTGCAACATCCTTGATCCCCGGCTACCTCAAGGAGCTCGGGTTTGAGTCCATCGAGGATGCAACCGCAGCGGTTACCAAGAAGTTGATGGGTTCGGATTTGGCCGGCATTCGCTATGAGCCGGTCTTTGACTTCTATCGCGATGCTGAGAAATTTGACATCGAGAATGCCTGGCAGGTGTTGGTGGGGGACTACGTTACTGCCGATGACGGAACTGGAATCGTTCACCAGGCACCTGCATATGGTGAAGACGACCAGATGCTGTGTTCCGCGGCCGGCATTCCAACCTATGTTTCTGTCAACGAACGAGGTGAGTTCACTTCCTTGATTCAGCCCTATCAGGGGCAGCACGTATTTGAGGCCAACAAGCCGATAACTCAAGACCTCAAGAGCGCAGGGCGACTGTTTAGGCAGGCTTCCTATGAGCACAGCTACCCCCACTGCTACCGATGCAAGAATCCGCTGATTTACAAGGCGGTCTCCTCATGGTTCGTTGAAACAACGAAAATCAAGGAGCGCATGCTGGAGCTGAACCAGGAAATCAATTGGGTTCCTGAGCACACCAAAGACGGCGGCTTCGGAAAATGGCTCGAGAATGTTCGCGACTGGGCCATATCCAGAAACCGCTTCTGGGGCGCTCCAATCCCAGTATGGAAGTCAGACGACCCGAACTACCCTCGGATTGATGTGTACGGATCCCTTGACGAGCTAGAGCGCGATTTTGGGGTTAGGCCGAGCGACTTCCACAGACCAGTAATTGATGAACTCACAAGACCGAATCCAGACGATCCAACCGGCAAGTCAACAATGAGGAGAGTTCCCGAGGTTTTGGACTGCTGGTTTGAGTCCGGCTCAATGCCGTTTGCTCAGGTTCACTATCCGTTTGAAAACCAGGAGTGGTTCGACTCTCACTTCCCTGGCGATTACATCGTTGAGTATGTGGGTCAGACCAAGGGTTGGTTCTACACCCTGCACGTTCTTTCCACTGCATTGTTTGATCGACCGGCGTTCAAGAATGCAGTGAGCCACGGAATCGTCTTGGGTAACGACGGACAGAAGATGTCCAAGAGTCTTAGAAACTACCCAGACGTAAATGAGGTCTTCGATCGCGATGGTTCTGATGCCATGCGCTGGTTCCTCATGTCCAGTCCAATCCTGAGGGGTGGAAACCTGTCGGTCACCGAACAGGGCATTCGCGAGGGTGTTCGGCAGGCGCTGTTGCCGCTGTGGAATAGCTATTACTTCTTTGCTCTATATGCCAACGCCTCCAGCTACACGGCAAGCCCATCAATGGCTTCCGAGGAGTTGCTGGATCGATACATCATGGCAAAAACTAGAAGACTGATTGAAGAAGTCACCGCAGATCTTGATGCTTTTGATAGCTTCTCGGCATCTGCCAAGGTCAGGGATTTTGCCGAGGTTCTAACAAATTGGTACATCCGTCGATCACGCGATCGCTTCTGGGCCGGTGACAAGGATGCCTTTGACACGCTCTACACCGTGCTTGAGTCGGTCTTTAGAGTCATCGCACCACTGTTGCCATTGGCTGCCGAGGAAATGTGGCGGGGGCTTACCGGCGGCAGGTCGGTTCACCTGGAGTCCTGGCCGGAGGCAGAAGAGTTCGTAGCTGACGATCGATTGGTTTCGGACATGGACGCCATCCGCGAGGCAGCATCAGTCGGACTTTCACTTCGAAAGTCATCGAAGCTCAGAGTGAGATTGCCGTTGGCAAAACTAACCGTGGCTGTTGCCGACGCTCAAACTCTCGGCGCCTACGCTGACCTCTTGGCTGAAGAACTGAACGTCAAAAGCGTCGAGGTGGTTGAGGCGGATTCAGAGACAGCCAGCAAGTTCGGATTGGCTAAATCTCTCACAGTCAACGCTCGTGCGCTTGGGCCACGAGTGGGAAAGGACGTCCAGCGCATCATCGTTCAGGCCAAGTCTGGTAACTGGCAGCAAACTCCCGATGGTGTCGAAGTAGATGGAACCAAGCTGGAGGCAGGAGAGTATGAGCTAACGCTGGTGGCAAATGCTGATGACAGCAGCCAGCTGGTGGGCCTTACTTCGCTCGGCTTTGTGTTGCTCGACACTCGATTGACCCCGGAATTATTGGCCGAGGGCCTAGCCAGAGACACCATTCGGCACGTTCAGCAGGCCAGGAAGAATGCGGACCTCGATATCTCAGATCGAATAAGTCTGGTGTTGACTGCGGATGAAGAATCTGTGACCGCACTCATCCAGCACAAGGAGCTCATATCCAAAGAAACCCTTGCTACTGAGCTTTCTATAGTTGCCGGAGCCGCAAGCAGCTTGCAGATTGGTGATAACGGACAACTGGATATTTCCGTGGTAAAAAATTGAGCAGTTCCGACAATTTCGACACCATAGATCAAGTTCTGGCGGCGCTTTATGCCAGGCAGCCTGAGAACAAAATTGAGGCGCGCTTGGATCCAACCAGGCGACTGGTCGACCTTATGGGAAGCCCTCAGGCAAACTACAAAATCATTCATATAACCGGCACCAATGGCAAGACTTCGATCGCCCGGATTACTGAACGGCTGTTGCGCGAACACGGGCTTAGAACCGGCCGCCTTACCAGTCCACACCTGGTGACATTCAATGAGCGCATTGCCCTAGACGGTGAGCCAGTTGAGGATCAGCGGATCATCGATGCTTTTCAGGAAAACCTGCCACTGATTGAGCTGGTTGACCAGGAGCTCGAATTAGCCGGCGAAGCTGCGCTGACTTTTTTTGAGGTTTTCACGGCGTTGGCATTTCATGTGTTCTCTGACGCGCCCATTGATGTCTTGGTGCTGGAGGTCGGCATCGGAGGCCTGTGGGATGCAACGAACGTTGCAGATGCAGATGTTGCGGTATTTGGGTCAATTGCGCTGGACCACCAAAAAACACTTGGTGACACGGTCGAAGAAATCGCAGAAACCAAGGCTGGAATCATTAAGCCAGGCTCGATAGTGGTTTCAAATTCACAGCTGGCTAGCGTCGAGGCAATCCTTAGGCGTCACGCTGAGAATGATGTGTTTCTAGCCGGCGGCGAGTTCCAGTTCTCCGATGCCGAGCCAGATGGCTTCGGCACCAGGTTCACAGTCCAAGGAATTTTTGCGGAGTACCCTTCGGTCTGGATGCCGATCATTGGGAAACACCAAGCACAGAATGCAGCGACTGCGATCGTGGCAGTGGAGGCATTTTTGGGCAGGGCGATCGCAGACGAGGTGTTGCGAGCAGCTCTGGCAGACGCGATAACCCCTGGCAGACTGCAGGTAGTCAGCAAGGAGCCTCTGGTTGTTCTAGACGGTGCTCACAACCCAGCTGGACTGGAGAGCCTGCGTGAAGCCATGAACTGGCACTTTGCAGCGCCAAAGGCAATCGGTGTGGTTGGAATGGTAGGCGACAAAGACCTTGTTTCAAGCGCCCTAGAGCTTGCAGGAGTTTTCGAACACCTCATAATCACTAGCGTTCCCGGCGGTAGGGGAATTCCGGCAGCGGAACTGGAGGCGGTCTTTACCGACCAGGGCGTGTTGGTCGATGAAATTGACGAGGATTTTTGGTCGGCGTATGGAAGTGCCTTTAAACTTGGTGCAGAAACCAACCGGCCGGTCTTTGTTAGTGGCTCCCTCTATTTAGTTGGGGCACTTCTCGAAAGGCTTCAAGACAAGGATGATGGTGAAGAGTAAATCCTCAAAAAGAGCACTGGCTTCGATTGCGCTGAGCTTTGAAGCTTTTGTGGTTTTCTTCGCCACCCTGACGGCCTTCGGTCTAAAGGCCGCGGACATCAGCCCAAATCTTCCTCAAACAGAAATTATTTGGGCCATTGGCTTGACAGTGGCGCTGCTTTGCATTTTGACCCCGGCCCTGCTGTCCAAGCCCTTTGGCTATGCCCTGGGCTGGTTGATCCAGATTGCAGTGCTGGCCTCGGGATTTTGGCTGTGGGGCATGTTTGTTATCGGGTCCATTGTGGCCGGTATGTGGATTTGGGCTCTGGTTGCCGGTGGCACAATAGACAAAGCTCGCGCGAATGTGGACAAATTGAAAGGACTCACCGAAGATGCAGACCCTAGTTCTAATTAAGCCAGACGGCGTTCGAAGGAACCTGATTGGCGAGATCATCTCCCGCTGTGAGCAAAAGGGCTATCAAGTCGCCAAGTTAGAGAAGCTAACTCCCTCTCGGGAGCTGCTTGCCAAGCACTACGCGGAGCACGAGGGTAAGGCGTTTTACGAGCCACTTATGGAATTCATGATGTCCGGCCCGGTCGTAGCTATCGCGCTAGAGGGGAACCGCGTCATCGAAGGCTTCCGAGCACTTGCTGGACCCACCGATCCAACCGTGGCGGCTCCAGGAACCATCAGGGGCGACTTAGGTCGAGACTGGGGCACGAAGGTGGTTCAAAACCTTGTGCACGGTTCCGACTCAGACGAGAGCGCCGAGCGCGAACTCGCACTTTGGTTTGAGCAGAACTAGAACAGAGTCGGCCAGAACTCCCAGAACTGCACCAAAATCAAAACGGCAAGAATCAAATAGGTCATTAGGCTCAGGACCCAGCTCCAGGAGTAGACAAACTCGCCCAGCTTGGGTCTTTTTCCCAGATGCCCGTCGTTTAGGGTTCGACCGAGTGTCATCCAGAACAGTGGAATGGTGGCAGTCCAGGCAACCATGCAGTAAATGCAAAGTGAGCCAATTACGTAAGCCGACTGGGTGAATAGCCAAATAACAAAAACGAAGGCGCCGGCATGTCCGGCAAGGAATAAGCGCCAGAACCACGGAGCAAATTTTGCTCCGGCAAGCATTGCCATTCCCACTACTACGGGAGCAAAGAACGCTGCTAAGCCAATTAGCGGATTAGGGAAACCCAGCAGAGCGGCCTGCTCACTGAGCATTACAGACTTGCAGCTAAGAAACGGTGAGATGTCGCAAGAAGTTGAAGCCAGCGGATTTGCGGCAACGTGCAATCGCTCCAGAGTCAAACCGAAGCTTGCAATCCAGCCCATTACACCGAGCGAAATTAGGGCGATTGGAAATAGCATCTTCAAATTATCCCATTTATATAACAACCCATGGCATACTTGACACAAAGATGCGATCACACTTGCATCAAAGATTTGTTCGGCGAGCGACATGCCCCGACGATAAGAATTAGGTTCCGGCTGCGGCTTGAACCACGAGAATGGCCTCACGGGTGTGAACCAAAGGGCTTTATAGGGCACAAGTGGCTACCAAAAAAGAAGAACCAAAGAAACCGCTGACTACTCAGCTAATTTTCCAGGCACCAGACCTCCCGACTCCCAAGGTGAATCCGCGCAGCGGAAAGCTTGCCGACGAGGAAGCGACTGAGGCGCCGAAACGCGCTCCAGCAGCACGAACTAGAACCCGAACCAAGACCGAACCAAATCAATCCAAGAAGCAGGCGGATCAGCCAGCAGAGGAAAAAGAGGCTGGCTCAACTAGGGTTGCGGCCAAGCGGGCCAGGCGCAAAGACTCTCGTGACTCTGGTCGCCGCCGAACTGCTGTCACTGAGTCTGAGTTCTTGGCACGGCGCGAATCGGTCGATAGAAGAATGGTCGTCCGCGAAAAGGATGCCCGAGTTCAAATTGGCGTTCTTGAAGATGGCTTACTGGTTGAGCACTATGTGGCTGAGAGCCAAGGTGGTTCACTAATCGGCAATGTCTACCTAGGAAAAGTTCAAAACGTGCTCCCATCCATGGAGGCAGCGTTCGTTGACATTGGGCGCGGCAGAAACGCGGTGCTTTACTCAGGTGAGGTTGACTGGGAGGCTGCCGAGACTGGCAACCAGCCACGTCGCATCGAACTTGCCCTGAAGTCCGGAGATCATGTTTTGGTGCAGGTGACCAAGGACCCAGTTGGACAAAAAGGTGCTCGCCTTACTTCTCAAATTTCGCTACCGGGGCGCTTCCTGGTGTACGTTCCAGGCGGTAACATGTCCGGAATCTCCAGAAAGCTTCCTGAGGGAGAGCGCCAGCGTCTAAAGCAGATTCTGAAGCACGCCCTTCCGGAAGATGCTGGTGTGATTGTCAGGACCGCTGCAGAAGGCGCGACAGAGGATCAGCTGACTCTTGATGTTGAGAGACTCAAGAGCCAATGGGAAGACATCAATGCCCAGGTTGCCAAGGGCAAGGCACCGACTTTGCTTCACAGCGAACCAGACTTACTGGTCAAAATCATTCGCGATGTCTTCAACGAAGATTTCCATGAGCTAGTTATTTCCGGTGGAGATTCACTGGAGACAATTCGCCACTACCTAGAGTCAGTGGCTCCAGAGCTGCTTGAGCGATTGGTTGAGTACAGCGACCAAGAGGACATTTTTGACAAGTACCGACTTGGCGATCAAATAGCCAAGGCGCTTGATCGCAAGGTGTTCTTGCCATCGGGCGGCTCGTTGGTAATAGACCGAACCGAAGCCATGACCGTGGTTGACGTGAACACAGGTAAGTTCATCGGTTCTGGTGGAAACCTGGAAGAGACTGTAACCAAGAACAATCTTGAGGCCGCAGAGGAGCTGGTTCGCCAGTTGCGCCTGCGTGATATTGGTGGAATCGTCGTGGTCGACTTTATCGACATGATTCAAGAATCCAACCAGGAAATGGTGCGCAGGCGACTGCTCGAGTGCCTAAGCAGGGACCGTACTAAGAATCAGGTTGGCGAGGTTACATCCCTAGGTCTAGTGCAGCTGACTCGAAAGAAGATCGGTCTGGGTCTGCTCGAGACCTTCTCTGAGCCCTGTGACTGCTGTGCCGGCAGGGGAGTTGTGGTTCACGATGAGCCTCGATTCAAAATGCCTGAAGTTTCCGAGCCAAAACGCGGAAAGAAGAAGGAAAAGCCAAAGACTCAAGTTGTAAAGAAGATCGTTACAGCTGAGCAGGCAGATGCTTTCAAGAGCGTTGTGAATCAAATCGCATCCGCCGGACACTCGGAAGAAGTTGCGGCTGAGCCGGAGCAAAAGGAGCCGGAGGGTAAGACTGAGATTCTAAATGCGGTCCTAGATTCCCTTCCAGAACCACAGGTGCCAGCTAAGCCAAAGCGTCGCAGGGCGTCTTCGGTTGGCAAAGTGAAAAAGACAACGGACTAAATACGCGTTTTTATGTTGCCTCCGCTTGTTTTATTTGCTAAACTTCGAGGCTGTTGACCGCGTTCTGTGGTCAGACAAGTTTTCCCTAATAGTTAGGTTTCAAAGTGGTTTACGCAATTGTTCGCGCTGGTGGACGCCAGGAAAAGGTCGAGGTCGGCACAATAGTGACCATGAACCGCATTGCAGCCTCATCGGGCTCTGTTGAGCTGCCTGCAGTCTTGTTGGTTGATGGTGACAAGGTCACCTCTGATTCCAAGAGTCTTGCCAAGGTAAAGGTTGTTGCCGAGGTTCTGGAGCAGACTCGCGGCCCAAAGATTTCGATTCAGAAGTACAAGAACAAGACTGGATACAAGAAGCGTCAGGGCCACCGCCAGGACCTAACTCGTGTTCAGGTCACAGAGATCAAGTAAGTAGGAGTTAGACAATGGCATCCAAAAAGGGAGTTAGCTCCACACGTAACGGTCGCGATTCAAACGCTCAGCGCCTAGGCGTGAAGCGCCACGATGGCCAGGCCGTAAACGCCGGTGAGATCCTTGTCAGACAGCGCGGCACCCACTTTCACCCGGGTGTAAACGTTGGTCGCGGTAAGGATGACACTCTGTTCGCTCTTGCTGCCGGTGCCGTTGAGTTCGGTGCAAAGGCTGGCCGCCGAGTTGTAAATATCGTTACCCAGTAACAGTTTTTTTACAGAGGCGGACCTGGATAAAAGGTCCGCCTCTTTTTTTTAGGGAGGCATGATGGTCACATTCGTCGATCAAGTTACCCTGCATCTTGCTGCCGGAAATGGTGGCGATGGGTGTACCAGCACCAAGCGCGAGAAGTTCAAGCCGCTTGCTGGACCAGATGGAGCAAACGGTGGTGATGGTGGGACCATCTCACTGGTTACGGACCTAAACACCACTACCTTGCTGGATTACCACCACCGTCCGCACCGGACGGGTCTCCACGGTGCTGCCGGTGCTGGTGATTTCCGAAACGGCGCTCATGGCGGCGACATTGCTCTGAAGGTGCCCGTAGGAACCGTTGTTAAGGACGCCAAAGGCAAGCTAATTGCTGACTTGGATGCGCCCGGTATGGAACTAGTTGTTGCCCAGGGCGGTCAAGGCGGCCTCGGTAACGCAGCTTTGAGCAACAGAAAACGAATCGCACCCGGCTTTCACTTGCTTGGCGTCCCTGGTTGGCAGGGTGACATTATTCTCGAGCTCAAGGTGGTCGCGGATGTGGCACTGGTTGGGTTCCCTAGTGCCGGCAAGTCTTCACTTATTGCGGCCATGAGCTCTGCTCGCCCGAAAATTGCCGACTACCCCTTCACCACCTTGCACCCCAACCTTGGAGTTGTCCAGGCCGGAGAGCAGCGCTACACCGTTGCTGATGTTCCGGGTCTTATTGAGGGAGCAAGTCAGGGCAAGGGTCTGGGTCTTGATTTCCTCCGCCACGTTGAGAGATGTAGTGCGCTGCTGCATGTGATTGATTGCGCCACTATGGAGCCGGGTAGAGATCCGATGAGCGACCTCAACGTGATCCTGGCTGAGCTTCGCGACTATCAGGTCCCTGAGGGACAGACTCCTTTGCATGAGCGACCCCAGCTGATTGCACTAAACAAGATTGATGTCCCAGATGCTAAGGAATTGGCGGAATTCGTGGCCGAGGACTTCCGGGCGCAGGGTTACCCCGTCTACCTAATTTCAACAGCCACCCACGAGGGACTAAAGGAGTTGAACTTCGCTCTTAGCACCGCGGTTGAAACTGCTCGAAAGAACCTAGTGTCTTCAACTCAGAAGCGGTTCTCCTTGATCGCCAACAAGGTTGATGACGGACACTACTTGGTTCGCAAAGAATCAATCTCCGGGGAGGATGTATTCCGAATCATGGGTGCCAAGCCTGAGCGCTGGGTTGCCCAGACTGACTTTGGCAACACTGAGGCCGTGGGATATCTTGCCGAACGACTTGCAAAAATCGGTGTCGAGGATGAGCTAATACGAGCTGGTGCCAAGCGTGGTTCAACCGTAATCATCGGCGAAGGTAATGGTGTGGTGTTTGACTGGGATCCGTTGGTTGCCTCTGTGGCCGAGCTGGCTGAAATGTCACCATTAGCCGATGGTGAAAATAGGCGCACTAATCAGCAGCGTCGCGATGAGTATTATTCGATGATGGATCAAAGGGCCCGTGGTCGCGAAGAACGTGAAGCGGTTAGAGAGGCCAGCGTTTTTGTTGAAGAAGAGGAAAGTTGAAAACTTCGAAGGCAATTGCTGACAGCACCAGAATAATCATCAAGGTTGGATCAAGCTCAATTACTGGAGCCAATGAGGCTCAGCTGGACCGCATCGTTGACTTGTCGGCACAACTTAGGTCAGCCGGCAAAGAGGTTTTGATTGTTAGCTCCGGTGCTATTGCCACAGCAGCACCGATCCTTGGGCTGACAGTGAAGTCAGACGACCTTCCAACCTCACAAGCGCTTGCCAGCATCGGCCAGGCAAAACTGATGAGCCGCTACGAAAAGTCCCTTGCTCGGCACGAGCTAATGCCTGGCCAGATTCTGCTTACCGTTGAGAATCTAGACAGCGAAATAACCGCGAGTAATGCGCTCAGGGCACTTGATCGACTCCTGGAAATTGGTGTGATTCCGATCATCAATGAAAACGACTCTGTGGCAACACACGAAATTCGGTTTGGTGACAATGACCAGCTGGCGGCTAGGGTTGCGAAAATTACCCAGGCTGATCTCTTGATTCTTCTAAGTGACATTGATGGTCTCTACAGCAAGCCTCCGCAGCAACCTGATGCTGTGCACATTCCAGTTGTTACATACGGTGGCGATTTGGACCATGTTGAGGTCTCGGGAACCTCTACTGGTTATGGCACCGGCGGTGCTTTGACCAAGCTTGCTGCAGCTCAGCTTGCAACGGCGGGAGGTGTTGGCGTGATCCTCACGGCCACCGAAAACGTCGGGAATCTGATTGATGGAAGCTGCAAACACACCTGGTTTGAACCGGCAATCAAGGCTTAGGATTTCAAAATGGACATTCAAGAGCTATTGGCGGCCTCGAAGGCTGCGACTGTCTCGATGGCTGGAGCCAGCACCACTCAAAAGAATCTAGCGCTCGAGGGCATTGCTAAAGAACTCGAAGCTAACGTTAGTGAAATCATCGCGGCCAACGAACTGGATTTGGCTGCCGGAGAGCAATCAGGGTTATCTAGAGCACTCCAGGACAGGTTGCGGCTCGATGCCAATAGGGTCACGTCCTTGGCCTCAGCAGTGCGAGAAATCATTTCGCTTCCTGACCCGGTAGGGGACTCGGTTCAAGGCAGGACTTTAGCCAATGGCTTGATGATTCAGCAGGTTCGGGTTCCGTTCGGCGTGATCGGATGCATCTACGAAGCTCGCCCAAATGTGACCGTTGACATCGCTGCGCTGGCAATCAAGAGCGGCAACTGTGCCGTGCTGCGTGGAGGAAGTGCGGCCGAAAACACAAATAAGGTGCTGATTTCTCTGATTCAAAAGGGCCTTATTGGCGCCGATTTGCCGTCGAGTGCAGTTGCGACTGTGGACCCATTTGGCCGCAATGGCGCTGTTGAGCTAATGCAAGCACGAGGCTTGGTAGATGTTTTGATCCCAAGAGGGTCCGCGAACCTGATTCACACCGTGGTCACGGAATCAAAGGTGCCGGTTATTGAAACTGGCGATGGAATTGTCCACATCTTTGTCGATGCTTCAGCCGATGTCGAGCTCGCCATTCCAATCATCGTCAATTCCAAGGCCCAGCGCCCCTCTGTTTGCAACTCACTTGAGACTCTGCTGGTGCACGAACAGGTGGCTGCAGAGCTTTTGCCTAAGCTTGCAAAGGCTCTCACGGAAAGCTCAGTACTAGTCCATGCCTGTGAGCAGAGCATCGCCCTGATGCCGGGTTCAATTCCCGCAACTGATAAGGACTGGGCAACCGAATACCTGGGCTTGGAGCTGTCGGTTCGCATAGTGAATAGCCTGGATCAAGCCATTGCTCACATCTCGAAATATTCAACCAAGCACACAGAGTCCATCCTTACCGAGTCAATATCAAACGCTGAACGATTCCTTCAGGAGATTGATTCTTCGGTTGTGATGGTTAATTCTTCGACCAGGTTTACCGACGGCGGGGAGTTTGGGCTCGGTGCTGAAGTTGGCATTTCAACGCAAAAATTGCACGCTCGAGGGCCAATGGGTTTGCGAGAATTAACATCAACCAAGTGGTTAGTTCGCGGTAACGGGCAAGTCCGTAGCTAAACTAGGGAGGTAGAAGGAGCTAAATTGATTTCATTACTCGCATCCGAAGGCGTTATCGTCTTCGAACAAGAACTCCCAATTCCAGCGATTTTGTTCGGCGTAATAGCAATGGCAGCCTTCTTGTCCCTGGCCTTTGTAACCTGGTCCTACCGTGATGTTGCGAATCGCCATTCACACAAGGAATCGACTAACAAGGCTCACCACTAGAGACTATGAACTCCAAGCGACCACGCATTGGTGTGATGGGTGGAACTTTTGACCCCATTCACCACGGTCACTTGGTAGCGGCCAGTGAGGTAGCAGCAGCACTTTCGCTCGATGAAGTTATCTTCGTGCCGACCGGACAGCCCTGGCACAAGAAGGCCGTGAGCTCTGCCGAGCACCGCTATTTGATGACGGTCATCGCAACCGCTGCCAACCCACAGTTCACCGTAAGTCGGATTGACATCGATCGTCCTGGACTCACATACACAATCGATACGCTTACCGACATCGCCAGCGAAAGACCAGACTCCGATCTGTTCTTTATTTCAGGTGCCGATGCCATTGCACAGATTCTTGCTTGGAAGGAAATAGATCAGGTTTGGTCCCTGGCCGAGTTCGTGGCCGTTAGTAGGCCTGGCCACACCCTGGAGCTGCCAGAGGCTCCCGATGCGAAGATCTCGGTTATCGAAGTCCCTGCTCTGTCTATTTCTTCCACGAACATCCGCAAGCGCGCTGAAGAAAAGAAGCCAATTTGGTATTTGGTGCCAGATGGCGTCGTTCAGTACATCGCTAAGCACTCGCTTTACGGCGGTGCCAAGTGAATGTGCCTTTGACAAGAAGAGAATTACGTGCTCTGGAGCGGCAGGCAGAGCTTGCTGAAGCTCCTCAAGAGCAACAGACCATGCAGGTCGACCTATCTCCTCCTCCAGTGCCTATAGAGCCGCCCGAGCCTGAGTCGCAGCCGAATCTGACCAGGCGACAGATGCGGGAAATGGGCCTTTTGAATGCTGGGTCATCAGGCTCAGTGGTCGCGGACTCATCGGCGCCACAAGCCGCAGCCGCTGTTGAAGAGCAAGCACAAGGCGCCCCCGAACCATCGGCGCCATCAAGCAGACGGCAAATCAGAGATGTTCTTAGTGAGCCGCTGGATGCTGTGTTGGAGGAGGCTCCTGTCAACCCCACTACTTTTGCTCCACTGGACTTGCCGGATCAGTCGATCGAAGAAGTATTTTTCACCGGAGCCAACATCTTGTCTGAGCCAACTACTCAGTCAATAATTCTCGACACCACAACAGACGCAATCATGCTTCCAGTCGACACCGGTGAAATGACGATCACCGGTTCGATTTCGATAGTTTCTGACCCGGGTACCGATTCGCAACCGGCTGGTTACGACATAGACCACGAATACACCAGCCAGGATGCAGTGGTTGGGGTCGTCTCACTCGTGAACCCCATCAGCGCCTCTGAATTGATAGACCAGCGCTCACCGGTTGGGGTTGTCCCGCAGTCAGTACTTCGCAGGGGTTGGTGGAAGCCTTGGGCTTTAGCGCTTGGTGCACTAGCCCTGGCAATTACTGCCATACTTTCAAGCATCACCATACTCGGAGCCCTGGGAGGCTAATTCAGTGCCAGCAACCAAAGAAACTAAAGAACTAGTTCAAATCGCAGCCAAGGTTGCCATGGACAAGCTCGGAGAGAACCTAGTCGCGCTGGATGTAACTGAGCCCTTCGCCCTAGCCGAGGTGTTCTTGGTTGTCAGTGCCACCAACGAACGTCAAACCCAGGCAATTGCTGATGCGATTGAGGATGAGTTTTTGGAGCGTAAAATCAAGGCCCGATTCCGAGAGGGCAGGCAAGCTGGGCGCTGGATCCTGCTGGATTTTGGTGACTTGATTGTGCACGTGATGCACGAGCAGGAACGTGAGTTCTATTCACTGGAACGACTTTGGAGTGATTGCCCGGTTGTATCTATCGCCTAAGTTTTTTGTGTAGACTAAGGCAGTTCATGGGCCTGTGGCGCAGCTGGTAGCGCACCTGCATGGCATGCAGGGGGTCAGGGGTTCGAGTCCCCTCAGGTCCACTCATGAACCCAATCTCAAATCTCGGTATCGATCTCTAGATATTTGATTCTCGACTTGAATCCCGAAGTTATTCTGACCCTGTTTGGCTTCACTCCAAATTCTGCTGCAATGAACTTGATCACCGCCTGGTTCGCGGCGCCATCGACCGGCTTGGCCTTGATCTTCACCACATAGATTCCGTCTTCAGTCAGCGCGAGGCTTTCTGGGCCTTTGGCACCCGGCTTGACGTGAACCTTTATCTTCATTTTCCCGAGTCTAGGGATTATTGAACTCAGAGCTGACTAGCAGCAGCTTTTCAGGAAATTCACTTAGGATTTTTTCATTGCTTATGAAAGGAACAGCGTGGCCATCTCTCACAACCCAGCCTTCAACCAAAGCATGCGCACTGGCCTAAGTGCCAGCCAGCGCGATCAGCAGCAGGTTAATGCCGAATTCGAAAGAATGACCACAACCCCAATGACCATGGAGGGAACTACCTCCAAGGTGATCGGCCTATTCGTGGCCGTATTGGCTGGAGCGGGAGTGACTTGGTTCTTTGAGCTTTACTCGCTGTTTTTCCCTGCAATGTTTGTCGGTTTAGGGCTCGGGCTCTGGGCTAGCTTCAGCAAGAAGGTTCGCCCTGGTCTCTACATGGCCTACGCCCTGGTTCAAGGAGTTTTCATTGGTGGCATCAGCGGTCTGCTCGAGATGCAGTATCCGGGAATTGTCCAAACTGCAGTGGTTGGAACCTTTGCAACTGCCGGGACCATGTTTGCCGCCTACCGTTTTGGATGGGTCAAAGTAAACCAGCGCTTTACTCGTTTCATGACCTTTGCGATTACTGGCTACCTGGTCTTTGCACTTGTGAATCTGGGCTTTGCGATGTTCGCCGGGGTTAGCATTTACAGCTCTCCGTTCGGGTGGCTGATCGCATTGGCTGGTGTTGGTCTTGCCGCCTTCACTTTGAATCTTGATTTTGAGGTTATTAGCCAGGGCGTTAGTCAGCGTTGGCCACAGGAAATGGAATGGCGTGCTGCCTTTGGGCTTACAGCATCTTTGATTTGGCTATATGTTGAAATTTTGCGCCTGGTCGCAATTTTCAACCAGGACTAAGAGGCTCGTTGCTGCCACTGTTGCCACAGCTGGCGTAAATCCCAGGCGTTCTCAGCAAGGACTGAAACTCCGCGCACTCCGGTGCGACGAGTCTTTCCGGAAATTAGCAATAGCTTGTTTTGAAATAGCAGATTGCTGCACCTGCGCTGGGCCTCGTCAAAGAATGTTGCGTCCGCCAAACCAGTGCCGTCATCCAGGCTTATAAATACAACCCTCTTGCCACTGCGCATCGGGGGAGTCTGGGTTGCAACCCTTACACCTGCAACCAAAACCTCTGTGTTGCTGCGGATGCCAATTAGTTCACCGGCCCTAACAACCCCCATTTCGTCGAGCATCTGCTGAAATTTTTCAATTTGATGCCGGGTGATATCCATCTTGGTTATTGCCAGCTCTGATTCAAGTTCCAGCTCTTTGGTAATCGGGGCATTGCCAACTGGAAGCTGATCTAAATTCTTTAGATCAAAACTAAGCTGGTTGGCATCAAGTTTCGGTGCTGCTTTGGCGGCAAGCTGCCTTATTTTCACAAGCAGGTCGCTCCTGTTATGGACAGCGGCCTCACCTTGAATGCCGGCAACTGCATCAAGTGCTCCAACAAGCGCAAGTTTCTCAAGGGTTCTTCTGGATGGCCTTGCTCTTAGGTAAAAATCAGTGACGTTCTGAAACGGCTGTTCGCAGATTATTCGTTCAACTTCCGGTTTGGAGATTCCTGCAATCTCGGATAGCGACACGCGAACCGCCACGTCACCATCGTGTTTCTCGACAAGGTATTCATTGGTAGATCGGTTGACGTCTATGCCAAGCAGCTTCACCCCAAGCCTTCTTGCCTCCGCCAGCAATAGTCGCCGCGGATACATGCCCGGGTCGTGAGTTAGTAAACCTGAAATGAATTCAGTTGGGTAGTGGGTTTTTAGCCAAGCAGAGTGATACGTGGGGACCGCAAAGGCGGCACCGTGTGCCTTGCAGAAGCCGAAGCTTCCAAACCCTTCGAGCACCGACCACACCTTGTCGATTACCTGCTGGCTGTAGCCTCTGGCCGCCGCCGCTTTCTTGAAGTATGTTGCCACGCCTTGAGCCTTTGCGGGCTTGCCGAGTTGGCGCCTCATCTCATCGGCCCGGGCTAATGTGCAGCCGGTCATAACCTTCATAATCCGCATCAACTGCTCGTGAAAAACAACTACTCCATAGCTCTCTTCCAAAATATCTCTGAGGTCTCTGTGCATGTAGTCAGGTTCAATGAAGCCGTGTCGCCCATCCAGATAAGGCTTGATCATGTTGCCCTTCATGGGGCCGGGCCTAAACAGTGAAATTTGCATGGTTAGATCGTTGAACTTTGTTGGCTGGTGCTTTCCGGTTAGTTCACGCTGACCGGGGCTTTCTATTTGAAACAGTCCCAGAGTGTTGGTGGTTCGAATCATTTTGTAGACAGCTGGATCATCCTTGTCCACTCTGTCCAAATCAAGGTCCACTTGCTTGACTCTCTTGATCTCTTTGACTGTGTAGGCCATTGCACTTTGCATCCTGACCCCGAGTACGTCCAGCTTCAAAAAACCCATTGGGTCCATGTCGTCTTTGTCGAACTGGCTCATCGGCAGCCCCATACCGCTTGGCTCGGTGGGTGTTAGATCTAGAAGACTTGAATCGCCCAAAATAACTCCGCAGGGATGCATTGAAATGTGCCGGGGGAGCCTGTCTAGTCGCTGGGTTATATCCACCAGCAGGTTCAGCTTTCTATCGGTCTCGGTGAGTTTTGAAAATTCTGCGAGCTCAGGCTTCTGGTTCAACTCAGTTCGGAAATTACGAGCTGAAAAGCGCCACATGTTTTTTGCTATTTCGTCAATCTGCTCATCCTCCAGACCAAGTGCCAATCCGCCATCCCGGACCGCTCCGCGCCCGCGATAGGTAGATTGCATGGAAAGCAGCGTTACCCGGTTGCCTCCGTAGCGCCGGAAAATGGCTCGGTATATTTCGTGCCTTCTTGCCGACTCAACATCTATGTCGATATCCGGCAGCGTGCTGCGCTCGGTCGACAAGAAACGCTCAAAGAGCAAACCTTCGGCTACCGGGTCAACTCCGCTTATGCCAAGCAGGTAATTAATCAGCGAGCCAGCCCCCGAACCCCTTGCCGAAATTCTGATGCGCATATCTCTGATCATTTGCGCAACATCGGCAACCGTGAGGAAGTAGGTTGAAAACCCGAGCTTATTTACTGAAATTAACTCTTTGGAAAGCTGATGCTGAACTGTTGCAAGCTCGGCTGCCTTTATCTCTGGGTATCGCCAGTTGATGGCTGAATGGGTTTTTTGCCAGAGCACCTCAAACGGGTTTCCGGTTATTCCAAGTGCACTTTTTTCTGGAGTTTTTGGTTGATTCCAGCCGCAGTCTTGTTCTGGATCCAGAAAGCAGTTGCTGGCCAATTGCTCGGTGTTCTCGATCAGGGTCATTGACCTTTTTGTGTCCTCGGTCACCTCCAGTGCCAGGGCGGCAATCTTTGAGACTGGCTTTAGCCATGCCTGAGCATTCGGCTGTGGCTCAAATAAACCAAGTGGTTCCAAGTGTCTGGCTGAATCCAAAACATCGGCCGTAAGTGCCCCATCTGGCTCTATGTAACGAACGGCATTGGTGATTACGGCTGAAATACCAGTTGCTGCCGCCAGGTCCAACATTGCCCGTGCGTGTTTTGTTGAACCAATCAGCCCTGGCTCTGTCATGTGGTTCACGACTTCAATTGCCAGGGAGCCCGGAGTTGGAAACTGCTCCTTCCAGAATTCACAGAGCTCTTTAGCTTGGCCTGGTTCTTTTAGCACCAACCTGCTCAGAGAGCTTTCCAGGCCGAGCAAAATAGTGCAGTTTGCCTGATCCTCAAAAAAACTTGCTAGTTCGCGGATAGACAGTGAAGTTTCCTTTTTACGACCCTTGCGGCTTGTCGCCAGGGACACAATCCGGCAAAGTGTGGCCCAACCCAAGCCCCTGTTGTGACCATGTGCAAGGATCACCACACGACCAAGGTCCTGCTCTCCGGTGATTTTTAGGTTCACGCCGACTATCGGACTTATGCCAACTGAAATGCAGGCACCAATGTGCTTCACGGCCCCGTAGAGGCCATCGCGATCTGTAATTGCTAAACCGCTAGAACCCATGGCTGAAGCAGCGGCAGCAAGCTGTTCCGGGCGGTTCACTCCATAGTGGGCAGAAAAGGCAGAGCTGACGTTGAGGTGGCTAAAGCCCATTTAGCCGGTAGCCTCTTCAATTTCCCAGCTGTCTTCTGGTAGTTGGTGGCGCAGCTGAAAAAAGTATCTACCGGTGGTGCTTGCCGCCCACAATCGCCACATTTCGGTTTCAACTAGATTGCGACCCTGACCGACCTCGGCTTGACCGGCATGTTGCCACCAAAGCGATCTGGAATACCAACGAACTGGCCTGGAAGAGGTTAGAAAAAGTTCCCCACGCCAGTCAAAAGACGCGGGTGCTCCATCGGCGTCAAGCATGACACCAGTAGCAAGCTCAATTTCCAAAGCTAGCGCCCCTTCTAACTATTCGAACAAATGTTCGATGAGTTAGAAGTGTATGACTTGACTAGGACATTTACAAAATCAAATTTTGATTCTGTTGATTAATTACAAAAAACCCTGCATAACCGCTAGATGAAGCACAACTAATTCCTCTGAGAGAGCTCCAATGGAGTGTCTCCAATTGGGCCCGATAGCATCTCTAGGCGCTTCCGGAATGAATTCAACTTCTTTGCTCCCGAGACAGGCATGTCACCCCATGCAGTGACCAGTCTTATGCCCTGGAGTGCCGAGAGGCTCCAGATTTCAAGGCCCTCTAGATCCTGAGGCTGCTTGCGCACCTCTCTAGTTTCATACCCAGCCTGGTTTGCCAGTTCGAAAACCAGCGACCTTGTTACCGAGGGTAGCCAAGCAGTGGAATCATCCGGACCGCAAAGGACGTCTCCCTCCCACCAAACGATGGAAGACAGTGCACCATCTGCTACGTGGCCATCGGCATCGAGAATGACAGCCTCATCTGCTCCATGCAGGTTTGCCTGCCTCCTAAGCTTTTGGCAGACCGAGAGATCCGGCCCTTTGACTAAAGGTTGGTTTCGCGGGTCTGGCTCGTTGAGTGACCAAAGCGTGCAGTGGGGGCTTCTAATCGGTGCCGGTCGGATTCTGAAAAATAGCTGCTGACCAATTGGCTGAAAATGGCGAAATTCGATTCTCGGAAACCAGGATTCTTCCAGTGGTGTGGCGGCAATAACCGCGTCGAAGAAATCAAGCAGCTCTGGCCGAGAAATGCCAGCAACCGATCTAGCAAAACGCGCAAAGTGACGGTCTAATCCGCGAACCATGCCCTCGTTCACCAGCCAGCTGTCTGCCACCGAGAGTGAGCCTGGGATGGCGTGGTCGACCGGCATCAGGTCATTACCCGTGAATTGGTAGACATCACCCGTTACGCTCATCTCAACAAGATTACGGGTCTAAAGGACTAAAGATTGCCACTTTTCAGCGAACGCATTGAGGGCTGGAGCCCAATCCCTGACACTTTCGTGTCATTTTTTGCCGCTAGCCCTAATTCATTTTGGCTCGATCGAGAGCATCACCATGATTCTCGCTACTCGATCATTGGCTCCGGACTCTACTCAGAGCAGATGCCAGCCTCAGAGCCTGACTCTAGCCAAGGGCAGTTGCCATTTAGTTTCCGGCCAGGGTTTGTCGGGGTTATCAACTATGCGCTTCCAGAGGCTGCCCGACTTCAGGTTTCTGGGATAGATGTTGATAGGGCGTTTGTCTATGACCACGACAACCGCGCCATGTTTTTCCTTGGAAACTTCGCAGATGAGGCTGCCTTCAAGCAGTGGTTTCACGCGGCTCTGCTAAGACTGGCACTGGTCGGGGGTGATGCCGCAAGTTACCAAATGGCTCATGATCCAGCTTCAGCCGCTAGGTTCAGTGCATTTGATTCAAAAAGTGACTATCTAGCGAAAATAGAAACCGCGAAGAATCACATTGCGAAAGGCGACATCTATCAACTTTGCTTGACCACCGAACTGCAGGCAGATTACGCAGGCGATCCGCTGGCGCTGTTTCTCAGGCTCAGAAGGGCGCACCCAGCCCCGTACTGCACATTTTTGAAAACAGAGCAGGCCACCTATGTGAGCATTTCTCCAGAGCGGTTTATAAGCGTTCAGGGTTCAAGAGTCACTAGCTCTCCGATCAAGGGCACCAGGCCCAGGTCGAATGATCCGGCTGAAGATCTGGAGCTGCAGCAACGACTTGGCTCGGATGAAAAGGAACGTGCTGAAAACCTGATGATTGTAGATCTGATTAGAAATGATCTGTCGAGCATCTGTGAATCAGGCAGCGTCAATGTCGAGTCACTGCTGGCAATTCGCTCATACTCGACAGTGCACCAATTGGTATCGGATGTCAGCGGCGAGCTGCTGGAGTCAAAAACCGGGTTTGATGCCTTGCGCGCTTTGTTTCCCGGGGGGTCGATGACCGGAGCGCCAAAGATAAGTGCCTGCGCAATTTTGGAGCAACTGGAAAAGCGCGAGCGCGGTGCTTACGCAGGAGCGATTGGCTGGATTAGTGCCACCGGCGACATGGATTTGGGCATGGTTATTAGAACTGCAATCTTTGAAGCCTCGCGAGTAAGAATTGCGGTGGGTGGCGGAATTACATCAGGTTCGAACCCAGCCACTGAGCACGCCGAAGTCCAGTTGAAGGCAATGGCGCTTGTTGAGGCCATGGGAGCTGAGGTCAGTTGGTAATCTATGTGTTTGAACGAAGTTGAAGGTAGCTAATTGCAAGAGAATTACGACGTCACCGAAATCCAGAATAAATGGCTTCCGGTTTGGGACGAAATAAAGCCTTTCGACTCATCTAGAGCAGATGATGCAAGGCCTACCAAGTATGTTCTGGACATGTTCCCATACCCTTCCGGGGACCTGCACATGGGCCACGCCGAAGCCTACGCACTCGGAGACGTAATAGCCAGATACTGGGCTCAGAAGGGCTACAACGTAATGCACCCGATTGGCTGGGACGCCTTCGGACTGCCGGCAGAAAACGCGGCGATTAAGCGTGGCTTAGATCCGCGGGATTGGACCTACGAAAACATCGCTCAGCAAAAAGCTTCAATGCGGAGATACGCCTGCAGCTTCGACTGGGATAGGGTCTTGCAAACCTGTGATCCTCTCTATTACCGCTGGAACCAGTGGCTATTTCTAGAGTTCTACAAAAAGGGCCTTGCCTACCGCAAGAACTCAAACGTGAACTGGTGCCCTAGTTGCCAGACTGTTTTGGCAAACGAGCAGGTAGTTCAAGGTTTGTGTGAGCGCTGTGACTCGGTGGTAACCAAGAAGGCACTGACCCAGTGGTACTTCAAGGTCACCGACTACGCCGACCGGCTCTTGGATGACCTGGACCAGCTTGAGGGCAAGTGGCCCTCCAAGGTGCTTTCGATGCAGCGCAACTGGATCGGTCGCTCCCAGGGGGCAAACATTGACTTCAACATCGTTGATTCCGATCAAAAAATCTCGGTGTTTACAACTAGGCCGGACACGCTCTTTGGTGCAACTTTCATGGTCCTAGCCGCAGACAGTGAATTGGCAGCGAACCTGGCCGCAAATGCGTCCGACACCGTTCAGCAGGCGTTCGAGCAGTATTTGGATGGCGTAAAAAAGGCAAATGACATTGAGCGACTTGCAACGGACCGCAAGAAAACCGGTGTTTTCTTGGAGCAGTACGCGATCAATCCGCTCAGCGGCGAACAGGTTCCAATCTGGGTCTCTGACTATGTGCTTGCCGACTATGGCACCGGAGCCATCATGGGTGTTCCGGCTCACGACGACCGCGACATTGAGTTTGCCAAGGCAATGGGGCTTGAAATCAAAATGGTCGTGGACACCGGCGAAGAAGACCCGGCTGTTTCTGGCATAGCCACAAGTGGCGATGGCGTAATTGTGAACTCTGGTGAACTAAATGGCCTGAGTAAGCAAGATGCAATCGCAAAAGCAATTGAGATTGCAGAATCAAAGGGAACCGGAGTTGGGTCGAAAAACTTCAGGCTTCGAGACTGGCTGATCTCAAGGCAGCGCTACTGGGGAACCCCTATCCCGATCATCCACTGTGAGAAGTGTGGCGAAGTTCCTGTTTCACAGGACCAGCTCCCAGTTACCCTGCCTGACAGTTCAGGATTAGACCTGCAACCAAAGGGAACCTCTCCGCTGGGTGCAGCCGATCAATGGCTGAATGTTTCCTGCCCTAGTTGCGGTGGTGCTGCAAAGCGTGACTCAGACACGATGGACACCTTTGTTGACAGTTCTTGGTACTTCCTGAGATTCCTATCGCCACACTCCGAGGAATTCGCGTTTGATCCTGCGGAAGCCAAGAAGTGGGCACCGGTTGACCAGTATGTCGGGGGAGTAACTCACGCAATCCTGCATCTGCTCTATGCACGCTTTTTCACAAAGGTTCTGCACGACATCGGAATGGTTGATTTTGAAGAGCCATTCACCAGGCTCTTGAACCAGGGCATGGTTTTGATGAACGGTTCGGCGATGAGCAAGTCGCGAGGCAACCTAGTGCGACTAAGTGAGCAGCTGGATATCCATGGAGTTGACGCAATCCGTCTGACCATGGCCTTTGCCGGGCCTCCCGAAGACGACATCGATTGGGCTGACGTTTCGCCTGCTGCATCAGCCAAGTTCTTGGCTCGCGCATGGAGAATAGCCAAAGATGTTGATAGCGAGCCCACCGCTGACTTTGCTGCTGGCGACAAGGGCGTCCGCAAGGCAACTCACCAGTTCCTGGTTGGTTTTGAAGAGGCAATCGAGGCTCACAAGTTCAACGTCGGCGTGGCCAAAGCCATGGAGCTGACTAACGCCCTTCGCAAAGCTATTGATCAGGGCGTCGGGCCTAAGGACATTGCTGTTCGAGAGGGCGCAGAAGAGCTAGCCAAGGCGCTGAGTTTGTTTGCTCCCTACACCTCGGAGGACATGTGGCAGTTGCTCGGTCACGAGCCTGCTGTGGCCTTGGCTGGGTTTGGAACGGTTGATCAGAGTCTCTTGGTCGAACAGAGCACGGTTGCCGTAGTGCAGGTAGATGGCAAACTTCGGGACAAGTTCGAGGTTGACCTGTCCATAACCGACGCTGAGTTAGAGGCGATGGCAATGGCTTCTGCGGCGGTTCAAAGGACCATCGAGGGCAAAGAGATCGTAAACGTCATCGTTCGAGCTCCGAAGCTTGTCAACATAGCCACAAAATAGTCCCCCATAAACAGAGATAACCCATGGCCGATCTGAGCCACGGTCTATTGGCAATTCTTGGGGAATGCAGAAGCTTATTGACTGGCTAAAGTCACTAGATCCCACAAAGCGCAAGCAGCTGATCCTTGCTGCAATGCTGGTCGGGTTGCTCTTTGGAGTGCTCTTATCTAACAATGCAGCCCCACAGGCACCTAAGGCGGCGCCAGAGCAAAGTGGCAGTTTTTCAATTTCCGGTGAAATCTTCATTCATGTTGTGGGGGAGGTCCAGGCGCCCGGCCTATATGAAGTGAGCTACGGGGCCAGAGTCAGGGACGTTGTTGAGGCTGCCGGTGGATTCACTGACGCCGCTGTGCAGTCGAGCGTGAATCTTGCCAGATTAGTCTCTGATGGTGAACAGGTCGTGGTCTTGGCCGAGTCTCAAATGGCAACCGACTCCAAAGATGGGTTCATCTCACTAAATAAAGCAACGGCCGCTCAGCTGGAGGAGCTGCCGGGCATTGGCCCAGCACTTGCCGCAAGAATTATTGCCTATCGAGATCAGATCGGCTCGTTCGCCGGCGTTGAACAACTGTTGGAGGTAGCCGGCATCGGCGCCAAGCTGTTTGAGCAGCTGAAGCAAAAGCTGACTTTGTGATTGTTGCAATTGCGGGGTTCTACTGGCTCGCGCTGTGGGTAACTGCACCACCAGGGACACAATCGCAGCTGAAGTTGTCCTATCCAAAAATTGAATTCATTGAGTCTATTCGCCACGCATTTGTTCTGAACGCCCAGGGGATTACAGCTGACTCTAAGGCGCTGGTTGCCGGACTGGCCATCGGCGAACGGGATTTGTTGTCAGCCGAGGTTGCCGAGCAAATGAAGACTCTTTCACTGACACATTTGGTGGCAGTATCTGGGGCAAACCTGGCAATCATCATGGGGGTTTGTTACCTGGTTGTAGCGGGGCTGTCGCTGTCTCGAAACGCTAGGTACATCAGTGCATTATCGGTAATGGTTGCCTATGTGCTTGTGGTTGGGCCGGAATCAAGTGTTCTCCGGGCGGCAACCATGGCTTCCTTTGTCGCGGGAGGACTTTGGCTTGGTCGAGGCTCAAACCCAATCTACGCGCTTGCTTGGGCGATTATCTTTTTGTTGGCAATCGACCCTGGACTGGCTGTCGACTTTGGCTTCTCGCTGTCGGCCTTGGCAACCCTTGGTCTATTGACAATCGCCAAGCCCATTTATCAGTGGGCATCGCGCTATGTTCCGAAGCTAGTAGCCGTAGGTCTTGCGGCGAGCTTCTCGGCACAGCTGGTAACCACTCCGATATTGCTAATGCTGCAACCCTCAATTCCGGTTTACTCGGTGCTGGCCAATCTGATCGTTGAGCCCGTGGTTGCACCAGTAACTGTGCTGGGCATCACGGCTCTAATCCTGGCTATGCCGCTGCCGCTGATCAGTTCTGCTATTAGTTATGTCGCGTCACTTGGAACCTGGTGGATAACCGTCGTGGCAGCGAATCTGTCGAGCTGGCCGGCTGCCAGGGTTCACTTTGTGGCAGGCCCTGCAGGCATTGTCTTGGCCTTTATTGTGGTCGGTCTAGCGCTGTCTATTTACTACCAAGAATTTGCGCGCTATCGAGTGATGCTTGCGGTCAGCTTGATTGGAGCGGTCACTATTAGCTTGTCCTGGTCCATCGTCGACCAGCTTCGCTACCAACAGTTTGCGGGGGAGTGGGATGTGGTGAATTGTGATGTGGGTCAGGGAGATGCGCTTGTCATCCAATCTGCTGGGGTTACCGCTCTGATTGACGTGGGTCGTGAGCCAGAACCAATTGATAGATGCCTTGAGAACCTGGGAGTAGACCAGATTGATTTGCTGGTCATCACTCATTTTGACGCAGACCACGCTGGAGGAATCCACGGTGCCCTTAGAAATCGACAGGTGAGTCGAGCCATAATTTCAGGATTCGAAGATGACCGCCCTCTGGTGTCACTGATTGACCAGGAGCTCCATAGTGCAAATGTGCTGGTCTACCAGGGTTTTGCCGGAATGTCAGGGTCGCTAGGGGATCTGCAGTGGAAAGTTCTGTCTCCAACAGCTAACGCTTGGGAGGCAAAGGACAGCAATGACGCATCAGTGATTATCAGCTTCATCGGTGCCGAATTCTCAGCCCTTGCACTCGGCGACCTCGGTGAAATTGGTCAACAGCGCCTGCTAAGAAACTCAGCTGCCGCGCTCAGGGAGCTGACAAGAAAGCCACTGCTTTTAAAGGTCGCCCATCACGGCTCAGCCGATCAGTCCGCCGAGCTGTTTCGGCTACTCGGGCCTGAGGTTGCCATTTTTTCGGTCGGCCGAAATCCCTACGGGCACCCAACCAACAAAGCTCTGACCATGGCTAGAAATTATGCAGGCAGCTCGGTTCGGACCGACGAGCTCGGCTCGATTGCGCTTTGGATCGAAAATGCAGGCTGGAAGATTTCTGCCGCAGGTAAACTGACGGCGTGAGCACAGGCAAAACAGTCAATTGGCATCAAGCAGCTCCAGCGAGCCTTGTTCTTATTACTGGCCCGGAGGTCTACCTAGCGCAGCGTGCCGCTCGGTCAATCAAGGACCAACTGAAAGCTCAACATCCTGATCTTGAATTCACTGAGGTGCAAGACGGTGAATACTCCCCGGGATTGATCTTCAGCCTGGCAGCGCCATCACTGTTTGAGGAACCCAGAATGGTGCTGATTCAGTCTGCAGCAGAGTCCCTGACTGAGGATTTACTAAAGCTCTTTGAAGACGGCCCACAAAACTGCACGATTGTGTTGAGGCTGCCAAATTTGGTCGGCCACAACGGAAAGGCCAAGAAGGCGCTTTCACCTATGGCTCTGAATGTCGTTTGTGATGAGGTCAAGAAAGATGCCGATCGCATCGATTTTGTGAAGCGAGAGTTTCAAAGGCTAGGTGTTCCAGTGGATCAAGCTGCGACAAGGGCATTGATTACAGCCTTCGGTTCTGACATGGGTGAGCTGGGAGCCGCGTGCGACCAGCTTGCTAAGTCTGGCAAAGCTAGCATTTCACTAGCCGACGTGGACAGGACTTTCGAGGGTCGCGTCGAAACTAACGCCTTCAAGATCGCCGACGCTGCTCTTGCCGGCAATGCCTCGGAAGCGATCCGCCTGTTTCGGCATGGATTCGCAACCGGCCTCGACACGGTGGCCCTGACCGCTGCGCTGTCGATGAAGATAAGACAACTTGCGAGGTTGTTCAATGACCGCAATGCTTCTGCGGCAGCTGTTGGCATGCAGCCGTGGCAGCTTGATCGAGCAAGGAAAGAACTGGCTGGCTGGAAAGAGTCCGATTTGATTGAGTTGGTGCAGCTGGCTGCGCAAACAGATTCTGATGTGAAGGGCGCCAGCCGCGACCCGGAATACTCCATCGAGAAATTACTGCTAGCAATGGCTAAATCAGGGCAATAAAAAAACCGAGCCATTGGCTCGGCTTTTCTAAGTAATTCTTTAG
>JAFMHN010000032.1 GCA_017854485.1 Aquiluna sp. | reverse complement strand
AGAGCAGCGGTCTCCAAAACCGCAGGTTGCAGGTTCGAGTCCTGTCCGCCCTGCGTAAGAAAGAAGGTCAAGTTGGCAGAAGAGAACGAGAAGGCTTCAGAAGACTTAGTGGAAAAGGCGAAAGCCGATGCCGCTAAGACAAAGAACCCTATTCAGAAGTTAGTGCTGTTTGTTCGCCAAGTACTTGCTGAACTAAGCAAGGTAACCAAGCCAACCCGCAAAGAGCTAATCAACTACACCGGAGTCGTTCTGGCTTTCGTGGCAGTTGTAATGCTTATCATTTCCGGCCTTGATTGGCTGTTCCTAAACGTCGTGACCTTTGTGTTCGCAGGATAAGAGGTAGAACGTGTCAGATTTGAATTTCAGTGATGTTGCCCAGAGCGAGCCGGTAGAAATCGGTGAGCCAGCAGTTGACGAAAATGTCGACCTGGATGCTGTAGACCTAGAAGCTGCAGCCGATGAGGCTGAGCACGAGATGGACGGCTTCCACGTTGTGGAGGAGTCAACCGAAGTTGTTGAGCCAGTGGCTGAGGTTGAAGAAGAAGACCCATACCGCAAGTTCCGCGAAGAACTTCGCAGCCAGCCAGGCAAGTGGTACGTAATCCACTCTTACGCAGGCTATGAGCGCCGTGTGAAGCAGAACATTGAAACTCGTAAGGCAGCACTTGCCGGAGGCGATGACATTCTGCAGATCGAAGTTCCAATGGAAGAGTCCATTGAAATCAAGAACGGTCAGCGCAAGCTAGTTTCTAAGGTTCGCATCCCCGGCTACGTGCTAGTTCGCATGGAAATGAATGAGGACAGCTGGACTCTGGTTCGCCACACACCTGCTGTTACCGGATTCGTTGGCAACTCTCAGCACCCAACACCACTGAGGCCAGCAGAGGCATTTGACATGCTGAAGCCGCTATTCACCCCTGAGGAAACCGAAGAGGTAAAGAGCGCAAAGGCAGCAGGCGTTACCGGTGGCAAGGCCAAGGCCCGCACCATCCCGGTAAACATAGACTTCAAGATCGGCGAAAGCATTTTGATCAAGGACGGCTCATTTGCCGGCCTTCCCGGCACAATCTCCGAGATCAAGCCAGAAAGCGGCAAGGTCACGGTTTTGGTTTCACTATTCGAACGCGAGACTCCAGTGGAACTGGCCTTTGACCAGGTCGGTCCGCTGAACTAAGGAAAGAAAAAAATAATGGCACCCAAGAAGAAGATCACCGGACTGATCAAACTGCAGATCCAGGCAGGCGCTGCTAACCCAGCTCCTCCAATCGGACCTGCGCTAGGTCAGCACGGCGTTAACATCATGGAGTTCTGCACCGCCTACAACAACGCCACAGCTGACCAGCGCGGCAACGTTGTTCCAGTGGAGATCACCGTATACGAAGACCGTAGCTTCACATTCATCCTGAAGACCCCTCCTGCCGCTGAGCTAATCAAGAAGGCAGCTGGAGTGTCAAAGGGTAGTGGCACCCCTCACACCGTGAAGGTTGGAAAGCTAACAAAGGACCAGGTACACAGCATTGCTGAGGCAAAAATGTCAGACCTGAACGCCAACGATGTTGAGGCAGCAGCCAAGATCATCGCCGGCACCGCCCGCTCAATGGGAATCACCACTGAGCTTTAAGCAACAAAAAAGATAAGTCGTGGGAGGGGTAAAACCCATCAACCACTACTGTGACCGAAAAGGAATAGCAGCATGGCAAAACGTTCAAAGGCCTATAACGAGGCAAAAGCAAAAATCGAAGAGGGCAAGTTCTACCTAGCAGCGGACGCTGCAGCACTTGCAATCGACGTCGCCGGCAAGAAGACCAACTCAACTATTGAAGTTGCTCTGAAGCTAGGTGTTGACCCAAGAAAAGCCGACCAGATGATCCGTGGCACCGTCTCGCTGCCAAACGGAACCGGTAAGACCGCTCGCGTAATCGTTTTTGCTAACGGTGCACAAGCAGACGCAGCCCGCGAAGCAGGCGCCGATGAGGTCGGCTCAGACGAGCTAATTGCAAAGGTTGAGGCCGGCTGGACCGACTTCGATGCAGCAGTAGCAACCCCAGACCTAATGGGTAAGGTTGGTCGACTAGGTAAGGTTCTAGGACCACGTAACCTAATGCCAAACCCAAAGACTGGAACAGTCACTATGGACACAGCCAAGGCAGTCACCGACATCAAGGGTGGCCGAATTGAGTTCCGTATTGACAAGCAGTCAAACCTTCACTTCATCATCGGAAAGGCTAGCTTCACCAAGGAGCAGCTAAGCCAGAACCTTGCCGCTGCGATGGAAGAGGTTGTTCGTCTAAAGCCTTCGACCTCAAAGGGCAAGTACCTAATCAAGGGTTCTGTTGCGACCACATTTGGTCCTGGCATTCCACTTGATCTCTCTGTTTACTAAAGAGTTCTAAGCCACCTGCAAAGCGCCAGCGTGCTCACGCAATCATCCTGATTGTAGGAGAGCACCTGGCGCTTTAGCATTTCTGCCTGCGCTGGGTCACCTGCCAGAGCTGTCAGGTACTGGTCGTAGTACTCCAGTGAACTCATGGCCTCTTTCACATCCGAAGAGCGATCAAAGCTGTAGAAGTTTTCAAGTTTTTTGATTGAGTAGCCATCTTGAGAAATAATCAGCGAAGCTTTCACGATTTTGTAGAGATCGACAAACACCTCATTTGCAAGAAGCGAATCAACCTCCCGCTCATAGCTGCCAAAGCGCTTGGCTAGTCGCTTCAGGGCACTCTGCTCGTAGTTCGCGTAGTGGTAAATCTTCATGTTTGGAAATTGCTTTATTCGATCAAGGGTGAAACGCATGAACGCTTCAAAAGAATCCTGCTCCTGCGCACGGTCATCGGCCCATGTCCAGTGAAACTGCTCGCCCTTGTCTATGCTCACATAGCCAAAGAGATACTCCAGACCACCAGCAAATTCCGAGAAGGTAAAGCCCTCGAGATCAAAAAATAGATCGCCCTGGTCCTCTTCTGGCAGCGAAGCCAGTTGGCTTGAGTCTTTCACTTCCCAAGTGTTTTCTCCGGTGTCGTAAAAGTGTTGCTGCAGTTTTGCCTGCTTGGCCATGACCGCAACTTGGTCGTGGCTGAGCAGGTCAGTGGAGCCCTTGTAATTTGCGAGCTTGCGAACGGTGTCCACGCCCACCGCCTTGAATGATTCAATGTGACTCATAAACACCCCTGCTACCAGCTGCAGACTGTTGTGCTGCATTCTCTGGTCAGCGCATAACAGCGGGTACTCACAGATCTGGCAATAACTGGTTGCTGTGCAAATCAACTCACCGCAAGCTTCAAGGTCCTGTGGCGGATTATCGATTGACTGCTGCATACTGGCCAGAAGTTTCGACCGGGCATTGGTCATCTGCGAAATCAAAACTTCAGGGTCGAATTGATTAATTTCTCGAGAACCCTGAATCAATCCGTGCGGGCGCGGCGAGCATTTACCAAGCACTTGCAGCACATCTGCATATAGGCCTACCTGATTCTGGTAGTCAACCTTCGGGGTTTTTGAGAGTTTTGCGTCCCAGGCCGTGTACCCAGAGAAGTCCTCGTGGATTTTGCGGGCAGTAAGACCCGCATCCAGAAACTCAAAAATGAAGTCATCTCGCAGCAGAAAGTCCGGACGGCCTGAAAATTCAATCCCGCCGCTTCCGCCCTTAAGCGATCCCTGGTAGATGACCGGGACACCCAGCTCCATCAGGCTCAGAGTGTCAGCGGGGTCGTTACTGGATGGCTTCTGCATGTCATCCCCCAGGGTTGCAAGAAGCTCTGATTCCAGTGCCTCCTCGAACCGAATTCCATAGCGAATCGCGATGTTGTCAGGGCGTTCGTAGAATCGATCCAGTAGCCCTTGAAGACCAGGGGTTTCTAGTTCCCTGGCCACACTCAGTGCGGTGCAGTGGGAACAGGCAGCTCGCATCAGGTCACGAGAATCAAACCTCCAGTGGCCATCGCGTAACTTCATGGTCCTTAGGTTGCCACAGATGTCGGACAACTATGGTCAGTGGCTATAAATGTTCGGATAACCGAAGATTTGTGCCACTCAGATTCGATCAGGCGCAATACTTAAGAAATGGAAGAAACCAAGGCTGTGACGCAGCAATCTTCGCACGCACGCAGAATTCTCTTGGTCGAGGACGAACCAGTACTTCGTGACATAATCGCAAAGTCAGTTGAAGCCTCGGGTTTAGTGTTTCGACTGCCGCTAACGCGGCCGACGCGAAACGTGCCATAAAGGTTTCGGATCCCGATGCCCTTCTGTTGGATATTGAATTAGGTCCCGGTGGGACAGGACTTGATCTGGCTGAAGTGGTCGGCAGGCAATTTCCGGACATCGGAATAGTGTTTCTAACCAACCTCCCCGACCCTAGGTTTGCAGGAGAGGCATCAGCAAAGGTCTCAAA
>JAFMHN010000031.1 GCA_017854485.1 Aquiluna sp. | reverse complement strand
ACGCTCGAGTCGTTGGCAGCGACATTCGCTACCGCTTCGTCATTGACGCCAGCACCATCTGATCCGAATAGGAGCTAGTAGATGAAGCAAAACAAGCTTGGCAACAGAGAAGTTTCAGCCATCGGCATCGGTTGCATGAACGTTTCTTGGATTTGGTCTGATGGCGCAGCCCTTGATCCAGTCCGAAGAGCCGAATCTGCAATTCCGGCAATTCATGCCGGACTCGACGCGGGCATCACACTGCTGGACACGGCCGATATTTATGCTCCAACCTGGGACGAGGTTGGCCACAACGAGGTCTTTGTTGCTGAGGCGCTAGCCAGTTGGTCTGGAACGAAAGAGCAAAAGGCCAAGGTTCTCATTGCCACCAAGGGCGGCATTACTAGAAGCGAGGGCGAAGTATGGGGTCGAAACGGAACCCTCGATTATCTAGTTCAGGCAGCCGAGGCATCGGCTAGCCGACTGGGGGTGGCGCAGCTAGATCTATGGCAGCACCACCGGCTAGACCCAAGCATTGACTTCGAGACTCAATTCGAAAGTGTCATGGAACTCAAGGCGCGCGGCCTCACCAAGCAGGTCGGTGTTTCAAACTATGACGCCAAGCAGCTTCTAAGAGCCATTGAAATAGGCGGCACACCAGACCAGGGTGGTCTGGTGTCAGTGCAGAACGAGTTCAGCCCCCGCTATCGCCACGACCTCGATGTTCTGGAGATCTGCGAAGAGTATGGAATTGCATTTTTCCCATGGTCTCCGCTGGGTGGAGTAAGGACCAAGACCGCTATTTCTGACTCGAGCGCATTTGAGGAAATCGGACAAAAGTATGCAGCTTCCCCCTATGCGATTGCACTTGCTTGGGAGATGAAGACCTCACCAGCGGTCCTTCCGATCCCTGGGGCAACAAGGGCGGAAAGCGTCCTGGATTGCATCACCGCAACCGAAATCAAGCTTTCGGATGAAGACTTTGATTATCTGAACCAGAACCTGCCTACCGAGGCAGCTGTTTCTGATGAGCTAACCCCAAAACCTCATCACCGCGCTTAGCAGCCAAGTCCATAGGCCACGCCAGCCAACTGGAAGATTCCTGAGAACTTTCTGCTAACTATTGCTAAACGAATTTTTATGAGACTGCGTGTCATAAACTTCTATTAGGCACCAAAAGTGCAGAAAAGAGAAGGACAAATGAGAAAGCTAATCCCACTAGCAGTTGCAGGTCTAACCCTTGTTGGCTTGGCAGGCTGCGCGCCAGCTGAATCGGTATCTACAGAAACCACAGCAACCCAGTCCGCAGCCGAATCAGCTGATGCTACTGAGACTGACACCGTTACCGAAGGTGTTGAATCAACCGAAACTGCCGTCACCGAAACTGAAACCGCAGCCCCGGTTGTGACCTCAATGACCAGTGAAGAGGTGATCCTCGCAGCACTCATGGGACCAGAGGGTGAATACGCAGCGGCAGCTAGCTACCTAGCAGTACTTGATGCCTATGGCGACGTTGAGCCCTACGCAACGATTTACACAGCAGAACTTCGTCACGCCGATGCCCTGATTAGGCAGCTTGAACGCCTCGGCGTTGAGGTTCCAGAAAACCCTTACCTGGGTCAAATCCAGGCACCAGCCGATCTAGAGACCGCTGCCCTTGCCTGGGCTGAGGGTGAAGTGCTGAACATCGAGCTTTATGACTACCTGTTGACCATGACCGATGATGCCCAACTAACCAAGGTCCTAAACAACCTCAGGAGCGCATCACTGGACAGTCACTTACCGGCCTTTGAAGCAGCCGCCGAGAACGGTGGAACTTTGGACACCTTCAGTGGTGGTCACTAGCACCGAAACAGGCTAAACGCCCAGCTGCTCTTTCAACCAACTGGTTGCATCCGCAAGGTAGGCCTTTGCTGTCGGAGTATCGGCAGCAAAGGTCTCAAATGCGTGTGGCCCTCCCTCAACAACGTTGAGTTTGCAATCAACACCAGCAGCTTGGAGGGCTTTGGCGTAGGCAACATCTTCGGCATAAAACAGCTCAATGTCTCCGACTCCAATCCAGGCTGGTGGAAGGCCAGCCAAATTCGTCTCGCGCGCAGGAACAGAGTGCTTGGGGGTTTCTTTCAAGCCTGGAGCCTGCGACAAATATGAACTCCAACCAACCAGGTTCGATTTGTTGTGCCAAACAAAGTGGTTGACAGCATCAAGCTCTCGATTGGCTGCGGTTCGGTCGTCCAACATGGGGCAAAAAAGCCACTGACCTGCTGGCTGCACGCCCTTCAAGTCTCTGATTTTCAGAGCAAGGCTGGCAGCCAGCCCGCCACCAGCACTCTGTCCGCCAATTACAACTCTGGCTGGATTGATCTTTCTGACTTGTGCCTGTGACCCGATCCACTGCCAGGCTGCAAAGCAGTCCTCAAGGGGAGCCGGAAACGGGTTTTCTGGAGCAAGTCGATACTCAACCGACACAACCGTGATTCCAAGTTCCACGGCAAGATCGGCAAGCCTCTTGTCATCTTGAGAAGCAGAGCCAATCACCATGCCACCGCCATGAATAAACAACAGGGCTGCCTCTGAAACCTCTGACTTGGGTGTGAATACCCTCACCCCAGAACCATTGCCAAAACCAATGATCTCCCTTGTGACCGAGTCATTAATCTTGGGGTCAGGTGCCATGCTCATTACTTTGTTAATGAGCTTGATCTGCCAGGGCTTTGCGATGGGAAAGTTCGGCATGAAGCGTATTTTCGAACGAAAGTCTGGATTGATTTCAGTTGCTTTCAATTAGGACCTAGCCTCTCTAGCACACTCTGACAAACCTGCTGCCTTGGAGTTTGAGTGTATGTTTGCCGGTCGCAGCAGTCAATTGGCAGGAGCCCGGCGACCGGGCAGCATCCGATAGGCAAACACCGAAACCCAATAGCCGACCGTGTTCGCCTTGCAGCGTTCGGTGCAGCTGGCAGATCTGTTGGTGCTGAGGCTTTGAGCTCTAGTTTGGCTCTCCACGTTCGGCACCTGCTCTGTCCGGAATCAAGTCCTTTACTGAATCAGAGAGGTGTGGGCTTGCGGGCTGGAAGGCCCTAATGCCCTGAAGTAGTTCACCGTAAACCAACTCACAAGAATCAACTACAGAGTCGATGAAGCCACCCTGTCCGGACCCCCTCTTTGTCCCCATTTTGCTGACCAGCTCAACGGTAAAACTGGAAATCTCTCGTGAGTTGTCCATCTGATATTCAAAGGTCTTATCTGCGAGATCGGATGCAAGATATGCATTTTCTGATGTTCGAGCACGCTTGTATGTCCACGCAATGCTTGTCCTTGCGGGAGCATCCTTTATTTGACGAAGTAGCCAGTTCAATCTTGCCTTGTTGCGTCCTTCACTAGGCGCTGCGACCGTGAATCTGACGTGAATCAGTTCGCTCCCTATGTGGGCACGGATCAGAAGATTTGCTGCGGCCCCTGGGATAAATATTTCCCCAGCCAGCTCCTGGTTTTGAATCAGATTTAGCCCTGACATTTGGAGGTGTTTTTTGTAATCGTCTTTGGCCGCTCGTGGCACAACCTCCTTGACGGAAACCCCAAGTCGGGCCGAAAGTGTCATGGCAGCATATCGAATCAGCGATTCGAACCTTGACACTATCTCCAAGGTATCCGGATCTGGCTTTGATAGAGCGTGAGACTTAACCGCGTTCCGCACTGATGGCCATGCCGGTCCCATGTCGTTGAATTCAGCGGCGCCGGAGGAGTCTGATTGTAAAAATCTGATCAGCTCTCTTAGAACGAAGTCTCGCTCCGTGTCTTGCACGCCGACGTGTTCGCTAAGAACCAAGGCTTCGGTGATGATCTTGAGCCAAGAGAGGTGCAAGAGTTCAGTGGAACGCAACTTACGGAGATCAATTCCCTCAGTTGGATGGGTCCCCGACGCGTTCAACACCTCATTGCTGATGGTTACCAGGGCATCAAGCTTGTAATCTTTGCAGATTTCCAAGTAAGAATTCAGCTGATTCAAATCAAGGGGGTTCTTACCCGTTTTGACCTCAACCAGTGCCCGCCATGTCTTCTTTCCCCGACTAATCACAATTAGCCCGTCCGGCCTGACCCTCTTTTGCCCTAGCTTGAATTCGGGCTCTATGTATGTTTCGATGAGGCCCTTAGGGGATCCAGTCTCTGCCAGCAAAACATGGGCAAGCTCGGGTACAACTTTCATAATTGCCAAGAGCGCGCTGGTTGCTCGCATTTCTTGATCTTGGGCACCTTTGATGCCAGTAACAGGTATTAGCCGAGCTTTTTGAAATGCCCCCTCGTTGTACACGATCATTAGCCCCCGCTTCTATTGCCGTCGATGCCTCAGTTTACTGAATTACTCCTGCCTCGTTAGCCAGTGCGATTACCCCAACAAGTCAGCCATCTGCTTATAGATCAGCTTGGCTGCAAACACTGGGTTCAATCTAGATA
>JAFMHN010000030.1 GCA_017854485.1 Aquiluna sp. | reverse complement strand
AGTGCTGCGCTTCATCAGTGATGCTCAATTGGAACCCCTAAATTTCTGTCGGTTCTTATGCTAGCGACTAACAGGGTGTTCTCTAAAACCAAACAGCAAACTTCCTTGCTTGACTAAGACCAACAAAAGGTTCTTTTCGCTCCGCTAAGGCAACATTTCGTCAGCGTTGGAACCAACTAAAGACCAATTAGGCCGCATCAGACCCGTCGGCATAAATCAAGTTGGACAGTCTGTCTTGAGACACACTGGTCATGATTGCTGCGCCCGGAAGCGCTGACGTGCTCGGCTTGCGAGCCGAGCTTGAACTACTGTCTGAAGTCATCAACACAATCGAGAGTGAAGGTAGGAGTGCTCTGAGCCGCTGCGGAAAATCAGCACCTAACGATCCGGAGTTTGCCTCTAAATCCAAAATTGCCAGGTTCGGCTTTGTTGATTCTGCCAACGCAAGTGCTGCTTCTGCGTCTGCTGCATCGGCAACAACTTCGTAGCCCAATTTGCGCATTGCCGCGACCATGCTCATGCGCTTGAACGGGTCGTTCTCCAGCACCATGAGCTTTGTTGCCATACGAAAAGTATCCTCCCGCCATTGCCCCCTAAAGCCCAAGTTTGACAAGGGTTAACCCGCTGTTTTTGTGAGATCCGCCAGCGCCTAAAGGCGCCTGCAATAAATCAGCTGTTTTGGCAAAGCGGCTCCTGATACTCTCAACCCATGAGGCTAAAGCGCGTAATTGGAATCACAACCGCAGCACTTGTTGTTGTCCTGGCAGGTGGAGCACTTGCAGTTGGTGACTATGTCTACACATCCGGAACATCGGTTGCCTGCGCAGTGAATGCAGACGATGTAAACAACACCCCTGAGCACTTCTACACCGCACCATCTGGCGAAGGCCCATTCGAGGGCCCAGGCTGGGAAAAGTGGGTTGGCTATGACCTATCGGCCTGGTGGCTTCAGGACTACAGCTATGACGCAGTAAAGATCCCAGTTTCAGACAACATTGAACTGGCAGCCTGGTGGATCGATGCCAAAAACGAAACCTCCAACAAAACCGTGATTGTCACCCACGGCATTGGAACCTCAAAACAAGACTTCAACACCCTGTTACCAACTGCCATGTTGGTCAAGAACGGCATCAACGTGCTGCTAGTTGACCAGCGAGATGCCGGGGAGTCCACCTGCACCGACGGCCGCCACTCAGCGGGCCAAGAAGAATCAAGTGACTTTGCAGTAGTTGCCGATTGGCTAGTTCAGAACGAAGGGATTCAGCCAGCAAGCATTGGCATGTTCGGTGTTTCAGGCGGTGCAATTGCAACCTCGTTGGTTCCAGCTAAGTCAGACAAGGTTTCAGCCTTTGCAATGGAGGGAACCATCTTTGACTTCAATGCTGCTGCAACCCAAGAAGTCGAATTCCAGGGCTTCCCTGGTTTCCTGTGGCAGTTTGCCCTCACCTCAGCAAGGCTCTTTCACGGAGTCAACCTCTCGGAGGTTGACGTGAAAGACAGCATTGAGGCTGCAGGCAACAGGCCAATGCTGATCCTGCATGGGGATGCAGATCAAAGACTTGATTATCAAAGCTCGGTCGACTTCTACAACTTCGCCAAAGAAGTTGGAGCTGATATTGAGCTGGAGACATTTGAAAACGCTGACCACACCGAGGGCATGCTCACCGAAACCGAGCGTTATGCCGAAACTCTTGCCAGCTTCTTCAACAACTCACTCAGCGACTAGTTGGCAGCGAAGCGAAAACTAATAGGTCGCCCACCGGTTTTCTGATCGAAGCAGCCGGAGCAATTGACTTATCTGTTTCACCAACTGAAACAAATGCAATGACCTCTTCATAGTCTGCAAGGCCAGCAAGGGACCTCAGTTTTGCTGCCTGGTTATTGGTTGCAGAAAAGTTCATCGGGCAACTGCCCCAACCCTTGGCATGAATGGCAAGCAGCAACTGCTGCAAGAAAATGCCGCCGTCAATCCACATTTGGTTTCGCTCATTGCCACCGGTGAAGCTTCTGATGTCAACGCTCACCAGCAACAGGGTGGGAATCGGAGAGTTCCCAACATTGCCATCCTGCAAGCCAAGTAGGGCCTCGATGTCTGCTGGCTGCTGATAGGCCCTGACTTTCCAGCTCTGGGTGTTTGAAACACTTGGCGCTTGACTAGCTAGCGCAACAATTTCTTCGAGCTGCTCGATGCTTGGCTGAAGCATTGAAGAAAAAGCCCGAACCGATCTTCTGGATGCAAGAAAGGTCTCTAGCGAACCCTGAAACTTCACTTCGGTCTCGGTCGGTCTAACACCCCGATCGTTCCAGGCACGCAAATCAGCAAGTGCTTTGTCGGCCTGGGCCAGCAAGGCTGCTGGCAACTGGTGACCCCGTCTTTCCAAAATCGCGCTGATTCTTGCTGCAGGCTTGACGCCGAACGGACGCCTTGGCTCCGGCAAAGCAAGAGCGCGCTCAATTAGGTGAATGTCTTTTTGGAGTTCGGCTTGATCTTGAATCAGATTTTTGGGGTTTCGGAATGAACCAAAGTGCCGAGCTCTCCTTTGGCCATCAGCGATGGACTCAAAGATGATGCTTAGTTTTTGAAACAAAACTGCTTTCTATTTCTTTGGGCCAAACGCTCTTGCCAAACTGGCTGCTGCTGCAGAAAGCTCAGTTGGGATAAACCAAACCTTGTTGGCATCTCCCTGAGCTAGGTCTTTCAGCTGATCAATGTATTTATAGGCAAGCGCCTGGTCAGTAACAGCGGCTTCGCTTAGAGCATCAAACACCTTTTGAATTGCCTTTGACTCACCGTCTGCAATAAGCGCTTGTGATTCGGCATCGGCCTGAGCTTTCAAAACCATGGCCTTCGCTTCACCTTCGGCGCGAAGAATCTCTGCCTGCTTATTACCCTCGGCGGTGAGGATGTCGGCTTGCTTGCTACCCTCAGCAATCAAGATCGAAGCGCGCTTGTCGCGCTCGGCCTTCATTTGCTTTTCCATGGATTCACGAACCGACTCTGGAGGAACAATGTCACGGATCTCAACCCTGTTTACCCGGACTCCCCACTTGCCAGTGGCCTCATCAAGCACGGTTCGAAGCGCCTTATTAATTGCCTCACGTGAGGTTAGGGCTTCTTCCAGGTCCAGGCTTCCAACCGCGTTACGCAGTGTGGTGACTGTTAGCTGTTCAATTCCAACCACAAAGTTGCTGATCTCGTAGGTGGCTGCCTTGGGGTCTGTGACCTGGTAATAAATAACGGTGTCAATTGAAACAACCAGGTTGTCCTCGGTAATCACCGACTGCGGCTGAAAATCAACGACCTGCTCTCGAAGGTCAATGGTTCGCCTAATAACGTCAATAAACGGGAACACCAGATTCACACCGGCATTCAAAACCTTGTGGAAGCGGCCCAGCCGCTCCACCACTCCTGCTGTTGCCTGCGGGATGATCCTGATTGAGCGAATCAACAGCAGTGCGATGACAATCAGCACCAGTGCTGTTAGCAGGCTCCCTGCATCAAATGAACCCAAGATATCTAGCATTTCAACCCACAATCAAGCTCGCGCCATCGATTTGTTCGATGACTACTTTTGAACCAACAGCTCTCACACCGGAGGAAGTCCTTGCGGTCCAGGTTTCTCCCTGCACCTTCACATAACCAGCAACCTCGGTAACTTCTTCGACAACCTCAGCCGGCTTGCCAATCAAGGCGGCTGAGTTTGTCATTTTTTCAGGGCTGGTGCCCTGAAGCTTGGCAATCACCGGCCTTACGAACACCAGTGCCACGACCGCAGCGGCCAGGAAGCCAAGGGCTTGAACCCAAAGGTCCAAACCAAGAAGTGAGATCACAAGCGGAACCACTGCCGCAATTGCTAGGGCCGCGAAATACAAACCATAGGTAACTAGCTCAACCACAACCAAAGCACCGATAACGGCTAACCAGATAAATGTCATGTTGGACTCCCTTGTGCTGTAACCAGCTTAGGCGAGAAACCTGACAGTTTCTTAGTGACCGATTTCAACGCCCCGCAGCTAGAGAAAATTCTTGAGCCCGGTCCCCAAAATGGGGGTAGTCTGAAAAACAGTGACCACGGATTTCAATGAAGAAGCGGGAAACACATGAAGGTTCAAGGCAAAGTTGTAGTTGTAACAGGTGCAGGCTCCGGAATGGGTAGAGAGCTGACCCTGGAGCTCCTAAGAAGAGGCGCCAAGGTCGCAGCAGTAGACATGCGGCCAGAAACCTTAGAAGAAACCAAGAACCTTGCCAAAGCAATCAGTGACAACATAGCGACTTTCCCACTGGACATCACCGATGCCAAGAAGGTTGCCGCACTACCTAGTGAAGTGAAGAAGGCTCTCGGTAACACCGATGCGCTAATCAACAACGCCGGCATCATCCAGCCCTTTGTGATGGTGAATGACCTCACCATGGATCAGATCCACCACGTCATGAACGTCAACTTTGATGGACCAGTAATGCTGATCAAAGCTTTCTTGCCAGGACTACTAAAAAGACCAGAGGGTCACATCCTGAACGTGTCCTCAA
>JAFMHN010000002.1 GCA_017854485.1 Aquiluna sp. | reverse complement strand
CCCAGATATCCGAGCCCTATGACTGAAATCTTCATCGTGGTTAGGAGTTTAGTGAGTGATGATGCCGTAATTGGCCGTAACAACTCTTGACACGGCGCGTATATTAGAAGTGATGGCCAATCACGAGGATTTTCAAGAAGATCCACTCGAGCGACTTCTGGACAAGGAGTCGGACGAGGAATTTGGTGCACCTGAATTTAAGGAGCACCTTGCTGATTCCCTGACCCCTGCGGTCCTGAAAGATTGGACCGCGGCTGACTTTGCCAGCATCTACGTCAGATTCCGACCTCACCTTGAGCGTCACGCTCGTCGCTACCTAGTAAACCCATCGCAGGTTGAAGAAGTGGTTCAGGACGCATTCCTGTATTTGATGACCACCTTGCCTGAGTTGGATTCCGAAGTTGGCGTGCTGAAGTTTTTGAAGTGGAAGACAAGGCTGCTTTGCCTAGATGTGATTCGCATCAACTCCCGGGCAAAGTTTGCACCCCTTGATGACCAGCCCGAAATGGTTGCCGACACCCCAGAGATGTCATTGGAGTTGGAGCGAGCAGATGATGCGGCCGTTGTTTCAATGGCGCTTGCAAAGCTGCAACCACGACACCGTGAGGCCCTAATCGCTTCAATTTATGAAGAGAAGTCAACCGAGGTTGTCGCTGACCAGCTTGGCCTCAGCGAAAATGCGACCAGGCAGCTTCTGTTCCGCGCCCGCTCTGCATTCAAGAAGGCTTTGATTGGTGAGGTTGAAACAGCTGGAATGTCCGCCGGCCAGATTCTATCCGTTGCTGCCAGAAAAGCTGCGGCTGAATCTGGCAAGTACATCACGGCCGCAGGAGCCTTCCTGTTGGTTTTGGCAGTGTCAATCGGCGTTCTTCCAAACCTGAACCAGACCACTACCAGTGATCTGGCGACCGCTCCAACCGAAACCTCTCAGCCACAGGCAACTCAGGCACAGCCTGAAACTGAGCCTACCCAGAGCGCTCCTGAATCCAAGGAGCAGTCAGCCAGTGAGGCTCCAGCTAGTGAGCAGCTCGCCAGTGAGGCAGTCACCGAGCAGGCTACCGAGCAGGCTACAGAGCAGGCTACCGAGCAGCTTGTGATTGAGCAGGTCGCTCAAGTCAGCGCCCCTGCAGCTGCGCCAGTGGCAGCAAATGAACCAGAACCGATTTTCAGTGAGGTCTCTTTGGCCTCAATCCTGGCCACAAACGTCACCCAGGCCGGCTACTACACCAACTCTTACGCCTCATCAGATTTCCTCTCAGCAGGCTTCAGGGGAAGCTCAGTTGAGGTGTTTGGCGGCACCGGAATTTCTGCATTCTTGGATCTCGACATCGCAAACCGAACAGTTTTCAATGTCGTTTACCAGATGTGGGTAGATGGCAAGCGCTATTACGCAGTTGCTGAGAATTCAAGCACTGTCACCAACCCGGTCGGTTCCGGCTATGAGGTAGTGCTTAGGGCCAGCGATTTCTGGGTGGTTGACGATTCTGGCAACGTGTTTGATCAGAGCCCTTTGGCAAATGCAGTTTCAACGGTTCGCCTGAGCTTTGACTCGGACGGAAACCCGGTGAACGCCTCCATGAAGGTTTCTCGCTAAGTTACTGAGCGATGCCGTAAAGGCGATCTCCAGCATCCCCAAGCCCTGGAACGATGTAGCCAAGTTCATTTAGCTTTTCATCCAGTGCACCGAGCACGACATCGACGTTTCGCCCCGGCCACTTCGCCGCTAAGTGCGCCTTCACGTTTTCAACACCCTCAGGCGCTCCCAGCAAGCAAACACAGGTCGCGCTAAGAGCTCCGCGCTCAAACACATAGTCAATTGAGTCGTTCAGGGTTCCACCGGTTGCAAGCATCGGGTCAATGATGAAGACCTGGCGGTCTTCTAGGTCATCCGGCAGGCGGTTGGCGTAGGTGTAGGGCTCAAGGGTTTCTTCGTTGCGCTTAATCCCTAGGAAGCCAACTTCCGCACTTGGAAGTAGCTTCACCATTCCTTCGAGCATGCCAAGGCCGGCTCGAAGGACCGGAACAATCAGCGGCTTCGGGCTGGAGATCTTGATGCCGGTGGTTTTCTGCACCGGGGTTTCAATCTCAACTGGCTCAACCTTGATGTCGCGGGTTGCCTCGTAGGCAAGCAGGGTTACTAGTTCTTCAACCAGTTGCCTAAATTGTGGGCTGGGCGTGGTCTTGTTTCTGAGCACGGTTAGCTTGTGGGTAATAAGCGGATGATTCGCTACGTGAAGTCGCATAGGCTCAAGCCTATGGATTTTGAACACTTCATGCACCTCAGTCTCGAACAAGCCATGCTTGCAGGCGACGAGGTTCCGGTTGGTGCGGTGCTGGTTGATGCCGACGGCAATGTCTTAGCCGCCGCACACAACTACCGCGAGAAAAAAAACGATCCGACCAGCCATGCCGAAATTGAAGTGATTCGGGATGCGGCCAGTGACCTTGGTTCTTGGAGGCTAGAGAACACAACGTTGTTTGTGACCCTGGAGCCCTGCGTCATGTGTGCCGGGGCGATAGTTGCGGCCAGAATCCCAAGGGTGGTCTTTGGTGCTTGGGATGAAAAGGTCGGTGCTGCAGGATCCGCCTACGACATTTTGCGTGATGCCCGACTCGGGAAACCGATAGAGGTCATCCCAGAGGTCCTGGGGGATCAGTGCCAGAAAATTCTGAAGGATTTCTTCGAGGCTAAGCGTTAGTTTTTGACCTCAAGATGTCCGGCTCCAGGTAAATAGTCTTTGCAGCCGGCATCACGGCCCTTACCGCTACCTCTGCCAAATCTATAATTCTGGCGATGTCTTGGCCGGAGCTATTTTCGTTAACAGCAATCTTGGCTCCAAGCATCAGCTCCTCAGGGCCGATGTAGAGCGTCTTTAGGTGGATAACAGATTCGACACCTTCGGTTTCGCTAAGGGCCTTGCGAATCTTTTGAACATCTTGAGGACCGGCACCCTCACCAATTAGCAGGCTGGACATCTCAATTCCCAGAATCACCGCCACCACCAGCAGTGCTCCAATTGCCAAAGTTCCATAGGCGTCGAACACCTCGTTGCCAGTCAGGACTGTGAGGCCGACACCAAGCAGAGCCAAGACCAGTCCGATTAGGGCAGCTAAGTCCTCAAGAAGGACAACCGGAAGCTCGGGAGCTTTGGCCTTACGAACAAAGTTCACCCAGCTCTGATTGCCACGAACCTTATTTGATTCGGCAATCGCGGTCCTTAGCGAAAAGCCTTCGAGCACGATTGCAACCAGCAGCACGGTGATCGGCAACCAGACGTTGGTCAATTCATGCAAGTGATTGAGCTTGTTGATTCCCTCGTAGATCGAGAACAAGCCACCGACGGTGAACAGCACGACCGAAACCAAAAATGCGTAGACATAGCGAGAGCGGCCATAGCCAAATGGGTGGTCGGCGCTCGCAGTCCTTCTGGCGCGTCTGCCACCAATAATCAGTAGCAGTTGATTGCCGGAGTCGGCCACGGGGTGGACGCTCTCGGCCAGCATCGATGCGGAGCCTGAAAAAAGGTAGGCGACGAACTTGGTGATGGCGATTCCAAGATTTGCAAGAAGTGCGGCGATGATCGCCTTGGTTGAACCTACTGTGGCGATATCAGAAGCCTGTTGGTTATTGTTCGAGTATTGCTAAGCTTGCCGGCGGTGACGTGTCCGAGCGGCCGAAGGTGCAACTCTCGAAAAGTTGTGTGGGTGAAAGTCCACCGTGGGTTCAAATCCCACCGTCACCGCCAGTTGAATTTTTCAAGAATTGAGAAAATCCCCAAGCGCCTAAGCGGCTAGAGCCGCTTGGCTATCTAGGCTCTTCTCAGCATGATAAGACTCGAAGAAGTTACCAAGACCTATCGCGGAGCCAATGAGGCAGCGCTTAGGTCGGTCTCACTCGATATTCAACGAGGTGAGTTTGTATTCTTGGTTGGAACCTCGGGTTCAGGTAAGTCATCCATGCTGCGCATGATGCTCCGCGAGGAAAGGCCAGATCAGGGAAACGTTCTGGTGTTGGGCGAGAATCTCTCCAGGTTGCCGGCAAGGCGTGTTCCACAGTTCCGCAGGAAGCTTGGCGTGGTTTTCCAAGACTTCCGGCTGCTTCCAAATAAAACCGTTTATCAAAACATCGCCTTTGCGCTCAAGGTGATTGGTAAACCCAAAGCTTTCATTGAGACGGCCGTTCCGGATGTGCTGCGGCTAGTTGGGCTGGATCACAAATCTGATTCTCTGCCATCGGCGCTATCCGGTGGTGAGCAGCAGCGAGTTGCTATTGCCAGGGCAGTTGTGAACCGCCCGGATGTGTTGCTTGCCGACGAGCCGACCGGAAACCTAGATCCTGCTTCCAGCACCGAAATCATGAACCTGCTGGAACGCATCAATCTTGCCGGCACCACAATCGTGATGGCGACCCACGATCGAAACATCGTGGACCGGATGCAAAAGCGAGTTGTTGAAATCAGTAACGGCGAGATCGTTCGCGATGCTGAAACTGCGAGCTACAAGGAAATTCCATCGGGGCCAACGCCGATAATTCCAGAGCCTAAAGATTTTGAGGAAAAGCCATGAAGCTAGGTTTCATCCTTTCTGAAATGTGGGCCGGGATCCGCGGCAATTTCTCGATGATCGTCTCGATCATCCTGGTCACCTTCGTGTCGCTGAGCTTTGTTTCGGTGGCAGCACTGTTGCAGTTGCAGGTCGGCAACATGAAGAACTATTGGTATGACCGCGCTCAGATCGCGATCTACCTTTGCTCTGACTTCTCACCAGAGGAGCAGTGTCCAGCCGGTGCTGCAAGTGACGGTCAGGTAAAGGCGGTTGGAGATCAACTGGAATCGGCTGCGCTCAGTCCACACATCGAAGCCTTCTACTTTGAAAATCAACAGGATGCCTTCGATCGATTTTTGGCAGAGAGCGAAGATCTCTCCGCTGTCCAGTACCTGCTGCCAGAGCAGCTGAACGAGGCCTATTGGGTGAATCTGGTAAACCCAGAGAAAACCGATTTGATTGTTGAAGCGTTCTCGAACCAGCCTGGCGTGGCTGAGGTCCGGGATCAGCGCGGTTACCTAGATCAAATCATAAACTTCTTGAACATCTCATCCCTGGCTGTTGCCGGGGTGGCCGCGATCATGCTGGCAAGCGCGGCTCTCTTGACCACCACCACAATCCGGCTCAGTGCCTTTTCTAGAAGGCGGGAGATCTCAATCATGCGTTTGGTTGGAGCATCCAGCTGGTCGATTCAGCTGCCATTTATTCTCGAGGGAGTTTTGGCGGCCTTGATTGGTGGCGCTCTGGCAATTTCGGCCGTTGGCTTTGGCACCAGCTACTTCGTAACTGATTTGCTGGCAACTCAGCTGGCCTTTACCAGTTTCGTCGGAATCGAAGATGTCTGGTCAATTGCGCCACTGGTGGTAGGAGTAGGGGTGCTGATTGCAGCCTTTGCCGCAACGGTGTCGACTTTCAGACACATCAGGGTCTAATTAGCCGCTTTTTCTGCAAGAAATTCAAACATCACAAATTTGTAAAGAATCAGCAAGAATTTAAGTTGCGTAGCATAATGCGCACCCCTTAGGATTGAGGTTTGCTTTCCTAACCCTTGCCCGACGATATATAGCGGTTGTCTGGCGCGATGCATATTGCGGCGTCTCTGGCTTAGGCATGCAGATTCCCGCCTAAAAAAATCGAGAACCCTAGGGGTAATTACTTTGGCTGCTGCGAAAACCGCTAAAACCATCAAGTCCGCAAAAAACTCTCGCTCTGCAATGCGTCCAACCTTTGCTAAGCACCCAGACCCAATCGAGATTCCAGATCTTCTCTCACTTCAGACTGAGAGCTTTGACTGGTTGGTTGGCAACCCTGCTTGGCGTGAGATCGCTGGTAAGGATGCCAGAACCGGTCTAGACGAGGTCTTTGAAGAGATCAGCCCAATCGAGGACAGCTCAAACGCTGCCCAGGATGCGAAGATGGGCCTTTCCTTCTCTGAGCCGATGCTGTTTGACCCGACCTACACACCTGACCAGTGCAAGGAAAAGGGCAAGAGCTACACCAAGCCGCTGTACATCAAGGCTGAGTTCACCAACTACCTAACCGGTGAAATCAAGAGCCAGACTGTTTTCATGGGTGACTTCCCGGTTATGACCGGCAAGGGAACCTTCATCATCAACGGAACCGAGCGCGTGGTTGTTTCACAGCTTGTGCGTTCTCCAGGTGTTTACTTCTCGGTGTCAACCAACACCACTGGAAACCTAGACGTTAGAAACAACAAGGCCCAGATCATTCCAAGCCGTGGTTCTTACCTAGAGTTCTTGACCGAGTGGGTCAAGGACGAGCGTAAGCCGGCTGCAAGGTTTGGTAAGCCAATCCTGCAGGTCCAGGTCGACCGCAAGACTAAGGTTTCAGCGACCATCTTCCTAAAGGCACTTGGCTTTACCAAGGAAGAAATCCGCGCTGAGTTTGCAGACATCAAGGCTGCAGCAGAGGCAAGCCCACTGGGAATCAGCTACGACGAAGATATCATCGAGAGAACTCTTGAGTATGACGAGTCAAAGGTGTTCCCAAACGGAATTCTTTCCAAGGAAGACGCACTTCGCGAGGTTTACCGCAAGGTTCGTGGCGAGGCTGCAGGTGCTGAGGTTGCCGAGGCATGGTTGCGCTCAACCTACTTTGAGGGCAAGCGTTACAACCTAGCTCGCGTTGGTCGTCACAAGCTAAACCGCAAGCTTCAGATCAACCAGGATGCCGAGCAGACAACTCTTACTCGCGAGGACATTGTTTCCACGCTTAAGTACCTGTTGCTATTTGACCTAACCCTGGCCAACAACGTTTCCTCGAACACCCAGCGTGCTGAGTTCGGCGTGAAGATGGCCGGCAAGAAGGTCAACCTAGTTGTCTCCTCTGACGACATCGACGATTTCTCTAACCGTCGTATTCGCTCGGTTGGTGAGCTGATTCAGAACCAGGTTCGCATTGGTCTGTCCCGCATGGAGCGCGTTGTTCGCGAGCGCATGTCAACTCAGGACATCGAAGCAATTACCCCACAGACACTGATCAACTTGCGCCCAGTTGTTTCTGCCATCAAGGAGTTCTTTGGGGCCAGCCAGCTATCGCAGTTCATGGACCAGAACAACCCGCTTGCAGGCCTTGCCCACAAGCGTCGTTTGTCTGCTCTTGGACCAGGTGGAATCGCACGTGAGCGTGCCCAGATGGAGGTTCGTGACGTTCACCCCTCCCACTACGGTCGCATGTGTCCAGTTGAGACCCCGGAAGGCCCGAACATTGGTCTAATCGGTTCACTTACAGCTTTCAGCAAGATCAACGCTTTCGGTTTCATTGAGACCCCATACCGCGTTGTCAAGGACGGCAAGGTTGGAAAAAAGGTTGAGTACCTAGATGCTGCCGCCGAAGAAGGCAAGGTTATTGCCGGTGCAGACACTCCTTTGAAGGATGATGGAACACTTGTTGGACCTCGTGCCTTTGCCAGGTTCCGTGGCGACATGGTTGAAGTTGCGGCTGAGGACGTCGATTACATTGACATTTCCCCACGTCAGCTAGCTTCAGTATCAACTTCGTTGATTCCATTCCTTGAGCACGATGACTCGTCACGTGCGCTGATGGGTGCGAACATGCAGCGTCAGGCCGTTCCACTACTCGAGGCCCAGAGCCCATATGTTGGAACCGGCATGGAGCGCCTTGCGGCGATTGACTCCGGCGCAGTTCTAATCAACGAACTTGCCGGTGTAGTTGAGGAAATCGACGCAGACGAGATCATCGTGATGAACGATGATGGATCTCGCTCGACCTACAACCTTCGCAAGTTCGACCGTTCAAACCAGGGAACCGCTATCAATCAGAAGGCCATTGTTGAAATTGGTCAGAGGGTTGAGGCCGGCGATGTTTTGGCTGATGGGCCTTCGACTGAGAACGGTGAGCTAGCTCTTGGTAAGAACCTGCTTGTGGCATTCATGCCGTGGGAAGGCTACAACTTCGAGGACGCGATCATTCTGAGCCAGGAGCTCGTGAAGAATGACACTCTTTCTTCGATTCACATCGAGGAGTACGAGGTTGACGCTCGCGACACCAAGTTGGGTGCCGAGGAAATCACAGCTGACCTTCCAAACATTTCAGTTGAGGCTCTTGCTCAGCTAGACGAGCAGGGAATCATTCGCATCGGTGCCGAGGTTCGTCCAGGCGACATCCTGGTCGGAAAGGTGACCCCTAAGGGTGAGACCGAGCTTTCGGCCGAGGAGCGTTTGCTCCGTGCAATCTTCAACGAGAAGAGCCGTGAGGTTCGCGACACCTCCTTGAAGGTGCCACACGGTGAGCAGGGAACCATCATCGGCGTCAAGGTATTTGACGCGGAAGAGGGCGACGAGCTAGGTGCTGGCGTTAACAAGCGCGTAGTTGTCTACATCGCTCAGAAGCGAAAGATCACCGAGGGTGACAAGCTTGCCGGTCGACACGGAAACAAGGGTGTCATCGCCAAGATCTTGCCGGTTGAGGACATGCCATTCATGGAAGATGGAACTCCGGTTGACATCGTTCTAAACCCACTGGGTATTCCTGGTCGAATGAACTTCGGTCAGGTTCTAGAGAGCCACCTTGGTTGGGTTTGCCGCCAGGGTTGGGATGTCTCTGGTGTAGCCAAGTGGGCCGATGACATGGCCAAGGATCTGTTCAGTGCCCCAGCTGGAACCAAGGTTGCAACTCCTGTATTCGATGGTGCAACCAAGAACCAGGTGGCCGGTCTTCTGGATCACACGCTTCCAAACCGCGACGGAAACCGTCTAATCGATGGTTCCGGTAAGGCTCGTTTGTTCGATGGCCGCTCCGGCGAGCCATACCCGATGCCAATTGCGGTTGGTGTGAAGTACATGCTGAAGCTTCACCACTTGGTTGACGACAAGATTCACGCTCGTTCAACCGGTCCTTACTCAATGATTACCCAGCAGCCACTGGGTGGTAAGGCACAGTTCGGTGGTCAGCGCTTTGGTGAGATGGAAGTTTGGGCCCTACAGGCCTATGGCGCCGCTCACACACTGCAGGAGCTACTAACCATCAAGTCTGACGACATTGCTGGTCGTGTTCGCACCTACGAGGCAATCGTGAAGGGTGAAAACATTCAGGCTCCTGGTATTCCAGAGTCGTTCCGTGTTCTTGCAAAGGAAATGCAGTCACTGGGTCTGAACGTCGAGGTAATTGACGATGAGGGTCGAGTGGTAGTTCTGAAGGATGAGGCGTTCGAGTCCGACCGCGCAGCCGAGGAGCTTGGCATCAACCTAAGTCGCAACGAGCAGCTGTCATCCGACACCGACTTCAACACTTACCAGTAACCCGAACCCGAATTTTCGTAAAGGAATAAACACATGTCTGTGAAAGTAGAAAACTTCAGTGCTCTTCGGGTTGGCCTAGCTACCTCCGAGGAAATCCGCTCTTGGTCATCAGGTGAAGTAAAGAAGCCTGAGACCATCAACTACCGAACCCTGAAGCCTGAAAAGGACGGCCTTTTCTGCGAGAAGATCTTCGGTCCTACCAAGGACTGGGAGTGCTCCTGTGGAAAGTACAAGCGCGTTCGCTTCAAGGGAATCGTCTGTGAGCGCTGTGGCGTTGAGGTAACCAAGTCCTCAGTTCGTCGTGAGCGCATGGGTCACATCGAGCTTGCTGCTCCTGTTACTCACATCTGGTACTTCAAGGGTGTTCCATCACGTCTTGGTTACCTGCTGAACATGGCTCCAAAGGATCTAGAAAAGATCATTTACTTTGCTGCCTACCGCGTTATGGACATCGACCACGAGATGCGTGATGCCGAGTATGACTTGGTGCGCGAAGAGTATGTGACTCGTATCCGTGCCCTTATTGACGCTCGTGACGAAGAGTTCGAAGCAGCCGCTGGCGATGAAATCGCCCAGCTGCGTGAGCTTGGTCTTGAGATGCAGATCTCAAACAAGTTCTGGGAAGCTCCTCGCTGGATCGAGAAGCAGTTCGCCAAGAGCCTTGAGCAGCTGATTGCGGCAGAGGAAAAGGATGCCGACGCATTCTGGTCACCTCGCGCACTTGCAGCTGAGACCGAGGAAGAGGACGAGGACGCTGTTGTTCGCACCACTGACGAGGCCAAGAAGATCAAGAAGCTTCAGGCTGACGTCAAGAAGAAGATCGACAAGATCGTTCGCGAGTATGCCCGCCTAGAGCGCCCAGCTAACCTCCACAAGGAGCAGTTGGCATGGAGAATGTTCCTAAACGCTTCGGTAGGACAGCTAATTCCAAACGACGTGGTCTTTGACTACTTCGACTACTACTTCTCTGACTACGTCATCACCTCAATCGGTGCTGAGGCGGTTCTGCAGGTCCTAGCGGCCTTCGACCTTGAGGGTGCTGCGGCTGAGCTGCGTGCTGAGATTGCAACCACTAAGGGTTCAAAGCAGACCCAGGCCATCAAGCGTCTAAAGGTAGTAAACAGCTTTGCGCAGTCTGGTACCCCTCCAACATCAATGGTGTTGTCGGTTTTGCCAGTGTTGCCTCCGGAGATCCGCCCAATGGTTCAGCTAGACGGTGGCCGCTTCGCGACCAGCGACCTAAATGACCTTTACCGCAGGGTGATCAACCGTAACAACCGTCTAAAGCGATTCGTTGACCTAGGTGCTGTGCCAAAGACCATCTTGAACAACGAGAAGCGCATGCTGCAGGAAGCTGTTGACGCACTGTTTGACAACGGTCGTCGTGGCCGCGCTGTTACCGGAACCGGTAACCGTGCACTGAAGTCACTGTCTGACCTACTAAAGGGTAAGCAGGGTCGTTTCCGCCAGAACCTATTGGGTAAGCGCGTGGATTACTCGGGCCGTTCGGTAATCGTTGTTGGACCACAGCTAAAGCTTCACCAGTGTGGTCTTCCAAAGCTGATGGCGCTTGAGCTATTCAAGCCTTTTGTGATGAAGCGTCTTGTTGACATGGGTCTTGCCCAGAACATCAAGAGCGCCAAGCGAATGGTTGAGCGTAGCCGCCCACAGGTTTGGGGTGTTCTAGAAGAAGTTATTCGCGAGCGTCCGGTGCTACTAAACCGTGCTCCAACACTGCACCGTTTGGGAATCCAGGCGTTTGAGCCACAGCTGGTTGAAGGTAAGGCTATTCAGCTTCACCCGCTTGTTTGTGCTGCTTTCAACGCCGACTTCGATGGTGACCAGATGGCTGTTCACTTGCCACTTTCGGTTGAGGCTCAGGCGGAGGCTCGCATCTTGATGCTTGCTTCTAACAACATTCTGAAGCCATCGGACGGACGTCCGGTTGCTACTCCAACCCAGGACATGATCATTGGTCTCTACCACCTAACAGCTGACGCTGAGGGTGCTACCGGTGAGGGCCTAGCCTTCACTTCAATGGCAGAGGCTCAGATGGCCTTTGACCTAGGTGGCCTAGACCTAAACGCCAAGGTTCGTATTCGCATCGAGGACGAGTTGAAGGAAACTACCTTCGGTCGCGCTCTATTCAACGAGGCACTTCCAAGTGCCTACCCATATGTTGAAATGCAGGTTGGCAAAAAGCAGCTTGGACAGATTGTGTCCGACCTGGTGGAGATGTTCAGCCGCACCGAAGTTGCACAGTCACTCGACGCTCTCAAGGATGCCGGTTTCCACTGGGCAACCCGAGCTGGTGTTTCAATGGCTATCTCAGACGCTAACTTCGATCCAAAGGGCAGCTTCGACAAGGAGCGCGACGCCAGGATCAAAAAGGCCGAGAAGCAGCACACCAAGATTCAGGAAGCGTTCGACAATGGTCTGAAGTCTGACCTGGAGCGTCGTGATGAGCTGGGTGCTTTGTGGTTCAAGGAAACCAACGAGATGCAGACCCTGTTGCAGGAGTCAATCCCAACCGACAACGCAATCTACAAGATGGTCACCTCTGGAGCTCGTGGAAACTGGCTACAGATTCGTTCCATCATGGGTATGCGTGGTCCGGTTGCAACCTCGTCGGGTGACTTTGCTCCGATGCCAGTGAAGGGTAACTACCTGCTTGGTCTTACCCCACACGAGTACTTCATTAACGCCACCGGTGCCCGTAAGGGTAACGCTGACACCGCCATGAAGACAGCAGCCGCGGGTTACCTAACCCGTCGTCTGGTTGACGTGGCTCAGGATGTCATCATTCAGATTGAGGACTGTGGCACCACCAAGGGTCTGGACAAGGACCTGCTAGATGAAGAGCAAGTAGAGCTATCAATTGTTGGTAGAACGAACTTGGTTGACATCAAGAAGGGCAAGGACCTTTACCTAGCGGCTGGTCAGAACATTGACCACGCTGGAGTTCGCAGGATAAAGGAAGCGGGCTTTGAGACAATCACAGTTCGTTCAGTTCTTACCTGTGAGGCCGAGAGTGGTATTTGTGCCGCTTGTTATGGTGTGTCACTTGCTACCAACCAGAAGGTAACTGTTGGTGAGGCCATCGGTATCATCGCGGCTCAGTCAATTGGTGAGCCTGGTACTCAGCTAACAATGCGTACTTTCCACACCGGTGGTGCTGCCTCGAGCGCTAAGAAGCAGACCATTCTGAAGTCAATCGGTGGTCAGAAGGTTCGTGTTGAGCGCCTGATTTCCTATGACATCACCCAGGGTCTAAACGGTGTTACCGACTTGCTAGAAGCTCGTGTTGGATGGCGTCAGGCCGGCAAGGTTGCTGTTATGGCATTCTGGTCCGGAAAGGTTGACATCCTGGAGAAGGTTTCAGCAACCGGAGCTAAGAGCTACGAGGTCTACGTTCGCCCACAGGGTGAGAAGGCAGAGAAGGAAGCTGAGGCACTAGCCACTCAGTACAGCTTCTCCAGAACTGCCTCGAAGACCTTCAAGAAGCTAAGCCCGTACCTTCCAATCACCACGGTCACTTCAGTTGAGGACCTGGTTGTTGAAAAGGGCGACAGCGTTGAGGCTGGAGACTACCTGGTTGATGGAACTCCAATTCCACACGAGGTGTTGATGATTCGTGGTTCGCGTGAAGCGGCCGCAGAAATCATCCGTGGTGTTCAGGCGATCTATGGTTCACAGGGTGTTCCGCTGCACGACAAGCACCTTGAGGTTATTGTTCGTCAGATGCTGAACAAGGTGACCGTTATTGATTCGGGCGACACAGACATGTTGCCTGGTGAGGTTATCGACCGGCAGAGCTTTGCACGCAAGAACCGCGCAGCAGTTGGTCAGGGCTTGCGTCCTGCCAGTGCTCGTCAGGAAGTCATGGGTATGACCCGTGCGTCCCTTGCAGCACAGTCGTGGCTGTCAGCCGCATCGTTCCAGGAGACCACCAGGGTCTTGACTCAGGCAGCGCTAGATCGCCGTGAGGACAAGCTTGTTGGTCTGAAGGAGAACGTGATCATCGGTAAGTTGATCCCAGCCGGAACCGGCTTGGCAGCTCACCGCAACTTCGAAGTTGATGGAACAGAAGAGGCGAAGGCCGAGCGCTATCCAAACCGAATCTGGTCGGACCAGGGTTATGACCCAGCCGATTTGGATTCGCAGGAGCTCAGCTTGAGTGTCTCTGACCCATTTTCCATCGATGAGCAGTAACCAAGACAAATAAAAAAGTATTTGACCGGTTGTAAGCGCTACGGGTATGCTTGGCAAGGTTCATGCAACGGCATGAGCCAGGCCAAGTCTCTCTAGTGTTTGAGACCACGGTCAAAACCTTCGGTTCAAAATGCGTCATTCTGGCGCGCCGAAGAAACAAGAACGAGGAGTACTAGTGCCAACAATTCAGCAGTTGGTTCGCAAGGGACGCAGCCCAAAGGTCACCAAGACCAAGGCTCCAGCCCTAAAGGCAAACCCGCAACAGCGAGGTGTATGCACCCGTGTGTACACAACGACCCCTAAGAAGCCAAACTCTGCGCTTCGCAAGGTGGCGCGTGTCAAGCTGTCAAACGGTACAGAGGTAACCGCATACATTCCGGGCGAGGGTCACAACCTTCAGGAGCACTCAATGGTGCTAGTCCGTGGTGGTCGTGTGAAGGACCTGCCTGGTGTTCGCTACAAGATTGTTCGTGGTGCACTAGACACTCAGGCTGTTAAAGACCGTAAGCAGGCTCGCAGCCTCTACGGCGCAAAGAAGGGTAAGTAATGCCTCGTAAAGGCCCAATCGCGAAGCGTCCAGTTGTTCAGGACCCGGTTTACGGTTCCCCAGTTGTATCGCAGCTAGTAAACAAGATTTTGTTGGATGGCAAGAAGTCAATTGCTGAGAAGATCGTCTACGGCGCCCTAGAGGGCACCAACGCGAAGACTGGCGATGACCCAGTTGTGCTTCTAAAGAAGGCTCTAGACAACGTTCGCCCAACCGTCGAGGTTCGTTCTCGTCGTGTGGGTGGATCGACCTACCAGGTGCCAATCGAGGTAAAGAGCCACCGTGCTAACACCTTGGCGATGCGCTGGTTGGTTCAGTTCGCTAAGCAGCGTCGTGAGAAGACCATGACCGAGCGCCTAATGAACGAGATCCTTGATGCTTCAAACGGCCTAGGTGCTGCAGTGAAGCGTCGCGAGGACACTCACAAGATGGCCGAGGCTAACAAGGCATTCGCACACTACCGCTGGTAATCCAGCACCACTGCCCGAGCCTAAAAACTTGTCTGGCAGTAGCAACATCCCCCTAGTCAACAAAAAATTTCGGAGGCAACCGTGGCACAAGACGTGCTCACCGACCTGAACAAGGTTCGTAACATCGGCATCATGGCGCACATTGACGCCGGTAAGACAACCACCACTGAGCGAATCCTGTATTACACAGGTATCACTCACAAGATCGGTGAAGTGCACGACGGTGCTGCCACCATGGACTGGATGGAACAAGAGCAAGAGCGTGGAATTACCATCACCTCTGCTGCAACCACCTGTTTCTGGAAGAACAACCAGATCAACATCATTGACACCCCAGGTCACGTGGACTTCACCGTTGAGGTGGAGCGTTCCCTCCGTGTTCTAGATGGTGCCGTTGCCGTATTCGACGGTAAAGAGGGTGTTGAGCCTCAGTCTGAAACCGTTTGGCGTCAGGCTGACAAGTACAACGTTCCTCGCATCTGTTTTGTGAACAAGATGGACAAGCTCGGAGCTGACTTCTACTTCACCGTAAAGACAATCGTCGACCGCCTAGGCGCAAAGCCAGTTGTGATTCAGCTTCCAATCGGAGCCGAGAGCGACTTCGAGGGTGTTATTGACCTAGTTGAAATGCGCGCCCTTACCTGGCGTGGAGATGTTGAACTTGGTGCAAAGTACGAAATCGAGCCAATTCCAGCTGACATGCAGGCAAAGGCTGACGAGTACCGCGCACTATTGATCGAGGCTGTTGCGGAAACCTCCGAAGAGTTGATGGAGAAATTCTTCAACGGCGACGAGCTAACCGTTGCGGAAATCAAGCAGGGTCTTCGTCACCTAACCGTGAACTCTCTTGCTTACCCAATCATGTGTGGTTCTGCATTCAAGAACAAGGGTGTTCAGCCAATGCTTGACGCAGTTATCGACTACCTTCCTTCACCACTTGACGTGGCATCGGTTGAGGGTGGAGATCCTCGTGATGAGGAAGTTCGTCTAACTCGCAAGCCTTCATTCGACGAGCCATTTGCAGCTCTAGCTTTCAAGGTTATGACTCACCCATTCTTTGGGCGTCTTACCTACATTCGTGTTTACTCCGGTCACGTTGACTCGGGCGACCAGGTTATTAACTCAACCAAGGGCCGCAAGGAGCGCATCGGAAAGCTGTTCCAGATGCACGCCAACAAGGAAAACCCGGTTACCTCGGCTGCGGCTGGTCACATTTACGCTGCTATTGGCCTAAAGGACACCACAACCGGTGACACCCTTTGTGATTCAGACCACCAAATCGTGCTTGAGTCAATGACCTTCCCAGAGCCAGTTATCTCGGTTGCAATTGAGCCAAAGACCAAGAGCGACCAGGAGAAGCTAGGACTAGCTATCCAGAAGCTTGGCGACGAGGACCCAACCTTCCGCGTTGAGCACGACCACGAGACCGGCCAGACCGTGATCTCGGGCATGGGCGAGCTTCACCTAGACATTTTGGTTGACCGTATGCGCCGTGAGTTCAACGTTGAGGCAAACGTGGGTAAGCCACAGGTTGCCTACCGTGAGACCATTCGACGTACAGTCGACAAGCACGATTACACCCACAAGAAGCAGACCGGTGGTTCAGGTCAGTTCGCCAAGGTCCAGATCAAACTGGAACCTATGGAGGTTGAGGGTGACAAGGTTTACGAGTTCGTTGACGCCGTAACAGGTGGCCGCGTGCCTCGCGAGTACATTCCATCGGTAGACGCTGGAATGAAGGACGCAATGCAGTCCGGTGTGCTTGCAGGCTACCCAGTAGTTGGCGTAAAGGCCACCCTGCTGGATGGTGCCTACCACGATGTTGACTCGTCAGAAATGGCGTTTAAGCTTGCCGGTTCGATGGTCTTTAAAGAGGCTGCTCGACTAGCAAACCCTGTTCTGCTCGAGCCGTTGATGGCTGTTGAAGTGCGTACCCCAGAGGAATACATGGGAGACGTTATCGGAGACATCAATTCACGTCGTGGGCAGATCCAGTCGATGGAAGATGCATCAGGCGTGAAAGTTGTTCGCGCACTGGTACCGCTTTCGGAGATGTTCGGTTACGTTGGTGACCTCCGCTCAAAGACCTCAGGTCGCGCCGTCTATTCAATGACGTTCGAGACTTACTCAGAGGTTCCGAAGGCAGTTGCTGACGAAATCGTGCAGAAAGCCAAGGGCGAGTAGTAAAAACTACTCAAACTTGACTAAGATAGAAATTCTGTAAAAACCCAAATCAGAGTCGGCTAAATGGTCGATGATTTACTACGGATCCATCAGGAGGACCCAAAATGGCTAAGGCGAAATTCGAGCGCACCAAGCCGCACGTCAACATCGGAACCATTGGTCACGTCGACCACGGTAAGACCACTCTGACTGCGGCAATCACCAAAGTGCTGCATGACAAATTCCCAGATCTAAACGACAGCTACGCTTTCGATCAGATCGACAACTCCCCAGAGGAGAAGCAGCGCGGAATTACCATCAACATCTCACACGTTGAGTACCAGACCGACCAGCGTCACTACGCACACGTAGACGCACCGGGCCACGCTGACTACATCAAGAACATGATCACTGGTGCAGCTCAGATGGACGGCGCAATTCTTGTTGTTGCTGCAACTGACGGCCCAATGCCTCAGACCAAGGAGCACGTGCTTCTTGCTCGTCAGGTTGGCGTTCCTTACATCGTTGTGGCTCTAAACAAGTCAGACATGGTTGATGACGCTGAAATTCTTGAGCTTGTAGAGGTTGAGGTCCGTGACCTTCTAAACCAGTACGAGTTCCCAGGCGACACCGCACCAGTTGTTCAGGTTTCCGGCCTAAAGGCGCTTGAGGGTGACCCAGTATGGGCCGAGAAGGTCTTCGAGCTAATGAAGGCCTGTGACGAGAACATTCCAGAGCCAAAGCGCGACATCGACAAGGCATTCCTAATGCCTGTTGAAGACGTGTTCACCATCACCGGTCGTGGAACTGTTATCACCGGCAAGGTAGAGCGTGGAACTGTAAACGTGAACGACGAAGTTGAAATCGTTGGAATCCGCGACAAGCAGAAGACCACCGTTACCGGAATCGAAATGTTCCGCAAGCTACTTGACTATGCAGAGGCCGGCGAGAACGTTGGACTACTACTGCGTGGTACCAAGCGCGAGGACGTAGAGCGTGGCCAGGTTGTATGTAAGCCAGGTTCGATCACTCCTCACACCAACTTTGAGGGCAACGTCTACATCCTTGGTAAGGATGAGGGTGGCCGTCACAACCCGTTCTACGCGAACTACCGTCCACAGTTCTACTTCCGTACCACTGACGTAACTGGTGTTATCACCCTGCCAGCCGGTACTGAAATGGTTATGCCTGGTGACACCACCGAGATGACCGTAGACCTAATCCAGCCAATTGCGATGGAAGAGGGACTTCGCTTCGCGATCCGTGAGGGTGGCCGCACCGTAGGTGCCGGTACCGTTACCAAGATCAACAAGTAGTAACAAAAACTCTTACAAAACCCCTCGGGAAACCGGGGGGTTTTGTGTTTTTGAAGCAAATCTCAAAAGAATATAAAAAAGTCCCAATTTCCTTTGGATTTAACTTGCGTTGCCTTTACAGGCTATGGCAGACTTGTGCAGGTTCGTGAGTATTCGCGCTTTATGCGTGAACCACTGCTGGATTTGTGCACAGGCAACTGGGCCAACCGCAGCTAAGAACCACAAAAAACTTATCCGAGATTTTTTCTTGGGTGAATCGCGGGATGTTTCCCGCGACACGCCCGAGTCAAGGTGTCGGACAGAGCCCTAGAAATAGGGCGTTGACATAAGAACAGTGCATCAGCATTACGGCGGTCAATAAGGTTTGCGATTTCGCAAATTGAGTTGACTCCAAATTGTGTGGCCGAGAGGTCACCTAGAAACGGAAGCGAGTCATTATGGCGGCTAATAAAATCCGCATTCGACTGAAGTCGTATGACCACGAGGTCATCGATGTGTCGGCGAGCAAGATCGTCGATACGGTCACCCGCGCCGGTGCCAAGGTAGTTGGTCCAGTACCACTGCCCACCGAGAAGAACGTTGTGACGGTTATCCGCTCGCCTCACAAGTACAAGGACAGCCGTGAGCACTTTGAGATGCGTACCCACAAGCGTCTCATTGACATTATCGACCCGACTCCTAAAGCGGTCGATTCGCTGATGCGCCTGGACCTCCCAGCAGATGTCAACATCGAGATCAAGCTCTAAGGATTGAGAAATGACTGTAGAAACTAGAACCGTAAAGGGACTGCTGGGCAAGAAGCTCGGCATGACCCAAGGCTGGGATCAGGACAACAAGCTTGTCCCCATCACAGTGGTTGAGGCTGGCGAGAATGTCATCACTCAAATCAAGAATTTAGAAAACGACGGCTACGCAGCTATTCAGCTTGCGTATGGCGCAATCGACCCACGCAAGGTGGACAAGCCATCGGCTGGTCACTTCGCCAAGGCCGGTTCCACCCCACGCCGCTTCCTTGCAGAAATCCGCACCGCTGACACCGACAGCTACACCGTTGGTCAGGCTATTGGCGTCGACATCTTTGAAGTGGGCCAGAAGCTGGATGTTGTTGGAACCAGCAAGGGTAAGGGTTTTGCCGGTGTTATGAAGCGTCACGGCTTTGCCGGTATTCACGCATCGCACGGTGCACACAAGAACCACCGTAAGCCTGGTTCTGTTGGTGCCGGTACCACCCCATCAAAGGTCATCAAGGGCAAGAAGATGCCTGGCCGCATGGGAACCGACCGCGTGACCACCCTAAACCTCACCCTGCACGGCGTTGACCTGGAAAAGGGTCTATTGCTGATCAAGGGTGCCGTTCCTGGTCCTAAGGGCCAGTTGGTATTCGTCCGCAACGCGGTGAAGGAGAGCAACTAATGCCTACCGTTGACATCATTGACGTAAAGGGTAAGAAGTCCGGTTCAGTGGACCTTCCTGAGTCACTATTTGACGTTCAGACAAACGTCCCACTAATCCACCAGGTGGTAGTTGCACAGCTTGCAGCTGCTCGCCAGGGAACCCAGTCCACGCTTCGCCGTGGTGAGGTTTCTGGTTCTGGTCGTAAGCCGTTCAAGCAAAAGGGAACCGGTCGCGCTCGTCAGGGCTCGATCCGCATGCCTCAGCACCGCGGTGGTGGAATCATCCACGGACCAAAGCCACGTGATTACTCACAGCGCACCCCAAAGAAGATGATTGCTGCTGCGCTTCGTGGAGCACTTTCTGACCGCGCTCGCAATGGCCGCATCTACGTAATCGACCAGTTCGGAATTGGTGACTCACCTTCAACCAAGGCAGCCGCAAGCTTCTTGGCTCAGGTTGCAGTTTCTAGGAACATCTTGGTCGTGCTTGGTCGCGATGACGAGGTTTCATACAAGTCACTGCGCAACCTGCCAGCGGTTCACGTGATTCCGTCTGACCAGCTAAACGCCTATGACGTGCTGCACGCCGAGGACATCGTATTCACCGCTGCCGCGCTGAGCTCATTCGTTGAGTCAGCTGTAGTTTCTGAGGAAGGCTAGTCATGACCGACATCAAGAAGGATCCACGCGACGTAATTATCAAGCCGATAATTTCTGAGAAGAGCTACGCGCTGATTGACGAAGGCAAGTACACCTTCGAGGTTGACACTCGTTCTAACAAGACCGAGATCAAGCAGGCAATCGAGCAGATTTTCAACGTCAAGGTTGACTCGATCAACACACTAAACCGCGCGGGCAAGACCCGTCGCACCCGCTTCGGCATGGGTAAGCGCAAGGACACCAAGCGTGCCATTGTCAGCCTGAAGTCGGGTTCCATCGACATCTTTACCTACATCGGCTAAGGAGAAACGCTAATGGGCATTCGTAAATACAAGCCAACGACTCCTGGTCGTCGTGGTTCTTCGGTTGCAGACTTCACAGAGCTAACACGCTCTACTCCAGAGAAGTCTCTTCTTAGGCCACTACCTAAGACCGGTGGACGTAACTCAAACGGTCGTATCACGACCCGTCACATCGGTGGTGGCCACAAGCGCCAGTACCGCGTGATTGACTTCCGTCGCAATGACAAAGATGGCGTTGCAGCCAAGGTCGCTCACATTGAGTACGACCCGAACCGCACCGCTCGCATTGCACTGTTGCACTTCATTGATGGCACCAAGCGCTACATCTTGGCTCCAAACAAGCTCAAGCAGGGTGACCCAATTGAGCAGGGACCACAGGCTGACATCAAGCCAGGCAACAACTTGCCACTGAAGAACATCCCAGTGGGAACCGTAGTTCACGCCATCGAGCTAAAGCCAGGCGGAGGAGCCAAGATGGCTCGTTCAGCTGGTGCTTCAGTTCGTTTGGTTGCCAAGGACGGCCCTAACGCACAGCTTCGTTTGCCATCTGGCGAAATCCGCAACGTGGATGCACGCTGCCGCGCAACCATTGGTGAGGTCGGCAATGCCGAGCAGTCAAACATCAACTGGGGTAAGGCTGGCCGTAAGCGCTGGAAGGGTGTTCGCCCAACAGTTCGTGGTGTTGCCATGAACCCGGTTGATCACCCGCACGGTGGTGGTGAAGGTAAGACCTCTGGTGGTCGTAACCCAGTTACGCCATGGGGTCAAAAAGAAGGCCGCACACGTAAGCCAAACCTTCCATCCGATAAGCAAATCGTTCGTCGTCGTTACGCCGGCAAGAAGTAGGAGAGCACTAGATGCCACGCAGTCTAAAGAAGGGCCCCTTCGTCGACGAGCACCTAATGAAGAAGGTGCGAGTACAAAACGAGGCCAACAGCAAGAACGTGATCAAGACCTGGTCGCGCCGCTCAATGATCGTTCCAGCCATGCTGGGGCACACCATTGCGGTTCACGACGGTCGCAAGCACATCCCAGTTTTCGTCACAGAGACCATGGTTGGTCACAAGCTAGGCGAATTCGCACCCACCCGCACCTTCCGTGGTCACGTGAAGGACGACAAGAAGGGTCGCCGCGGCTAAGCCGGGGCGCCTAGGAAAAGGAAGAACGATGGAAGCGATCGCCAAGCTGCGTAACATCCGCGTTACCCCAATGAAGGCCCGTCGTGTTGTGAACTTGATTCGCGGCAAGCAGGCCACCGAAGCTTTGGGTATTTTGAAATTTGCTCCACAGTCAGCATCTGAGCCGATCTACAAGCTAGTCGCCTCAGCAGTTGCTAACGCCCAGGTTAAGGGTGAGGCAGCCGGTGCAATTGTGGACGTGGATGACCTAATCATCTCGAAGGCTTTTGTTGACGAGGGAGTGACCCTAAAGAGGTTCCGCCCACGTGCACAGGGTCGAGCATTCCGCATCAACAAGCGCACCAGCCACATCACCGTGGTAGTTGCTACCCCAGACGAATTTGCGAAGGCAGGTAAGAAGTAATGGGTCAAAAAGTAAATCCGTTCGGCTTCCGCCTGGGAATCACAACTGACCACAGGTCACGTTGGTTCGCAGACTCAACCAAGAAGGGTCAGCGCTACGCCGACTACGTGGTTGAGGACGTCAAGATCCGCGCATACTTGCAGGAGAAGCTAGACCGTGCTGGCATCAGCCGCATCGAGCTAGAGCGAACCCGCGACCGTGTTCGTGTCGACATCTTTGCTGCTCGTCCAGGACTGGTCATCGGCCGTCGTGGATCAGAGGCTGAGACCCTACGCACCGAGCTTGAGCAGCTAACAGGCAAGCAGGTTTTGCTAAACATCCTTGAGGTTAAGAACCCAGAGGCTGATGCACAGCTTGTAGCTCAGGGAGTTGCCGAGCAGCTAGCTGCTCGTGTTGCTTTCCGTCGTGCGATGCGTAAGGGAATCCAGGGAGCGCTTCGTGCAGGCGCCCAGGGTATTCGAATTCAGTGTTCTGGCCGTTTGGGTGGAGCTGAAATGTCTCGTAGCGAGTTCTACCGTGAGGGCCGCGTGCCACTTCACACCCTTCGTTCAAACATCGACTACGGCTTCTACGAGGCTAAAACCACCTTCGGTCGCATCGGTGTGAAGGTTTGGATCTACAAGGGCGATCTAACCGCTAAGGAGCTTGCTGCAAAGGAAGCTACGCAGCGCGGACCTCGCCAGGGAGCCGGTGCTGGTCGCCGTGCACCACGCCAGGATGGAGCTGCACCGGTCGCAGCAGGAAGTGAAGCCAAGTAATGCTAATTCCTAGAAAAGTAAAGCACCGCAAGCAGCACAGCCCAAAGCGTAAGGGCCATGCAACTGGTGGCACCAAGGTCTCATTCGGTGAGTGGGGTATTCAGGCGATCACTCCTGCCTACCTGACCAACCGTCAGATTGAGGCAGCACGTATTGCCATGACCCGTCACATCAAGCGTGGTGGAAAGGTCTGGATCAACGTGTTCCCCGACCGTTCACTAACCAAGAAGCCAGCCGAAACCCGAATGGGTTCCGGTAAGGGTTCTCCTGAGTGGTGGGTAGTTAACGTAAAGCCTGGCCGCGTGCTCTTTGAGCTAAGCGGTGTTTCAGAGCAAATTGCCAAAGAGGCAATGACTCGTGCGATCCACAAGCTTCCGCTGAAGGCTCGCATCATCAAGCGTGAAGAAGGTGACGCATAATGATCGGTTCAAAAAACCTTTCTCCAAACGATCTAGACAAGATCGAATCATCGGTTTTGGTAGAAGAGCTGCGCAAGGCAAAGGAAGAGTTGTTCAACCTCCGCTTCCAGTCAGCCACTGGTCAGCTTGACAACCACGGTCGCCTAAAGGCTGTAAAGCGCGACATCTCTCGCATTTACACCATCATGCGTGAGCGTGAACTAGGCATTCGTGCAGTACCAGTTGCTGCACCTGCAAAGACCGCGAAGGCTGAGAAGCCTGCCGCAAAGAAGACAGCTGAAGCCAAGGCCGAGGAGGCATAAAGATGGCAGACGAGAAGAAGCCAGCAGCGAAAGCTGCCGCTAAGCCAGCAGCCAAGGCTGCACCAAAGGCTGCTGCCAAGCCAAAGGCTGCACCAAAGCCAAAGGTCGCACGCGCACCTAAGGAAATCAAGGAAGTTACTCGCGGTCAGCGCAAGTCTCGTCAGGGATATGTTGTCTCAGACAAGATGGACAAGACCATCGTTGTACTACTTGAGGACCGCAAGAAGCACCCGCTTTACGGCAAGGTGATGCGCGTTTCCAAGAAGGTTAAGGCTCACGATGAGCTAAACAGCGCCGGAATCGGCGACCTAGTTGTAATCGACGAGACTCGTCCGATTGCAGCAACCAAGAACTGGCGTCTAGTCGAGATTCTCGAAAAGGCGAAGTAACCCCCCCGCGGATAACGGTCGGAATCGTTATTCACTAAGCAAGGAGAAAAAAAGTGCTTCAGCAAGAATCTAGAGTCAAGGTGGCCGATAACTCGGGCGCTAAGGAGCTCTTGACAATCCGAGTACTCGGTGGCTCAACCCGCCGTTATGCCGGACTGGGCGACACAATTGTTGCCTCGGTAAAGGACGCCATTCCTGGCGCCAATGTCAAAAAGGGTGAGGTAGTAAAGGCCGTTATCGTGCGTACCGTAAAGGAAACGCGTCGAGCAGATGGTTCTTACATCAAGTTTGACGAGAACGCAGCTGTCATCATCAAGGCAGACGGCGAACCACGCGGAACTCGTATCTTTGGACCAATTGGTCGCGAATTGCGCGAGAAGAAGTTCATGAAGATCATCTCGCTAGCACCGGAGGTTATTTAATCATGGCGAAAATCAAGAAGGGTGACCTAGTAGAGGTCATCACCGGCGGCAAGCAGGAAAAGGGTGGCTACCGCGGTAAGCAGGGTCACGTCCTAGCCGTTATCAAGGAGACCAACAAGGTCATCGTTGAAGGCGTCAACATGGTCACCAAGCACAATCGCGTTGGTCAGACCGAGCGTGGCGGCAAGACCGGTGGCATTGAAAAGCAGGAGTCACCAATCCACATCTCGAATGTGGCGCTAGTTGACCCAAGCACCAAGAAGCCTTCCAAGGTCGGTTTCAAGATCACCACATCAAAAGACGGTGAGACCAAGAAGGTCCGCGTGGCCAAGACCAGCGGGAAGGAAATCTAATGGCAACCGCAACTAAGAAGGCAGATGCCAAGATGGCTCCTCGTCTAAAGACTCGCTACAAGGCGGAAATCGTTGCAGGCCTCACCAAGGAGTTTGAGTTCTCAAACCCAATGCAGGTTCCAGGCTTGAAGAAGATCGTTGTGAACATGGGTGTTGGCCAGGCGGCCAAAGACGGCAAGTTGATTGAGGGCGCTATTCGCGACCTAACAGCAATCACCGGCCAGAAGCCTCAGGTTAACGTGGCCAAGAAGTCAATCGCGCAGTTCAAGCTTCGCGAGGGACAGCCAATTGGTGCACACGTAACACTTCGTGGTGACCGCATGTGGGAGTTCCTAGACCGCTTGCTATCGCTATCACTTCCTCGTATCCGTGACTTCCGTGGACTGTCTCCAAAGCAGTTTGATGGAAACGGAAACTACACTTTCGGTCTATCCGAGCAGTCAATGTTCCACGAAATTGACCAGGACAAGATCGACCACGTCCGCGGCATGGACATCACAGTTGTAACCTCAGCAAGAACTGACGACGAGGGTCGAGCGCTTTTGAAGGCTCTCGGTTTCCCGTTTCAGGCCTAACTAACCGATTGAGGTAGGTCCTTAGTTCTCGTAAAGAGCTAAAGAAACCGCCCCGAGAAAGAAGACACAAATGACAATGACAGACCCGGTAGCAGATTTTCTGACCCGGCTGCGCAATGCGAATACTGCACATCACGATTCAATGAGCGTTCCCTATTCAAAGCTAAAGGGATCCATCGCTGAAATCTTGAAGTCAGAGGGTTACATTGCATCCTTCAAGGTAGAAGACGCCAAGGTCGGCAAGACCATGAGCATCGACTTGAAGTACGGCCCAAACCGCGAGTCCAGCATCGCTGGAATCAAGCGCGTTTCCAAGCCAGGCCTTCGCGTTTACGCAAAGTCCACCGAGCTACCAAAGGTGCTTGGCGGCTTGGGTATTGCAATCTTGTCCACCTCTAGCGGTCTGCTAACAGACCGCCAGGCTTCAAAGAAGGGAGTGGGTGGGGAAGTCCTCGCCTACATCTGGTAATCGCACATGTCGAGAATTGGAAAACTACCGATCCCACTGCCAACTGGCGTAACCGTTGAAATCAACGGCCAGGACGTTGCAGTCAAGGGTCCAAAGGGTGAACTAAAGATCACCGTGTCTGAGCCGATCAAGGTTTCGCAGGAGGATGGCAACGTAATCGTCAGCCGTCCAGACGACGAGGCAGTATCGAAGTCACTTCACGGCCTAACTCGTTCACTAATTGCTAACAACGTTCAGGGTGTATCAGAGGGGTTCACCAAGAACCTTGAGATCGTCGGAACTGGTTACCGTGCTGCAGCGAAGGGCTCAGACCTTGAGCTTTCCCTTGGTTTCAGCCACCCAGTGATCGTCACCCCACCAGCTGGAGTTTCTCTGGCTGTTGAGGGAAACACCAAGATCATCGTGTCAGGAATTGACAAGCAGGCCGTCGGAGAGATGGCCGCAAACATCCGCAAGCTACGTAAGCCTGAGCCTTATAAGGGCAAGGGAGTTCGTTACGAAGGCGAGCGAGTCCGTCGCAAGGCTGGAAAGGCTGGTAAGTAATCATGGCTCTGGGTACTAGAGGCAAGTCAAAGTCAGCTGCTCGTGGCCGTCGCCACGACCGCCTGCGTAAGAAGATCGAGGGCACCGCAACTCGCCCTCGCCTAGTTGTCACACGTTCAGCTCGTCACGTATTCGTGCAGTTGGTTGACGATTCCAAGGGTCAGACCTTGGCATCAGCTTCAACCATGGAAGCGGATCTTCGTAAGAACGATGGCACCAAGACCGATAAGGCAACTTTGGTCGGCAAGCTAATTGCCGAGCGCGCGAAGAAGGCCGGTGTTACCGAGGTGGTCTTTGACCGCGGCGGTAACCGCTATGCAGGTCGTGTTGCAGCAATTGCTGCCGCGGCTCGCGAGGAAGGACTGGCACTGTGAGCGAAGAGAAGAAGGAAGTACCAGTGGCTGAAGCTACCGAAACTACCGCAACTACCGAAGCGGCAACCACAACCACGGTTGACCCAAATGAGCGCGAGCAGCGTCGTGGGTCTCGTGAGCGTGGCCCTCGCAACGATCGTCGTGAGCGCGAAGAAGTCAAGAGCCAGTTCTTGGAGCGTGTTGTAACCATCAACCGTGTTTCCAAGGTGGTCAAGGGTGGACGTCGTTTCTCCTTCACAGCACTAGTTGTTGTTGGCGATGGCGATGGCACCGTTGGTGTTGGTTACGGCAAGGCTAAGGAAGTTCCTGCCGCGATTGCCAAGGGCGTTGAGGATGCGAAGAAGAAGTTCTTCCGTGTTCCTCGTGCGGGTTCGACCATCCCTCACCCAGTTCAGGGTGAAGCAGCTGCCGGCGTAGTACTGCTTCGCCCAGCTTCTGAGGGAACCGGTGTTATCGCTGGTGGTCCAGTTCGTGCCGTACTTGAGTGTGCTGGAGTGCACGATGTGCTTTCCAAGTCACTGGGTTCTTCGAACACCCTAAACATTGTTCACGCAACCGTCGAAGCACTTCGTCAGCTTGAAGAACCAAGCGATGTAGCTGCTCGTCGTGGCAAGACCCTGGCTGAAGTTGCGCCAGCGCGTCTATTGCCAGCTGAGACTGAGAAGGCAGGTGCCTAAGATGGCCGCTCGTCTAAAAGTTACCCAAGTAAAGAGTTCAAACGGTGGCAAGCAGAACCAGCGCGATTCACTTCGCACCCTGGGTCTGAAGCGCATCGGTGACATCGTAGTCCGCGAAGACACCCTGTCTGTTCGCGGCCTAGTAAACACCGTTGCCCACCTCGTAAAGGTTGAGGAGATCGACTAATGGCTGAAGAAAAGAAGCCTGCCGCAAAGAAGCCAGCTGCGAAAGCTCCGGCAAAGGCACCAGCTAAGGCTGCTGCTAAGCCAGCCGCTAAGCCTGCTGCCGCTAAAGCACCAGCCAAGGCTGCTGCTAAGCCTGCTGCAAAGGCACCGGCTAAGGCCGCTGCTAAGCCAGCTGCAAAGGCACCGGCTAAGGCCGCTGCTAAGCCAGCCGCTGCTAAGCCAGCTGCAAAGGCACCGGCAAAGGCCGCTGCTAAGCCAGCTGCAGAGAAGGCACCAGCTAAGGCTGCTGCTAAGCCAGCCGCTAAGGCGCCTGCTGCTAAGAAGCCAGCTGAGAAGCGAGAGAAGTCTCAGATTCTACGTCTGCACCACCTTCGCCCTGCAAAGGGAGCCAAGAAGGAAAAGACTCGTAAGGGTCTTGGTGAAGGTTCAAAGGGTAAGACTGCGGGTAGAGGCACCAAGGGTACCGGCGCTCGTACGACAACTCGTTTGGGCTTTGAGGGTGGCGGTGTGAACCTTGTTATGCGCACACCTAAGCTTCGTGGTTTCAAGAACCCATTCCGGGTTGAGTACCAGGTTGTAAACCTGGACAAGCTCTCCGAGCTCTACCCAAAGGGTGGCGCAGTAACCATCTCTGACCTAGTTGCCAAGGGTGCTGTTCGCAAGAACCAGCCTGTCAAGGTGCTAGGCAATGGTGAGCTCTCGGTTAAGCTAGAAGTTAGTGTTGACAAGGTTTCCGAGTCAGCAAAGACCAAGATTGAAGCTGCCGGCGGTAGCATCAACGCCTAATCATCTAGGGGAGTAGGTTCACTTTGTTTAAGGCCATAGCTCGCGCATTCCGGACTCCGGATCTGCGCAACAAGCTGGCGTTCACGCTGGGCATGATTGCAATCTTCCGTTTGGGCTCGTTCATTCCAGCCCCAAACGTTGATTACAGCAATGTTCAACAGTGTCTAGCGCAAAGCCAGTCGACCTCTGGTCTTTATGAATTGGTGAACCTGTTCTCCGGTGGGGCACTGCTCCAGCTTTCAATCTTTGCCCTGGGAATCATGCCCTACATCACGGCATCGATCATTACCCAGCTGCTTCGAGTTGTGATCCCTCGCTTCGAGACCCTTCACAAGGAGGGTCCTGCAGGTCAGGCAAAGCTTACTCAGTACACCCGTTACCTAACCATTGCTCTTGGTCTACTGCAGGCAACCACTTTGGTTACCGTTGCTAGACAGGGAGCCCTGTTTGGCGCCGACTGTACTCTTCCGATCCTGGTTGACACCGGTCCGCTATCAATCAGCTTGATGGTCATCACCATGACTGCCGGAACCGGCCTGATCATGTGGCTAGGTGAGCTAATCACCGAGCGTGGTGTTGGTAACGGAATGTCGCTGTTGATCTTTACCGCGATTGCCTCAACCTTCCCAGCTAGCCTGCTGCAGATTCTGCAGACCAGAACCATTGAGATTTTTGTTCTCGTTATGGCTGTTGGCTTCGTGGTTGTTGCTCTGGTTGTTCTAGTTGAGCAGTCACAGCGAAGAATTCCAGTGCAGTATGCAAAGCGCATGGTTGGCCGCAAGGCTTACGGTGGGCAGGCGACCTACATTCCGGTGAAGGTGAACACCGCTGGTGTTATCCCGGTTATCTTCGCCTCCTCAATGCTCTACTTGCCAGCACTGCTTGCGCAGTTCAACCAACCAGATGCCACTACTGGTCAGGTTGCCGGCTGGGTCACATTCATCTCGACCTACCTAACCGCAGGTAACAACCCGCTTTACATGGCGATGTACTTCCTCTTGGTTGTTGGCTTCACCTACTTCTACGTTGCTATCACCCTGAACCCAGAGGAGATCAGCGACAACATGAAGCGCTACGGCGGCTTCATCCCTGGAATTAGAGCTGGCCGACCAACCACTGAATACCTTCAGTACGTAATCAGCCGAATCACTTTCCCTGGTGCCATTTACCTTGGTTTGATCGCGTTGGTTCCGCTGGTTGCATTTAGCGCCATCGGCACCAACCAGAACTTCCCATTCGGTGGAACCTCGATCTTGATCATCGTTGGTGTTGGTCTGGACACTGTGAAGCAAATCAGTGCTCAGATGCAGCAGCGTAACTACGAGGGTCTACTCAAGTGATTCGTCTCCTTCTGATCGGGCCTCCGGGTGCTGGGAAGGGGACGCAGGCAGCTCTGTTGGCCAAGCGTTACTCAATTCCAGCAATTTCAACCGGAGATATTTTCCGCGAGAACGTTGCCAATGAAACTCCGTTAGGCATTGAGGCAAAAGGCTTCATGGACCGCGGTGAGTATGTTCCGGACAGCCTGACCAACGCCCTTGTCAGAGATCGTTTGTCACAGCCAGATGCCACAGCCGGCTTTCTGCTAGACGGCTACCCACGGACTATCGATCAGGTTCACGAGCTTGATGATGTTCTTCACGAAAACGGCACGAAGCTCGACGTGGTTGTGCAGCTAACCGCTGACAGCGATGAGCTCGTGACAAGACTTTCGTTGCGAGCAAGCCAGCAGGGCCGCACCGATGACACTCCAGATGTCATCCGCAAGCGCCAGGACGTTTATGAAGAGCAAACCGCTCCACTAATCGATGTTTACGCAGCCAGAGGCCTAGTTGCCATGGTTGACGGACTCGGCGCTGTTGATGAAGTCACCGCCAGAATTGCAGAAGTGCTCGGAGCGCGCGGCCTCAGCGAAGATGCGTAAGAGCTACGAACTAAAAACAAACGAGCAGATTCGCAAAATGCGTGCTGCCGGCCTGCTGACTGCCAAGGCGTTGGCAAACGTGAAGGCGGCCATCAAACCCGGTGTCACCACTCTGGAGCTCGACCAGATTGCCGAAAAGACTATTCGCGATGGCGGCGGCATCCCAAACTTTCAGCTGGTACCTGGCTACTTCCACACCATCTGCGCATCGGTGAATTCGACTGTGGTTCATGGCATCCCCTCGAATCAGGTTTTGGAGGCGGGGGACATCGTCTCGATCGATTGCGGAGCCGAGATTGCTGGCTGGAACGGCGACAGTGCTTTCACCGTGATTGTTCCTGGAGCTCAGGGAGCACTGATAGAGCAGCGCCAGCAGCTCTCTGATGTTTGTCAGGGGTCACTCTGGGCCGGTATTGCTGCTCTAGCCGGCGCCAAGAAGCTAAACGAAGTTGGCGTGGCAGTCCAGGAGCACGTCCTGTCACAGGGCCCGTATGGGATTTTGGAGCAGTATGTCGGCCACGGCATTGGGCGTTCGATGCATGAGGATCCAGCAGTATTCAATTACCGGGTCCGCGATCAGGGCCCAAAGGTCGTGCCAGGCCTATGCGTAGCCATTGAGCCGATGATTACCTCTGGCGATCAAAAGACCTTTATTCAGGACGACGACTGGGGCGTTGCCACTGCCGACAGCTCAGATGGCGCGCACTGGGAACACTCGGTTGCCGTGCATGAAAAAGGCATTTGGGTGCTAACTGCTGAAGACGGTGGAGTTGAGGGACTCAAGCCTTTTGGAATTACACCAGTTTCTTTGGATTAACCACTAGCAATCGCTAGAAAAACCCCCTAGTATTGTCCCTTGGCGTTTCTGCGTGAAAACCTTTTAGAAATTTGAGGATTTTTGCGCGTTTGTGACGCCAAAAAAAGTAGCGATAAGTGAGTGCATGGCCAACAAAGATGGTGTAATCGAGATCGAGGGATCGGTCGTTGAAGCCCTACCCAACGCAATGTTTAGGGTGGAGCTTACAAACGGTCACCTAGTCTTGGCTCACATCTCGGGCAAAATGCGTCAGCATTACATCCGTATTCTCCCCGGAGACCGCGTGATTGTTGAGCTGTCAACTTACGACCTGACTCGCGGCCGCATTATTTATCGTTACAAGTAGAAAGTAAGAGCATGAAGGTTAACCCAAGCGTTAAGAAGATCTGCGACAAGTGCAAGGTCATTCGTCGTCACGGCAACGTGATGGTTATTTGCGAAAACCCTCGTCACAAGCAGCGCCAGGGCTAATTAGGCCCTAACCACAACTCAATAGCAAAAGACATCACCAAGCGAAAGCTCACCTCCGGTTTGAAGGCCGGGGCCCAACTAAGCCAAGTCGGGGCGGCGGTGTCACAGACCTTCAAAAAACGAAAGATAAACAACATGGCACGTATTTCCGGAGTGGACATTCCTCGCGAAAAGCGAGTGGTGATTTCCCTCACTTACATCTTTGGCATTGGCCCAACTCGTTCACGCGAGATTCTGAAGGCCACCAAGATTTCAGAAGACATCAGAGTAAAAGACTTGACCGATGACCAGTTGGTCGCCCTGCGTGACAACATCGATGGCAACTACAAGGTAGAGGGTGACCTTCGCCGTGAAGTTGCGTCAGATATTCGCCGCAAGGTTGAGATCGGTTCATACGAAGGAATTCGTCACCGTAAGGGCCTTCCGGTCCGCGGACAGCGCACCAAGACCAATGCACGTACACGCAAGGGTCCAAAGCGCACCGTAGCAGGCAAGAAGAAGGCAACCCGCTAGTCGCGGCTAAAGGTTCTAGGAGAATAAATCATGGCAGCACCTAAAGCATCCGCGACAGCACGTAAGCCTCGTCGCAAGGACAAGAAAAACGTTCCAGCAGGTCAGGCGCACATCCGCTCGACTTTCAACAACACCATCATCACCATCACCGACCCAACCGGAGCAGTTATCTCCTGGTCGTCTTCTGGTGACGTTGGCTTCAAGGGTTCACGTAAGTCAACCCCATTCGCCGCGCAGATGGCAGCCGAGGCTGCAGCTCGCAAGGCGCAGGAGCACGGTGTTCGCAAGGTTGATGTATTCGTGAAGGGCCCAGGCTCAGGTCGCGAAACAGCAATTCGTTCACTTCAGGCAGCAGGCCTAGAGGTCGGATCAATCTCAGACGTGACCCCACAGGCTCACAACGGTTGCCGCCCTCCAAAGCGCCGCCGCGTCTAAGTAAAAAAACTCAAAAAGCTTCACGCATTCAGGTGCCCGCCCGAATGTTTTTGATCACGAACATCAAATAGCGGATGTTCAGATGAAAGGAACCAAATAGTGCTAATTGCACAGCGACCCACATTGCACGAAGAAGTTCTAGGACCAAATCGCTCACGTTTCATCTTGGACCCACTGGAGCCAGGATTCGGTTACACCCTTGGTAACTCAATGCGCCGCACCCTGTTGTCTTCAATTCCAGGTGCTGCTGTAACTAACATCCGCATTCAGGGTGTTAGCCATGAGTTCTCAACAATCGCAGGTGTCAAAGAGGACGTTGTTGAGGTAATTCTTAACATCAAGAACCTTGTTGTCTCCTCAGAGCACGACGCACCTGTTGTTGCTCACCTAACCAAGAGCGCTGCTGGTCCTGTGACCGCAGCGGACATTCAGGTTCCTGCAGGTGTTGAGGTTCACAACAAGGACCTAGTTCTTGCAACACTGAACGCCAAGGGCAAGCTAGAGATCGAGTTCATCATTGAGCGCGGTCGTGGTTACGTTCAGGCCAGCCAGAACCGTAACCCAGATGCAGAAGCTGGTGTAATTCCAGTGGACTCCATCTACAGCCCTGTTTTGAAGGTCTCTTACCGCGTAGAGGCAACTCGTGCCGGTGAGTTCACCAACTTCGACAAGCTGATTGTTGACGTTGAGACCAAGTCTTCGGTTGAGCCACGGGATGCAGTTGCTTCTGCTGGCTCTACCTTGGTTGAGCTGTTTGGCCTAGCCAAGGAGCTAAACGAAGAGGCTGAGGGTATTGAGATTGGACCAGCACCGGTTGAGGTTGCTGCGTCAAACGAGCTGAGCACCCCAATTGAGGATCTAGACCTAACCGTTCGTTCCTACAACTGCCTAAAGCGCGAGGGCATCAACACCGTCTCAGAGCTAATTGCTTTGAGCGAGGACCAGTTGATGAACATTCGCAACTTCGGCTCCAAGTCCGTTGATGAGGTTCGCGACAAGCTAACTGAGCTTGGCCTGAAGTTCAAGGACGCAGTCCCAGGTTTCGACTCCGCTTACTTCGGTGGCGGCTTCGACGAAGACCAGATTTAATCTTTAGAAACCCAAGGAGAAACTAATGCCTACCCCAACAAAGGGCCCACGTCTCGGAGGCGGTCCAGCCCACGAGCGCCTAATGCTCAACAACATGGCCACCTCGCTATTCATGCACAAGCGAATCGTGACCACCGAGACCAAGGCAAAGCGCTTGCGCCCTCTTGCTGAGCGTCTAGTGACCTTCGCAAAGCGCGGAGACCTGCACGCTCGTCGTCGCGTCATGCAGCAGATCTTGGACAAGTCAGTTGTGCACTCGTTGTTCACTGAGATTGCGCCATTGGTTGCAGACCGCCAGGGCGGCTACACCCGCATCACCAAGCTTGGTTACCGTAAGGGCGACAACGCTCCTATGGCAGTGATCGAGCTTGTGCTTGAGCAGGTACAGCCAAAGCCAAAGACCAACAAGGTCAAGCTAACCAACAACGTTGCAACCAACGCGGCTCCAGCCGTTGAGGAAGCAGTAGCCGAAGAGGCCGTTGTTGATCAAGCCGCTGTCGAAGAGGTAGTTGAGGCACCAGTTGCCGAGACAACCGAAGCTCCAGCAGCCGAGGCAGCCCCCGAGGCAGAAGCTGAAGCTCCAGCAGCCGAGGCAGCACCTGAGGCTGAGGCTGAAGAAGAGCCTAAGGCTTAGTCTTCGATAAGAAGTATTGAAATGAACAAACCCGCTGGTGATACTGGCGGGTTTGTTCGTTTTCGGGTGGACCTCGCTTACGACGGAACTGACTTCGCAGGCTGGGCTAAGCAGCCCAAGCTCAGAACCGTTGAAGGCGAACTGGTAAAGGTCTTCGAGAAGATATTCGGCAAGAGCAAAACCGGCTTTGACATGCGGGTTGCCGGAAGGACCGATGCCGGGGTTCATGCCAGGGTGCAGGTTTGTCATTTGGATGTGCCCCATGACCGCATCAAGCGCATTGGCAGGGATCACCTTGGGGCAAAGCGCCTGAATACACTGCTGCCGGAGGATTTGATCATCCATGACTTTCAAGTTGCGGACCCGGGATTTGACGCCAGGTTTAGTGCCCTTGGTAGGCACTACAAGTACACAATCACAGACACCGAGTTCTTCAAGGACCCCACGCTCACTCGCTACGCGCTTTTGTACAAGAGAAAGCTGGACGTTGAGCTTTTGAATCAAGCAGCCCAAACCTTGGTTGGCTTGAAGGACTTTGCCGCTTTTTGTAAGCCTCGGGCGGGTTCGACGACCATCCGAAACCTGCGCCAATTCGAGGTTGCCAGAAAAGCCAACGGCCTAATTGAGATTCAACTGCATGCCGATGCCTTCTGTCACAACATGGTCAGGTCGCTGGTCGGCTCGATTCTGGCTGTTGCCGACGGACGGCTAAGCATCGAAGAGCTCATCGAAGTTCAGAAGTGCGGAAAAAGAGGCAATAAATTCAAGGTTGTCGACTCCCGAGGACTGACTTTGGAGGCAATTGACTACCCAGATTCAGCCAAATATGCCGAACAGGCCGAATTATCAAGAAAAATGCGGAATATCGATGATATTTCTGTTTGACCCCAGGCACTTCAATCCCCTAGACTTGCACCTTGGTTCGGCATTGCCGACAGGTTTGAAACCGCTGATTCATGCGGAATCACACATAAGAAATTAAGAGGTAATTTAGCGTGCGTACTTATTCGCCTAAGGCCAGTGAGCTGAGCCACGAGTGGTTCATCATCGATGCCACTGACATCGTGCTTGGCCGTCTTGCATCTCACGTGGCAGTACTGCTGCGTGGAAAGCACAAGCCAACCTTCGCAGCCCACATGGACAACGGTGACTTCGTCATCATCGTCAATGCAGGCAAGGTCGCACTGACCGGCTCAAAGCTAGAGCAGAAGAAGGCCTACCGTCACTCCGGCTACATGGGCGGCTTGACCACCACTAGCTACTCAGACCTAATGGCCAAGAACCCAGAGCGCGCAGTGGAGAAGGCCATCCGTGGCATGCTTCCAAAGAACTCTCTTGGCGAGCAGCAGTTTTCAAAGCTAAAGGTTTACGCAGGGGACACTCACCCACACGTTGCGCAGCAGCCTAAGCCTTTCGTAATCGATCAGATCGCCCAGTAAGGACAAGACCTTGGCAGATAACACAGTCGAAGAGACCGAAGTAGTAACAGAGACTTCATACAGCACCGAGTCAGAGCCAGTGAAGGCTGTGCGCTCTCGTGGCAACCTAACTCAGCCAGGTGCTGGGCTTGGTCGTCGCAAGGAGGCAGTTGCTCGTGTTCGGCTAGTGCCTGGCACTGGCAAGATCACAGTAAACAAGCGCGCCCTTGAGGACTACTTCCCAAACAAGTTGCATCAGCAGCTAATCACTGACCCTTTCAAGGTTCTTGAGCTTCAGGGCGCATACGACGTAGTTGCTCGTATCGATGGCGGCGGCATTGCTGGTCAGGCTGGAGCACTAAGGCTTGGCATCTCTCGAGCACTAAACGAGATGGACACCGAGAACAACCGTGCCACCTTGAAGAAGGCTGGCTTCCTACGTCGCGATTCTCGCGTTATCGAGTCCAAGAAGGCCGGTCTTAAAAAGGCTCGCAAGGCCTCACAGTTCTCAAAGCGCTAACCGAGAAAATCGGCCATGGCCAGGCTTTTTGGCACCGATGGAGTTCGCGGCACTGCTGGTCGTGAAATCACAGCTGAGTTTGCCCTAAAGCTTTCACAGGCTGCTGCAATTGTTCTTGCGGCAAACGCAAGAGAAAACGGCGAGCGACCACGCGCTGTGATTGCACACGATCCGAGAATCTCATCAGACTTCATTTCGGCAGCTGTTGCAGCCGGTCTTGCGTCTTCCGGTGTTGATGTCTTTGACGCTGGGGTTCTTCCGACTCCTGCAGCCGCTTACCTAACCGCAGATTTGGGCGCCGACTTTGGTGTGATCATTTCTGCTAGCCACAACTCCGCGCCAGATAACGGCATTAAATTCTTTTCCCGGGGTGGGCACAAGCTTCCCGACGCCCTGGAAGACCAAATTGAAGCTGAATTTGGCAATGCACTTTCTCCAATTGGTTCCGAGGTTGGAAAAATCACCCGGTTCGCAGATGCCGAGGACCGTTACCTAATACACCTGCTGGGAACTTTGACAACCAAACTCAACGGCCTGAAAGTTGTGATTGACGCAGCTAATGGCGCAGCTAGCGCCATTAGCCCGCAGGCATTTATAGATGCCGGCGCCACGGTATTCCTGATTGGTGCTGAACCGGACGGACTGAACATCAACATGGGCAACGGCTCCACCCACCTGAGTGCGCTCCAGGCCGCGGTTATTGAGCATTCCGCTGATTTCGGAATAGCTCATGACGGCGATGCCGATCGCGCTCTGGCGGTTGATGCAGATGGCAAGATCGTCGATGGTGATCACATCATGGCCATTTTGGCAATCGCAATGAAGGAATCAGGGAATCTAGCAAGAGACACCTTGGTCACGACGGTGATGTCCAACCTGGGTCTAAAAACCACCATGAAGGCGCACCAGATTGAGTTCATCGAAACCGGCGTTGGCGATCGCTACGTGCTCGAAGCAATGCGCGAGGGCGGCTATTCACTTGGTGGTGAACAGTCCGGCCACATAATCTTTTCGCAGTACGCGACCACTGGCGATGGCATCCTGACCGGGCTACAGCTGGCAGCCAGGATGGTTGAAACCGGTAAGTCGCTGGCTGAGCTGGCAGAGGTAATGCCGGTGTTCCCGCAGGTTTTGATTAACGTCCCTGGCGTTGACAAGACTCGCGTCAGCGACCGGCAGTTGCAGCAGTTGGTTGCCGAGGCGAGCCAGGAGCTCGGCGACACTGGCAGGGTGTTGCTTCGGGCATCAGGAACCGAATCTCTGGTTCGGGTCATGGTCGAGGCATCTGATCACGGCACAGCCCAGAGCTGGGCAGAGCGAATTGCCAGAATGGTTGAAGAGCGGTTGTCACTTGCCTAAAACAATTCAGTTACGCAGATATCAAATAACCCCAGGCAGGCTCGATGAATTTCGGGACTGGGTCAGTCAGCAGGTATTGCCGATCCGAGCCAAGTTTGGTTTCGGGGTTGAGTTTATGTATTTCGACACCGAGAACAGTGAGTTCATCTGGGCCGCTTCGGTCGAGGGTGACCAGAACGACTTCTTAGAAAAGCAGAGCAATTACGATCACTCGCCGGAACGGGCCGAGGCTGGAAGGCTGATGCCTGATTGCCTAGTGAGCGTCGACACCAGGTTTGTTGAGAGTCACTAAATCTTTCTAACCTGAACACGCTCAACCCGGTGCTGCTCGCTCTTCTGCATCACAAGTGTCGCGCGGGATCTGGTGGGTTCAATGTTTTGTCTCAGGTTCGGCAGGTTGATGTCGCTCCAGAATCCTGCGGCTCGGTCCATGGCCTGCTCTTTGGTGAGCTCGTTGGTTAGCTGATGGAAATAGCTCTTGGGATTCAAAAAGGCTGTTTCCCAAAGAGTTTCGAACCGAGACAGGTACCACTGTCGAATGGTTGCTGGGTCCGCGTCGATGTATATCGTGAAGTCAAAGTAGTCACTCAGGGCCAGTTCCTGACCCACGCTCGGTGGTTGAAGAACATTTAGCCCCTCAACAATCAGAACATCTGGCGCGCCAACTACCAACTCTTCCCCGGGAAGAATGTCATAGGCAAGGTGATCGTAAACCGGAGCGGTAACGCCGGTCTTTCCAGACTTGATGTCAGATATGAACTGAAGTAGACGTTTCCGATCATAGCTTTCGGGAAATCCTTTTCTGGCCATCAGGCCACGGCGCTCAAGTTCCTGATTGGGATACAGAAAACCATCTGTTGTAACAAGTTCAACATTGGGAGTTCCCTCCCATCTGGCCATCAGTTCCCGAAGCAGCCTGGCTGCAGTGGATTTACCAACCGCAACCGAGCCAGCAATTCCAATTATGAAGGGAGTGCGCTTGGCGCGTTCCCCATAAAACTTCTCGGTGTTCTGGTGAAGAGCGCCCGCAGCTGCGGCGTAGAGCGAAAGAAGTTGTGAAACTGGCAGGTAGACCTCGGTCACCTCTTTGATGTCAAGAAAATCACCAAGGCCACGAAGTTTGGCAACCTCTGCCTCGGTTAAAGGCAGGTCAGTGGAGTTGCCAAGTTCTGCCCAATCGTCTCGCTCTATGGCGAGATAAGGAGAAAGGCTCTCTAGGCCCTGTGCTGCGCTCACAAGCGCCTATTCTGCCTTAGATTAGAGCTTATGTGTGGAATAGTCGGCTATGTAGGTCCGGGGTCGGCGCTTGATGTGCTGCTCGCGGGGCTCAAGCGCCTTGAATATCGTGGTTATGATTCAGCTGGGGTCTCTGTCATTGCTCCAGAGACCGGTCTAGAAACAAAAAAGCGAGCCGGCAAACTACAGGTTTTAGTAGACGACTTGGCAGCTAGCCCGCTCAGTAACTCACACATTGGCATTGGTCACACTAGGTGGGCCACGCACGGTGCTCCAACCGATGGCAATGCTCACCCTCACCTAGGCGGCGATCACCAAAAGCTGTCTTTGATTCACAACGGCATTATCGAAAACTTTGCAGTGCTGAAACAAGAGCTGGTGGACCAAGGGGTTAAGTTCAGCTCCGAGACTGACAGTGAAGTTGCTGCGCACCTAGTTGCCAGGGAGTACGAAACCTCTAAGGACCTAAAGTCTGCATTCCGGATTGTCGTGAATCGGCTAGAGGGCGCATTCACGTTGCTTTGCATTCACGAGGATCATCCCGACATGGTCTTGGCCGCAAGGCGCAACTCGCCACTGGTCGTTGGAATCGGCGATGGCGAAAACTTCCTAGGCTCAGACGTTGCCGCCTTCGTCGAATACACCAAGAGAGCGGTGTCGGTCGGTCAGGACCAAATAGTTGAGCTGCGCGCAGACTCTATTCACATTCACGACTTTGAGGGTCACCGAGTCGAGCCAACCGAGTTTGAGGTTGATTGGGATGCTTCGGCCGCATCGAAGGGCGGCTGGCCATCGTTTATGGCCAAGGAGATTGCGGACCAGCCACAGGCTGTCGGCGACACCCTTATGGGGCGGATTGGTGCAGACGGATCGGTCAACTTGGCGGAGATGCAAGGCCTTGATGCCCTGGCGGATGTTGATCGAATTGTCTTTGTGGCCTGCGGCACTGCCGCCTACGCAGCTGAGGCTGCCAAGTACGCAGTGGAAAAGTGGGCAAGAATCCCAGCAAGTGTGGAACTGGCCCACGAGTTTCGATACCGAGATCCAGTTTTGGATGACAAAACGCTCGTGATTGCCATGAGCCAGTCTGGTGAAACCATGGACACCCTGATGGCAGTCCGCCATGCTCTAGAAGCAGGCGCCAAGGTTCTAGCCGTTTGTAACACTCAGGGGGCAACGCTCGCGCGTGAGGCCACCGCCACCATCTACACCCACGCTGGCCCAGAGGTTGCCGTTGCCTCCACCAAGGCCTTTACGGCCCAGGTAACGGCCGGACAGCTGGTTGCATTGATGCTTGCCTGGCAGCGAAAGAGTCATTCGGAGCCAGAACTCAAGGCCATCGGGCTAGAGCTTTTAACTTTGCCCCGAAAGATCAAGGAAGTGCTGGAATCAGTTTCTTCAATGGGCGAGCTAGCCAAGCAGTTTGCGAATGCCAAGTCGGTGCTGTTCCTGGGCAGAAATGTGGCCTACCCGATAGCGCTTGAGGGCGCGCTGAAGCTGAAGGAACTGGCTTATATCCACGCCGAAGGGTTTGCTGCCGGCGAGCTCAAGCACGGGCCGATTGCGCTGATTGAGCAGGGTCAGCCGGTGATCGTCATTGTTCCCAGCAAAACTGGTGAGGGCTCCCTGCACTCAAAGGTTGTTTCCAACATTCAGGAGATCAAGGCCAGGGGTGCCAAGGTGATTGCCATTGCTGAGGTGGGCGATACCAGCATTGGCTCAATGGTAGACGAGGTGTTCTTTATTCCAGAAACCATGCCACTGTTGGCCGGCCAACTCAGCGTGATTCCGCTCCAGATTTTTGCAATGGAGTTGGCCAGTGCCAAGGGTCTTGATGTTGATCAACCCAGGAACCTGGCAAAGAGCGTGACGGTCGAGTAATGATTCACGGCATCGGCGTAGACATATGCTCGGTTACTAGGCTGCAAGAGAGTCTTTCCAGAACCCCGAAACTTGGCCAGCGGCTGTTCACGGAGACTGAGCTAAAGACCCGCCCAGAATCGCTGGCAGCACGCTTCGCTGCAAAAGAAGCACTAGCGAAGGCAATCGGCGACCCAAGGCTCTTGTCTTGGCAGGAGGTTGAGATTGTTTCCAGCGATCTTGGCAAGCCAGAACTTAGGCTCTCTGGCCAAAGCGCGGAAGCTGTCTTGGAGCTGGGGGTTCGAGTCTCACACCTATCGCTATCTCACGATCAAGGCCTAGCAGTTGCCATGGTTGTGTTGGAGGGCAACTGAAATGCGTGAAATACAAATCGACCTCGCGGCTATCAGGGACAACTACCTCACGCTCAAGAAAACATTTGCGCCCGCAAAAGTGATGGCGGTTATCAAGGCCAATGCCTATGGTCATGGAATGCATGAGATTGCCGCCGCTTTGGAACAGGTGTCAGTTGACCAACTTGGTGTTGCAGATCTGGCTGAAGCGCTTGAGCTTAGGAGCGCAGGAGTTACAGCACCAATCATGTGTTGGCTGCTGGGTCCCGCTGATGACTTGCAACTGGCCAAGGAAAGTGGAATTGCGCTTGGAATCTCGACGCTTTCTAACCTTGCCAGGGTTCCCTCCGATGCCCTAATTCACATCAAAATCGACACCGGTCTCGGCAGAAATGGTTTCATGCTGGATCAGCTGCCGGCGGTCATAGAGATCGTGAAAGACCGAAAACTCACTATCGCCGGAGTTTTTAGCCACATAGCCAACACCTCAGAGACGGAAGACAGGGAGCAGAACAGCAAGTTCCAAGAGGCGCTGGCGCTTCTTGACGCAGCTGGGATTGAAGTTGAGACCCGGCACTTGGCCGCCTCTGCAGCAGCCCTTTCCTATCCTGAAATGCACTACGACATGGTTCGATGCGGTCTTATTGTCTACGGTCTGAATCCTTTCGACGACCGTCAACTTGACCAAGTCAGCCTCAGCCCTGCGATGCGAGTTTCGGCAGAAATTATCAACATCAAGCAGGTTGCAAAGGGCCAGGGTGTCTCCTATGGCTACCGCTTCGTGACTCAAGAGCCAACCAGGTTGGGCTTGGTCCCATTTGGTTACGCCGAGGGAATGCCAAGGGTCTCTGTTGGCGCCAAGGTGTTGATAAACGGGAAGCTACTTTCGGTTGTTGGTTCGATTGCCATGGATCAATTCGTGGTTGATTTGGGAAGCACAGCGGCAGAAATCGGCGACGAGGTCGTTATCTTTGGAAACGCTGCCGCAGGGGAGCCGACGGCTGAGCAACTGGGGGAATCCTCGGGCAGCATCAACTATGAAATTGTCACCAGAATTGGTGGACGTGCAAACCGGGTTTATTTGGGGCAATGAAGCTAACGGTTGAAACGTCTGAACAAATGGAGAGCCTGGGTCTGAAGCTTTCCGGCTATCTGCGCCCCGGAGACTTGGTGTTGTTGTCGGGCGAGCTTGGTGCTGGCAAAACCACCCTGACTAGAGGCATCGGTGAGGGCTTGGGGGCCATTGGCACAATTCAGTCACCAACCTTTGTTTTGGCTAGAACCCACAAGACCAGTGGCGGTCCAAAGTTGGTTCATGTCGATGCCTATCGGTTGGCTTCCGCGTTGGAGCTGGATGATCTAGATATAGATTTTGAGAATTCAATTGTGATTGTCGAGTGGGCACGAGATTTTTTGGATGAAGTCTTTGAGAGCTGGCTGCTGGTTGAGATCGATCGATCTGACGCCAACGACGTTCGCGTCGTAGAGATATCAGGCGTCGGCCCTAGATGGCAGGGGGTTGAAATTGCTGTTAGCGATTGACACCTCCGCTGGGACCAGCGCGGCGGTTTTTAGAGGCGAAAAGCTGGTCGCATTCGAGCTTTACGATGACCCGTTTGGGCATGCCGAAAACATTGGTCTGGCGATTCAAAAAGTGCTCGCCACAGCCGGGATTAGTGCAGGAGAGCTAACTCAACTGGCGGTGGGCCGTGGTCCCGCACCATACACAGGCCTTAGGGTCGGTATTGCTGCCGGCACTTCATTGGCGGCGGCCTTGGGCATTCGGCCGGTTGGAGTGATCACCCTGGATGCGGTTGGCCTTCAGTACGCAACTGGTCGGGTGCTGGTTGTTGCGGATGCCAAGCGCAAGGAGTTCTTTGCGGCAGGGTTCGATGGTGGTCAGCAGGTGCTGCCACCGAGCGTAATGAGCGCTGTCGAGCTGGCTGAAAAGACAGACTTTGAGCATGTTTCTGGGGTGTGTGATGCCCTCCTTGTCGGCCAGTATGCACTGCAGGCATTAGCTCGAGGTGATGACCTGAGCGATGTCAGCGCACTGTATTTGCGCTCCCCGGACGTAACGCCATCTCCTGGTAAGAAGGTGACGGGCTAGTGGAACTAAAGCTTTTGATGGCAGCCGACGTTGCCGCAGTTATTCAAATCGAGCAGGACCTATTTGGCTCCGAGGCTTGGGCTGAGCGGACAGTGCTCAGTGAGATTGCGAATCCATTTACGCACTACATCGGAATCTTCGATGGTGGACTGGTTGGCTACGCCGGCTTGAACTCTGTGCCAGCGAGCTTCTCCGCCGACATTCAAACCATCGCCGTTGCCGCCGGCAGCCAGGGCAAGGGTTATGGGAAGCTGCTGCTTGAGTGGCTCATGGACACCGCCTTGCAACTAGGGGCAGAGCAGGTTGTTCTTGAGGTTCGTGCCGACAATGATCGCGCGGTTGGCCTCTACAACAAGTTTGGCTTTGAGCAAATTGATCTTCGGAAGCGGTACTACCAACCATCAGGTGTGGACGCACTGGTGATGCGAGCCAAGGTCAACCAGCCTGTTGTGCTGGGAATTGAGAGCACCTGCGACGAGACCGGAGTTGGCATCGTTCGGGGAAACAGGCTGCTAGCAAATGCTTTGCACAGCTCGATGGATGAGCATGCAAAATTCGGTGGCGTGGTTCCGGAGGTTGCCGCAAGGGCACACCTGGAGGCATTTGAGCCAACCCTAAAAAAGGCGCTTGACGAAGCCGGAATCACAATCGAAGAGGTTGATGCAATAGCGGTAGCCAATGGCCCGGGTTTGGCGGGGGCGCTAATGGTCGGCATTGGCGCGGCTAAGGGCCTATCACTGGCACACAACAAGCCGCTCTACGCCGTTAATCACTTGGTCGGCCATGTCGGTGCTGATGTTTTAGAGCGTGGCACCGTGAGTCTTCCGACTATCGCCCTCTTGGTTTCCGGCGGTCACACCTCGTTGCTGCTCGTTAGGGACCTGCTCGAGGATGTGGAGTTGCTGGGTGAGACCATTGACGATGCCGCCGGGGAGGCCTTTGACAAGGTGGCACGAGTGCTTGGGCTGCCCTACCCGGGAGGACCGCAAATTGACGCGATAGCGGCAACTGGAAACCCAAAGGCAGTTAGATTCCCAAGGGGGCTTTCCTTGCCTAAGGACATGGAGAAGCATCGTTTTGATTTCTCGTTCTCGGGGCTAAAAACCGCTGTTGCCAGGCACGTTGAGAAGGCTGAAATTCTTGGCGAGGAAATCTCAAAGCCGGACGTTGCAGCCAGTTTCCGCGAGGCCGTGGTTGATGTCCTGTTAACCAAGGCAATTGCAGCATGTCAGATGTATGACGTGCCAAGACTCTTGCTTGGCGGGGGAGTTGTGGCAAATGCGCGACTAAGGCAGGTGGCAACAGAGCGTTGCCGGGAGGCAGGGATTGAGTTGCGGATTCCTAAGTTTTCGTTGTGCACCGACAACGGTGCCATGATCGCTTCGATTGGCGCCCAATTGGTTATGAACGGCAAAGCACCGAGCTCAATTGGCTTTGGCGCCGAATCGACCCTGGACGTCACTCAGGTTCAAACACGCTAGCCAATTGGCTGGCAGAGGATCGCTCGTCGATCTTCGCCCAGCTTCGTGAGGATTAGCGTGGCGCTAACTTTGCCCTTCAGGCGAAGCTTTTTTCTAAGTTCCTCTGGGGTGGTGTCGACCCCGCGCTTCTTGATTTCAAGGATTCCAATGCCAAGCTCTTGGAGTCGTTTTGAAATCCGCTTGGGGTCAAGTGATAGCACTTCGAGCACTTTGAATCCGCGGAGCCACGGACTGTGAATCTCTGAATTAGAACTAAGGAACGCTATCGACTTTGAGAGACCCCAAAGATTATTTTCCGACGCGAAGCCACCTAAAAGGTGCGAGCGCACCAGAGCCGGATTCGGGTCATAGATGAAAGCGCCTAGGTCTTGAATCTCAGCCTGCTCATCGGAGCCTGAAAATTCCAGATTCTCCTGACCAAGCAATACCGCCGAGCGCTTTCCTTGAGTCCCTAGCTTCCCAAAGAACAGAATTGTCTCTACCAATTCGTTGTTGTGAGAGACCCAGTTTGCCTCGCAGTCAGCCGGGATCAATTCGTGGGGAAAGCTGCCCGAGAGCTTTATGGCAGCTGGCACTTTGCTGCCGATGTCAAAGGCAAAGTTTAGATTGGGGGAAAAGTCTTCCGGCTGGAGCATCACCCGGCCAGCTGTTTTTTGGTCCAATTTGCGCCTGGCTGGATCCAGGTAGCAGGCTTCCGTGTCAACTTCATGGGTTTCGGCTGTCCCCACAATCACTTCGGTGTTTTGTTGTCCAGAGAGGTTATAAGCGGCTATCTCGGCTGTGGCGAGATCGGCTTCCACCGCCTTTACTTGAATCCCAGCTATTGAAAATGCAATGGAATCGCTGCCGATTCCGCAGCCCAGGTCAGTGACGCTTGTTAGGCCAGCATCAATAAATCGCTCGGCATGCCACTTGGCAACCTCAGACCTTGTTGCCTGTTCCAGGCCAGCCTCGGTCAAAAGAAGTCTTGAGGCGAGTTCGGTTCCAAATTTTGTTAGCGCCCGATGTCGCAACCTGCCCTGCGAAATCGCCAGTGTCACCGATTCTGGACTGTGCCCTTGAGACCTCAAGGCACTGCTTAGTTTGAGCAGGTCTGCTTTTGCATCCAGCAGGCCAACTTGGTTTATGAGCTCAAGATTGTCGGCTGTGAAAATAGTTTCTGAATTACTGGCCACCTAAACAAACCTACCCTCAAAGCTGTTGGCACTCACCTTGACCAAGTGCTAATTGTGTCCTAAAGTTCTATTAGCACTCGCGAGGCGAGTCTGCTAAATCCAAATCTTTAGACATAGAAGAGGTCACAGTGTCGGTTTCTATCAAGCCACTCGAAGATCGCGTTGTTGTTCGCCCACTTGAGGCTGAGCAGGTTACTGCATCTGGTCTGGTCATCCCAGACACAGCAAAGGAAAAGCCACAGGAGGCAGAAGTTGTTGCCGTAGGTCCTGGCCGCTTCAGTGAAGACGGGGACCGCATCCCTGTTGACCTAAAGGTCGGTGACCTGGTCATTTTCTCTAAGTACGGCGGAACCGAACTTCGCTACGACGGACAGGACTTCCTAGTGCTTTCAGCACGCGACATCCTGGCTGTAATCGAGCGCTAAAAAATTCGATAAACACAAGCAATAACGACTCGGGAAACCGGGTCGTTTTTGCGTTTATCGGGCCTATGCTTCAATAGTGCAGAAGCTATCAGTCAGTGCCTCCGGGCTGGGATACGGGCTTGCTGCGTATTTTTTGTGGGGCAGTTTCCCAATCATCATTCAATTTGCCAAGTTTGCCAGCGCGTTTGAAATTGTGGTTTGGCGGGTGGTCTTCGGTTTCCTGTTCGCAGCGGCCCTGGTAACAATCACTGGGACCTGGAAGCAAATATGGTCTCTTGCAAAATCCCCTAAGAAGCTTGGCTGGATTGCGGTTGCTGCTTTTTTCATTTTCATCAACTGGGAGGTCTACGTCTACGGAGTGGTGTCCGAAAACGTGATTGAAGCCTCGCTCGGCTATTTCATAAACCCGCTGGTGACGGTGATGTTTGCCGTGGTGATTCTCAAGGAAAAACTCCGGCCCAGGCAGTGGCTAGCTCTTGGCGTTGGACTCATAGCAGTTATTGTTCTGACCCTTGATTATGGTCGCCCTCCCTGGATCGCAATCACCCTGGCCTTGAGCTTTGGAACCTACTCACTGGCCAAAAACAAGGTTGGAAAAAACGTTGGAGCACTTCAGAGCTTCACAATTGAGTCGGCAATGGTGTTGCCGGTTGCTTTTATTCAACTTGCCGTTGTGGCCAGTCTTGGACCGGTCATGATTCTTGCCGGCCCCATTCAGGCGTCGGTGCTGATTGGCTATGGCATCCTGACTGCCGTGCCATTGATTCTTTTTGGTGCTGCCGCCAGGCGGTTGCCGCTAGCGATGATGGGGTTCATTCAGTACCTGACTCCGCTGCTGCAATTTAGCACCGGCTACTTTTTGCTGGGCGAACAGATGCCTCCAGCTAGGTGGATTGGGTTCGGGCTGATCTGGCTCTCGCTCATCATTTTGAGTAGCGATTTGTTTCGAAAGCGCCCAGCTGCCCTGGTTGTGGAAGCGCTTTAGATTCGAAATCGAATTGTTACCCAAACCCCATTAGGGCGTCAAGCCACGAAATTCGTAGCAAGACAACTGATGTTCTACGAAATCATCAGTTTTTAGGGAAGTTAGCTACGGATTACTGCGCAGAGTTTAGTTTTTTTTCAATAAATCCGTACGAATTAACTTCCCCGAAATCAAGCTTTCACTATGCTTTAGGTAGCAATGCGGGCTAATCCGTCCGTGTTCGCATTTAAATGCTATTTCAAGGAGCAACAATGACCATAAAGAACAACAGGTCGCGTGCACTCAAGGCTTTGTCAGCAGCAAGCGTTTTGGCGCTTGGTGCAGCAGTTTTGACTGGCTGCAGCGCGGCAACCACTGCAGGCGGCTGTGAGCTTGGTGCTGAGCAGGATGGAGACCTAGTACTAAAGCTGGGTACCGCACTGCCTCTAACCGGTAACTTGGCATTCCTAGGACCACCAGAAGAAGCTGGTGCTGCTCTAGCGATTGACGAGATCAATGCTGCTAACAAGGGAATCACCATAGACGCCACTTTTGGTGACTCAGGTGACACCGACAACAAGGCTTACGACACCGAGATTCCTCGCCTACTAGGCGCTGGAGTTCAGGCAATCGTTGGTGCTGCATCTTCAGGTGTATCACTACAGTTCATCGACCGTGTTATTGCTGAGTGTGTAATTCACTTCTCACCAGCTAACACCTCAGCAGCTTTCACTGACTACGAGGACAAGGGTCTGTACTTCCGTACCGCTCCTTCAGACGTACTACAGGGTGAAGTTCTAGGTAACCTAATCGCTGAAGACGGACACCAGAGAATCTCAATGATCGTTCTAAACGACTCATACGGTACTGGTCTAGCTCAGTTCACCACCGAGGCTTTCGAAGCTGCTGGTGGCGAGGTTATCGCTGCTCCTACCTACAACACTGGTGACACAAACTTCACTAGCCAGATCAGCGAGGCACTTGCTGGAGACCCAGACGCAATCGTTTTGGTAACCTTCGACGAGGCAAAGACCATCGTTCCTGAGCTAACAAGCCAGTTCCCAGGCAAGGACCTCTACTTCGTAGACGGTAACCTAACCAACTACTCAGCTGACTTCGCACCAGGCACCCTTGAGGGTGCTAAGGGTACCTACCCAGGTGTAAACGAGGCAAAGATTGCTGACTTCGTTGCCAAGCTAGATTCAAACTGGCAGGCCCGCGGAAACGCAGCTCTTGAGCTAAACGCATACGGTCCTGAGACCTACGACGCAGTTATCGTGCTTGCACTAGCTGCTCTAGAGGCTCGCAGCACCCAGGGCGCAAACATGTCAGAGAAGCTTCAGGAAGTTTCTGGAGGTTCTGGAAACGGCACCAAGTGCACCAGCTTTGCTGAGTGTGCTGACATCATCAATGATGGTGGAACCGCTGACTACGATGGCCCATCAGGCGCTATTACCTTCAATGACGTTGGAGACCCAACAGACGGTAACATCCTGATCCAGCAGTTCGATGGAGACAACGTTCCAGCTACCATCCGTGGCTAGTAACTAGTTTCAATCAGGAAACCCCCTCGGGCCTCGGCCCGAGGGGGTTCTCTCTTAACTATGGAGTTTGGCCCGGGTGTGGATCCCAAGACCGAGGCTGGCAGGCAATTGTCCTTGACCATCGCAGGACTCAAGGGCTGTTAGCCCAAGTCATAAACTCGTTGATTGAGGGAAACCGCCAGCCGATAACGGTCGTTAGCTCTTCAGGCCCCTTAAAGAAGTAATCCCTCGGCAAGGCCGAAGGATTACTTTGCTCCAACTAAACGGGGTTGGTAACTCTATTTGGATCTGCGATAGGTCACTTGAAATGCTGCTCCCAAAGCAACACCCAAAGCAATCCACAGCCCTAGGTTGTCAGTGACCACGCCAACGGCGGCTCCAACTGCAACCCCGACTCCAATTGCCGAGCCACTAGGGGCTCGTTTCTTAGGTGCCAAGAGTTCCCAGGTATAGGCCAACGACCTGAGGGTCGTTCAGAAGCTCTCTACCGGTGCCTGTGACGGCGTCGGTGCCCTGATCTAGAACATAGCCGCGGTCGGCAATCTGAAGGCAGCGGCGGGCGTTCTGCTCAACCATGATGCAGGTAACACCAGCCTTGTTGATCTCGGAAACTCTTAGGAACGCCTCGTCCTGACGAACCGGGCTAAGACCAGCTGATGGCTCGTCCAGCAGTAGCACGGCTGGGTCCATCATTAGAGCGCGGCCCATGGCAACCATCTGACGCTCACCACCCGAGAGTGAACCAGCACGCTGCTTCAGTCTCTTGCCTAGTTCCTCGAAGATTGAGACAACGAACTCAAGACGCTCGCTGTAGTGCTTTGGGTCTTGGAAAATTCCCATCTGCAAATTCTCTTCGATGGTCAGCGATGGGAACACGTTGTTAGTTTGTGGAATGAAACCAACGCCCTTAGCAACCAGCTGGTTTGGCTTCAGGCCAACAATGCTTTCGCCATTTAGGGTGATTGAGCCTTCACGGACCTTCACCAGTCCGAAGATTGCTTTTAGGAGCGTTGACTTACCGGCACCGTTAGGGCCGATGATTCCAATCAGCTCTCCCTTGTCAGCGTAAAGGTTCGCGCTGTTTAGGATGTTGACTCCAGGTAGGTAGCCAGCGGTTAGATTCTGCACATCTACGACTCGGGTCATTTGCTCTCCTCCTCGTTGATGGTGTCAATTCTTCCGGTGATTACACCCAGGTCAGTGTCCTGGTGAGCGCCTAGGTAGGCATCGATAACTGCCTGCTCCTTCATCACGGTGTCAGGCGGCCCCTCGGCAACAACCTTGCCCTCTGCCATGACCACGACCCAGTCGGCAATGTGCCTAACCATGTGCATGTCGTGCTCAACAAAGAGCACGGTCATACCGTCGTTCTTGAGGTTCAAAACGTGCTCAAGCAGTGACTGAGTCAACGCTGGGTTCACGCCAGCCATTGGCTCATCCAGCATTACGAGTACTGGGTCGGTCATTAGCGCCCTAGCCATTTCCAGAAGCTTTCGCTGACCACCGGATAGTGATGCCGCGAAGTCTTCCTTCTTGGTGTCGAGCTTGAAGCGCTTAAGAAGCTCCATTGCCTTGACTTCAATTTCCGCGTCCTGCTTCTTCCAGAACCTTGGGAATAGTGACTTGAAGATCCCCTCGCCAGCCTGGTCCTTTGCGCCAAGCTTCATGTTGTCCAAAACGGTCAACAGGCTCAGTGCCTTGGTTAGCTGGAAGGTTCGAACCTGTCCCATTTGAGCAACCTTGAAGCTGGGAACTCCAGAAAGTGACTTGCCCTCAAAGCTCCAGGTTCCGGTGTCTGGGGTGTCAAAGCCTGTCAATAGGTTGAACAGAGTTGTCTTACCGGCACCGTTAGGTCCAATCAATGCAGTGATTGCATTCTTTGGGATCTCTAAGTGCTCGACGTCAACGGCAGTCAGACCACCGAAGCTCTTTTTGACATGGTCGATTACCAACATTGGGTCGGTCTTCTTGCAGCCAGGCTCCGCCGTGCCGACGTGAAGCCCGGTTGCTTTTTGTGGAGTCTCGTTACTTGACAAAGGTCATCTCCCTCTTGTCTCCAAAAATACCTTGTGGTCGGTAGATAACCAGCAGCATCAGTCCGATACCCACCAGCACGAACCTTAGGGTTGCAGCCTGTGTTCCATCCACTGGCAAGATGCCGTTGATGGCAAGCTCCGGCAGAATGTTCGACAGGAACGCCTGCAGCACCCAGAAGATTACGGAACCGATAACTGGACCAAAGATGGTTGCTGCTCCACCGAGCAACAACGCGGTCCAGATAAAGAATGTGATTGAGGTCACGTAAACACCAGGGGAGACGTTTGCGAAGGCGGCGTAAACAATTCCACCCAGGCCACCGAAGACACCACCGATGATTAGCGCCTGCATCTTGTAGGCGAAAACGTTCTTGCCGAGTGCACGAACAGCGTCCTCGTCCTCACGAATTCCCTTGATAACTCGTCCCCAAGGAGAGCGCATCAGAGCCCATAGCAACCAAATGCAGAGTGCTAGCACTCCAAGACCGAAGGTCAGCACCCAAAGGGTTTCTGAGTTGTAGGTCCACGGGCCAAAGCCATAGCTGCCCGGAGGGAACGGGTTAGCAGAGCTGAAGCCACCAGCCGAGTTGTAACCGAAGAGTCCGTCGGCACTACCGGTTACATCAGTGAAGGCGGTGGTTAGGAACAGCAGTCGGGCAATTTCAGCAGCCGCAATGGTCACAATTGCTAGGTAGTCGCCACGAAGCCTCAGGGTCGGGACTCCCAATAAAACTGCGAAAGCGATTGATCCAAGTACACCGATGATCATGCCCAGCCACCATGGCAAGCCAAAGGTGAGCACCGAGATGGCGTAGCCGTAGGCACCAATGGCCATGAAGCCGGCAATACCGAAGTTCAAAAGCCCGGCGAAACCGAAGTGCATCGCAAGCCCGAGAGCTGCAAGTGCGAAAGCGATTGTGGTGGGCGTTAGCAGCCCAGCCAAGGTGTTATTTATGATTGTTCCCCAGTCCATGAGCTACCTCCTATCCAATTCTCTGTTTTCGACCCATGATGCCCTGCGGTCTGAACATCAGGACACCAATTAGTACGACCAGCGCACCAACATATTTCAAATCTGATGGAATGAACATTCCCGAGGTCTCCACCAAGATACCCACGATCAGGGCACCAATTAGAGCACCGAATGCGGTTCCGAGACCACCAAGGGTCACAGCGGCAAAGATTAGTAGCAGGATCTGGGTTCCCATGTCCCACTTGATTCCAGGTCGGAAGTAAGCCCACAGCACACCGGAAAGTCCAGCGAGTGCAGCCGCCACAATCCAGACAATGCGAATAACTTTGTCCACATCAATACCAGAGGCTGCAGCTAGGTCAGGGTTGTCTGAGATTGCTCGGGTGGCCTTACCGGTCTTGGTTTTGATGAGCCAAACAGCAAATCCGATGATTACCGCAATCGAGATCCCCATTGAGTAAAGGTCGTTGCTTGAAAGTGCTACCGCACCAAACAACGAAATCTTTGGGGAGTCAAAGCCTGGCAGCTGCTCGGTGCCGCCACCGATGAAGAACTGAATGATGTAGCGCATGGTTAGCGACAGACCAATCGAAACAATCATGAGCTGAACTATTCCCAGCCCCTTCTTTCGAAGTGGTTTCCAAAGCCCGGCATCCAACGACCACCCCATGCCAGCTGAAGCAATAACGGCCAGTGGAATTGCGACCCAGATCGGCAGCTGCATGAACACGCCAAAAACTAAAGCTGCAACGGCACCAAAGGTAACCATCTCACCGTGGGCAAAGTTGGAAAGGCCTGTTGTTCCAAATACCAGCGATAGGCCAACGGAGGCAAGGCCCAACATCAAACCAAAGTTGATGCCGTAAATAAATCTAGAAATGAATTGGTCAACAAAGGAAACCTCGTTGCGCTCTCCCTCACCAATGAAGAAGTTCATTACCACTCGGCCCGACAGGCCAAGCTCAACTTCCTGGGTGGGCTCGCCCTCCAGAACAACAACACCTGCCGGCAGTGTGCTCTCATCTAGGGTCACCGAGTAAACGTCCTTTGTCGGAACGCCAATCAACCAGCTGCCATCATCGGAGGTGAGAGTCTCGGCTGAGTAGCCGGAACCTTCTACCACCATGCGGACGCCACCGACTGCCACACCTTCAATCTTCACGTTTCCGAGAACGGCGTAGTCATACTCTTCACCGACGGTGTCGGCATTGGCTGGCGTGAGCAGCCCAAGACCGATAATCAGTGAGGTAAATACGACAATTAAAAGCTTCAGCAATCTTCTTGGATTGCCCACGGAGAGGAAATTCACCTGTCCTCCAAATCTGGGTGAGCGTCTCTGCTCACGTTTGTCCCAATAATGGGTATTGAAAAACAATACCAGCGGTCAACCATACACAAAATTCGTGTACCTATTCGTAATAAAAAACTTTGCCTGGGTTCAGGTGCCAATCGCTCTGTAGGATTGGAGAACACTTATCCCGAGCCGTTGCGAGGTTATTTTGGAGCTGTCAGACCCTTTTTCCCTGATTGGACTCACCTACGACGATGTCCTGCTGCTGCCTGGCAAATCAGATGTGGTTCCATCCGGAGTGGACACGGCCTCGCGGATCTCTAGAAACATCAGCATCAACATCCCATTGATCTCATCGGCGATGGACACAGTGACCGAAGCCAGAATGGCAATTGCCATGGCCAGGCAGGGTGGCCTCGGCATTCTGCACCGCAATCTTTCGATCGAGCAGCAGGCTGACCAGGTTGATCTAGTTAAGCGCAGTGAAGCGGGCATGGTTTCTCATCCTGTGACCACAACTCCGTATGCAACCATTCAAGAGGTAGACGATCTGTGCGGACGCTATCGAGTCTCGGGACTGCCGGTTATAGACGAAGACGGAAAACTGGTTGGAATCGTTACCAACCGAGACATGCGATTTGTTTTGGAGGTTCAGCGAACCACCACGTTGGTCAAAGACGTCATGACTCCAATGCCACTAATCGTCGGCAAAACCGGCATCAATCCAGACGAAGCGATGGCCCTACTGGCTCAGCACCGCATCGAGAAGCTGCCGCTGGTCGATGATGCCGGAAAGCTCAAGGGCCTGATTACCGTAAAAGACTTCGACAAGAGCGAAAAGTACCCAAACGCCTCCAAGGATGGGGCGGGCCGATTGCTAGTCGGTGCGGCAGTTGGTGTAGGACCAGATGCTTGGGAGCGAGCAATGGCCCTTGTTGAGACCGGGGTGGACATTCTGGTTGTCGATACAGCTCATGGCCACAACTCGGCAGTCTTGGACATGATCAAAAAGCTAAAGAGTGAACCGTTTGCCAAGAACACCGACATCCTGGGCGGAAACGTGGCAACCGGTGAAGGCGCCAAAGCAATCGTTGACGCCGGTGCCGATGGCGTGAAGGTTGGAGTTGGACCAGGTTCGATTTGCACCACTCGGGTCGTTGCAGGAGTTGGCGTGCCACAGGTCACAGCTGTACACATGGCGGCGCTCGCAGCCAAGGAGGCCGGCATCCCCGTGATTGCAGACGGTGGTCTGCAGTATTCCGGCGACATTGCCAAGGCGTTGGTCGCGGGAGCAAACGCGGTAATGCTTGGCTCGTTGCTAGCAGGAACCGATGAGGCCCCCGGCGACATCACCTATGTCGGCGGCAAGCAATTCAAGACATATAGAGGAATGGGTTCTCTGGGTGCGATGCAGTCAAGAGGCAAGGCCCAGTCCTATTCCAAGGACCGCTACTTCCAAGACGACGTGCTTCGAGAAGACAAGCTTGTGCCTGAGGGAATTGAGGGAAGAGTTCCCTATCGCGGAACAGTCCCAACCGTTGTTCATCAGTTAGTGGGAGGCCTTCGAGCTTCGATGGGCTATGTTGGTGCGGCTACTATCCCGGAACTTCAGCAGAACGGCAAGTTTGTGCGCATCACAGCGGCTGGTTTGCGCGAATCGCACCCGCACGATATTCAAATGACCATTGAAGCGCCAAATTACGGAACTCGTTAGGCAGATAAATGACTGAAATAGAGATCGGCCGCTCCAAGCGCGCAATCAACGGCTTTGCTTTTGATGACATTGCCATTGTTCCAACCAGAAGAACCCGTGACCCCAGGGATGTTTCCACCAGTTGGAGCATTGACGCCTTCCAGTTTGAAATGCCAGTTATTGCTGCGCCAGCAGACTCGGCAATGAGCCCAGCCACGGCAATTGAGTTGGGCAAACTCGGTGGACTTGGGGTGCTGGACCTAGAAGGTCTTTGGACCAGATATGAAGACCCAACCCAGCAGCTTGCGGAAATAGCAGCTGCCAAGGATGAGGACGCGACTGCCGTTTTGCAGCGTGTCTACTCAAAGCCAGTTCAGGCAGAGCTTATTGAAGCACGACTGGGTGAAATCCGCGCGGCGGGAGTGACAGTAGCTGGAGCGCTTTCGCCACAGCGAACTGCAGAGTTTGCTGATGTGGTGCTTCGCTCCGGGGTGGACATGTTTGTGATTCGCGGCAACACCGTCTCCGCCGAGCATGTTTCACAGCAGTCGGAGCCTTTGAACCTGAAGGAATTCATCTACAAGCTAGACGTGCCGGTGATTGTTGGCGGGGCAGCGACCTACACCGCGGCATTGCACCTGATGAGAACCGGAGCAGCCGGAGTGCTGGTTGGCTTTGGTGGAGGCGCGGCTAGCGCAACCAGAAAAGTTCTTGGAATTCACGCACCAATGGCAACCGCCGTTGCAGATGTGGCGGCGGCAAGGCGCGACTACATGGATGAATCCGGCGGTCGCTATGTTCACGTTATTGCTGACGGTGGGCTTGGAACCTCAGGGGATATGGTCAAGGCGATTTCTTGTGGAGCGGATGCCGTGATGCTGGGAACTGTTTTGGCTCGTGCTAGTCAGGCACCAGGTCAGGGTTGGCACTGGGGCCCAGAAGCGGTGAACGAATCTTTGCCAAGGGGCAGGCGCGTTTTCGTGGGAACCCACGCTCCTTTGGAGCAGGTCCTAAATGGCCCTAGCAATTCTGCAGATGGAACCGTCAACATCATGGGTGCACTAAGACGATCAATGGCCACCACCGGTTATTCCGATGTCAAGGAGTTCCAACGCGTTGATGTAGTCGTGAATAACTATCAATAGATGAAGCCAAGTTTTTTCTCAGTTGCCAGGCAACCGAAATGGATCGGGGGGCTAGCGCTAGCAGCCTTGGTGGCAATTGTGTTTTCGCTGTTGATGCAGTGGCAACTCTCCAGAACCTTTAGCTATGTCGGGGTGAGCCAAGAGCAGGCGTCCCCGGTTGCCCTTTCAGAACTTGCCGGCCCCGGTTACATTCAGCCTAGATCCTTTGACAGGCTCGCAACAGTTGAGGTGACGCTGAACCCAAGCCAGACTTTTATCGTCGATAACCGGCTTCAGTTTCGGGATGACGGTTTAGTTGAGGGTTACTGGCTGATAACAAACAGCCTGGTTCAGCTAGAGCAAGGCCCTGCCAGTCTGACCCTGGCACTTGCCTTTTCCACTGAGATCGATGACCTAATTCAAATCCGGCAGGGGTTGCCCGAAAAAAGCTTCAGCATCACCGGTTATGTGGAGCCAAGTGACCCGGTTGCCGACACCGAGCTTGTCTACGAGGGCGAGCCAATCCTGGGCTCGGTTGCCCTTGCTCAACTGGTAAATCTCTATCAGGCTCAAGAGTTTGTCAGCTACCCGGTTTATGTGATTGTGACCGATGGAATTAGCCTCGGTGCCGAGCGGATTCTGATCGAGGTTCGAAATCAATCCCTAGAGATTAACTGGCTCACCGCGTTTTACGCGCTGGAGTGGGCATTCTTTGCGCTGGTTGCTTTTTATCTGTGGTGGCGCTTGGTCCAAGACGAGCGAGAGCGACTAGCCACGTAACCGAATTGTTACCTTTTTATGTGGTTTTTTGTCCGTTTCTATCTTTTTAGCTGAGAAAACCCTGCTAATTTGTCAAAGTAACGTGTAAACCAGACAGTTTCGGAGACAACAACGATGTTGGCAGAAGAGCGCAGACTCAAGTTGAGCGAGTGGACTCGCACTGAGGGTCGCCTAGACGCAAACGTCGCTGCCAACTCTCTGGATGTAGCCGTTGAAACCGTTAGAAGAGACCTAGATGTACTTCAGCGCCGCGGGGTTCTCAGGAGAGTTCACGGCGGAGCAATTGCGCTGGAGCGTTTTGCACACGAGTACACAATCCCGGAGCGCTACGGCCACAACCCTGACAAGAAGAAACTGGTTGGAAACGTCGCGGCCAGCTTCATCCCTCAGGAGGGCTGTATCTTCGTTGATGGTGGAACCACCACCGAGACCCTTGCTCCTCATCTGCGCGACAAGCCGGGCTTGCTGGTTGTGACCAACAACCTCACACTTGCCGGGCTGATCGCGGACTCAACAACTCAGACTTATGTCCTAGGGGGCAAGATTCGGCCCGCGACCCTGAGTGCCGTTGGGGCAAAGACTTGCGAGGACCTGAAGGAATTGAACGCGGTCGTGAGTTTCATCGGAGCCAACGGGTTTTCACTGGCCGCCGGAGTCACGGCATTCGACACCGACGAGGCGCTGGTTAAAAAAACCATGATGGCCAATTCCCAAGAGCGCATATTGCTAGCTGACAGCAGCAAGTTCGGCTCCACCTATCCAGCGAAGTTCGCTGCCTTCAAAGACTTTGATCGAATCGTGACCAACATCGATGTGGATGAAAACTTCACCGATGCAATGGTTTCGGCAGGGGTGGAGGTCGCTCTTGCAAGACACTAGGTTTCATTGGCTCGTTGCCGAGGTCAATGGAAGAAAAACGGAATCAATTGAGACTCCCGCGCAGTTGCTGGCGAATCAATTGGTTTCTATCAATAAATACAACCCCTTATTAGGAAGGTAGTACCCAATGGCTAATTTTATCCCCGCGGGTGACGGAGGTCACTCGGGCTGGCGAGCTTCAGTACAGAAGATCGGCGGCAGTCTTGCAGGAATGGTAATCCCAAACATCGGTGCGTTCATCGCATGGGGTTTGCTAACTGCATTGTTCATCCCAACCGGTTGGTTGCCAAATGAGCAGCTGAGCTCAATGGTTGGCCCAATGATCATCAACCTGCTACCAATCCTCATCGGTTACACCGGTGGACGTTTGGTACACGGTCAGCGCGGTGCCGTTATCGGTGCTGTTGCAACCGTTGGCGTGATCGTTGGAACTTCAATCCCAATGTTCCTAGGTGCGATGCTTATTGGTCCTCTAGCAGCTTGGGTACTGAAGAAGATCGACGGCGTTCTTGACCCAGTGACCCCTCCAGGCTTCGAGATGTTGATTGGTAACTTTTCTCTTGGTATCGCCGGAATGCTAATGGCAATCCTTGGTTACCTGGGAATCGGACCAGCTGTAAACGTACTTTCCGACACCCTTGGTGCCGGTGTAAAGGTGCTAGTTGACACTGGGTTGTTGCCACTTGCATCAATCTTGGTTGAGCCAGCAAAGATTCTGTTCCTAAACAACGCTATTAACCACGGTGTTCTTGCACCTATCGGTGTTGTTGAGGCAGAAGAGGCCGGCAAGTCAATCATGTTCATGCTTGAGTCAAACCCAGGACCTGGTCTTGGAATCCTGCTTGCATTCTGGTTGGCAGGACCGAAGATCCTTCGTGGTTCAGCTCCGGGAGCAATCGTTATCCACTTCCTTGGTGGAATCCACGAGATCTACTTCCCATACGTACTACTAAAGCCATTGGTTGTTCTTGCAGCCATTGCTGGTGGTGCAACTGGTGTTGCAACCTTCTTGGTTACTGGAGTAGGCCTTGTTGCTACCCCATCTCCTGGATCAATCTTCGCCTACATGGCGATGACCCCTCCGGGTAACCACTTCGGTGTTCTTCTTGGAATTTTGCTATCAGCGGCTGTTTCATTCGTTGTTGCATTCTTCATCCTGAAGGCCTCAAAGTCTGATGACGCTGCAGACCTAGATGCCGCAAAGGCCAAGAGCGCTGCCATGAAGTCAGGTAACTAAGACTCGTGGCGACAGTATCTGGTGCCTCAGTAAAGAGCATTGTTGTTGCTTGCGAGGCTGGCATGGGTTCATCGGTGATGGTTGCTAAGCAGCTTGCTAAGCAGCTCAAGGCTCAAGGAGTCTCGGTGACCCACGCTCCTGTGAATCAACTGGCTGACACTGAACACGATCTAGTTCTCTGCCACCGCGGGCTTGGCTCTAGGGCCAAGCAGGCGGTGCCTGGATCGGTCGTAGTGATGTTCGATATGTTCATTGGTGATCTAAACATCGCCAAGGTCGTATCCCTCATTCAGTCCGGGGATGACATTAGCGATGACTAATCTCGTCCAACAGGCCGGAATAAAGCTAGATGTCACAGCCTCCTCTCCGGAGGAGGCTGTGCACATCTGCGGCCAACTACTTGTTGAGCTCGGTGCCATATCTCAGGAATATGCCGACGCGATGTGGGAGCGGGAACAGATCTTCCCCTCAGCCATCGGCATGGGTTTTGCGATTCCTCACGGAACCGACGAGTCTCGGAAGCATGTGATTTTTGATCAGCTGGTTTTTGTCAGGCTGACTGCTCCACTAGCCTGGGGCGACGACGAGGTAACTTGCGTGCTTGGAATTGCCTCTCAGGGCGACGGGCACGTTGAACTCCTTGGCAACTTGGCTGAGCTGATTCAAGAAGAAGACAAACTTGCTATTTTGCAAAACTCTCAGAGTGCTGCGGAAATAGCTGAACTGCTGCTTGGCACCGGCGAATAGTCCGGACACCTCGGCAGTCAGAGATCGGGAAGTAATTATGCGAGCAATCCACTTCGGAGCTGGCAACATCGGCCGCGGCTTTATTGGCGCAGTGCTCCAAGATGCCGGCTACTTCGTCACCTTCGCTGATGTGAATCAAGACCTAATCGACAAACTTAGATCCTCCGACGGCTACGACTTGGTTGAACTGGGCGACGGGAATAATCGAACCCACTACGAAAACTTTGACGTTCTAAATTCGGCTCTCGAGCAAGAGCGACTTCGAGAAGCAATTGGTCAGGCGGACATTATTACCGCCTCCGTCGGCACAAACATTCTGCCGTTCATCGCACCGGCAATTGCTGAGGGCCTGAAGGGCCGTAAGAGCAAAGCCCCACTGGTAGTAATGGCTTGCGAAAACGCCATCAATGCAACCGATATTTTGCAGGCGAAAATTGCTGAATTGACCACTCTGCCAATAGCGGGGGTTTATTTTGCCAATACTGCCGTTGACAGAATCGTCCCGAGGCAACCGGAAGGCGAAGAGCCAAACGTGTTTGCGGAGAGCTTCTGCGAATGGGTTATTGACTTCAGCAGCCTCGGCGGTCACGATCTGAAGATTCCTGCTGCCCACCTTGTAGCGGACTTGACGCCATTTATCGAGCGAAAGCTCTACACGGTAAACACCGCTCATCTAACAATTTCCTACCTCGGCCAGATCCACGGCCACAAGACAATTGCCGAAGCGCTGACTGACCCAATCGTCCGAGATGTGACCGCCAGGGTGATGGAAGAGACTTCAATGGTCTTGGTAACCAGGCACGGTTTTGATCCCAATGAGCACGCTCAGTATGTGCGCAAGACGCTTGAACGCCTTGCCAACCCCGCACTTGATGATCAGGTCGAACGGGTCGGACGCCAACCACTGCGCAAGCTCTCGCGCCATGAACGACTCATAGGTCCAGCTGCCCAATTGGCTGAATACGGTGAGTCTCCAACAGCACTCCTGGAAGTCATTGAGGCAGCCCTAGACTTCCGCAACGATGAGGATCCCGAGGTGGCGATGTTGGCTCAGAAGCTAGCCAGTTTGTCACCGGCAGAGTTTGCTCTGGAGGTTTGTGGCATTGCAAGTGACCATCCGCTTCAGCAGCAACTAACCGAAGCCGTTGCGAAGCACCAGGGGACACTTAGTCACAAATGACCAACCAACTGCGCCACAAGCGTTAGTTAGTATTTCACTAGAAATCCAGGAGGAAACATGCCAACAATCAAAGGCTCAGTCACCGTTTTAGATCCGATCGGCCTACACGCTAGGCCAGCCGGTCAGATCGTGAAGCTAGTCAAAGACTCCGGTCTAGAGGTTCGCATGGGCAAGCCTGGCGAGGACCTAGTGAAGGCAAACTCACCACTGAGAATGATGGCAATGAAGGCAAAGACCGGCGAGGAGCTAGCCGTTGAAGTTGACGCCGAGGATGACGCCACAGCGCAGGCAATCATTTCGCAGATTCAAGATTTCCTAAAGGGCTAGGGTTTGCTGTCAAACGGAGCCGTCCTTACCGGTATGGGCGTCGGCCTTGAGGCCGTTGCCGCAGAAGTATTTCGAGTCAAGCCAAGCGCCGAACTACCAGCGCCTGCCAAACACTCAGGCGACCAGGACGCACAGACCCAGCAGCTAAAAAAGGCCATTGCTGACGTGGCTGAGGAAATGAACCAGTTGGCCGAAAAGGCCGGAGAGACCTCCGCCGAGATTTTTGAAGCGCTAGTGATGTTGCTGGAAGACGAGGAACTTTTTGAAACTGCAGTTGGCGAAATCGAATCTGGCTGGAATGCGGCAACCGCATTTGTCAATTCGGTTGAGCAGTATGCAGAACTGTTTGCCGGTGACGCAACTTTCGAGGAGCGACTAAATGACATCCGCGATTTAGCCAAGCGGGTGGCGGCGAGCATTGCTGGCATTTCTATCGGGCTAAAGCTTCCCACCGAGGGCAGGTTTGTAATTGTTGGAGAAGATTTCTCTCCTGCAGACACCGCACAATTCACCCAGGCTGTGGTTGGGGTTGTCACCATCCAGGGTGGTCCAACCTCCCACACGGCAATCATTTGTCGCTCAAAATCCATTCCTGCCGTTGTCTCCTGCTCGCAAGCAGCCGAACTGGTTGACGGCATGCAGGTTTTGGTTGACCCAGTCGGAGACCGAGTCGTGGTTGGCGGTCAAGCCTCTGAAGCCACCAGACCAATCTCATTTATTGCCAAGAGCCAAGATCCGATCATTCCGGTGCGAGCCAACATCGGGTCACTAGAGGACGCCATTGCCGCCGCAGCCTCAGCTGCGGAGGGGGTTGGCTTATTCAGGACCGAGCTGCTGTACCTTTCTGCAAAAACACAGCCCTCGCGAGAGGCTCAGGCAAAGTCCTACTCAGAGATTCTCTCCGCAGCCCCTCAGGGCCCAATTGTCGTCAGAACCATCGATGCTGGTAGCGATAAGCCGGTGCCCTTTTTAGACATGGGTCATGAAGAGAACCCGGCGCTTGGGGTCAGGGGATACCGACTTATCAACCAGCACCGAGACTTCATCCTGGATCAGCTTGCAAGCCTGGAGCTTGCAAGAGTGGAGTCCGGCCGCGAGGTGTGGGTCATGGCGCCTATGGTCGCCACCTACTCGGAGGCCATTGAGTTTGCAGAACTAGCCAGAAGCGCAGGCGATTTCAAGGTTGGTGTGATGGTGGAGACGCCAAGCCTCGTTTATGAAATTCCGCACCTGGCCGGCAAGCTCGACTTCATCTCCGTTGGAACTAATGACCTATCGCAGTACTTGTTTGCTTCGGACCGAATGAACCCGGCCCTGGGTGCGATGCTGAACCCATGGCAGCCTGCTTTGATTCGCGCGCTGGAGCAAATAGCCGTGAACTGTGCTGATGCGAAAATCTACTCTGGAGTCTGTGGTGAATCAGCCTCTGATCCAGCCTTCGCTGTGGTGCTGGCCGGCATGGGCTTTCACTCGGTTTCTTCCTCACGCTCCCAGGTTGGTGCAGTGAGAACGGCGCTGAGTGCGGTGACCCAAGACCAAGCCAGAGAGGTTTTTGAGGCTGCCCTGACCGGTAAGAGTGCCGATGAGGCAAAATCGGCAGCGCTCAAGGTCTTGACTGCCTTTTCCGAGAACTAAACTTGTTTGCATGTCAGGTGTGAATCCAAGCCAAGTTCCACAAATTCAGAAGGTCCTTAAGTTCTATAAGGTCTCGTCCTACGTAACCGGAACATTCCTAATTCTGCTCATGATCACTTGGGGAATTAGGCGACTGCCGTTTCTGGGCTTCGACCTGTGGCTGTTTGGGCCGAACGGGTTTCTGACTTTTGAGCAGTATGGAGTTGATGGCGAAGGATTGCCGGATGTTGGTATCAACCTGACTGTCTGGATCCTGATCATCCATGGCTGGCTCTATGTGGTTTACCTGTTTGCTGACTTCAGAGTATGGACTCTGATGCGTTGGTCATTTATCAGGTTCTTGTTGATTGCTCTGGGCGGCGTAGTGCCGCTACTTAGTTTCTATACGGAGGCTCGCTACGCGAAGCTAGCCCAGCTTGAACTCGAAAAGTTAGGTAAGTAATGAAGCCGGTTTTGGTGGTTGATTTTGGCGCTCAGTATGCCCAGCTGATAGCCAGACGGGTCCGAGAGGCCAACGTCTACTCCGAGATAATTCATCACACTGCAACCGCAAGCGAAGTTTCAGCCAAGGACCCAGCGGCAATCATTTTGTCGGGAGGGCCATCAAGTGTTTACGAACCAGGGTCGCCTTCGCTGGACCCGGACATTCTGAAGCTAGGAATCCCAATCCTCGGCATCTGCTACGGCTTTCAGGTTTTGGCTGCAGCCCTTGGCGGCCGAGTCGATAAAACCGGCAAGCGGGAGTACGGAGCTACCGAGCTAAGCGTTTCGGTCAACGGCACACTGCTGGGTGACCAGCCCGTTACTCAGATTTGCTGGATGAGCCACGGTGACCAGGTTATGGAGGCGCCGCCTGGATTTGAGGTCCTAGCCTCCACCCAAACCACCCCAGTTGCCGCTTTCGAGTCTAAGGAAAAGCGCATTTACGGCGTGCAGTGGCACCCGGAAGTCAAGCACTCCGAGCAGGGGCAACAGGTTCTGAAGAACTTCCTTTATGAGGGTGCAGGAATTTCACCGACCTGGAACTCAGGAAATGTAATTGCCGAACAGGTTGAGAAGATACGCGCGCAGGTTGGTGATGCTCGGGTGATCTGTGGGCTCTCCGGTGGCGTTGACTCGGCAGTGGCTGCTGCGCTTGTTCACAAAGCCGTTGGCGACCAACTGACTGCCGTGTTTGTGGATCACGGTCTGTTGCGCGAGGGTGAAAAAGAGCAGGTGGAGCGCGACTATGTAGCTGCCACAGGAATCAGGCTGGTGACCGAGAGTGCCGAGGATGTTTTCCTTGAGGCACTCAAGGGAGTAAGTGACCCGGAGCAAAAGCGCAAAATTATCGGTCGCGAATTTATTCGCAGTTTCGAGCAAGCTGAGGCAAAACTTCTGGCCGAGGCCGAGGCGGATAACAGGCCAATCAAGTTCTTGGTGCAGGGAACTCTTTACCCGGACGTTGTTGAATCTGGCGGCGGTGCAACCGCCGGCATCAAGAGTCACCACAACGTCGGCGGGCTGCCGGAGGACTTGCAGTTTGAGTTGGTCGAACCGCTCCGCGAGCTTTTCAAAGACGAGGTCAGAGCAATCGGGGCTGAGCTGGGACTACCAGACGAAATTGTTTCTAGGCAGCCGTTTCCCGGACCCGGCCTTGGAATCAGAATTGTTGGTGAGGTAACCAAGGAACGCCTGGATCTTTTGAGGCAGGCAGATGCGATTGCCCGCGAGGAGCTAACAAAGGCTGGCCAGGATAAAGAGATTTGGCAGTGCCCAGTTGTGCTCTTGGCAGAGGTGAGGTCGGTTGGCGTTCAGGGCGACGGCCGCAGCTACGGGCACCCAATCGTGCTTCGACCAGTTTCGTCTGAGGATGCGATGACCGCTGACTGGTCAAGGCTTCCATACGACTTGCTCGCAAAGATTTCAAACCGAATCACAAATGAGGTTCACGATGTGAACCGAGTTGTGCTGGATATAACTTCGAAGCCTCCCGGCACGATTGAATGGGAATAGCGTGTTAGTTTTTGGCCACCGTGGGGCGTGCGGCTACCTGCCGGAAAACACCATGGAGTCACTGGAATTAGCTTTTGATCAAGGTGCAGATGCGGTTGAATTTGACGTGGTCTTTACAAAAGACGGACACCCAGTCATTCGTCATGATCTAGACCTAGTGAGCACTACCGACATAGGTAATCACAGTTTCCTTTCGACCAAAGTTGATGAACTGACACTTGAAGACCTGCAGCGGCTTCGGGCCAAGGAGCGTTACCCAGATGGCAGGACCGAGTCGGCCGCCTTCGATGGCAGATTCTTTATTCCAACCTTGAAGCAAGTTCTTCAGAACCCCGCTTTCGATAACAGGCACCTGATCATTGAATTCAAGCACGGGGCTCACTTTGAAAAGCTTGGCCTGGATCCGATTGGTGTCGTCTCCAAGTTGCTTGCCGATAGCAACTTTGTTGAACGCGGAATGAAGATAACCCTGGAGTGCTTTGAGTTTGACTTTCTGGCTAGGGTTCGAAAGCAGCTGCCTCAGTCGGTCGACTGTGTCTTCCTAAGCGCACGAGACACTCTTCCAGCCAGTGAGTCAAACCTCACCGATGAGCTGCTTGCAGAAATTGCCAGGGAGTTTGATGGTCTTTCGGTTGCAATGTCGATGGTTTTATCCGGTGATCTAGTTCAGCGGGTTCGCGCAACCGGACTGCCTCTCTATGCCTTCACTGCAAGGGCCGAGACAGCTGAGGGCAATTTAGAAAAGTGGTTTGAGCGCTTGGTTGCAACCGGAGTTGACGGAATCTTTGCCGACCAGCCCGATTTGCTACTCAAAACAGTCGCAGACCTCACCTAGGCTACGAGGCGATGTCCCTAGAGATTTTTGATAATACGAACCCCGATGACTTGCTGATTGGGTTGAATCCGCAGCAGCAGGAGGCGGTTCAGTACCGCGGTCGAGCACTTCTGATAGTTGCTGGAGCGGGATCCGGAAAAACCAGAGTGCTGACCCACCGCATGGCTCACCTCTTGGCCAATAGGGAAATCTGGCCTTCGCAGATTTTGGCAATCACGTTTACCAATAAGGCTGCGGCTGAGATGCGCGAGCGAGTCGAGCAGTTGATTGGACAGGCGGGCCAGGGGATGTGGCTGAAGACCTTCCACTCGGCCTGTTTGCAGATTTTGCGGCGCGAAGCTGACCGGCTCGGCCACGATTCCAACTTCAGCGTTTATGACACCGGTGACACCAGAGCACTACTTAGGCGGCTGCTTCGCGAGGCAGGGGCCGAGGATGCTGACATCAAGCCAGCGCAAGCAGCAGCCATCATCTCGAATGCGAAGAATGAACTCAAGGATGCAGAGGACTTCGCTCGCAATGCCGATCGATCCAACCCCAAGGAACGCATCGTTGCCGATGTGTTTCAGGCATATACCAATGAACTGCGCCGCAATAACGCATTCGATTTCGATGACCTGATATCAGAGACGGTGGGCTTGCTACAGGCTTTCCCAGAGCTGAGGGCAAGGTACCAAAAGCGCTTTCGGCACATTCTGGTTGATGAGTACCAGGACACCAACCACGCCCAATATGCGCTGATTCGCGAGTTTACGAAGCCACTGCCTGACGAATACGCGAATTACGACGACAAGACCGGTGAGCAGTTGGGGCCATCAGACCTGACGGTCGTTGGCGATTCGGATCAATCTATCTATGCCTTCCGTGGTGCGGACATCAGAAACATCACCGAGTTTGAGCGTGATTTTCCCGGGGCCAAGACGATTCTCCTGGAGCAAAACTATAGGTCAACCCAAAACATTCTGTCTGCTGCAAACTCTGTCATTTCCCAGAACCCGTATCGTCCGGCAAAGAACCTGTGGACCGACTCTGGGGCGGGCAACAAGGTTGTCTTATTCACTGGCTACGACGAGCGCAACGAGGCAGCTTTTGTTGTGGATAGAGTCAAAAAGCTCCACGAAGAGGGCGTGAACTATCGAGACATGGCGGTGCTCTACCGAACCAATTCATTGACGCCACCTCTGGAAGCCGAGCTAAAGAGCCAGCTAATTCCCTATGCCGTGATCGGTGGCTTGAAGTTTTTTGAACGCAAGGAAATCAAGGACGCGCTTGGCTACCTTTCGGCGATTTCAAACGGCCGAGATGATGAAGCGGTCAGGCGAGTCATAAACACCCCAGCCCGCGGCATTGGGCAAAAAACAGAGCTGAAGATTGCCCAGCTAGCGCGCGACAACGAAATTAGTTTCAGGCAGGCGCTGCTCTACTCAAGCGACATGGGTCTTGGGCCAAAGCTCACTGCAGCGGTGCAGGGGTTTGGCGAGCTACTGAATGAGCTCGAGGCAATGACTGCCACCGATGGACCGGCTGACGTGTTGAAGGTTGCTCTGACCAGGTCTGGCTATCGAAATGAATTGGAGATTTCTAGGGACCCGCAAGACGAGGCCCGGGTCGAAAACCTTGATGCACTGCTTGGGCAACTCTACGAATGGCAGGCGATGTATCCGGAGGGAACCGTAGCCGACTACTTGGCTGAGGTGACGCTGGCCGCCGCCGCCGATGAGATTGAAGACGAATCCGGAAGCTTGTCTCTGATGACCCTGCACACGGCAAAGGGACTTGAATACCAGGTCGTGTTCATGATTGGCCTTGAGCAGGGAACACTGCCTCACATTCGCGCATTTGATGAACCGGGTGGACTGCAGGAAGAGCGCAGGCTGATGTACGTGGGAATGACCAGGGCCAGGGAGCAGCTGTTCATCTCTCACGCGCTGCAGCGCACTCTTTTTGGCAACACCTCCGGATTCATGGCCTCAATGTTCTTGGCGGACATTCCCCAAGAGCTTGTGGAGGCTGAAGGAACTGAGCGTTCGATTTCCAGCACCGCGAGCCGTCCGGATCGTCCCTCACCCAGTTGGAAGGGTGCCATCAACACCCCAAGTGCGCTTCGAGATAACAAGGACCTTGAATTGGCGGTCGGTGACAAAGTCAATCACGACACTTTTGGCAACGGCCAAGTCATCACCGTTTCTGGTACAAACCCTAGACAGACAGCCGAGGTTAGGTTTGATTCTGGCGTGACCAAGCGGCTCTTGGTGAAAATGGCACCAATAACCAAGCTCTAAGGTCAAATTGGGTTTTTTGAATCGCTAGACTTGTCTGGTTGAACGTTGGCTCAAGAACTGAAAGACCACTGTGGATCTATTTGAATATCAAGCCCGCGACCTTTTTGAAAACTACGGAGTTCCAGTTTTACAAGGTCGAATCGCCGATACACCTGAAGAAGCTGAAGCTGCAGCGGCCGCAATTGGCGGCACTGTTGTTGTCAAAGCCCAGGTAAAAACTGGAGGGCGCGGCAAGGCCGGTGGCGTTAAAGTCGCTCACAGTCCCCAGGAAGCAAAGGAAAAGGCCGAGGAAATCCTCGGGCTGGACATTAAGGGTCACGTCGTCAAGCGCGTGATGATTGCTCAGGGAGCGAAGATTGCTCAGGAGTTCTACTTTTCAGTCTTGCTAGACCGCTCAAACCGAACCTTCCTGTCGCTCTGCTCTGTAGAGGGTGGAATGGAGATTGAGCAGCTGGCAGTTGAGCGCCCAGAGGCGCTGGCTCGGATTCCAGTTTCTGCGGTAAGTGGAATCGACAAGGCCAAGGCCGTCGAGATCACCAAAGCCGGCGGCTTCCCAGACGAACTGGTTGATGCCGTGAGCGATGTGATCGTGAAGCTTTACGAAGTCTTTGAAAAAGAAGACGCGACTCTAGTCGAGGTGAACCCACTGGTTCTAACCGAGGACGGCCAGATTCTTGCCCTTGATGGCAAGGTCACTCTGGATGAGAACGCTGACTTCCGTCACGAGCGCGATCAGATGGAGCGCGATGCTTTGGATCCATTGGAGGCCAAGGCCAAGGCAATGGACCTGAACTACGTGAAGCTCGATGGCGAAGTTGGAATCATTGGAAACGGTGCCGGACTTGTTATGTCGACCTTGGATGTCGTTGCCTATGCCGGCGAAAGCCACGGTGGCGTAAAGCCAGCTAACTTCCTTGACATCGGTGGTGGAGCATCAGCCGAGGTCATGGCAGCAGGACTCGACGTGATCTTGAATGACCCACAGGTCAAGAGCGTGTTCGTAAACGTATTCGGTGGAATCACTGCCTGTGACGCCGTTGCAAACGGAATCGTTGGTGCGCTGAACACGCTTGGTTCAAAGGCATCCAAGCCATTGGTCGTGCGGCTAGACGGCAACAATGTCGACGAAGGTCGAACCATTCTGAAGGAATTCAACCACCCACTGGTGGCGCTGGCAGACACCATGGATGGTGGCGCGAGCACCGCAGCCGAGCTGGCGAACAGGTAAGAAAGTAAATCATGGCAATTTTTCTAAACTCAGATTCCCGCATCATCGTTCAGGGCATGACTGGTGCTGAGGGAATGAAGCACACCCAGCGCATGCTGGCAGGTGGCTCAAACATCGTTGGCGGTGTAAACCCAAGAAAAGCGGGAGAGACCGTAGAAGTTGAAGGTAAGTCGCTGCCGGTATTCGGCACCGTTCAAGAGGCAATGGCTGAAACCGGGGCAAACGTCTCTGTTATTTTCGTGCCACCAGCTTTTGCAAAGGCTGCGATTATCGAAGCAATTGATGCCGAGATTCCGTTGGCCGTTGCAATCACCGAGGGCATTCCAGTTCACGACTCAGCATCTGCTTGGGCATACAACGTTGAGAAGGGTCTAAAGACCAGGCTTATCGGCCCTAACTGCCCTGGAATCATCAGTCCGGGCCAGTCAAATGCTGGAATTACTCCATGGAACATCACCGGACAGGGTCCAATTGGGCTTGTTTCCAAGTCCGGAACTCTGACCTATCAGATGATGTTTGAGCTTCGCGACATCGGATTTACAACCGGTATTGGAATCGGTGGCGACCCAGTCATCGGTACCACCCACATCGACGCGCTTGAGGCCTTTGAGAATGATCCAGAGACCAAGGCGATTGTGTTGATTGGTGAAATCGGTGGTGACAGCGAGGAAAAGGCTGCCGAGTATATTTCCAAGCACGTTACCAAGCCAGTCGTTGCATACGTTGCCGGGTTTACAGCTCCAGAGGGCAAGACCATGGGTCACGCCGGTGCGATTGTTTCTGGGTCTGCTGGAACTGCTCAGGCAAAGAAGGAAGCATTTGAGGCCGTTGGCGTAAAGGTTGGAAAGACTCCTTCAGAGACCGCCAGCTTGATGCGCGATATCATCGCAAACCTATAGCGAGCCGTGAATCGGGGGCTTAGTTTCGCCATAGCCGCACTGCAGGCACTGATCATCATTGCCACGGTGGTCGGCATCATTGTTGCCCCGCTGACACTTGTCTGGTTTATTGAGGGCGACGGCCAAATTGAATGGATCGTTGCTCTGAAAGTGGCCGTCTACGCCTTCTTGCTTGCCTGCGGAGTCCCGATTGGTTTCGCAAGCGGTCAGATAGTCGGTTTTAGTTTCGATGCCTTCTACATGACGGCGTTGCCGCTTGGGCTAACAATGGTCATCGCCATGATGGCGATCAGAATTGGTCACCGCCTCTCAGCTTCAAGTTCACTCTGGCCAGCATGGTTAGGCGGCGCTGTCGCATTTGGCGGAATCAGTTACGGGCTGAGCGCTCTGGCGGCAGACCCAGCGGTTTTGGTCGATCAGTACGCCCCCATTTACATCCCAGCACTGCTGTTTGGCTCACTGCTCGTGATTGCTTCAGTTTCTGGACCTAGATTCGAGCTATTCGAAGGAGCAAACGGCCCAGAGGCCCAGGAACGAATTTGGCTTAGATCGCTGGCTGCCGGCGCCTACTCAAAACTCCACTGGTCCATTAGGACTGCCCTCAACCCCGGCGTTCGGGTTGGTCTGTCCGTTGTTGCCACTCTGATATTGACTAGCTCGCTGTTGATTGCTCTGGCGCTTGGATTCGGCTGGGTGCAGGTGATCGGCTTTTATCAGGGGTTGGGCCTGAGCGTTCTTGGCGGGGTAATGCTTACCCTGGGGCAATTGGCGGTGCTGCCAAACCTGATTGTCTACGGGGCTGCATGGATTTCTGGGGCAGGATTCGCAATCGGCAACGGCTCTTACGTCTCGCCATTTGCAACCGAACTTGGGCCAATCCCGGCACTGCCGGTATTCGCAGCGGTTCCGGTCGGCGGTTCTGAGCGAGGCCTGCTGTTTATTCTGGTCCCAATAATCGCGTCGCTTTTGGCGACGCTGTTTGTTGCAAAACACGCCGATCAGTTGCGCTGGGAGTATGGCACAAGGCTCACCGGTGCACTATCACTGTCCTTTGTCGCGGCACTGACTGCAAGCGTTGTGACCTTCCTGATCAGCTCGCTGGCCTCGGGAAGCTTTGGTCCCGGCAGGCTTGGTCAAGTTGGCGCTGATTCGGCTGTGTTCGCGGCGGTGATATTCGTAGAGGTGTTGATTCCAAGCTTCATTGCGGCCCTGGTTATCGCCAAGCCTTACACCGATGCATCTGAGCGAAAGTAGACTTTAGCGATGCTCTCGGTTGTTGTTCTCGTTTCTGGCTCTGGCTCGAACCTTCTTGCGCTGCTTCGGCAAGCGTCAAACCCGCTTTTCCCCGCCAAAGTCCTTGCAGTCGGCTCAGACCGTGCCTGCGCGGGGCTTGAGCATGCTGAGCAGTTTGGTGTCCCAACCTTTGTGGTTGAACCCTCGCAGTTCGATTCCAAGCAGGCCTGGGGCGATGTTTTACTTCAAAGCATTGAGTTTCAAAAGCCGGACCTTGTGATTTTGGCTGGGTTTATGAAAATTCTTCCCGCGAATGTTGTGAAGGCTTTGAGCCCGAGGCTAATAAACATGCACCCATCGCTGCTCCCAGAATTTCCTGGAGCGCATGCGGTCAGAGACGCTCTGGCTGCCGGCGCTACTAAGACTGGCGCGACAATTCATTTTGTTGACGAAGGCATCGACACCGGCAGAGTAATTGTTCAAGAGGAGCTCTTGATTCCCGCGGGGATCAGCGAAGTCGATCTACACGAGCAAATCAAAACCATTGAGCGCAAGCAGTTGGTCCAGCTTGTCAGCGACATCGCAACTGGCAAGGTAAAGATAAGTGGAGAAGCAAGTAATGGATGACAACGTCAAAATCAAACGGGCGCTGATTTCGGTATCTGACAAGACCGGACTGATTGAATTGGCTACCGCGCTCAATGCGGCAGGCGTGCAAATGGTTTCGACTGGTTCCACGGCTAAGCAGATTGCTGCGGCAGGCTTTGACGTGACCGAAGTCAAAGAGGTCACCGGGTTTCCAGAATCTCTAGATGGCAGGGTCAAGACCCTGCATCCAGCCATTCACGGTGGAATTCTTGCCGACCTCAGGAATGAAAAGCACCAGCAAGAGCTGCGCGAGCACTCAATCAAGCCATTCGAGCTGGTAGTAGTGAACCTTTATCCATTTGTTGAGACAGTCGCCGCCGGCGCCCAGGGCGAGGATGTGATTGAGCAGATTGACATCGGGGGACCGGCGATGGTTCGCGCCAGCGCCAAGAACCACGCAAATGTTGCAATTGTTGTTGACCCATCCGATTACGCAACGGTCATCGAAGCGGTCAATGGGCCAGGAACTCCGATGTCACTGCGCAGGCAGCTAGCGCATAAGGCGTTTGCTCACACTGCTAGCTACGACTCGGCAGTAGCCAACTGGTTCGCTCAAGAATTGGCTGGAGAGCAGGCTCCCATGACAGTGAACCTAAGCCTGGAAAAACTGCAGGATCTTAGATACGGGGAGAACTCCCACCAGTCCGCTGCCATTTACGCGGACCCAACTGCCGCTGGAATTGCGGCCGCGACTCAGCACTCTGGAAAAGAGATGAGCTACAACAACTTTGTTGATGCAGATGCCGCTCTGCGCGCGGCCCATGATTTCTCAAATCCTGCTGTTGCGATCATTAAGCACGCAAACCCCTGTGGAGTGGCGGTCGGGTCTGACATTGCCAAGGCTTATTCGGCGGCTCACGCAACCGACCCTGTTTCAGCATTCGGTGGAGTTATCGCAGCGAACAAAGAGGTGAGCCTAGAAATGGCCGAGGCTGTTGCAGAGGTGTTCACGGAGGTGATCATTGCTCCCGGTTACCAAGCTGATGCCCTAGAGGTTTTGAAGAAGAAAAAGAATCTGCGAATCCTAGAGCTGGCAGGTCCATACCTTCGACCAAAACAGGAATATCGCCAGGTTTCAGGCGGCATGCTTATTCAGCAGTCGGACGGCTTCGATCAGTTCAGCTCCGATAGCTGGCAGCTAGTTTCTGGCGATCCAGTTCACGCTGAAACAATGCGCGATCTTGAGTTTGCTTGGATCGCCTGTCGGTCGGTTAAGTCGAACGCCATTTTGCTGGCAAAGAACTTGGCTGCGGTTGGAATCGGCATGGGGCAGGTCAACCGGCTCGACTCCTGCCGGCTAGCGGTCAGTCGTGCCGGGGATAGGGTAACGGGTTCGGTTGCAGCATCGGACGCCTTTTTTCCGTTCGCCGATGGTCTCCAGGTTTTGCTTGATGCCGGGGTCTCGGCTGTTGTTCAGCCTGGCGGAAGCGTTAGAGACGAAGAGGTCATTACTGCTGCGAATGCAGCTGGTATCAGCATGTATTTCACCGGTGAGCGCCACTTTTTCCACTAGAAATTATTGTTGCCTGGACGGTGTTATTCTGTAGGGCTGCCTGAAATCCAAAGGTGGCGAAGGATTGAATGCAGAAGTCAGAATTGGGAACCGTCAGGACTCTCTGGCGTCTTGTCCCATTTGCCAGAAGAGCGCTAGGGCGCATCTCGCTTGGCATTATCGCGGCTATCGCCGCGCACCTGGTCGCGCTTTCAATTCCACAATTTCTCCAAAACTTGGTGAACTCGCTCGTGGATGGAGGCATTGATGCACTGCTGCCCGCCGTCGGTCTGATACTGCTGTTGGGTGTGCTGGAAGCCTTATTTGTGTTGCTCAGACGCTGGCTGGTGTTAACCCCCGGCACCTTCGTAGAGGCGGACATGCGCAACACGCTGTTTGCTAAGTTGCAGGATTTGCCGGTTGCATTTCATGACCGCTGGCCTTCAGGGCAGTTGCTCTCTAGGGCTGTTGCAGACCTTGGGCTGATCAGGCGCTGGCTGAGCTTTGGAATTGTGCTGCTAATTGCGAACTTCATCACTCTGGTTGTGGGCCTAATTATCCTGTTCACCTACAACTTTTACCTCGGTTTAATCTTCACTGTGGCATCAGTGCCTATTTGGATAGTGGGCTTCAAGTTTGAGCGTAAGTTCGGCACTATTGCCAGGCTTGCGCAGGACCAGTCCGGTGATCTAGCCACCAGGGTTGAGGAGTCGGTTCACGGTGTTCGAGTCCTGAAATCCTTTGGTCGCGGCGGCTTCGCTGCGGATCAGTTCGCCTCTCAGGCCTCGGAGCTGAAAACTACAGAAATCACCAAGGCCAAGGCAATAGCAAACATCTGGCTTTACTTGATTCTGATTCCTGAGGTGGCACTTGGGCTGGCGCTATTTGCTGGTGTCTGGTTTGCCGCCAATGACCAAATGAGTGTTGGAACCCTGGTGGCGTTTGTGGCAACAGCGATGGTGCTGCGTTGGCCAACCGAGTCTCTTGGCTTCCTGCTTGGCATGACCCTTGAGGCAAAAACTGCCACAACTCGATTTTATGAAGTGTTGGACGAGCCAGATTTAATCGCGGACCCCAAGAGCCCTAAGGCCATTGCCGAACCCAAGGGACTACTCGAATTTCATGATGTTTACTTCCGTTACCCGGACGCTTCGGTTGATTCACTGGATCTAATCAATGGCGTGAACCTGCGGCTGGAGCCCGGGCAATCAGTTGCCCTGATTGGGCTGACCGGTTGCGGCAAGAGCACCCTAACCGCACTGACCACAAGGCTCTATGAAGTGTCCTCGGGTTCGATCACAATAGATGGCGTTGACATCCGAGAGCTAACCAGGTGGGACCTCAGAAGCCAGATAGCCATGGCCTTTGAAGAAGCGACACTCTTTTCTTCCTCCGTGCGTGACAACGTGCTTTTGGGAAGCAGCGAGAAAAGCGAAAGTGACCTGAAGCAGGCGATTGAAATTGCCCAGGCTCAATTCGTGTATGAGCTCCCCAATGGTCTGGACACCGCTATCGGTGAAGAGGGTCTAAGTCTTTCCGGAGGTCAGCGTCAGCGGCTGGCTCTAGCGAGGGCAGTTGCTGCCAACCCGCGCATTCTGGTTCTAGATGACCCACTATCCGCGGTGGATGTTGACACCGAAGCAATGGTGGAAGAAGCACTTCGGCAGGTTCTAACAAAAACCACTGCTCTAATCGTTGCCCACCGTCCCTCAACTGTGATGTTGGCGGACAAGGTGGCACTTATGCAGGATGGAAAAATATCGGCCTTTGGAACACATAAGGAGCTGCTGGCATCCAGCGCCCACTATCGCCATGTGATCACTTCGCTGGACGAAGAGAATAAGCAGCGGGAGGTGAACCTGTGAGCCTCTACGGAACGAACAATGAAGAGAAGTCCGATCTAAACAAGGAAGAGTCAAGGTTTATCAGGCAGCGCTCTAGAAAGCTCCTCGGTTCGCTGCTGTTGCCACTTCGAGCAAGGCTTTGGCTGGCAGTAATAATGATCTTGTTTTCGACCGCACTTCGAGTTGCCGGGCCGGCCCTGATTGCGGTTGGAATTGACTGGGCCCTGCCGAGGGCAATCAATAACGACCTTATGCCACTTTGGATGGTGGTCGGCGCCTACTTGTTGGCAGCGGCAGTTGGAGCAGTAACGGTCTACTTCTTCCTCACCCTGACGGCCAAGATTGCCCAGGCGATGCTGTTTGACCTGCGCAATCGGATGTTTGTTCACACTCAAAAACTTTCCGTTGAGTTCCATGAGCGCTACACCGCTGGCCGAGTTATCGCCAGGCAGACCTCAGACCTGGAGTCAATTTCTGAGTTGCTTTCAGGCGGCTTGTCAGAGCTGGTGGTTGGCCTGACTTTCATGATCTTTACTGCAGGCGCCCTATTGGTGCTTGACCCCATTAGCTTCCTAGTTTTGGCGTGTGCCCTGGTGCCACTATTGATTTTGACCAGGTGGTTCCAGGTGAACACCAACCGCGGCTTTAGAGCGCAGCGAGTTGCATCTGCAACCCTGATCCAAAACTTTGTGGAGACCATGACCGGTGTTCGAGCAGTCAAGGCCTTCCGAAAGGAAAAGGACAACGAGCGACACTTTGGTGGGCTGGTCGAGACTTATCGCAAACTAAATGCACGCTTGATCCAGCTGTTCGGTATCTATGACCCCGGACTAATCCTGATCGGAAATGCCACAGTTGCTGCAGTGCTCTTGGTTGGAGGATTCCGAGTGCTGGAGGGGACCCTGGGAATCGGTGTCCTAACAGCTGCGATTCTCTATGCCAGAAGGTTCTTTGACCCAATGGAGCAGATTGCAATCTTCTACAACTCCTACCAGTCGGCCTCTTCGGCACTGGAGAAAATTTCCGGCGTGCTGCAAGAAGAGCCATCGGTTCCGGAGCCAGAGAACCCGGTAGTGATTCACCGGGCACAGGGGAAGGTCAGCTTTGACTCGGTTCACTTTCAGTATGCGACTGGTGACCAGGTTCTCAAGCCTTTTAGCTTAGAGATTCCAGCCGGCCAAACCATTGCGCTGGTTGGTACAACCGGTGCTGGTAAGTCAACTCTGGCCAAGCTAATTTCAAGATTCTATGACCCGACTTCGGGCGTTGTGAAACTGGATGATATCGACCTGAGGGACATAACAAATAGCGACCTCCGCCGAGAAATAGTCATGGTTACCCAAGAGGCCTACCTCTTCACTGGCTCGGTAGCCGAGAACATCCAGCTCGGAAAGCCCGGTGCGTCGATGGCGGAAGTTGAGCAGGCGGCCAAGGCTGTTGGGGCTCATGATTTCATCTTGAAGCTTCCAAATGGCTACGACACCGACGTTAACAAGCGCGGCGGCCGGGTCAGCAGCGGCCAGAGGCAGCTGATTTCCTTCGCTCGAGCATTCCTGGCTAACCCAGCCGTGTTGATCTTGGATGAGGCAACATCATCGCTGGACATTCCATCCGAGGCAATGGTTCAAAAGGGCCTAAAGACTCTTTTGTCAGGTCGAACCGCTGTGATTATCGCTCACAGGCTTTCAACGGTTGCTATTGCCGACCGGGTGCTGGTTATGGAACACGGCTCAATCATTGAGGATGGAACCCCCGAGCAACTGGTTGCCGCCGGTGGCAAGTTTTCGAGGCTTTATAAGGCCTGGCGCGAGTCGCTGATTTGACCCAAATTACCTAAGTGCCCGGCACGCTGTAGGCTAGGGGCGGCTATTTAGCGCAGTTGGCGCAGGTTTATCAGGAGAATAATGAGCAAAATAAAAGTTGTAGGAAAAGTTGTTGAGCTAGACGGCGATGAGATGACTCGCATCATCTGGCAAGACATCAAGGACAAGCTGATCATGCCGTTCATTGATGTAGACATCGAGTACTTTGACCTTTCCGTTGAGAACCGTGACGCGACTGATGACCAGGTCACAATTGACGCAGCCCACGCAATTCGCGAGCATGGTGTTGGCGTTAAGTGCGCAACAATCACCCCTGACGAAGCCAGGGTAGAAGAATTTGAACTGAAGAAAATGTGGCGATCTCCAAACGGCACCATTCGAAACATTCTTGATGGTGTTGTGTTCAGGGAGCCAATCATCATCTCAAACGTGCCGCGCCTGGTTCCTGGCTGGACCAAGCCAATCATCATTGGACGTCACGCACACGGAGACCAGTACAAGGCAACTGACATCAAGATTCCAGGCAAGGGAACCGTGACCATGACCTGGACCCCTGCCGACGGTTCTGAACCACAGACCATGACAATCGCTGACTTCCCTGAAAACGGCGGTGTTGCGATGGGTATGTACAACTACATGGATTCGATTCGTGACTTCGCAAGGGCATCTTTCAACTACGGCCTTGCGAGAAACTATCCGGTCTACATGTCAACCAAGAACACCATCCTGAAGGCATATGACGGCGCATTCAAGGACGCCTTCGAAGAGGTTTTCCAGGCTGAGTATGCAGATCGCTTTGCTGCTGCGGGCCTCACCTACGAGCACCGACTGATCGACGACATGGTTGCTGCTGCTTTGAAGTGGGAAGGTGGCTACGTTTGGGCCTGTAAGAACTATGACGGAGACGTCCAGTCCGACACCGTGGCGCAGGGATTCGGATCTCTAGGCTTGATGACTTCCGTATTGACCACTCCAGATGGCAAGGTCGCCCTAGCTGAGGCAGCTCACGGAACGGTTACCCGCCACTACCGTGCACACCAGCGCGGCGAGAAGACCTCGACCAACCCAATTGCATCCATCTTTGCCTGGACCAGGGGTCTGATGCATCGTGCCAAGCTAGACAACACCCCAGAGGTAGCGAAGTTTGCTCAGACCCTCGAGGACGTAATCATCGAGACCGTGGAGAGCGGCAAGATGACCAAGGACCTAGCCGCGCTTGTTGGCAAGGAACAGGCTTGGCAGTCCACCGAAGAGTTCATGGCATCACTTGCCGAGAACCTTCAGGCAAAAATGGCCTAAAACTAACCCGCCGCTTCGGCTGTGGAAAACTCCCTGCAGGAAACTGCGGGGAGTTTTAGTTTGTGCGGATGAAACTTCAATCATTTATCTCGCTTTCTCTGTCCATGCTGCTAGCGCTTGCTGTGAGCCCCGCAATTGCTGAGGAGTGCCCCGATGGCATTTGCGAAGTGGTCTTCGAATCAACCGGCAATGGCGTCTACTTTGAAACTCCGGCCAATGCACAGAACCTCACGTTTGTGGTTTCAGGTGCAGCCGGTGGTCGCGGAGGCAACGGCGGCCAGGTCACTGGCTCGTTTCTGGAGACTCCAGTTGGTTTTTGGGTTTACGTTGGCGGTGAGGGCCTGATTGGGGCCGAGGCAGCCGGTGGCTTCAATGGTGGTGGTCGAGCAGGGGGCACTCGTGGTAATGAAGGTTCCGGTGGTGGTGCTAGCGATATTCGAACTAGCAACAGTGTCAATGATCGAATTGTTGTAGCCGGCGGTGGCGGAGGTGGCGGCGGCTATGCCGGCGCAGCTGGAGGCGTTGGCGGCAATCTGGTTGCGGCTGAGGGAGGTTCTGGGCAGGGCACCGGAGGCGGCGGAGGCGGCACCAATTCTGGCGGCTACGCTGGCTCCTCCAATGGCGGCAGTGCAGCCTCGTCGGGTTCCTTTGCAGTTGGTGGCACTGGCGGTAGCAGCTGGAACGCTGGAGGTGGAGGCGGTGGCGGCGGCTGGTATGGCGGTGGTGGCGGTGGAGCTGACGACGATTCGTGCTGTTCTGACGCTGGCGGCGGCGGTGGAGGGTCCTCATACGCAGCCACGAATTTGGTGACCGACATCGTCCACGAAGCTGGAGTTCAGTCGGGTAGCGGTTCAGTGGTCATTCGCTACGAACTTGTTTCTGAGATCACATCGCTAGTTGTTGCCCAGCCGAGCTCGACGCATCTAGAGGTGGCGGTGACTGTAACGGGGAGTTTTATGCCCAGCGTTACGGACCTGATGTTCGCCGATGAAAATTGCCAGGCAGCTGAGCCAGTTTTAGTTGATGCGGCGTATGTCTTTGCAGTTTCAAGTTGCCAAGACGAGGCATTCTCGATGTCGTTGGTAAATGAAGCGGCGAGCCTTGTGCAGGCGGGGGTCTCAGGTGAAGCAAATTTGGAGCTTGATCTGACCGGACCGGACGCTTACCTGACTATGACGGCCCCTGATGCCGATAGCTATTTGATCGAAATTACCGCCACTGAGGAATTCACCGGCCTAGAGCTTTCCGATTTTGCGGTGGCCGGTTGCGAGCTCACAGAGCTTTCGGGCACGAAACTCACGCTCGGTAAGTGTGCCGAAGGTCAGCTAACAGTCACCTTACTTGCCGGCACGATTCAGGACGCAATGGGGAATCTGGGGCCGGAAACCGACTTCGTGCTTAGCTTTCTTAGAGATACCATTCCACCTGCGGCAATCTGGGGCGATCCGGTTGTCGAGTTGCTAGATGCCGGTTACAGCGTTTCACTTGAGCTGAATTTCGATGGTGAGCTTGTGGAAGGTGCAGGAGTTGAGTTTGCAGCGGAGCCCATCGGTTGCCTGCCAGTAACGACCCTTACAGTATCCGGAATCTCGTTCCAACACTCTCAGTGTGCTCCGGGCCTAATTTCCTGGGTGCTGCCGGCGCTTTCGTTGGTTGATTCCGTTGGAAATCTGGGGCCAGCGACACAGCTGCCCTTCGCACTTACTCTTGATGCGACCCCAGAACCAGAACCAGAACCACAACCAGAACCAGAACCAGAGCTAGAGCCAGAACCAGCACCAGCAGTTCAGCCCGACCCTGTTCAAAACCGGACCCCTGAAGCGGAAATTCAGGACCCAGTCCAAAGCCCGGTTTTGCCCGAGAGCAGTGTGCCAGAGCCCACTGAAGAGCAGGCAGTAGCTGCAGATCCGGAGCTACAACTGGAACAAGAGCTGGAGAGAATCTTGGAAGAGGAAATTATCCAGGAAACACCTTCTGGCAGCGCCGAAGAATTTGTTATTGAAATTACTCCATTACCGGTTCCGTTAGTCCCGGTTGAGGAGGACCCGGGCCCCGTAATTGAGATTGAACCGCCAGTAGCCGAGCCTGAGGTTCAGATTCTGGATGAACTGAATCCAGTTGGTTCAGGGCTACCAGTGGCTACCGCTACTCCTATCGCGCAACTTGCCTCACTAGAAACGGATGCAGCCAGTCAGGAAAGTTTTGTTGGGGCAATCGCGCCGTGGTTGACAGGGGGCATTGTGATTGGAGCGCTGGTGTTTCTTGGCTACCGGAAAATGATGGTTCGTTGACCATCAAGGAGCACTCGGTGCTCGGCAAACCAGCGAACGGCTTGAGTGAGGGTCTTCGACTCCACATCCTGACCAATCTGGACCAGGTGCTGTTTGCTCGCCGAGTGCTCGACCCGGGTAACGTTCTGCTCAATAATCGGACCCTCATCCAAGTCTTCAGTCACAAAGTGTGCCGTGGCGCCGATTAGCTTCACACCTCGAGCATGGGCTTGTGCGTAGGGGTTTGCCCCCTTGAAGCCGGGCAGGAATGAGTGGTGAATGTTGATGATTTTGCCCGCAAACTCCTCACAGAACTCCTGCGACAAAATCTGCATGTAACGGGCTAGCACAATCAGCTCAATCTGCTCCTCGTAGATAAACTCGCGCAGCCGCTGTTCAAAGGCTGCCTTATCAGCAGCACTATTGATCGGGTGGGATTCGAAGTCGACCTGAAAAAATGACGCCAACTCAGAAAGGTCATCGCGGTTTCCAAAGATCTTGGGAACGGTGATTGGCAACTGGCCCGCTCGCTGCCTATAAAGAAGGTCGTTTAGGCAGTGGTCTGCCTTGGTTACTAGAACCACCGTGCGCATCGGTCTGTCGACAAAGTCCAGAACATATTCCAGCTGGAATGCCTCGGCAATTTTTTCGAACTGCTTTTCAAAGTCGCTCTTGGTGATACTTGCCTCAATTTGAAGCCTCATGAAAAAACGGCCGGTGTCCTCAGAGGTGAACTGCTGACTCTCAGTTATGTTCCCGCCCGCATCGACAACAGCTCCAGAAATCGCATGAACGATACCTTTCTGGTCTGGGCACACAAACGTGAGGACCCAGTGCTCTGTGCTTGTTGTCATGGCACAATCCTATTGTTTGACTGACCGGCTCTGGTTCGAATCACTGGTAAACTGCCTGCATGCCAAATCAATCTGCCAGCTTCATGTCGCCACTTTCCGAGGTTGATCCCGAGGTTGCTGCTGTTTTGCAGCAAGAGTTGGATCGCCAGCGCCACACACTTGAGATGATCGCCAGCGAGAACTTTGTTTCCAAGGCAATCCTCGAGACTCAAGGTTCGGTCCTAACCAACAAGTACGCCGAGGGCTATCCCGGCAAGCGTTACTACGGTGGTTGTGAGGCGGTCGACATCGTCGAGGAGCTAGCCAGAGAGCGCGCGAAAGAGCTTTTTGGAGCTGAGCACGCGAACGTGCAGCCACACTCTGGTGCGACTGCAAACGCTGCTGTAATGATGGCATTGGCTAACCCGGGTGACCGCATCCTCGGATTGAGCCTGGCTCACGGAGGTCACCTAACCCACGGCATGAAGTTGAATTTCTCGGGGCGCATGTATGAGGCTCACTCTTACGAGCTAGACCCTGAAACACACCTGATTGACATGGAGACTGTTCGCCAGCGCGCACTAGAGGTCAAGCCTGCTGTGCTAATCGCAGGCTGGTCAGCCTATTCCCGCCACTTGGATTTTGCGGCTTTCAGGGCTATCGCCGATGAGGTTGGCGCAAAGCTTTGGGTAGACATGGCGCACTTTGCTGGGCTGGTTGCAGCTGGATTGCACCCAAACCCAGTTCCTTACGCTGACGTGGTTTCTTCAACCGTTCACAAAACCCTTGCCGGTCCTCGCTCAGGAGTGATCCTGTGCAAGCAGGAGTGGGCCAAGAAGATTGATTCTGCTGTGTTCCCAGGTCAGCAGGGTGGGCCACTGATGCACGTGATTGCTGGTAAGGCAGTTGCCTTCAAGGCTGCCATGCAGCCTGAGTTCAAGGAGCGCCAGCAGCGCACGATTTCTGGCGCAAATATCATTGCGGAGCGCCTGAACCAGGCTGATGTAGCCGCAGCGGGGGTTTCCGTACTGGCCGGTGGCACCGATGTCCACTTGGTTCTGGTTGACCTGCGAAACGCTGAAATTGACGGTCAAACTGCCGAGAACCTGCTGCACGAGGCCGGCGTTACCGTGAACAAGAACTCGGTTCCGAACGACCCCAGGCCACCAATGGTCACCTCCGGTGTGCGCATTGGCACAGCTGCCCTTGCCACGCGCGGTTTTGGCGACAAGGAATTTGTTGAAGTTGCAGACATCATTGCTCACGCGCTAATTCCAGGTGCTGATTTGGCCGCGTTGAAGCAGCGAGTGCATGAGCTAACCGAGGACTTCCCTCTTTATGAAGGCCTAGAGGGCTAGGGGCGTCTTGAGCGCTGTAATTCTTGACGGCAAGCTCACTGCTGGAGACATCAAGGCCGAGCTTGCCAGCAAGGTTGCCGAACTTAAACGGAGAAACATCCACCCCGGTCTTGGCACCCTGTTAGTGGGCCAGGATCCTGGTTCGCTGTCTTATGTTGCCGGAAAGCATCGCGACTGTGAACAGGTCGGAGTTCAGTCGATTCGAATCGACCTTCCCGAATCAGCCTCAGAGGCCGACATCAGGAAGGGCATCGAAGACCTCAACAGCGCCAATGAGGTCACCGGGTTTATCGTGCAGCTGCCGCTTCCCAGGGGAATCGATGGCAACAGCATGCTTGAGTTAATAGACCCAGCTAAGGATGCTGACGGACTTCACCCCATGAACTTGGGAAAGCTCGTGATGAATGTTTCTGGGGAAATTAACTCTCCAATGCCCTGCACGCCAAGCGGCATCATCGAACTTTTGCGCCGCTACGACGTACCACTGCGGGGGGCCAAAGTCGCAGTCATCGGCAGAGGGCTAACTGTTGGACGACCTCTTGGTCTCATGCTTACCCGAAAGGGTGTTGATGCAACCCCAACTCTTTTGCATAGCGCTTCTAAGAACATCGAGGCATCGATTGCGGAGGCTGACATTGTGGTTGCTGCCCTGGGTAGCCCTCACTTTGTGAAGCCAGAGTGGATAAAGCCGGGCGCGGCGGTGCTCGATGTTGGAATCACGAGATCTAACGGCAAGCTGCTTGGCGATGTGGATCCAGCGGTTTCAAACGTTGCTGGTTACCTGTCGCCAAATCCAGGCGGAGTTGGTCCAATGACCAGGGCGATGCTGGTAAAAAACGTTGTTGATGCTGCGTCCTAGAACCTACTTCTGATAGCCCAAAGATCAGGAAATACTGGATTGAACAGGGTGCTTGCCAGGTAGCCAGCTCCAGACGATCCGCCGCTTCCCATCTTTCGCCCAATGGTTCTTTCAACCATCTTGACGTGACGATAGCGCCACTCCTGAAGTCCTTCGTCAAAGTCAATCAGGGCTTCGCCAATCATCGAGACTTCCGGGTCGTTTCGGTGCAGGTCAATCAGCACTTCCTGGAGCTCCTCGTGCGGCTCCCAGGCCTGCGTCACATCTCTAGTTAGAAGAAGCCCAGGAATGGGTTTTCTAGAATTGAAAAAGTGCAGGGCCGAGTCCCAAAGCGACTTTCTGCCCATGGCGTTTTCGACACGCTGCCTTGCTGGTGATCCTTCAATTAGGTGCTCAGCCATTCCCATTCCTGACTTTCCGTCAGCGGTTGCGCCTGCTTGATCGCGTCTTCCAAGCACGGCCTCTAGCTCTCGGAACTGAGCCGATTGAAAGCCACTGGCTGAGGTCAGGCGCTCTCGGAATGAATTGAATTGCAGCGGGGTCATGGTCTCAAGGATGTCCAATTGAGAAACGCAGGTCTTCATGATGGTTCGAATGCGGCCCAATAGTGCCATCGACCGGTGGGTTTTGCCTTGCTCGAGCGAGACTTGCAGGGCGGCCACCTCGTGCAGAATTTGCTTGAACCAAAGCTCATAAACCTGATGAATGGTTATAAACAGCAGCTCGTCGTGCTCCGGTCCGTCGCTCAAGGGTTGCTGCAATTCGAGCAGCTCATCAACCTTTAGGTATGAGATGTAGGTGACGTGTTTGTTGCTATCCATTAGTTTCCATTTCAGTTGAACATAAATTTTTGGCTCGTGGTCCTAGGTGACTCGGTTGCCATCCTGGGACACTGTCAGGTAGTCGCCAGAGGCCACCAGGTCTCGAAGTCGGTTAAAGCCCTCATAAACCTCGCTGTAGCTGGTTGCCAGCGGTGATATCGCCAAGCGGATTGCATTGGGTTCACGATAGTCAGGGATCACCTTGGAAATCTTGCGCATCGCGTATGCGATTTGTTTGGCTTCTGGGTGGGTCAAGATAATGTGGCCACCGCGCTTGGCTGCTTCGGAAGGTGTCGCCAACTCGAAGCCGAGCGGCTGTAGCCACTGCCTATGAAGTTTGATCATCAGGTCGGTGCCGATCGCTGCCTTGGCCTCAATTCGATCTATGCCCGCTCGTTCAATCATTTCGAAAGCAACTTCGACCCCGCGAATCCCAATGATGGATGGGCTAGCAATCTGGAACCTTCGAATGGTGTCGGAAGGCTCGAAGTTAGGGCCCATCTCAAACTGCTTGTCTTGGGCAAACCAGCCTTGAATTGGAACTCTCAGCTCGGTCTGAATGCGTTTAGAAACATACAGCCATGCCGGTGAACCGGGCCCTGAGTTTCCGTATTTGTAGGTGCAGCCAACAGCGAGGTCGACACCATTGTCATCAAGGTCTAGTTTGATCGAACCAGTTGCGTGGGAGCAGTCCCAGACCACCAAGCCACCATGGCTTCTGACCAGATCGGTGATGGCCTTGAGGTCTTGTCTCACGCCTGATCGGTAGTTGATGGCCTGCAGCGTCACCAGTGCAACATCATCGTTTAGGTGCTTAGCCAGTTCTAGCGCTGTTACCTCTTCGAATTCAGAGTCAATCGCCACAGCACCCGGCCCACCAGAACCATCGGTGTCTAGGGTGATTAGGTTTAGGCCCATGGCTTCTGCTATTCCGGCAATTACATAGCGATCGGTGGGGAAGTTGGATGAGTCGATGATCACGGTCTTGCGACCGGGCCTGGCGTTGATAGCGGCGACGCAGAGTTGGTAAAAGTTCACGCTGGTGGTGTCGCAAACCAGCGTCTGTCCAGCCGATGCGCCAAGGGCGGCTCGGGCCAGAAGGTCGCCGGCAGGTTGAGCCTGATCGATCCAGTGCGACCAGCCGTCCACTAGCTCTGGGCCCCACTCGTTCAGCAGGAAGCTTTGGACTTCTTCAATAGTCTTGATTGGGAGTCTTCCCAGCGAGTTGCCGTCTAGGTAGCAAACACTCGGGTCTGAAATTAGAAACTCGGACTTGAAGGCTTTTAGTGGGTCTTCGGCGTCTAATTCGGAGGCAAAATCTTCATTGATTACTGTGATGCTCATGACCCTTACTCTATTGCTAAACCAGCAGCTGATGTTTCGCTAGGTCGGCATAAAGCGGAGTCGATTTCACAAGCTCTGAGTGCGTGCCAATTCCGACAATTTCGCCGTGCTCGAGCACGATGATCTGATCGGAGTCAACCACGGTTGAGAGTCGGTGTGCGATTACCAACAGCGTGCGGTCGTGTGCAACTGCGTCGATTGCCTCACGCATTCGCTGCTCGTTTGGACCGTCCAATGCGCTGGTTGATTCATCCAGCAGCAAAATCTCTGGAGAAGCCAGCAATGCCCTGGCGATTGCAAGTCGCTGACGCTCGCCGCCGGAAAGCATGATGCCATCCTCGCCGACTTCCGCCGACAAGCCTTTGGTGTCGCGCTTGAGCACCTCTGCCAGGTTCACCTGGTTCAGTACCTGCTCAAGTTCCTGGTCGGTGGCATCAGCCTTGCCCAGCAGCAGGTTATCTTTCAGCGACCCAGCCAGGACTGGCGCATCCTGCTCAACATAACCAAGTTGCTGCCTAAGTGATTGGCGTGAAAACTCAGTCACTGGCTGTCCATCCAGCAAAATTTGACCAGCGGTTGGCTCATAGAAGCGCTCGATTAGCGAAAACACGGTCGACTTACCCGCCCCGGATGGTCCCACCAGCGCAACGCGAGATCCACGAGCGATTTTCAGGTTGAGTTTTTTCAAAATGACTTGCGGCTCTTCACCGGCTTCGGTTTCATAGTGAAACTCGACATCCTTGAATTCAATGGCGGTTTTGTTGGCTGCCTTTCTTGGCAATTTCTCGGCTCCTGGCTCCTCCTCGTCCAGGTCCATGATCTCCTTGATTCTCGCAAGAGCTCCCAGTGCACCCATTACCGACGTGTAGGCACCAAACGCAGAAATCAATGGTCCAATCATGAAAAACAACAGAATTACGAAGGTCACCAGTGACGCAATAGTCGTTGCCCCAGTGGCTACCCGCAGGCCACCGAGACCAAGAACGATTATGAAAGCCGAATTGAAGGCAACCTGTGCGATGGGCGCAACAATCGCAGACAGTCTGGCAATGCTCAATCCCTGGTCGTAGGCAGCCTCGGCATTCTTGTGAATCTCCTCGGTTTCGCGCACTTCGGCGCGGGATGCCTTGATGGTTCGAATCGCACTTAGAGCACGCTCAACCGCCGCGCTCATTTCGCCAACCCGCATTTGGGCCTTGGTGGTCGCAGACCGGATTCTCCGACCCGTCAGAGCGATGGCCCCAACGGCGGCAAATACCACGAGCAGGGTTGTGCCAAGCAGCAGCGGGTCGATAAATGCCATCACGATGATTGCTCCGGTGAACTGCAATAGGCCACCAAGAGCATCCACTAGGCCTTGAGTTAATACAGCCTTCAGCAAGGTTGAGTCGGAACCAACGCGTGAAACGAGGTCACCGATTCTTCTCCGGTCATATTGTGAAATTGGGAGCCTAAGGAGTCTTGCAACCAGTGCTTTTCTGGTGGTCAGCACAACACCCTCACCGGTCTTGTACAGCAGGTAGTACTGGAACGCATTGACCAATGCGGAGGTGATAACCAAGCCCACGATCACCGATGCCAGCAAGGTGGTGTCGAGGTTTTCCTGAACAGCCGTTATCAGTTGGCCAATCACAAGCGGTTGACCAAGAGCGAGGACCGAGCCCAGCACCGACAGAATCAGGGCAAGAATAAGGGTCTTTCTGTGACCTGATAGATAGGGCAGCAGGTCCTTCAGCTTCGCCCGCGGGCCCCGGTACTCACGGCTCTTTGGGTTCTGGGTGGGGTCCTGGTAGTACTCGCTCAATTTCTTCCTAACCTCATGATTTCAAAAAACCATTTCCAAATAACTCTTCGTTTAGTAGAAAGTTGATTTCTTGAAACGACAGCGCTTTTGTGTACGCGGTGTTGATTGCAAACCGTTCATAATCTAAGCCTTTAATTACCCTTTTGACACGATTATCCAGAATTCTCAGGAACATCAAGGTTGTGTTTTCCACTCGCGGAAAATCTTCCATAACGCTGCCGCAACCGTAGCCAAAAACCCTGATCGCGAGGTCAGCTTCAGCGGGTGTGGATTTGGCAATCAACTGATTATCTGGAACCTGAACTTTGGCCCGGGCTGTTTCCTGCTTCTCCCAAATTTGAAAGCAGGTTCGCAGGTCATTTTGCTTGGCAAGTTTCTCGCCGTTTTCGTCCTCGTACTGAACCTTCACTTCCTGGTCCAAAACCAAGTGAAATCTAAGATCTAGCCGATTTTGAACAGACCACTTGCGCCACGATCTTGGCACTAGGAATGCGATGTAGTCAGAGAAGTCGGCTGCCTTATTAAAGAAGGGAACCGACAGGGCGTTGTTTCTGCCAAAGGGGGGATTAGAAATGGTCACGAAGTTGTTTCCAGAGGGTTGCCAGTCCAAAAAGTCCTGACGCAGCACCGCTTCGTGCTTTGGGTATTTGTCAAGGGCCACCAGGTTGCTAATGCCGCTGTTTCTAAGTGCGTCCACAAAACTGCCGGTGCCACCGGCCGGTTCCAGGAAGGTGCGGTTATTGGCGTTTGGAATTGTCGCGAGCGTTGTTGATACAAGCTCATTAGCTAGACCGGTGGGGGTGTAGTACTGCTCGGTGCCGGTGACGCGAGTGTTCCCGAGCTTGATAGTCATTGGGCAACAATATCAATTGCCGCCGGGCAAATGGCTAAAGGACCACAGCCAAAATAATGTTGGTGATGCTGAGCGCACCAATGGCGCCCACGATCCCGGAAGAGACCCTCGGCTTTTTTCTGTTTCTCAGGACAAGCACCAAGATCACTAGCAGCACAACTAACTTGATTCCCACCTTTGCGTGGTTCACTTCAAAGTCAGCACCGTTGGCAACTCGGTATTCAGCGACCGCAACCAGGGCCAGGCCGGTTAGCAGCATGGTCCAAGCACCGTGAACCATCGCTGGGACCACGGTGGCGGTGGAAGTTTTTAGGGACCTCATTTGGGTTAGGAAGCCGCCCAGCAGCGAAGCCACTCCAATGAAGTGAAGAATAAGGGTGGTGTTTCTAGTGATGTCGATTGCTAAGTCCATGAGGTCTCCTTCTGCTTGCCCACTCTAGCGCGATTACATCGCCGCCTGGTTGGTCTCAGATTTTGGAGAGAAGCGAAGCCATAGCGAGGGCGGCCTGCACGGCCTCTGCACCCTTGTCTTCCTTGGATCCTTCGATTCCAGCCCGAGCAAGGGCCTCAGACTCGTTATTGACGGTCAGTAAGCCAAACCCGACAGGGATTGAAGTGTCTAACTGCACGCGGGTCAAGCCGTCGGTCGCAGCAGAGCAGACGTAATCAAAGTGAGGTGTCTCGCCCTGAATCACAACCCCAAGGGCGATGATCGCGTCAGCGTTGATTTTGGCTGCAGCCTGAGCTGCCAGTGGAAGTTCAAAGGCACCTGGTATTTGCCAATAGGTGATGTCTTCGCAGCCCGATTTTTCTAGTTCCGCCTTTGCTCCGGCAACCAGCCCATCCATAATCCGGGTGTGCCAAGAGGTAGAGATAACAACGACTTTCTTGCCCTTGCCTGAAACTTGAATTACTGGTGCTCCCGAACCGCTCATTTACCTAGGTTAGTGGGAATCTCATGTCCCATGCGAGCGCGCTTTGCCTCCAAGTAGCCCAGGTTCTGATCAGCCAGTCCAACAATTAGTGGAACAGTCTCAGTCACGGCGATTCCAGCTTCCTCAAGGAAGTTGCGCTTTGCTGGGTTGTTGGATAGCAGCCTGACACTTGTGATGCCAAGGTCCTTCAAAATTGCAACAGCAGCGCCATACTCTCTGGCTTCGCTTGGGAAACCAAGGGCTAGGTTCGCGTCGACAGTGTCAAGACCCTCTTCTTGCAGGGCGTAAGCCTTTAGTTTGTTCAGAAGGCCGATTCCACGACCCTCCTGACCTCTCAGGTAAACAACTACTCCACCATTGGGGTCTTTAGCGATCGCATCCAGGGCTCCGTCCAGCTGCGGTCCGCACTCGCACTTGAGTGAACCGAAGGCTTCGCCGGTGATGCACTCTGAGTGCATGCGGACAAGAACGTCCTTGCCGGTAGGGTTCCCGGCGATGATTGCCACGTGGTCAGCGGTTGTCTGCACGTCGTAATAGCCGCGGACGCGGAAGTCGCCGTGGCTGGTCGGGAGCTTTGCTTCAGCTTCGAAGCGAATCCTGTTCGCACTCTTGGAAACCTCAGGGGACTTCCTTGCGATGTGCTCTTTAATCTGAGAAATACTTGTCATAGGTAAGTCAAACCTTAAAGAGGTCTCAAATAATTCCTCCCCGCGCATCATTGTTCCGTCGTCGTTGACCATCTCGGCCATCATTGCTACTGGCTCTAGGCCAGCCAGCTTCATCAAATCAACCGCGGCTTCAGTGTGGCCGGGGCGCTCCAGCACTCCGCCGTCCTTGGCTCGAAGCGGGATCACGTGGCCTGGGCGCATCAGCGAACCGGGTGAAGATTTTGGGTCAGCAAGCACTCTGCCAGTAAGGGCACGGTCATAGGCCGAGATTCCGGTTGACTCTCGCTCCATGGCGTCGACGCTAACGGTGTAGGCGGTGTGGTGTGGGTCTTGGGTGTTCACATACATCAGCGGCAAATCAAGTTCGTTTGCCCGTGCTTCGGTCATCGGGGCACAGATGTAGCCGGAGGTGTAGCGAATCATCCAGGCCAGCCACTCCGGCGTTGCAAATTCGGCTGCGATTATCGCGTCACCCTCGTTTTCGCGGTCCTCAGCGTCGGTGACCAGGACAGGCTTCCCCTGCTGAAGGGCCTCAAGGACCTCTTCAATGGTCGAATGCTTAATTTGCATCTATCTGAACTCCAGCAATCTCTCGATGTGTTTTGCCATCACGTCTACCTCGACGTTGACTTTGTTGCCTGGAACTTTTCGGCCCAGGGTGGTCACGGCCAGGGTCTCTGGGATCAGTGACAGTCCAATCACGTCATCATTGAGCTCGTTGACGGTGAGGGAGATGCCATCGAAGGTGATTGAACCCTTCATCACCACATAGCGCAGCAGTTCCTTCGGGATTCTGATTCTGACCCAATCCCAGTTGTCGCTTTTCTCGCGCGACACAAATTCGCCTACGCCGTCAACGTGCCCCTGAACTACGTGACCGCCGTAGCGAGTTTTCGCGTTCATCGCGCGCTCCAGGTTGATTGGGTCACCAACTTTGACCTCGCTCAGGCTGGTGAGCCTGATTGATTCCATCATGACGTCGGCAGTGAAGCCATTTTCGTCAATCTCGATTGCCGTCAGGCAAGTGCCGGAACAGGAGATCGAATCACCGCGCTTTAGATCCTCAAGCACCTTGGAGCACTTGATAGTGAGCCTTAGCGCGTCTGGCTGCTGCTCAATTCCAGTTACCTCACCAAGCTCTTCGATAATTCCAGTAAACATCATGCGCTCCTTGCTCTAATAAAGATGTCTTTCCCGATACGGGTTGTTTCCAAAATCTCCAGCTCCATTGCCTGGTCCATGCTGGTGACTCCAATGTCACCAATGGCAGTGCCGCTTCCACCCAGCAGCATTGGGGCCATGTAAACCAAGAACTCGTCAACCAGACCCTGTGCAACCAGAGCGCTAGCTAGGGTCGAACCCGCCTCAACAAAGACGTGCTTGAGCTCCCGGCTCCATAGTTCAGCCATGACCAGATTCAGATCTCGCGTGCGGATCTCAACAGTCGGGGCCTGGTCGTTGAAGATCTTTAGATTTCTTGGCAATTCAGTTTCACCAATTACGATTCGCGCCGGTTGGTGCTCGTAGTAGCCACCGTCAGGTTTCCTAGCGGTCAGTTCAGGATCATCGGCAATCACAGTCGCAGTTCCCACCAAAATGGCATCTGCCTCGGATCTTCTGAAGTGAGTGTCGGCACGAGACTCAGCACCGCTAATCCACTTACTAGAGCCATCTTGAGCGGCACTGCGGCCATCGAGAGTGCTTGCCCACTTCAGGGTTACAAAAGGTCGCTTTAGTCGGTTAGCAGTCAACCAGACACGGTTCTGATCCTCAGCCTCGTGCATCATCAGTCCCGTTGAAACTTCGATGCCGGCATCAGTCAGGGTTTTGGCCCCCGAGCCAGATTCGAGGCCAGGGTCGCTGACTGCAAAGACAACGCTGGAAATTCCTGCATCGACCAACGCCTTTGCACACGGGCCGGTTTTTCCGGTGTGGTTGCAGGGCTCTAGGGTCACCACAGCAGTGTGATTGGTTAGGGGTGTGTCAGGAAAAGCCTGAGCAAAATTCTTCAATGCCATCACTTCGGCGTGATCGGTACCGGAGCCTTTGTGGTAACCCTCGGCAACAATTTCGCCATCCGGGTTCAGAATCACGGAGCCCACCTGAGGATTGACCCCGAATGCTGGCCCCTGAAGCGAGATTGCCAGAGCGCGCTGCATCGCAGCTTCTAGTTGCTCTTGCGTTGGCATCTTGCCCTCTCGGTTCTGTTTCACACAGACCGCGGGCGCGGAAAGAAAGCGGGCGCAAATAGCGCCCAAGTTCTTCTACCATCCGGACTTTAACCGTCGGTCTTGGAATTTCACCAAGTCAACCGACAGAAACTGCACCGCTGGTTGCGATGTTTCCGGTCGGGTCGCGGACTTTAACCGCCGGCTCAGATTTTCACTGACCCCGAAGAACTGTGCTTATTAGAACAATACTCTTTTTGGCTGAGAAATTCCTTTAGAGCGCAGCCACTAGACCCAGACGCTCGTAAACCAGCTTCAAAGTTTGCTCCGCCTGGCTGTTTGCTCGTTCGGCTCCAATGGCCAGGAGCCTGTCTAGCTCGGCGGGGTCCTCAAGTAATTCATTTGTTCTCACTCTGATCGGCTCAAGCGAGGAGACCACAACTTCCGCAACCTCCTTTTTCAGGTCCCCATAGCCTGAAGACGCGAAGCTGGCTTCTAGGTCCTTGATGGATTTGCCGGAAAGCGCTGAGTGAATCCCAAGCAGGTTCGATACTCCCGGCTTGTTTTCTGGGTCAAAAATTATCTGACCGTCGGTGTCTGTGACTGCCGACTTGATCTTTTTGGTGATCAACTCAGGCTCGTCCATGATGTTGATCAAGCCCTTTGGTTCGGCAGTGGACTTCGACATTTTTGCCGTCGGAAGCTGTAAGTCGTAGATCTTGGCGGTTTCCTTGAGAATCTCGGCCTTTGGGATCACGAAGGTTTCACCAAAGCGCGAGTTGAATCGCATTGCCAGGTCCCTTGTCAGTTCCAGGTGCTGACGCTGGTCCTCACCAACAGGGACCGCCTCGGGCTGATAAAGCAAAATGTCAGCGGCCTGCAAAATTGGGTAGGTGAACAGACCAACCGAGGAGGCGTCCGCGCCGCCCTTCTGGCTTTTGTCCTTGAATTGCGTCATTCTCGAGGCCTCGCCGAAACCGGTGATGCAGTTCAGTACCCAGGCGAGCTGAGCATGAGCCGGAACATGGGACTGGACAAACAGCGCACTCTTGGTCGGGTCAATTCCAGCTCCCAAGTACTGAGCTGCGGTCCTTCTGGTGTTGTCTCGAAGCGTTTTTGGGTCCTGAGGAACAGTGATTGCGTGAAGGTCAACAATGACGTAAAAGGCATTAAATGTATCCTGCATCGCAACCCACTGCTTGAGCGCCCCAAGGTAGTTTCCAAGGTGCAGGCTGGACGCCGAAGGCTGCATGCCTGAAAGTAAATTGGGTTTAGTCATTTCTACCCCTAAAGGTCATATTCCACTACCACTGGAGAGTGGTCGCTCCACCGGGTGTCATAGCTTGGCGCTCTATCAACTCGATAATTCTGCCCGAGTTTGGCAAGTTCTGGGGTAGCCAGCTGATAATCAATTCTCCACCCGGCGTCGTTGTCGAAGGCCTGGCCTCGATAGGACCACCAGGTGTAGGGGCCGGGGGTGTCCGGGTGAGCCGCTCTTCCCATGTCTACCCAACCCATGGCCTGAAAGCCATCGAAGTAGGCACGCTCTTCTGGAAGGAAGCCAGCGTTTTTCAGGTTTCCCTTCCAGTTTTTAATGTCCAGCTCGGTGTGACCAACGTTCAAGTCACCCACGACCACGGCGTGCTTACCGCTGTCAATAAGTTCCTGCATCCGCAGAGTCATGGCATCCAAGAATTTGTATTTCTCAACCTGCTTTGGGGTGTCAGCCTCGCCAGAGTGCACGTAGCAGCTGATCACGGTGACAGTGGTGCCTGAGAAATCTATCTCTGCTTCGAGCCATCGACCGGCCGAATCAAAATCCTCTGGGCCCAGGTTCGTGCTGGTGGCAAGAACCTTGTGTCGAGACAAAACAGCGACACCGGCCCGGCCCTTTGCCGAGGCTTCGTCGTCATAAATTTCCCAGGGCTTGTCGGCTGCCAGTGGACCGGTTGTTGACAGTTCAACAAGGTCGGCCCTTGGAGCTCTAACTTCCTGGAGGCAGAGCACATCAGGTTTCGTCTCTGCAACCCAGGAGCCCATGTCTTTTCTGGCGGCGGCTCTAACGCCGTTTACGTTTACGCTTGCAATCTGGATCATTGACACCAATCTATGAGCTAGATCAGGGCATACAGGTCCGCACCGCGGACCTCTAGCAAGATTTTGCCCAGAGCCGACTTGGCTGGTCCAGCTTCCGGCTCTCCAGAGTCGGTGTTGAACCGAGCTCCGTGACAACCGCAGGCGATTTGGTCATCTTTCACTCCAGTGACAATGCAGCCGGAGTGCGTGCAGGAGGCGTTGAAGCCACGAAAGGTGTCCTGGTTCGGCCTTGTCACCAAAATCGTCAGTGCGCTGGAGATTTCAAACTTTTTGCCGGTACCGACCATGATCTCAGCGGTTGGCCCCAGTAGCGTCTCGCCAGAGGTCGCGGGTTCCACCTGATCCACGGTCGCACTCGGGGGAGTGGTTGCGGCAACCTCTGGCTCTGCGGCGCAGGCCGCCAAGGTCAAGGTTCCCGTTGCTGCAAGAGCGCCGGTAAGCGCAGTTCTGCGATCTAGATTCATAAAAAGCTAAACAACAACTATGTCTAGACTCTTCCGCGCAAGATGGCCTGCTTCACCTCGGCAATAGCCTTGGTGACCTCAATGCCTCGAGGACAGGCCTCGGTGCAGTTGAAGGTGGTGCGGCAACGCCACACGCCCTCTTTGTCGTTCAAGATGTCCAGACGAACCTGCGCCTCTTCGTCGCGAGAGTCAAAGATGAATCGGTGTGCATTCACAATCGCCGCAGGACCGAAGTACTGGCCATCAGTCCAGAACACGGGGCAGCTGGTGGTGCAGGCGGCACACAGGATGCACTTGGTGGTGTCGTCATAGCGAGCGCGGTCCTCAGGAGACTGCAGGCGCTCCTTTTCAGGCTTGTCGTTGGCAACTAGGAACGGGTTGATGTCCTTATAAGCCTGATAGAAGGGGTTCATGTCAACAATCAGGTCCTTCTCCACGGGAAGGCCCTTGATTGGCTCCACGTAGATTGGCTGAGAGATGTCTAGGTCCTTGATCAATGTCTTGCAGGCAAGTCGGTTACGACCGTTGATGCGCATTGCATCCGAACCGCAAACACCGTGGGCGCAGGAGCGCCTAAAGGTCAGTGAACCATCCTGTTCCCACTTGATTTTGTGGAGAGCATCCAGCACTCGATCAGTGCCAAACATTTCTACGTCGTAGTCGACCCACTTTGGCTCTTGATCAGTCTCAGGGTCAAACCTCCTGACGAACAATGTGACGGTGAAGGAGTCAATCGTTGGGACTGCCTGATCTGCCATTAGTACTTACGCTCCATCGGCTGGTAGTTGGTGATAACGACTGGCTTCCAGTCAATTTTCATGTTCGTGCCAGTTTTCTTGTCGGTCTTGTCACTCTTATAAACCATTGAGTGGACCATGAACTTCTTGTCGTCACGGTTCGGGAAGTCCTCACGCAAGTGCGCCCCACGAGACTCGCGGCGCTCGCGGCAGGCAACGACGGTCACCTCGGCAAGGTCAAGCAAGAATCCAAGCTCGATTGCCTCCAGTAGGTCGGTGTTGAAGCGCTTACCCTGATCTTGGATCGCGATGTTCTCATACCTCTTGCGAAGCTCATGGATCTTGTCCAATGCCTCTTGAAGTGTCTCTTCTGTTCTAAAGACCTGAGCATTCTTGTCCATTGAATCCTGCAGCTCTTTGCGAAGCTGGGCGATTTTTTCCTTACCCTTTGACTTGCGGACCTTCTCGATCATTGCAAGCACATCGTGAGCTGCATCTTCTGGAAGCGGAACCTGCTTGGCGGTTTTGGCATATTCAACTGAGTACTGGCCAGCTCGCTTTCCAAAGACGTTGATGTCTAATAGTGAGTTGGTTCCAAGGCGGTTTGCTCCGTGAACTGAAACACAGGCACATTCACCCGCTGCATACAGACCAGGGATTACGGTGTCATTATCAGAGAGTACCTCCGCCTTGATGTTGGTCGGAATTCCGCCCATTGCATAGTGAGCAGTCGGGAACACCGGAACTGGCTCCGTGTAAGGTTCGACGCCCAGGTAGGTTCTTGCAAACTCGGTGATGTCTGGAAGTTTGGCGTCAATCACGGCAGGCTCTAGGTGGGTTAGGTCCAGGAGAACGTAATCCTTGTTTGGACCCGCTCCGCGGCCTTCGCGAACCTCATTGGCCATTGCTCTGGCGACCATGTCTCTCGGAGCCAGGTCCTTGATGGTTGGCGCGTAACGCTCCATGAATCGTTCACCGGATGCATTTCGAAGGATTCCACCCTCGCCTCTGGCTGCCTCAGACAGCAAGATGCCAAGACCGGCAAGGCCGGTTGGGTGGAACTGGTAAAACTCCATGTCCTCAAGCGGGATTCCTCGCCTGTAGGCAATCGCAACGCCGTCACCGGTCAGGGTGTGAGCGTTCGAGGTGGTTTTGTAGATTTTTCCAAAACCACCGGTTGCAAACACGATTGACTTTGCGGCAAAGACGTGAATGTCTCCGGTTGCCAAATCGTAGGCAACAACACCGGCAGGTTTGCCGTCGTTCATTACCAAGTCCAGAACATAGAACTCGTTGAAGAAGTTGATTCCAAGCTTCACGCAGTTTTGGTAAAGAGTCTGCAGGATCATGTGGCCCGTGCGGTCGGCTGCGTAGCAACTGCGTCGAACTGGCGCTTTTCCGTGGTCTCTGGTGTGGCCACCGAATCGACGCTGGTCAATCTTGCCCTCAGGGGTCCTGTTAAAAGGCAATCCCATGTTCTCGAGGTCGATTACTGCCTGAACCGATTCCTTCGCCAGAATTTCAGCCGCGTCCTGGTCAACCAGGTAGTCGCCACCCTTTACGGTGTCGAAGGTGTGCCATTCCCAGCTGTCTTCCTCAACGTTGGCAAGAGCTGCAGCCATACCGCCCTGGGCGGCACCGGTGTGGGAACGGGTTGGAAAGAGTTTTGAAATAACAGCAACATTGGCATCAGAGCCAGCCTCAATCGCAGCCCTCATGCCGGCACCACCGGCACCGACTATCAGTACGTCAAACGAGTGATAGGTGATGTTGTCGTTGGCGGTCGTATTCTCCGGCAATGTTCTTCCTTTACTTATGCTGCTGGGCAAAATGAGGCTAGAAGGTCAGCCGAGGCTCCGGCTGGACATGGATCAAAAGTGAAAATTACTAAGGTTCCGAGCAGAATCAGCAGCGCACAAACCGCCCACAGGGTCGTGGTTAGCGCTTTGCGCACCTTCACCTTCTCGGTGTAGTCGTTCACGATGGTGCGCATTCCGTTGGTGCCGTGAATAAGTGCTAGCCACAGCATTGCAAGATCCCAAACCTGCCAGAACGGGTCTGCCCATTTGCCGGCAACAAAAGCGAAGTCAATTGCCTTGATTCCGTCGCCCAGCACCAGATTCACAACCAGGTGAGTGAAGACCAAAACAACCAGTAGTGGCCCGCTGACTCGCATGAACAGCCAGCCGTATTTTTCCCAGTTGGCTTGCTTGCGGCTTCTTGGTCTGTTAGGTGTCTCAATTGTTACGCTCATTGTCGACCTCCTAGTGACCAAATACTCGGGCAAGGTGCAGCGGCGCAAACCCTGCAACTGCGATGACTGTGATGGCAATTACTGCCCAGAACATAAAGTTCTGGTATTTCGTTCCCTTGGACCAGAAGTCAATCGCGATTACGCGCAAGCCGTTGAGGCCGTGGAACAGAACTGCACCAACTAGGCCAAGCTCCGCCAATCCAACAATTGGGGTTTTGTAAGACTCGATGACCACGTTGTAGGCCTCCGGGCTCACCCGCACCAGAGCGGTGTCTAGAACGTGTACAAGCAAAAAGAAAAAGATTCCAACACCGCTAATACGGTGAAGTACCCAGGACCACATTCCGACTTTGCCTCGGTAAAGGGTTCCTGCTGGCCGAATTGCCAAGCTAGCCTCCATGGATAGAACAGTTGTTTCCTATAAGTGTACCCCAGCGACCAAGCTGCTTTTGGAATCTAAGCAAGAACATCTAGTGTTTAGATGTGGACACTAATCAGATTGATCCAACAGAGAACTTCTTTGCAATTATTCCGGCCGGTGGAGTTGGTTCGAGGCTCTGGCCTCTATCTCGTGCCAGCGCACCAAAGTTTCTTCATGACTTGACTGGCAGTGGTCAAACGCTGCTACAGGACACCTGGGATCGGTTGGCGCCGATTACCAAGAACAAGCTAATGGTCGTGACCGGCGATGTTCATGCCAGGTTGGTTGCGGAGCAACTTCCTGGGCTTGCCAAGGAGAATCTAATTCTCGAGCCCTCGCCAAAAGATTCAACTGCGGCGATAGCGCTGGCCGCAGCAGTTTTGTATAAGCGAAACCCAGATGTGATTATCGGCTCATTCGCCGCCGATCATGTGATTACCGACCAGCAGAAATTTGAGGAAGCGATTTCGGCTTCAATCAGGATTGCAGCCACCAACAAGATTGTCACAATCGGGATCGTCCCAACTGAAGCATCGGTCGCATTTGGTTACATCAAAAAAGGTCAGGCCCTAAAGCAAGGGCCGGGATTCGAGGTTGCGGAATTCGTTGAGAAGCCCGAGATCAAGAAGGCCAAGAAGTTTGTGGCCAACGGCAAGTACCTGTGGAACGCCGGAATGTTCATCGCTCCAGCAAAACTCTTGCTAGAGGTTTTGGCTAAGACTCAGCCTCAGCTTCACGCTGGAATTATGCGATTGGCCGAGTACTGGGACACCGATCAGCAAGAACAGAAGCTGCACGAGATTTGGCCGGAGCTCACTCGCATCGCCATCGACTACGCCATTGCCGAGCCAGCGGCGAAGGTCGGACTGGTTGCGGTGGTGCCGGCGGCATTTGAGTGGCACGATGTCGGAGACTTTGCCGCCATTGCCGAGCTCCAGTCACAGGGCAAGAGCAAGAATCTGGCAGTTCTAGGTTCGGCTCGCGTGCTGTCCGATTCCTCCAGCGGAATTCTGGTGAGTGACACGAATCGGCTGGTCGCATTGATCGGTCTGGAAGATGTGATTGTGGTGGATACTCCAGATGCCTTATTGGTAACCACCAAGCAGCATGCACAGAAGGTTAAAGCTCTAGTTGAGGCCTTGAAGCAAACCGGGCACTCCGATTTGCTGTAGGAATTGTTCCAATCTTATTAAGCTGAATTTTTTGTTCTTTCGGCTTCATTTCTCCCACTAAAGTAATTGTCAAACAGGCGCCATCCGCGCCTTCCAAAAAAATTCAGGAGGAACCTTGAAGTTAAGAAATGCATCTGCTGTATTCGCCCTAATGGGCGTTTCGGCTCTAGTGCTTTCCGGATGTGCTGCGGCACCTGAGGAAGAGGCAGCAGAGACTACTGCTGCTGCAACACAGACTGAAGAAGCAGCACCAGCGATTGATTACCTAGCATGTGCGGTATCTGACGAGGGAAGCTGGAACGACAAGTCTTTCAACGAGTCGGTATACGACGGACTTGAGAAGGCTCAGGCTGAACTAGGCGCTGAAATTGCTGACGCAGAATCAAACTCTGCTGAAGACTTCGCACCAAACTTGCAGGCAATGATTGATAAGGGCTGTGACGTAACCTTCGCAGTTGGCTTCAACCTAGTCGCTGACGTAAACGCTGCTGCTGCTGCAAACCCAGACATGAACTTCGTAACCATCGATGGTTGGTCAGAGGGCAATGCAAACCTAAAGCCAGTTGGCTACACAATGAACCAGTCAAGCTACCTTGCTGGTTACGTAGCTGCTGCTTACTCAACAACCAAGGTTGTTGGAACCTACGGTGGAGTTCAGATTCCTGCTGTTACTGACTTCATGGATGGCTTCTACTACGGAGCAATGGCTTACGCTGCTGACTCTGGCGAGATGGTAACCGTTGTTGGCTGGGACGCAATTGCTCAGACCGGTCAGTTCACCGGTGACTTTGTTCCTAACTCTGGAACCTCAAAGGCGATTGCTGCAGCCCTGGTAAACGACGGCGCTGACGTTATTTTCCCAGTTGGTGGAGATCAGTTCGGTGCAGTTTCTGAGGCAATCAAGGAAGCCGGCATTGACGGCGTAATGATTGGTGTTGACAAGGACGTAGCCCTTAGCAGCCCAGAGTATGCTCCATACGTTCTAACTTCAGCTGAGAAGCGCATGACCAATGCTGTCTACGACATCATTGCTGAGCTTTCATCTGGCGGAGCCTTCTCAGGCGATGCGTACATCGGAACCTTGGCTAATGGTGGAACTGGCCTAAGCCCGTTCTATGACTTCGACGCCAAGCTATCTGATGAGGTTAAGGCTCGACTAGTCGAGCTAGAAGCTGGAATTATTTCCGGCGAAATTGACCCACTTAGCTAGTAAGTAACTTGGGGGCCGCAGGAGAAATCCTGCGGCCCTTTAGTTTTTGCTTTTATCAAATAGAGTGTTTGCACAAAGGAGTGCCAAGTGAAATTAGAGCTTCGCGGAATAACCAAGCGGTTTGGCCAGGTAACGGCAAATGATTCAATTGATTTAGTTATTGAGCCTGGAGAGATTCACGCCCTTCTTGGTGAGAATGGGGCCGGCAAATCAACCCTCATGAACGTGCTCTACGGTCTTTACACCGCGGACGAGGGAGTCATTGAACTCGATGGTATCGTTCAGAAGTTCTCCGGCCCCGGCGATGCAATGGCCGCCGGAATCGGAATGGTCCACCAGCACTTCATGCTGATTCCCGTGTTCACAGTTGCTGAAAACGTCGCACTTGGACACGAACCCACCAAGGCACTTGGTGTTATTGACCTGGCCAAGGCCAAGCAACAAGTTAGAGAAATTTCAGAGCGCTTCGGTTTCAATGTTGACCCCGATGCTCTAATTGCTGACCTGCCAGTTGGCGTGCAGCAACGGGTGGAAATCATCAAGGCGCTTTCAAGAGACGCCAAAGTTTTGGTTTTGGATGAACCAACTGCAGTTCTCACTCCGCAGGAAACCGATGAGCTCATGGAGATCATGAAGCAGCTTGCTGCAACGGGCACTTCAATCGTCTTCATCACACACAAGCTGCGTGAGGTCAAGGCTGTTGCCGACAAGATCACTGTTATTCGGCTTGGCAAGGTGGTTGGAACCGCAAAACCTGATGCCTCCACTTCGGAACTTGCCTCCCTCATGGTTGGGCGAGAGGTGATTCTGACAATTGACAAAAAGCCAGCGGCACCCGGCAAGGCTGTTCTCGAAGTAAGTCACGTGTCGGTGCTGGATGACCGCTCCCAGCGCATGGTAAACGACGTAAGTTTTGAAGTGAAGGCCGGAGAGATCCTTGCTTTGGCGGGAGTTCAAGGAAATGGGCAGACCGAACTGGCCGAGTATCTGCTCGGGCTGAGAAAGTCCATTGACCCCGAAGCCAAGACCACAATCAATGGAATCGACATCTCAACGGCTAGCGTTCGCGAGGTTCTTGAGAGCGGTGTTGGTTTCATCCCTGAGGACCGCAAGACCGATGGCCTAGTCTCCGAATTCACAATCGCCGAGAACCTGATGCTGAATTCATCCTTTAAGTCTCGCTTCACCCGGGGGCTGTCCATAAATTTTGGCGCTCGTAAGAAAATCGCTGATGAGCTAGTTGAGCAGTTCGATGTTCGAACACCTAGTTCCGAGACGCTCGCATCAAAACTCTCTGGTGGAAACCAGCAGAAGGTGGTTGTAGCCAGGGAGCTGTCAAGGGATGTCAGCTTGCTGATTGCCTCCCAACCAACTCGCGGAGTGGATGTCGGTTCAATCGAATTCATTCATGAGCAGATTATTGCCGAGCGCGATGCGGGCAAGGCTGTGGTCCTGATTTCAACTGAGCTCGATGAAGTGCTGGCACTGGCCGATCGGATCGCGGTTATGTATCGAGGCAAAATTGTAGGAATTGTTGGCCCGGAAACATCTAGAGAAGACCTGGGCAAGCTGATGGCTGGAGTGACCGCATGAGTGATGTAAAAAAGAACGAAGAATCCATGGCTCAGGCCGTGAAAGAGATTCTCTCAGGCGGCCTCACCAGAACAGTTCTTTCGGTGCTGCTGGGCTTCCTGGTGGGAGCGCTTTTCATGATTGGCTCCAACAAGGAGTTCATTGAGGCTCTGGGTTACCTTTTCTCAAGGCCAAGCGACGCCCTTGGCGCTGCCGTCCAGGTAGTGAGTGAGGGCTATGGTGCGCTGTTTAGGGGTGCAATTTATAACGCTGATGCTGACACCTTCGAAAAGGCGATTCGTCCGCTCACCGAAACCCTGAGGCTCGGTGCTCCACTAATTGCCGCAGGTCTTGGAATTGGTCTGACTTTCCGAGTTGGGCTTTTCAACATCGGTGGCACCGGCCAGTTGATTTTCGGAATGATCTTTGCAACCTTCGTAGCAACTCGTTTGGAGCTGCCATTTGTTCTGCACACAATCGTTGCTCTAATTGCCGGAATCGTGGGGGCCGCGCTCCTTGGGGCAATGGTGGGTTTCCTAAAGGCCAGAACCGGTGCCCATGAGGTGATCTTGACGATCATGCTCAACTACATTGCTCTTTACTTCTTTACCTTCCTAATGCGCAATCCAGCCCTATTGCAGGAGACCCGCGCCACTGGAAACCCAAAAGCTGACCCGGCTGCTGAGACAGCGCTGTTGCCAAAGTTGATCGGGGACAACTATTCACTTCACTGGGGATTGATCTTCGCGCTGTTGGCGGTTGTCGTTTTCTGGTGGCTGATGGAGCGCAGCACTATTGGTTTCAGGCTGCGGATGGTCGGGTTCAATCCCGATGCAGCCAGGGCAGCTGGAATCAATGTCGAGAAAACCTACATCTTGGCGATGGCACTCTCCGCTGGGTTTGTTGGAGTGGCGGCAGCTAACCAGTCGCTTGGCGTGGCAGTTGGAGTCACACCTTCTGCGCACGCAAACATTGGTTTTGATGCCATTACTGTGGCGCTCTTGGGTGGATCCTCCGGACCTGGAATCCTGCTTGCAGGCCTGCTCTTCGGCGCCTTCAAGGCAGGAGCTCCCTCGATGCAAGTCATCGGCGTATCTCCGGAAGTTCTAGGTATCGTGCAGGGAGCAATCGTGTTGTTTATTGCGGCACCGCCACTAATCAGGGCTATCTTCAGGTTGCCCGCGGTTCAAAACTCGAATGCCCTTGGAGCTATTCGAAAACGACTCTTTAGCAGAGGAGGTGCCAAATGAGCATGAATATTCAGACCGAAGAAAAAGTAGGGTTCAAGGCGCCGATTGTGATGAGCTCACTGGGATTGTTGGTCCTGGTGTTGCTTGGCTTTTTGGGAAGAGAGGGCATGGTTGCCTTTGAAATCTCGCGCAGAACGGATGTCGTTCAATTGCCGGCGATCGATGTTGATTCCAGCACTCTTGGCATTTTCTCTGGAATCGTAATGATCGCTATTTCAGGCTTTGCGCTGTGGCGTTCGATGCAAAACAAGCGCACACCAATTTGGGTCCTGACTGTCTACGGCGCGGTCGGAATAACCGTTCTACTGGGCTGGCTAGCCGCGGGCGCAACAGTTCCTGTGACCTTCATTGCTGGAACCGCTTTGGTTCTGGCGGTGCCGATCATTCTTGGCGCCATGGGTGGTGTGATGAGCGAGCGCGTCGGTATCACTAACATCGCAATTGAAGGTCAGCTACTCTCGGGCGCTTTCATGGCAGCCGTGGTGAGCTCCATCACCGGCAGCTTCACGCTCGGGATTATTGCCGCCATGGTTACTGCCGCTTTGATGTCGATGGTGCTGGCCACCTTCTCAATTGTTTTCTTGGCACAGCAGATCATTGTCGGTGTTGTGTTGAACGTTCTGGTGATCGGAATAACCAACTTCCTTTATCAGCAGTGGCTGACTGAGGACGGCGAGAATGTGAACTTCCCGGGCACCCTGGAAATCATTAAGATTCCAGTGCTAAGCGACATCCCGGTGATTGGCCCGATTCTCTTTGAGAACCGAATCACTGTCTTCTTGGCGCTGGTGATTGTCCCGGTTTTGTGGTTCATTCTTTTCAAAACCCGCCTGGGATTGCGGGCGAGGGCTGTTGGAGAGCATCCGTTGGCCGCTGACACTGTTGGCGTGAATGTTGCAAGAACTAGGTTCTGGTGGGTCACGATCGGCGGTGCCATCGCTGGGCTTGGCGGAGCAGCGTTGACAATTGGCAACGCGGGTGCCTTTGGTAGAGAGATGTCCGGCGGATTTGGATTTATTGCCCTGGCGGTTGTGATCTTGGGTCGCTGGCACCCAATTTCTGCTGCCCTTGCGGCTTTGTTGTTCGGATTCTCAATCATTTTGAGGGTTTGGGCGAATCAGGTGAGCCCGGGCATCCCAACTGACTTCATCACCATGGTTCCGTATTTGGTGACCATCATTGCCGTAGTCGGATTCGTGGGTAAGTCGATACCCCCGAAGGCGCTGGCAGTTCCATATACGAAGGGCTAACAATGAGCATTGACTGGGAGTCGCTAACTAATGCCGCGCGCCAGGTGCTGGGGGATTCGTACTCACCGTATTCCAAGTTCCCGGTCGCAGCCGCTGCGATCTGCGACGATGGCCGTGTAATTACTGGAGTTAACGTTGAGAATGCCTCCTACGGCCTAGGCCTTTGCGCAGAGTGCTCTCTTGTCAGTGAGCTTTTTCGAACCGGCGGTGGAAAGCTGGTTGCGTTTGCATGCGTTGACGGCAAGGGCAACCCTCTGATGCCCTGCGGCAGATGCCGACAATTGCTTTATGAGCACAGTGCCGAGGGCATGCTGCTGCAAACAATTTCTGGAATAAAAACGATAGCCGAGGTGCTCCCGGACGCCTTCGGACCAAAGGACCTCGAAACCTCATGAGCTATAGCGCAGTCGAACTGATCATCAAAAAACGTGAGAACCAGGTGCTTGACACCAAGGAAATCAACTGGTTGGTTGAGAACTACACCTCCGGCATAGTTGCGGACGAGCAGATGTCGGCAATGGCAATGGCAATCCTTCTCAATGGCATGAACCGCGAGGAAATCAGAGACCTGACCATGGCGATGATCGCTTCTGGGGAGCGATTGGACTTCTCTGGCTTATCTGCCAAGACCGCCGACAAGCACTCCACTGGCGGAGTGGGAGACAAGATCACTCTGCCCTTGGCACCATTGGTTGCTTCCTACGGAATTGCCGTGCCGCAGCTAAGCGGCCGTGGTCTTGGTCACACCGGCGGCACGCTTGACAAGCTAGAGGCCATTCCGGGTTGGCAGGCAACAATGTCGAACACTGAGCTCTACAGTCAGCTGGCCGAAGTCGGAGCTGTTATTTGTGCTGCCGGTAAGGGTCTAGCCCCAGCCGATCGCAAGCTCTACTCGCTCCGAGATGTCACGGGAACCGTGGAGGCTATTCCGCTGATTGCCTCATCAATCATGAGTAAGAAGATCGCAGAGGGCACCCAATCGCTGGTGCTGGATGTGAAGGTCGGTTCCGGAGCATTTATGAAGACGTTGGATCGCGCCAATGAATTGGCAAAGGTTTTGGTCCAGCTCGGCAAAGATGCTGGAGTCAATACCTCAGCACTGCTAACCGACATGTCTACTCCGCTTGGAAAAAAGATTGGAAACGCGCTCGAGGTCGAGGAATCAATCGAGGTGCTCTCTGGCGGCGGCCCCGAGGATGTGATTGAGATAACTGTGGAGCTAGCCAAGGAAATGCTAAAGCTCAGCGGAATTACCGATGTTGACCCTCGCGAGAATCTTTCCAATGGGAAAGCCTTGGAAAAGTGGCGTGAAATGATCAAGGCTCAGGGCGGAGACCCTGATGCAGAGCTACCGAAGGCCGAGCACTGGCACGTAGTCAGGGCTAAAGAATCCGGTTACGTGTCTTCACTGGAGGCGATTTCAGTTGGTGTGGCTTCCTGGCGACTTGGTGCAGGGCGAGAGCGCAAGGAAGATGCGGTTCAGTTTGGCGCCGGCATTGAAATACACGCTCAAGTTGGGACTGCCGTCACAGCTGGTGACCCGGTGATGACCCTCTATACCGAAACTCCCGAGCGATTTGAGAGGGCGATTGTCCTTGCAGAAGAGGCAATCGGCATTTCTGAAAGAGAGCCTGCTGCTCGTAAGCTGGTGCTTGGCCGAGTCAGTTAGGACCACGATGGACATCCAAGCACTTCCAAAGATTTCTCTTCACGATCATCTAGATGGCGGACTGAGACCGCAGACAATCATTGAATTGGCGAGCGAGGCCGGACACACACTTCCGAAAGACAACGCTCTCGAGCTTGCGGATTGGTTCATGGAAAATGCGAACTCGGGTTCGCTGGTTCGCTATTTGGAGACCTTCAGTCACACCGTTGGAGTCATGCAGACAAAAGCTGCGCTGCAACGGGTGGCATACGAGGCTGTTCTGGATTTGGCTGCCGAGAACGTTATATATGCGGAGCTGCGCTGGGCACCAGAGCTGCATCTTCAAAACGGCTTGTCTCTGGATGATGCGGCTGAGGCGGTTCAGGATGGCTTGGAGCAAGGCATGGACGACGTGTCTGGCCGCGGTGGATCAATTAGGACCGGGCAGGTTCTAATAGCGATGCGCCAGGCCGACCGCGCGCTAGAAATTGCTGAGCTGGCAGTTAGCCATCGCAACGATGGAGTTGTTGGCTTTGACATTGCCGGCCCTGAAGATGGCTTCCTACCTTCACGTCACAAGGTTGCCTTTGATTACCTTGCAGAACAGCTATTTCCAGTTACGGTCCATGCCGGTGAAGCCGGTGGCGTGGATTCGATAAAGGACGCCATAGTTTCTGGCCGGGCCCTAAGGCTTGGTCACGGAGTGAGGCTGGTTGAGGACATCATGTTTTCCCGGACTGACGGCGACACCGATCTTGTGGTGTTGGGTGATCTAGCGCAGTGGGTCTACGACCGTCACATCGCACTTGAGATTTCTCCAAGCTCTAACCTCCAGACTGGAGCCTTTGCAATGCTTGGCGACAAGATGGCCGATCACCCCATCGACATCCTCTACGATCTTGGCTTCACCGTGACCGTGAATACCGATAACCGTTTGATGTCGGGGACGAATCTGACCCGAGAGCTTGAGATCCTGGTCGACACTTTTGGCTATCAGCTTGGAGATCTTGAGCAGTTCCAGCTAAACGCCGCCGAGGCCTCCTTCCAAGGACTCACCGAACGCGAAGAGCTGATTGATCTGGTTGAGCAGGGCTTTGCTAGGGCCTCGGGTGCTGTCTAGTTACTTTGATAAGGACTCGATTCGAGTAGCCGCTCAAGAACTCAGCTTCTCAGAAGCGGTAGCAGAAGGCACCGGCCTGCTTGTTAGTGCCGGTCAAGCTAACCCCGAATACATCGGTGAGGTCCTAGCGAATCTTGAGGCGCTGGGCCCGTATTTTGTCGTTGCTCCTGGCGTTGCAATTGCCCACGCACCACCTTCATCGGCCGTTATCAAAGCCGGCATGGCCCTTTTGAAGTTAGCTGCCCCGTGCGAATCTGGCAGCGCCAATGACCCGGTTGCGTTGGTATTCGCGCTTTGCTCACCAGATTCAGAAAGTCATCTGGATTTGCTTGCTGCCTTCGCAGACAAGTTGAGTGACAGCCAGGTTATGAACAGTTTGTTAAATGCTTCCGCTGAAAGCGTTATGAGCGCAATTTTGTTCGAAAATCAGCTTTAATCTAAACATGCTCATTTATGCGGTGTGTGGTGCCGGAATTGGAACCAGTGTCCTTCTCAAGGCCAACGTTGAGCGCGCCCTGTCGATGCTTGGCATCGAGGCTGAAGTCAAAGCGGTTTCGCTAGAAGATGCCCGTGGCACTAACCAAATGGCCCAGGTAATCCTGGCAACACCGGAATTGGTGGAAAAGCTAGGTGGAATACCCTCCGAAGTTATCTCCATAAACAACATTTTTGACTTGGCAGAGCTTGGCGAGAAGCTGCAGGCAACCCTTAGCTAGTATTGGCTAGATGACCATTCCAACACCGCCAGGGTCCTCAGACAAGACAACTCTCAAGCGCCTCAGCTACAAAGCTTCCGGTAGAACAAGCGACCTCTTCGACATTCTCGATTTGAACATGGTTGCTCACGTTGGGTTTGTGATTGATGGAGCACCATTGGTTATCCCCATGGCATATGGTCGATCCGGTGACAAGATTTATCTTCATGGCTCAAGTGGCTCAAGGCTGATGAGGCACCTGGATACCCAGCCGCAGGTTTGCATCTCGATCACCGAACTCAATGCTCTGAAGGTCGCCAGGAGCACCTTCAACAGCGGGATGCACTATCGCTCTGTTGTAATTTTCGGAAAAGCGGAGCTGGTTGCCGATGATCAGAAAATGCAAGCGCTAGACATTGTTAGTGATGCCTTGATTCCGGGTCGAGTGGCAGAGGCGAGGCCGATGACCAAGAAGGAAGCAGCCGCAACCATAATCGTGAGCGTCGACCTGAATGAGACCTCGGTCAAGATCGCAACTAACGAGGTTGATGATCCAGAAGAGGATATGGATCGTGGCTTTTGGGCAGGAATAATCCCACTAGCTTCCGTTGCTCAACCAGCCATCCCAGCAGACCAGGAGTCAGCTGGATTGCCAGTCCCAAAGAGCGTGCGCGACTTTATTTCAAAGCGTTCAAGGTAGCGCTGGCAAACTCTTTGAGGGCTTTCAGAAGGTGATGAGCCTGGTCTCGGGTTTCACCTGTTGCCTGAAGGTAGCACTTTAGTTTTGGCTCGGTACCAGAGGGCCTTACGATGACCTTCACCTGAGCTCCCTTGAAAATCAGGGCATCGGTCTTCATTGCGTCAGACCTTGCCAGGTAATCCTCGAAGGTCACCGCGTCGCCGGCGATGAGTTCAGGGGGCGCTTCCCGTAGCCCTCTCATGATCTCTGCAATTGTCTCGGCGCTGGTTACCCGAATCGAGACTTGACCGGTTGCAACGTGCCCAAACTGGTCGGCAATCCTGTCAAGCTCGTCTACCAGGCTCAAGTTCTTGAGGGCAAGCTTGGACGCCATCTCGGCAATCACTAGGGCGGCAGTGATTCCATCTTTGTCAGGCGTATAGTCCGGATCCACGCAGTAACCAAGAGCCTCTTCGTAGCCGTATCCAAGGTCTCGCACTTTTGAAATCCACTTAAATCCGGTCAACGTTTGCTGATAGTCAACGCCGTGGAATTCGGCTAGCGCACCAAGGTCAGCCGAAACAATCGAATTGGCGATCACCTTGGAGGTTGGGGCCAAGTGGTCGGCAAGCAAGATTCCAACCTCATCCCCTGTCAGCATTCGGTAGTGGCCGTCCTGCAGCACACCAACTGCCAACCGGTCGGCATCGGGGTCGTTGGCAAGGATCAGATCGCTGTGAAGCTTTTTGGCGGTTTCAAAACTCAAATCCATGGTGCCTTGTTCCTCAGGGTTAGGAAAACTAACCGTTGGAAACAAGCCATCGGGTTCAGCTTGAGCTGCTACCGGCGAACAATTAAAACCTGCTCTACTCATCAGCTGATTCACCACAAACCAGCCGACCCCGTGCAGGGCGGTATGAGTGATGGAAATGTTCCGACGCCTTGCAAATTCTGACTCCGCACCAGGAATCAGCTCGAGTGCTCGCTCCAAATATGCATCGATTTCTCTCTGGCCGATCAAGCTGTAATCATCAGATTTCTCGATGTCATCAAAGGTTGTGTGTTCGGCAATGTTGTCGATCAGGCTCGCGATTTCCGCATCCTGCGGGGGAGTGAGCTGACTTTGCCCAGTTGGACCACCCAGATAAACCTTGTAGCCATTGTCTCTTGGTGGGTTGTGGCTGGCTGTCACCACGATCGTGGCGCTTGCGGACATTCGTCGACCGGTGAATGCTGCTACCGGTGTTGGCACGGCCCGGTCAAACAGGAGGGTTTGAATTCCGCTCGCCTGCAAAATCTCTGCGCTATCGCGAGCGAAGACGTCGGAGTTCACTCTGCCGTCATAGCCGATAACAACGCTCAGTTTGCCAGCGCGGTCTTGGTATTTGTCGTGGTTTTGATTCAGAAATTCGGCTAGGCCCTTTGCAGTTTGGGCAACAACAATTCTGTTCATTCGATTTGGGCCCGCGCCCAGTTCACCCCTGAGTCCGGCCGTTCCAAATTCAAGGCGCTGAGAGAAGCGAGAAGTAATTTCTGCGACGCTCTCGGTGTCAATTAGTTCAGTTAGCTCAGCGAAGGTGACCGGGTCGGGGTCCTGGGCCAGCCAGGATCTGGCTGCTTCCATATTATCCATTAGAAACGAACCACTATCTCGGCCAGTAGTTTGGAGATTCTGGCCTCTGCTTTTTGTCCAGCCTCGATCACCTCGGCGTGACTGAGCGGGGTCTTTTGGATGCCAGCGGCGAGGTTTGTGATCAGCGACATTCCTAGAATTTCCATTCCTGATTCCCTGGCTGCAATTGCCTCAAGGGCTGTCGACATTCCGACAATGTCGCCGCCGATTGTCTTTGCCATTTGAACCTCTGCTGGAGTCTCGTAGTGAGGGCCGCGGAACTGAACGTAAACACCCTCCTCCAGGCTCGCGTCAACCTCTTTGGCAATCGAGCGCAGTCGAGGGGAGTAAAGGTTAGTGAGGTCCACAAAGTTTGCACCTTCCAGTGGGCTGGAGGCGGTCAGGTTGATGTGGTCTGAGATCAGAACGGCCGCGCCGCCCGCCCACTGGGGCTGGATTCCGCCTGCTCCATTAGTGAGCACCATTACCTCAGCGCCAGTCTTGGCCGCGGTTCTAACCGAGTGGACCACGGCCCGCACGCCATGGTTCTCGTAGAAGTGCGTCCTGGCGCCTATAACTAGCGCGTGCTTTCCATTTGACAGGCGCACTGAACGAAGTGAACCAACGTGACCTTGCACTGCTGGCTTTGAAAAGCCGATGATGTCGGAGGCCGGTATTTCACACACCGTTTCACCCAGAAGGTCGGCAGCTTTTGACCAACCGGAGCCAAGAGTCAGCGCGATGTCGTGCTTTTTAATGCCGGAAATACTCCGGATTTGATCGGCGGCCTGCTGGGCTATTTCGAATGGGTCAACATTGTCTTGGTTCAACGGATGCGTCATGAAAATCAGTTTAGCCAAGTAATTGGGTATGAAGTTGGTGGAGAATAGGGGCGTGATCGAATCAAAAATGACTAAACATCGAATCGTCATCATTGGCGGCGGCCCAGGCGGCTATGAAGCAGCACGCGCCGGTGTTCAGCTTGGTGCCGAAGTGGTTTTGATCGAGGAAAACGGGATTGGTGGAAACGCCGTACTGACCGACGTGGTTCCATCTAAGACCCTGATTGCAACAGCGGAAACCGCGCAGCGGGTTGCCCAGGCCAAGACCCTTGGGGTGAGCCTTGCAGTCGACGGCAAGGAAGTAACACCTGAAATCAAAATTGATTTCGAGGCAATCAATAAGCGACTTCTGGATCTGGCCGCATCCCAGTCAGAGGACATGCTGGAAACCCTTATTGCCGAGGGTGTAATTGTTATTTCTGGCCGCGGAAAACTTGATGGCAATCACCACGTGGTGATTACTCCCACCGATGGCAAGCCACAAAAGATACAGGCAAAAACAATCATCGTGGCAACCGGTGCCAGGCCGCGCGACCTTCCAAATGCAGCTTGCGATGGGAAGCGAATTCTGAACTGGAAGCAGCTTTACAGCATCGACGAGCTGCCGGAACACATGATCGTAGTTGGCTCTGGTGTAACTGGGGCTGAGTTCGCTTCTGCGTACCTTGATCTTGGAAGCCAAGTGACGCTGGTTTCCTCCAGAGACAAGGTGTTGCCTGGAAACGACGAGGACGCTGCCCTGTTGATCGAAGAAGTTTTTGCCCGGAAGGGAATGAAGCTTCTGAGCAAGTCCCGTGCAGCAGCTGTTGAAAACCTGGGGGACAGCGTGAAGGTAACCCTTGAGGATGGCTCAGTTGTAACCGGTTCGCACTGCCTGATGGCGGTTGGCGCTATTCCCAACACCAAGGATCTTGGGCTTGAGGAAGCGGACGTTGCGCTGAATGAAACCGGACACGTGATTTCAAACAAGGTCGCCAGAACTTCCAGAGCGAACGTTTATGCCGTTGGTGACTGCTCCACGGCCTTGCCGCTGGCCTCTGTTTCTGCGATGCAGGGCAGGACTGCTGTCTACCACACAATGGGTGACGTTTCAGCTCCAACCAGGCTCAGAAATGTGGCCTCAAATGTCTTTACTGCTCCGGAGATTGCTTCGGTTGGATGGAGCCAGGCTGAGATCGAGCAGGGCCTGGTGCGCGGAGAAATTCACAAGGTGATGCTTGAAACAAACCCCAGGGCCAAGATGGAGGGCGTGGACGAGGGCTTTATCAAGCTGTTCGCATCGGTTGGCTCCGGAACTGTTATCGGCGGTGTGGTTGTTGCGCCTCGGGCCTCAGACTTGATTTATCCAATTGCAGTGGCAATCGAAAACAGGTTGACCGTGGACCAGCTCGCCAGAACCTACACTGTTTACCCGTCGCTATCCGGGTCTATTTCTGAAGCTGCTAGTGCCCTGCACCAGCCAATTGACTAGTCGGTAATTTCTAGAATTAGCGTTCCAGCCGAAATAGTTGCTCCGACCTCGACGCCTATTTTTGAAATCACGCCGGCACGGTGTGCGGTAAGCGGCTGTTCCATCTTCATGGCTTCAAGTACTGCGACCAAGTCACCTTCTGCAACCTGAGCGCCAACTTCGACGGCCAGCTTCACAACGGTTGCTTGCATTGGAGCAAGAAGCACATTGCCTTTTGCTCCGGTGTGGCCGGAGCTGTGGGCGCTGGCCTTACGTTTTGGCGCGTGTCCCTGGGCGGAGCCGATCTCGCCAACTAGCAGTCGCTTTGGAACCGTTACCGAGAGCCGCTTATCAGCAACCTCAACAATCACCTCATGCCTTGCTTCAGGCTGCGGAAGTGGTTCCTGAGCTCCACTCCACGGTTCAATGTTGTTTTCCCATTCGGTTTCGATCCACCTGGTGAAGACCTCGAATGTCTTACCGTCACCAATGAATGCTTCATGGTCAACAATGGCACGGTGAAACGGAAGCACCGTCGGCAGGCCGAGCACCTGCATCTCGGCCAGAGCGCGCCTGGACCTAGCAAGGGCTTCGGTGCGGTCCTTCCCGGTGACAATCAGCTTCGCCATCATCGAGTCAAAGTTTCCAGAGATTACATCCCCGCTAACCACACCGGAGTCAACTCGAACCCCGGGCCCGGATGGGGCCAAGAATTGGTGAATCGGACCGGGCGATGGCAAGAAGCCAGTGCCAGCATCCTCGCCGTTGATTCGGAATTCAAATGAGTGGCCCTTGACCTCTGGGTCTGAGTAGTCAAGAGTGCCACCCTCGGCGATTGCGAATTGTTCTCTGACCAGGTCAATCCCGGTTACTTCCTCAGAAACCGGGTGCTCCACCTGGAGCCGGGTGTTTACTTCCAGGAAGGAAATGGTGCCGTCGGCAGAAATTAGGAACTCGCAAGTGCCGGCGCCAACATAGTTGGCCTTTTTTAGGATCGCCTTCGAGGACTCGTACAAGCTTGCCACTTGCTGATCGGTTAGGAATGGCGCGGGGGCTTCCTCCACCAGCTTTTGGTGACGGCGCTGTAGCGAGCAATCCCTTGTTGAAACAACTACCACGTTGCCATGCTCATCTGCGAGGCACTGAGTTTCAACATGTCGAGGCTTTTCAAGGTATTTCTCTAAGAAGCACTCACCGCGACCAAAGGCAGCGATCGCCTCTCTGGTTGCAGATTCAAAGAGTTCTTTGATTTCGGAAGCATCGCGCACAATCTTGATGCCACGGCCACCTCCGCCATAGGCGGCTTTGATTGCTACCGGAAGCCCGTGCTTGGCAACAAACTGTTCAACTTCCTCGACGGTTTCAACCGGATCAATAGTGCCAGGAGCCAGGGGCGCCCCCACTGACTCTGCAATCTTCCTCGCAGAAACCTTGTCGCCCAGTGCAGCAATGGCTGCCGCAGGTGGACCAATCCAGATTAATCCCGCGTCCACAACCGCCTGCGCAAAATCAGCATTTTCGGAAAGGAAGCCATAGCCCGGGTGGACGGCGTTTGCACCAGAGCGCTTTGCAACCGAGAGAATCTTGTCGATCACCAGGTAGGTCTCCGCCGCAGTTTCTCCAGCTAGGTTGTAGGCCTCATCGGCGAGCTTCACGTGCTGCGCGTTCCGGTCACCATCGGCATAAACAGCGACGGTCTGGATACCAGAGTCTTTGGCTGCTCGAATAATTCGGATTGCTATCTCACCACGGTTGGCAATCAGCAGCTTGGAGATCTTGCGGTTGGTCATAATCCGATAGCTTATTGGCAGATTAGGCCTTGGATTTATAACCAACCTACAAAAAATCCAAATATACGTGTGGGTTATCTCCAGAAGTCCTGGTAATCGTGACCCAGTTCAGTAATCATTTTTCGTAGGCCAACCAGCGACAGTCCGACCACTGTGTGGTAGTCGCCACTAATCGACTCGATGAAGGCTCCACCGAGCCCGTCAATGGTGAAGGCACCGGCCACCTGGAGTGGCTCTCCAGTTGCCACATACCTTGCAATTTGGTGATCGCTCAGGTCAGAAAAATTCACTTCAGTTTTTGTCACCAGGGAGGTGACTTGCTTGCTCTGGGTGTCGATTAAGTGATGGCCAGAATAGAGAGTGCCGGAGTTACCGCGGAGCTTGCCCCACCTGGCTATCGCGACCTCAGCCGTTAGCGGCTTGCCCAAGATTTCGCCATCTAGCAGCAGAGCGGAGTCGCACCCGAGAACAACGGCGTTGGCGGCGCTCGCAGCCACTGCCTCAGCCTTTTTTCTAGCTAGCAACTCAGTGAGTTGCTCAGCAGTTTTGGGTTTGTGAAGCTCAACCTGAAGATCTTCATCGACCCCAGGAGACTTGTCAATAAATCGAATACCGGCCTCGTTCAAGAGCTTTTTTCGGGCTGGCGAGGTGGAGGCAAGAATTAATTCGGTCACGCTAAGAGGTTAGCTGTGGAACACTTGGCATGTGATGTTAAAGCTGAAAATTGAAAAAGTCGCCCACGGAGGCGTTTTTATTGCCCGCCACGATAACAAGGTGGTGTTTGTATCAGGGGCGCTGCCAGGTGAAGTGGTGAACGCAAAGGTAGTCCAAGACACCAAGAGCTTCCTTCGAGCCGAGACTCTGGAGGTCATCGAGCCATCAGAGCACCGGGTCAAGCACTTCTGGAAAGCAGCCTTGCGGGGAGCCGGTGGCGCAGAGTTTGGGCACATCGCTCTTGATTACCAGAGAACACTCAAAACGGACGTCTTGCGAGAAGCGCTTAGCCGCATGGCGGGCCTTGATAGCGATGTTCAAGTCGAGCCAGCTCCCGGGGATGACCAGGCAAATGGCTTGCGCTACCGAACACGAGTTCAGCTAAATGTCGATCAGTCTGGAACGGCGGGGCCTTCCAAGGTTCGCACCAACGAAATCGTATTCACCAGAGACCTACCACTGGCAGTGCTCGAAATTGAAGAGCTGGGCCTGCATCTAAAGAACTTCAACGGCGTTGAAAAAATTAAGATTGCAGCCAGCAACACTGGCAATCTGCAGTGGTCAATTGACAAGAAACTAAACGGAGACGCCCAGCTGATTGAGCGGGTTGCGGGCCGGACATTTCGGCTGAGTCCGGGTTCGTTTTGGCAGGCTCATAAGGCGGCACCGGAACTGCTAACCGGCTGCGTCAAGGAATTTGCCGATCTACTGGGGTTCGCTTCTGAGAAGCAAAACTTAGACCTTTATTCTGGGGTTGGATTATTCAGTGCAACTCTCAGCAACAGCTATCCAGGCGCGAAGTTCCTGGCGGTTGAATCTGCAAAGCAGGCAATTGAGGACGGCGAGCGTTCCACTCAGGATCTACCGAATCTAAAGTTTCACAAGGCCGATGTTTTGAAGTTCCTGCGCTCTCAAGCAGCCGGGTCTTTTGACACAATCGTGCTTGACCCGCCGCGCTCTGGGGCGGCAAATAAGGTTGTTGAGCAGTTGATTCGACTACAGCCAAGAAACCTTATTTATGTTGCTTGTGATCCGGTTGCGCTTGCCAGAGACCTGAAAACTTTGGGCAGCGCCGGCTACAGCATGAAGGCAATCAGGGCTTTTGACATCTTCCCGCACACCCATCATTTTGAGACTGTTGTCGCATTATCACGATAGCCTTGGCCCATGGGGCAGGTAAAAGTAGCGATTGTTGATGATCATGAGGCGGTTCGGCTTGGATTTGCTGAGAGCTGTAGAGCCAGGAGTCTGAACCTAGTTGCATCCTCACCTACGGTTGACGAGCTGATCGAGAGCCTTGGAAGTAATGACTGCGACGTGGTCGTCATGGACCTTTCGCTGGACGATGGCTCATCGGTGACCGACAACGTCGAAAAGCTGATTGCAACCGGCAGTGCGGTCCTGATCTTCAGCATCGCCGACAAGCCAGCTCTGATGCGAGCGGCCCTTAGGGCCGGAGCCTTGGCTATCGTCCCCAAATCTCAGCCGATGTCACACTTGGCAGACGCGATCAAGCTAGCGGCTGAGGGCGCGATCATCAATAATCCGGAGACCTCGGCCATGATCGATGCCGACGCAAACTTCAAAGAGGCCAATCTCTCGAGTCGCGAGCGCGAAGTATTGTCGCTCTACGCATCGGGGCTGAGCCTAAAGCAGGTCGCATTTCAACTGGAAATTAAGCAGAGTTCAGCCAAAGAGCACATCGACAGAGTGCGGGTGAAGTACGCCAAGCTTGGCCGAGAGGCCGGCACAAAGGTAGATCTTTATAGGCGTGCTATCGAAGACGGCATCATTTCTGGAGACCTTCTCTAAATGACCACAGTGTTGCCTGCTGCGGCAAGGTCCAAGCTTGAGCCGCGTTTGCGACAGTTTTTTGGCCTGGTATTGGGACTCAGCCACCTCGAAGTTGTCGCAAATTACTTTCAGCAAGAGGCAGTGTTCTTGCCGATTGCGGCCAGCTTCTTTTATCTGATCACGCTCTCGGTTTTGTCCGTGATTGTTACGGCGCTGATCGGAAAGTTCAATGACACTGCCCTTGTGGCGCATGCCTTTGTAACGCTTGTAACAGTGGCGCTGACGCCACAATTGATTGGTCCCGCAAGCTCCGTGAGCCTGAGCTTCGATCACCCATGGGTTTGGTGGGCGGTGGGGCCGGCTGGATTCTGCATAGCGGTTGCGGGCAAGAATTTTTTGACCGCGTCGTTCTTGCCGGTTTTATCGATTGCCTGGGTGGTGACGGAGCTCCAAATCAGGTGGAGCGCTGTTCCCGAGCGCTTCGCACTCCAGGATGCTTTATACGTATTTTTGTTTGCTGGCGCTGTTGCCGGCCTTCTGTCGCTCACCAGAGATTGGGCAGACAGGGTTGATGCCGCCAACCAGCAACTTGCAGCTTCTAGCATTGCCATGGCTCAAACCGAAGCCATGGAGCTTGAAGATCAGCGGCTGGATGCACTGATCCACGACTCTGTTTTGCACACGATGCTCTTTGCTGCTTCAGCGCAGTCAAAGTCAGAGCAGCTTGCCAGCGCCAAGTTGGCTGGAGAGACTGTTGAAAAGCTGGAAACGGCTAAAGCAGGATCAGCAAAGACCTCCCTGGTAACTCGTAGGGCTCTCTTCCTGGCGCTGGAAAAGCTAGCGCGCCAAAGTTATCCGGTGCTCAGTGTGAATGTGATGCCGGCGGACCTCGAGAGAGTGCCGCTTGAGGTTGCGGAGGCTCTTACTGAGGCGACTTTGCAGGCGCTTGACAACGCCAAGATACATTCTGAGGCCCAGAATGTAAGCGTCGATTTGGAAGTGCTTGACGGCGCTGGAATTCAGGTTCGGGTTCTGGACGATGGGACTGGATTCAAGCTAAATCGAATTCCGCGGGATCGGCTTGGAATCCAGACGTCGATCCTCGGTCGAATGTCGGCTGTTGGCGGGCAGGCTGAAATACAAACTGCTCCAGGGGAAGGCACGAGCGTCGTCATTCGGTGGGAAAAATGAACGTAATCCGGAGGGTTCCGCTGACCTTGTTTACGCTCGCGTTCGGTTACTATCATGCGGCGATTGGCATACTCGCCTGGCAAGAATATGAGCACGAGCTTCCAGAAATCCTCACGCTTCAGCTTTACCTGGTTGCGCTGACCTGGGCGATGCTTGATCGCAAGAGCTTGAAGCTATCCCCGGCGCCGACTGTTTTGGCGCTAATTGGTGCTGCAGTGATGCCCCCACTCGGTGCGGCAGCGATCGGTGATGAGGTTCAAACTGGTTCTGTGACCTGGTATGTGGTGGGAGTTGCGACTCTGATGGCAGTTCTTGCGGTTCGACAGCGACCCGGTGTCGCATTTACAGGAACCGCAATCATGATTGTCGAGGTGCTTGCCTGGGGAGGTCTAGACGGGCTGATCAGCAGCGGAATTGTTGGCGCAATCCTAATTGTGATTACCGCGCAAGCCGCATCACGAGCGATCGCACAAAGCGAAATGGCTGCTAGCAGGTATTTGGCTGAGGCCGTCTCTCAAAATGCCAGTCGAGCGGCTGAATCTGCCGCTAGACAGTTGGCTAAAAGGCGAATTGAGCAGACCTTAGCTACCGCTCTTCCGGTCCTGGAGCTGATCAAATCTAAATCCGGAAAGCTAACCAAGTCTGAAAAGCAATTGGCCCGACTCACCGAAGCTGGAATTCGAGATCAAATTCGCGCCCGGGGCTTTCAACAAAAAGGGCTGGTGAATGCGGTTCGCGAAGCCAGATCACGCGGTGTCGAGGTTCAGCTCTTGGACGACGGAGGACTCGAGACGATTAGCTCTCGCGACAAATCCAAGATTTTCGGAACCCTTGTCAAAGAGCTGGGCCAGGTGCGAACTGGAAAAGTCGTGATTCGGAGCGTTGATCAGGAGCAATGGAAGGTGACAATGGTTGCTCTCCAGCCTGGGGCTGAGGCCCCAGATGTCTTCCTGCGGCTTTAGTATTTACAAAAAAACAGGATTGGCGCTTGCCAATCCTGTTTCCCCCATTTGCTTTTCTGATTCCAAAATAGCAACGAACTGCTCAGTTCGAAACAGCAACATGTGATTAGTTTGGGGGACAGGTTACTTCCGGAATTGATTCACCCAACCATTGACGTGGTTTCCTCTGAGCTGAGCTTCACCCCGGTTCCAAGATGTTCGGGGTTTCCTAGTTGCGATTCGACCGAGCCTGCGTGATTCAATGATTGCTTGAGTGACAACCGCAATAGCGGCCGCCTGCTCGCTCTCATCGCCACCGGAAACTTCGATAAGTTCGGTGATCTCTTTCCCGCTGTATTGGCGCATCAGAGAGGGATGTTTCCATGCTTTTTCGGTGGAAGATTCGCGCGCTTGGTCTTTAGCGCCCTGAGCGCTCTAATCACGGAGGACCTAGTTGCTGCTGGCTCAATGATGCCGTCTAGTTCACCACGTTCCGCCGCCAGGAATGGGCTCGCAACGTTGTAGGTGTATTCCATGGCGAGCTGATCTCTGACCTGCGCAATATCTAGGCCCTGATCCTCGGCTTGCTTGAGCTTGTCACGGAACAAAATATTGATCGCCCCCTGACCCCCCATAACCGCGATTTCAGCCGTTGGCCAGGCCAGGTTAATGTCGGCTCCAAGTTGCTTAGAGCCCATCACGATGTAAGCACCGCCATAGGCCTTTCGGGTGATTACAGTGACCAACGGAACCGTGGCTTCGGCGTACGCATAAAGCAACTTTGCGCCGCGCCTAATCACGCCGGCCCACTCCTGGTCGGTTCCCGGAAGATAGCCAGGCACGTCGACGAGGGTCAAGATGGGAATCGAGAAGGCGTCGCAGAACCGAACAAACCTTGCTGCCTTTTCTCCGGCATCGATGTTCAGTGTTCCAGCCATCTGCATTGGCTGGTTTGCAACGATGCCCACCGAGCTGCCATCAACTCTGGCAAAACCAATGATGATGTTTGGTGCAAACAGTGGCTGGATCTCCAAAAACTCAGACTCGTCGACCAGCGATTCGATAATCGTATGCATGTCGTAGGGCTGGTTCGGGCTGTCTGGAATGACCTCGTTGAGTTTTTTGTCATCCTCGGTAATTTCCAGTTCGCTCTCTGACTGGTAGGTCACTGACTCCGAAAGGTTATTTTCTGGCAGGTAGCCAACCAGTGACTGAACGTAGTCGATGGCGTCCTTTTCATCGTCAGCCAAGTAGTGAGCAACACCAGAGGTCTCATTGTGAGTGCGTGCACCACCCAGGTCTTCCATTCCCACGTCTTCACCGGTAACCGTCTTTATCACGTCGGGGCCGGTAACAAACATGTTTGAGGTCTTATCAACCATCACCACGAAGTCAGTCAGCGCAGGGGAGTAGACAGCGCCTCCGGCAGCAGGGCCCATAATGATTGAAATCTGTGGGATGACTCCAGAAGCCATTGTGTTCAGGCGGAAGATCTCACCATATTTACCAAGAGCGATTACCCCCTCTTGGATTCTGGCGCCGCCAGAATCAAGAATCCCAATCAGCGGTACGCCGGTTTTGATTGCAAGCTCCATGACCTTGATGATCTTGTTTCCGGCCGCTTCTCCTAGAGAGCCACCAAAGATTGTGAAGTCTTGTGAATAGACGGCCACCTGCCTGGAGTTGATGGTTCCGATTCCAGTGACAACAGAATCTCCATAGGGCCTTTTGGCGTCCATGCCAAATGAGGTTGAGCGATGCCTAGCGTATTCATCCAATTCAACAAATGAGCCGGGATCAAGCAGCATCGCTATGCGCTCCCTGGCGGTGTTCTTGCCCTTTGCGTGCTGCTTGGTGACCGCGACTGCTTCTGCGTCGTGGACTGCCTCTTGGTAACGACCTCTTAGGTCAGCTAGCCGACCGGCAGTGGTAGATAAATCTGGACTCTCTGACACGTGCGCTCCTTGTATATCTGCCTAACTTTATCGGTCAAATTCAAGTCAGTCTTGAACATTCCATACAAAGCAAGGCACCAAACCATCTCGCATTCCTACAAAACCTATCAGTGCGATATCATTAATCAAATGGAGCTAGACAAGGCACACAGCCACTTTCCCGAGCTAATTGCTCTCGCTGAGGTCGACTCCACCAACAAGGAATTGCTTCGTAGGCTAGGGCCCGAAACCCCAGAGTTCTTCGCGGTGACTGCAGCTTCGCAGCTTGGCGGCCTCGGAAGACTAAGTCGGAACTGGGTTACTGAGCCTGGTAAATCAATGGCGCTGTCCATGCTGTTGCGGCCGAAAACCAGTGCTGCTGCCAATTGGATCACCATAATGGCCGGTCTTGCCCTCAGGCAGGTGGTCGTTGACCTCGGAGTAGCTGCGAGCATCAAGTGGCCAAACGATATCCTGGTGGATGGCCGGAAGCTAGCCGGAATACTTGCAGAACTAAGCGGGCCAAATGCCGTGATTTTGGGCATGGGGCTGAATCTGCAGACACAGCAAGGCGCACCTGAGACCGCAACTTCGCTGTCCGAGTTGGGTGCTGAGGTCTCGATGGATCACCTGATTTCACTGGTCGCAACAGCAATCAAGAGCTACTGGGAGCTACTAAACGAAAACCCAACAGAGGCGATTGCAAGATTTCAGACCGAATTGGCAACGGCCTGTTCCACTCTTGGCACCGAGGTCCGGGCTGAATTGCCCGGTGGTAGAAACCTCTATGGAGTCGCCAGGGCCATTGATGCCGAGGGCAGACTGGTAATCGAATGCCCAGAACCGGTCGCTTTGGCAGCCGCAGACGTCTGGCATCTGCGAAACTAGAGACATTCAGGCAGGAGAAAAATGCATCGGGTTGGCGTAATAGGTGGCGGACAGCTGGCCAGAATGATGCATCCTGCCGCAATTGCGCTTGGCATTGAACTCAAGGTCTTCGCCGAACAAGAGCATTCTTCGGCCCACCAGGCGGCCACCAAAATCGGCGACTACACCGACTACCGCCAGCTTCAAGAGTTCGCAAAAACCGTGGATGTTGTGACCTTCGATCACGAGCATGTGCCGGTTGCTCTGCTGGAGCAGCTTGAGGCTGAGGGTCTAAAGGTTTACCCCGGACCCAAGTCACTAATTTTTGCCCAAAACAAGGCCCTGATGCGCCGCCGTCTTCAAGAGCTAGGGTTACCGCTTCCGGCTTGGCAAACAGCTTCCGATGCTGCAGCCATCGAAGTCTTCATCGCTAGGCACGGGCCCGAAATCATCGTCAAGACTCCTGTGGGAGGCTACGACGGCAAGGGCGTTCGAGTCGTTTCTGACTCGCAGCAGGTAAGCGACTGGTTGGATCAAATCGAGAAGCTGGGCGGAGAGCTCCTGCTTGAGGAAAAAGTCCCGTTTGTCAGGGAGCTCGCGCAGCTAGTTGCAAGGAGCGCCAGTGGCGATTTGGTCACCTATGAGGTGGTTCAAACGGTGCAAAAAAATGGAGTTTGTGCCGAGGTAATTGCACCAGCACCAAAGCCGGTTGACAGCATTGCGGCCAGGAAAATAGCTGAAGAGATAGCGGTTGGTTTGAACGTTGTCGGCATGATGGCGGTAGAGCTATTCGAAACTGCTGACGGTCGCCTCGTGATAAACGAGCTAGCAATGAGGCCCCACAACTCGGGTCATTACAGCATTGAAGGGGCCACAACCAGCCAATTTGAGCAGCACCTGAGAGCGGTGCTAGATCTCCCTTTGGGCAGCACAGAGCTCTTGGCCCCGGCCGCAGTCATGGTAAACCTCTTGGGAGTAGACCACAAAAACACCTTCACGGAGCACTATGACAAAGCCATGAGGGTAGATGCTGCGCTCAAGTTCCACAGCTACGAAAAATCTGCCCGAGTCGGTAGAAAAATGGGGCACATAACCGCCCTTGGCGATCACCCCGCTGAACTATTGAAAAAGGCACACAGCGCTGCCGCTGCGATCTATAACCAGATCTAAGTCCTAGAGTGTTTTTATTACCTGAAGGAGCAAAATGGCCGAAATAGCAATCGTCATGGGTTCAGATTCTGACTGGCGCATCATGCAGCAGGCTAACGAGGTCATTCAGGAATTTGGCCTTAGTTGCGAGGTTGAGGTGCTCAGTGCCCACCGAACCCCAGAGAAAATGTTGGGATGGGCAAAACAGGCTAGCCAAAATGGCACGCGGGTGATCATCGCAGGTGCTGGCGGTGCTGCGCACCTACCCGGAATGATTGCTTCGATCACATCGCTTCCCGTAATTGGCGTGCCGGTGAGCCTTGCCAACCTGGAGGGAATGGACTCACTGCTCTCAATCGTCCAGATGCCTGCCGGGGTTCCAGTTGCCACCGTTTCGATTGACGGCGCCAAGAATGCCGGCCTGCTTGCGCTAAGAATTCTGGCTGTTTCAAATCCAGACCTAGAGAAGCAGATGGATGAGTTTCGAACTCAACTTGCTAATCAAGTCGAAACCAAGAACGAAAAGCTGAAATCCAGCCTCTAATCAGCATTCGAATGCCGGTTTCCATTTCCCAAAACACTTAGAGCGCTCAGCACTTTTTCAGAATCTCAACCTAAGGTTGAAGGTATCTTGGAGGTGAGTTATGCGTAGGTTGTTGGTGGCTTCTGGCTTTGCCGTGACTGCGCTGTTGCTTTCCGGATGCAGCGTGTTCTATCCAAACTGGGGTGCAACATCGCTCCCCGAAGAGCCAACTGCAATCGTGGCATCAACTGAATCGGCTGATGAACCAGTCGCTGAGGAAGTAACAGCCGAGCCCGAGCCCACTGCAAGCGAAGAGCCCACTGAGACCGCTACTCCAGAAATTGTTCGGATCGAAGCCGAAGTGACGATTTTGATCGCCGATGCCTTCTTGGACACCGGCATGCTTGAGGTTGTCGCGCAAATTCAAGGGATTACCGAAGAGGATGGAACCTGCATCATGCGTTTCATTGGCGGCGATACCGAGAAGTCCGTTTCGGTAGCAGCGCAACCCTCGAGCGATTACACCCAATGCTTCCCAATTGAATTCCCGCTTTCTGACCTGCCAAGCGGGTCTGGAATAGTGACTGTGCAGTATGAGTCGGAGTACCACTTCGGAACATCCAAAGCCAGCTCGGTGGTGATTCCCTAAATGCTGAAGAAGTTGTTCGGAACACTTTCCGCGGTCGCGCTAGCGGTGGCAGGTTTGGTCGCAGTGCCAGCTGCTATTTCACCGGCTCTCGCGGCGCCGCCAGGGGAAGCCTTTGATCCCGGATTGATTATTAGCGACAGCGTCTTTTTTGATTTTGGTTCGATGGACGTTGCAGGCATCCAGACTTTCTTGGATTCCAGGGTCTCAAATTGTCGCGCGGATGATCCTGCGATTGACTGCCTGAAGTCAATCAAGGTTGAGATCCCCGAGACTCCTGCCACCACGCCTCAAGAGATTGGCCCGTGCAGCGCAATTCCGGCTAACCCAACCGCTAGCGCAGCGCAAGTTATCTACAGTGTGGCCACCGCCTGTGGAATCAGTCCGAAAGTTTTGATCACAACTTTGCAAAAAGAGCAGGGCCTGGTCACATCAACCAAGCCCACTTCATACATGTACAGGGCGGCCATGGGATTTGGTTGCCCGGACTCAGATCCAGGCATTTGTGGCAAGGTCTATGTTGGCCTTTTCAACCAGGTCTACCGGGCTGCAAAACAGCTTCGCTGGTATGGAAATCCGGAAGGATCGTTTACCTACTGGAAGCCGGGCCGAACCGTTTCAATGCGGTTCAATCCAAAATCATCCTGTGGCACAAAGAGTTTTGAACTAAAGAACCAAGCGACCGCAAACCTTTATTACTACACCCCCTACACCCCTAACCAGGCTGCTCTTTCTAATCTTTATGGTTCCGGAGACAGCTGCAGTGCTTATGGAAACAGAAACTTCTGGCGCTTCTACCACGACTGGTTCGGCTCCCCAATCGGTGGCGGTTACCTGCTTACTGGAACTGGGCCAGAGACATACCTGATCGTTGACGACAAGAAGTACCTGGTCAGCGACTCAAGGCTGTTGGCTGCACTTCGACCAATGGGTCCAATTGGAGAGATTTCCCAGGCTTACCTCGATAGTTTTGTCACCAGCGGCGAGATGACTCAGCTGGTCAGTGATTCAACCAGTGGCGTGAAATACCTCCTAGTTGATGGAGTGAAGTACCAGGCCAGTGATTGCTCTGTGGCTCAAGCTTTTGGCGTCAGTTGCGAGGCCACCGTATCGCTTACTTCGCTTCAGCTAAACACCTTCGTTGACGGCGGTGCACTGACAAGACTGGTGAGCACCGAAGACGGCAACCGTTACTGGATTGAAAATGCCAGCTCGCGCGTCGTAGTAGATGACCTTGCACTTCAAACAGTTGGTGGCCAAGCACTGACTCCAACCCCGATGACCATTGAGCAGGTTGCTTCACTCCAGCCTGGGGCTGCACTGGCGTCGGAGTCGGTCATGTTCCAGATCGCTGGTAGTAACCAGGCTGCAATTGCAGCAGGCGGTAAGACCTTCTTCCTTAACGCTTCACTTGTCAGCAACACTGGACTCTCAAAGTGGTTTGATCAAGCACCGTCCGCGGTTGACTACCAGGCAATTGAGGCAACCCTGGAACCTGAAATCATCAGGGGCTTCGTGGCATCGCCAACCGGCACCAGCTACGTCATTACCGCTGCCGGCAAGATGCCCGTGAGCGACCCAGAAAACTGGACCGATTTGGTGGTCAATGTTCCAGACACAGTGCTGGCAAAAATTCCGACCGTGGATGCCACCCTTGCCTCACCGGCGGTGGTCACATCCAAAGGCAACAAGTTCTCCTACTTTGTTCAGGCTGGAGAGCGCCGCATCACCAGCGATGCCTCGATGGTCAAGAGCTTTTTGAAGCTGATTGATCAGCCAGCAGTTATTGAGCTTCCGCAGGCTGCCATCAACGCAGTAGAAAAGGTTGGACTGGCACTTGCTCCGGGTTCGATTGTTAAGGAAAGCGGCTCAAGTACGCTTTACCTGGTAGATGACCTAACAAACAAAATCAAGCTTGCCTCAAGCGCTCAGGCACCTTCGGTGTCCAAGTCAAAGACATATACAGTACCCAAGGCAGACCTTCAGGCTCTCACAACTAGAACCGGCTTTAGCTCAGCCAAGGTTCAGTGCAACGGAGAGACTTATCTTCTAGACAGGGGAGTGCTCTACCCAACTTCACCTGCTGCGGCCGCTGAATTCCCGGGTAGCGTCTATCCGTTGGCGAACATCACTTGTGCCTCAATGGAGCTTTCAACCAGGTCCGTTGGTCAATTCATTAGAACCAACAGCGGTGTGCTCTATTTTGTAAGCGACGGCAAGAAACAGCGAATTTCGTCATGGGCTCACTTTGCAACCCTCCGGGCTGACGGGCCAGGCTACATTCAGGCCACCAACTACTTCGCAAACAGCATTCCATCTGCCGGCACGGCTCCGGCCACAGTGCAACTAGCGTCGCTCGATGGAATACCATCAGGAGATTTTGGTGAGCTCACATTTGAGGGCACCATTCCAGAAGTGGTCGAACAAGAGCCCGCTCCAGTTCAAACTCCTGCTACAGCGCCCACTCCAACTCCAGAGCCAACTCCGGACCCTGAGCCAGCCCCAAGCCAGCAGCAGGAATACCGAGTTGTTGCAGGTGACACGTTGAACAAAATCGCATCCAAATTTGGCGTGAGCAGCTCCCTGCTGCAGAGCTTCAACAAGATCTCTAACCCAAATCGAATCCGCATCGGTCAATTGATTTTGATTCCTGGCGTCACTGCATCTGCCCCAGCAGTGGAGCCCGAGCCCACCCCGGCACCGGCACCGGAGCCCACTCCAGAGCCCGAGCCAGTAGCTCCTGCCGGCGACGTGGAGTACCGGGTTCAGTCTGGTGACACTCTGCTTCGAATTGCCTACAAGTTCGGAATTTCAACTGCGGCTCTACAGAGCTACAACTCAATCACCAATCCGAATCGAATCCGCATCGGGCAATTGTTGAAAATTCCAACCGGCACCTCAAACACAAATGTTGAGCAGGCGCAGCCGGAGTCAGAGCCAGAGCCAGCTGCTCCAGCAACCTACAAGGTGCAAGCGGGGGACACCCTCTGGGGAATCGCGCGCAAGCTTGGAGTGAAATCATCAGCCTTGGCCAGCTTGAATGGCATAAATAACGCCAACTTCATTCGTGTTGGTCAGGTCCTCAAGGTGCCGAACTAGTTATTAGCAGCATCCCAAGCTGAGCTGACAATCTGTTCCAGACCATGCTCTGCTTTGAAGCCAAAAACATTTTCGATTCTTGTGGTGTCAGCCACAAGTCGAGGCGGATCTCCGGCTCGTCGAGACTTGATTTCCGGAACGAAGTGGATTTTGGACGCGCTCTTGAGTGCATCAAGAACCTCAAGCACAGAAGCCCCAGATCCAGAGCCAACGTTAAACGTTGCGTATTCGCGAGTGTCGGCACCGAGATAATCAACGGCCATCAAGTGCGCCCGGGCAAGATCTCCGACGTGAACATAGTCTCTGATGCAAGTTCCATCCGGTGTCGGATAGTCGTCGCCAAAGACAATCGGGTTGTCCCCTCTTTTTAGCTGTGCAATTGCGATTGGAATCAGATTTAGTTCGGCGGTATCTGCCAAATCTGGGAATTCACAGCCGGCCACGTTGAAGTAGCGAAGGTTCACACCCTTGAGGCCCCAGACCGCCGCGTTGGCAACCATCCACTCACCAATCAACTTTGTCTGGCCATAGGGGTTTATTGGTTTACCCGGGCAGTCCTCGGAAACGGTTTGTACATCAGGGATTCCGTAGGTTGCTGCGGAGGAGGAAAATACCAATTTGTGAAGGTGGTTTTCGCGCATCGCGATAAGCAGATTGCCCAGACCCCCCAAGTTATCAAGGAAGTACTGCTCCGGGATCTCCACCGACTCACCAACTTGCTTTCTAGCAGCAAGGTGAATCACGGCGTCAAATCGATGTTTTCCCATGAGCGCAGACAGCTCAGATTGCGCAGCTGGACTGGCAAGTTGAAGGTTCACCACCTCACACTCGACCCTTTGGCTGAGTCCAGTAGAGAAGTTGTCTACGACTACTACTTCATGTCCAGCTTGTTCCGCGAGCCTCACAACGTGGGCTCCGATGTAGCCAGCACCACCAGTTACGAGAAGTTTCATGGCTAAAGGTTACCTCTAAGGTTTAGTCACATTTTGACCAATTTCCAAATAGTCAAACTTGACAGGAGCATACTTACACCAGTGTAATTACACCAGTAGGTTTCTTTAGATAGGGGTACGCATGGAACAGCGCGGTCAAGTGCCAGTGAATTGGTTCGTTGATGTGCTCAGGCTAGGAGTAGCCGGTGCTTACAGTGATCAGGAAACAAACCCATTGGGCTGGCAAGAGGACGCACTTTGCTCCCAAACAGACCCAGAAGCCTTCTTCCCTGAAAAAGGTGGCTCAACAAGGGACGCCAAGAAGATTTGCTCGCAGTGCTCGGTTAGGTCAGAGTGCTTGGAGTACGCACTGCAAAATGACGAGCGATTTGGAATTTGGGGCGGCTTGTCAGAGCGCGAACGCCGCCGCCTGCGCAAGCGCGCCTAATAAATCGTGTCTTCACTCTCGGTTGCGGCCATTGTCGTTTCCCATGGAGAACCTGAATATCTTGTTCGCTGTCTGAGCTCGATCGAAGCACAAACCAAACCAATTTCGCAGGTGGTTGTGGTCGAAACCAGCGGTGATGCTGGCTGCGTGGATATCGCAAGGGGCCACGGCTATTCCGTAATTGAGCCCGGGGACCTAAAACTAGGTTCGGCCATCGAGGCAGGCATTCAAGCGCTCCAGGACCAGCCTGGCTGGCTGTGGATTCTGCATGATGACTGTGCCCCCGAGCCGCAAGCGCTGCAAATGCTTGCCAGTGCTGCGGAGCTGTCGCCAACCGTGGCGATTGTCGGCCCAAAGCTTTTGCAATGGGACAACGAAATTCAGATTCAACAGCTTGGCATTACCGTCACGGCCACCGGCAAACCTTTCCTGCTGGTTGAAAAAGAGTATGACCAGGGTCAGCATGATCGCTCCGAGGACACTCTGGCTGTTTCCACCGCAGGCATGCTGGTGAGCGCGGGGCTTTGGCGGAAGCTGGGTGGGCTCAATGACCGGTCGCCGGTATTCGCCCAAGACATTGAGTTCTGTGCTCGGGCAAGGGTTGCAGGTTTTAGGGTCGTGGTTGAACCGAAGGCCCGGGTGATTCACGCGGGACTGTCCATGAAGCAGCAACGAAGTAGAAGGTGGCTTGGGGGCAATCGAGTCCAGGCTCTCTCCAAAGCCCATGTTCATCTTGCAGGTATCTTGCTGCCGACGCTGCTGCTGCCACTGATGTATCTCGCCCTGCCAATTGCAGCGCTGGTTTCAATCCCGCAAAATCTAATGGCAAAGCGCCCAACCAGAATCTACGGTCAATTCCAGGCCTGGCTCTGGGCCTGGTTTACCATCGGCGCCAGGTTGGGAGCCAGGAAGTCACTTCGCGGTCTAGGCAAGACAAAACCGCTGCGCGACTTTTATGCCACGGCAGCTCAGCGCAAGCGGCGACGAGAATCAAAGCTCGAGCATTTGCCAGATGCCGCCACAAGATTAGACAAGGGGCTCTTTGCCAGCGGTTCCGCCTGGCTATCAGTGCTACCACTTGCAGCAGCTTGGCCGCTTTTTCCTACCGGACCGCTTTACTCAGACCGGCTCGTGCCACTTGGATCAACCTTCAGAAACGTCTTTGAGGCGACTGGGCTTTCTGAGCTTGGCTTTTTGAATTCGGTGGCGCTGCCATCTGACCCGTTCAACTGGGTCCTGTCGTTTTTTGCGCTCTTGGCCCCCAATAACCCGAGCATCGCGCTGGCAATTTTCGTATTTCTTGCACCCACGATCAGCTTCATAGGTTTCTGGCTTTTATCAGGGGTGGCGACATCAAAGACCTGGGTGAAGAACTGCGTTAGCTTGCTGTTTGCCCTGAGTCCGCAGGTGCTTGTCGTGCAGGCACAGGCCGGGGTAGCCGAGTTAGTAGCCATCAGCCTTAGCCCGTGGTTGGCACTGTTCCTTGTTAGAGCCTTTCAAGCCTTCAACTCTGCTCGCTCCTGGCGCTGGGTGGGCCTTGCCGGAATCTTTGGGGCGATGGTTGCTGTTAGCTCGCCAATAGCGTTTATGGGATCCATTTTGCTGGTTCTTGGTTTCGGGCTTTTTAGAATCCGCAAGCTTCCGATCGTGATCTGGTATCTGGTTCCGGGCGCCGCGCTCATTTACCCTTGGTTGCAACATGCATTGACCGAAGGTCGCCTCGAGCTGCTGACTGTCACGACCACCGCTTACTTGCCTCCGGGTGATCAGTACTCACTTTTGGTTACGTCAGCAGTGCTTGGCTTAGCCCTAGTCGGCTCGATCTTCGCTGTTTTCAAAAATTCAACTTGGTTGGTTCTCAGCTGCTGGTTGGTAGCCATCCTCTTTTGGTTTTCTGGGTGGTATCAACCGATTTCTGGAAGCCAGGTTGTCACGGCACTGGCTCTCGCGGCCCTTCTGATTGCAACCGCTGTCTTACTGGATGGGCTAACCAACAAGGTACTGGTGTCTGGGGTGGCTGTTGTGGGTCTGGCTGCAATTGGTTTGTCGATGCTGCTAATGACCACCATCGACAAGCCCCAGGTCTTTGTTGGTAGCCAGCGCCAGGCGCCAGCCCTTGTGGTTGCAGCCAGTGAGGTTGATCTTGGGGTGAGGACTCTGGAAATCCGAGCAACTGAGTCTCAGGTTGCTTCCAGGCTCATTTGGGGAGCTGGTCTAACCCTGGAGCAAAACAGCATCGCATATCAGCTGAGCTTGCCAGCTAGCGAGATTGACTCACAGCTTGCCCAACTCACCGGTTCTCTGATCTCCGGAAATCCTGCTGGAGCCCAGGCCCTGATGGACCAACTGGGAATCGACTTCGTGCTTCTGACCGGAGCCGACCAGCAGCTTGTTGCCAATGGCAAGGTCGCAATCGATTCGATCACTTCACTTCAGGCAGCTGGTGAGACAAGCTTTGGCTCGCTCTGGCAGGTGGTGGGAAGTCAGTTCGACGAAAACGCGGCTCTGACCAAGGGAAATCGCTTGCCGCCGCTCGGGCTGCTGGCAGCATTTGTGTTGCTAGCGATCCCAACGCCGGCATCGGTGCGCGGCTCGCGGCGGCAACGGGGTGAAGCATGAAACTCGCAATGAAAATTCTGCTAGCGGTGCTGCTGCCGACGCTATTTTTGTCCCGCTTGTTTATCCCCGGGTTTTCATCGGAACCGGTTAGTTTCCCAACCCCTGAGGCCCTTGCGGTATCAGTGGAGCCTTTGCCCCTTAGCGTTTACTGCCCGGGCGCCTTCGCAGAAATTGGTGGCGAGTCAGGCATTGAGTTGGGTGCGATTGAACGGATTGGTGAAGCCAGCATCTACCTGAATACCGGAGACGGTGAACTGTTGATAGATCCAGGCCTCAGAACCTCAGAAGGCACGCTGGCAAAAATAACCGGGTCCGATCAGAGCACGAACCTACTCTCAGCATTTCAGGCTCAGGGCGTTGTTCGAGATCGTGCCAGTGGCATGATGGCCAGTTACTGCCCACAGCCCACATTCAGCGGTTGGTTTATCTCCGGAGCGGCTTCGGTTGGCTATGAGAGCGCGCTGCTAGTGGCAAACCCAAACGACCAAGAAGTTCAGATGCAGATCATCATCACTTTCCCGGACGGGCAGGTAAGCGATCAGCTGACACTGGCAGCCCAAGAGAATCGTGTGGTGCCGCTTTCATCCTTGGTGTTCCAGCAACCAATCTTCGCGCTCTCGTTTCAAACCTCGGGTCAGCCAATCTCGGTTGCAATGCAGCAGCGGGCAACCTTTGGGCTCAGCACAAGGGGTGTTGATCTGCAGTCTCCAGTTGCACAACCGGCAACCGATTCACTGATTACCGGCCTATCCATTGGCTCAGCTGGATTTGAGTCGGCCGTTGCCAGGCTTTATAACCCCGGCCAGATACCGACAGAGGTTGTTATCACTGCAATTTCTGGCCAGTCCACGCAAGTGGTCAGGGCTCAACTGG
>JAFMHN010000008.1 GCA_017854485.1 Aquiluna sp. | reverse complement strand
GGTTAGGCGTGTAGTTCGGAGTTCAGTTCGATGCCAACGCCATCTCTGGCAATTGCCTCTACTGCACCGGTCTGGGAGTTTCTTCTAAACAGCATGCCCGCCAGGCCTGACAATTCGGACGCCTTTACCGCCTCTGATTTGCCATCAACAATTAGCGTGACCTTGGTGCCAGCGGTGACATAAAGCCCAGCCTCAACAATTGAATCATCACCAATCGAGATTCCGATGCCGGAGTTTGCTCCCAGCAGTGCCCGTTTTCCAATTGAAACCTTGTGGTTGCCGCCCCCAGACAAGGTGCCCATAATCGATGCACCACCACCGATGTCGCTGCCATCTCCGACAATCACACCCTGGGAAATGCGCCCCTCAACCATGGAGGACCCAAGGGTGCCAGCGTTAAAGTTCACAAACCCCTCGTGCATGACGGTTGTTCCCGGCGCCAAGTGCGCACCGAGCCGGACTCGGTTGGCGTCTGCAATGCGGACCTTCTTGGGGACCACGTAGTCAACCAGTCTCGGAAACTTATCGATTGAGTGAGCTATTACTCCGGCTCTGCGAAGTTCCAATGACCGATTTTCAAAATCATCCAGGGCAATCGTTCCAAAGTTCGTAAATGCCACAATCGGCAAATTAGGAATCAGGTCTTCAAGGTTGATGGAGTTTGGCTGAACAAGCAAGTGCGAAAGAAGGTGCAGTCTGAGATAGGCATCGGCCGTTGATTCAACTGGGTTTGCAAGGTTTACCTCGCAGCGAATTACCTCAGTTGTGACGTTGCGAAGCGGGTCAGGGCCCGCTGCAAGGTCTAGCTCTTTGGGCGGAAACCACTGCAAATCTGAGGCAGGGGCACTGCCTAGGGTTGGATCTGGATACCAGACATCCAGAATCGTGCCGTCTTGGGCCTTGCTGGCAAGGCCGTGGCCCCAGGCCATTTCGTTTATTTGCTTCTCACTCATCAGCTCCAGAATACAGGTAGCCTTTTGTGCATGGCTTTAGACCCAACCAAGTCCCTTGTGGAGCTCACGCTTGATGTGTGCAACATCGAGTCTGTGTCTTCTAACGAGGCGCAGCTTGCTGATCAGATTCAAGCGATGTTCGAAAACTATCCGCACCTCACGGTGACCCGCGACGGTAATGCCTTGGTGGCAATGACGAACCTGGGCCGGGAACAGCGCGTGATCATTGCAGGTCACCTGGACACAGTCCCGGTGGCCAGCAACCTACCTGCAGAGCTTCATCACTTCGAACGTGAACAGGTGATTTTTGGCAGGGGTTCGGTGGACATGAAGGGTGGCATCGCTGTGATGCTCAAGCTTGCCTGTGAACTAACCGCGCCAAGCTACGACATCACCTGGATCTTCTATGACAACGAAGAGGTCGCCTCTGAACTCAATGGCCTGGGGAGACTTTCCAGAAACTACCCGGAATTACTTGCAGGAGAATTTGCGATTCTCTGTGAGCCAACCTCGGCCTTGGTTGAGGGCGGTTGCAACGGAACGATTCGGGTTGAGGTTCGCACCCTGGGCAAAAAGGCACACTCAGCTAGGCCCTGGATGGGGTTGAACGCAATCCACCTGATGGCCGAGCCGCTGAATATCTTAAATCAATACCAACCGCAGACGGTGACCGTGGATGGGCTCGATTACCGCGAGAGCCTGAACGCCGTGGTGGTCTCCGGGGGTGTCGCAACAAATGTCATTCCGGACCTGACTGTGTTGACCGTGAACTATCGGTTTGCTCCAGATAAGTCTGCGGCCCAGGCTCTTGACCATGTTCGAGAGTTGTTTGCTGGCTTCGAAGTTGTTTTGACCGATGAGGCCGAAGGCGCGCGTCCAGGTCTAGATCTTCCCGCTGCCAGAAAGTTCATCGCCGCCACCGGATCCGACGTCAGGCCAAAATATGGCTGGACCGATGTAGCCAGGTTTTCGAGCCTTGGCATTCCTGCCGTGAACTATGGTCCGGGTGACCCCTCGCTTGCTCATGCCGATAACGAAAACGTCCCGGTTGGACACTTGTTTGACGTTGAAACAGGTCTACGGGAATGGCTGACCAGTTAGTGCAGTTGGCTTTAAGTCACTGATTCTGGGATAATTGGAGCTTCTAAGACAAATCCAAGGAGTGTTATCCAATGGCAGCTATGAAGCCTCGAACCGGAGACGGGCCAATGGAAGCAGAGCGCGAGCCGCGCGGCCTGATTGTTCTTAGAGTTCCCCTAGAGGGCGGCGGACGCCTTGTGGTGTCAGTGAACGACGATGAAGCTAAAGAGCTACACAAGGTTCTAGCTGGCGTTGTAAAGAAGTAATTCTTACTTTCTAACCGCAATTAATAATCCATCACCAAGCATGGAAATGCTTGAGATGAATTCGTCTGAATCCTCAAAGAACCTGACAACAGCGCGAAGCGAAGAAGTGTCATCATCCCGCAGCGCAGGATTCGGAACTCGATCGCGCCAGAGTGCATGAGCGAGCACGATTGCGCCTGACGGCTTCACTAAAGACGTTGCGTGGGGGAGGACTTCCTCAACGGCTGCCGGATCTACATCAATGAAGACCAGGTCGTAGGCTGCCTCAGTCATGTTTGCCATGACGGCACTGGCCTTGCCGGTTATTACCCGAGCGCGGCTGGCTGGAATCCCGGCAGCCAGAAAGTTTTTGCGGGCCCGGTCTTGATACTCAGGCTCATCGTCAATAGTTGTGAGGGTGCTGGCCTCTGAGGCGCTAAGGAGCCAAAGCCCGGAGACGCCAGCACCAGTGCCAGCCTCAACGATATTTTTGGCGGAGAGCATGGCCGCGATGGTTGCCAGGCCTGCGCCCGTGGCAACTGTGACCGACTCGACTCCGAGCTCCTCAGCGCTTTTACGCGCGGTGGCCATTGCCTCTGGCTCGGTGTTGAATTCTTCTGCGAATTTCCAGCTTGAAATCTTGTCTATCATCTTGGTCTCAAGCTTAGGTTGGGTTGTGTAAAAAGCATGGATTGGATAGTTGTAAACTCAGAGACATGTTTGGACTTAGTGCAGAAAAGCTGTTGCTGCTTGCGCTACTTGCCGTCCTGATTCTCGGGCCAGAGCGTCTGCCCTATTACGCGAAGCAATTGGGCGAGTGGGCTCGCAAGGGAAAGCGCATGGTCGACAACGCCCAGGTGCAAATGAAATCTGAACTGGGCGAAGGTTTTGAGGATCTGGACTGGAAGAAGCTAGATCCTAGACAGTATGACCCGCGCAGAATTGTTCGTGAGGCGCTGCTAGATGAAAAGAAGCGACCTGCAAACGCGGCCGAGACTTTGAACCGCGCCAAGCCACCTCAGAAGCCACTCGAGCTTGGTGAAACGCCACCGGTTGACATGGAGTCAACCTAAATCTTTCCCAGAAACCTAATCAGTTTTGTCAGAATCGGTGCCAGTGCCTTGTAGCCTTCGGCGCGAGTTGGCAATTTGATCGGACTTCTATTGCTAACGCCGATGGTTCTGGTCTCCGTAAACCTCAGTAGACCTCCGGGCCCGGAACGCCTACCCATGCCTGATTGCTTCATTCCTCCCATTGGGGCGGCCATTGAAGCCATGGATGCGCGGTAGCCCTCATTCACGTTCACCGATCCAGCCATCAGCCTGCTCGCAACTTTAAGCGCCTGCGCACGGTTTCCCACCACCGAGGCATTCAGCCCATACTCGCTGGCATTTGCTAGTTCCACTGCCTGGTCCAGGCCCTCGTAGCCAATCAGTGCGATGACGGGCCCGAACACCTCCTTGTGAAGGATCTCAGCGCCATGCGGAATGTTCGTGATGACTGTTGGTGCGAAAAAGTTCGGCCCAATTTCTGGCAGTGGCTTTCCGCCGGTCAGGATCTCGGCACCCTCTTTTGTCGCTCTTTCCACAAAGCCAGAGACTCGCTCGATCTGAGCCTTGGAAGTGAGCGCTCCGAGATCAAAATCAAACTTGTCTGAGTTGCCAAGCTTTAGCGACTCAACCTTGGCTTTCAGGATCTGCTCAAACTCCTTCAGCGAATGCTGGGGAACATAGAGCCGCTCGATTGAGACGCACAGCTGTCCGGAGTTTCCAAAAGCCCCGCCGATTGCAGTTTCTGCAGCCTGATTCAAGTCAGCGCCTGGAAGCACAATCATCGGATTCTTGCCGCCCAATTCAAGTGAGTATCCGATAAGCCTGGAGGCAGCGCGTTGGGCGACTATTTTTCCGGTCGCAGTGGAGCCAGTGAAGGCTACGTAGTCGGCGTTGTCGGTTACCGCATTTCCAACCACGGCTGGCTCGCCATGGACAACCTGCCAAATGTGCTCAGGAATACCGGCTTCAACACTTAGTTTTCGTGCGAGCTGGACTGTTTTGGCAGTTTGGTTGTCGGCCTTTTGGACAACGGCATTGCCGGCCATAAGCGCCGGAATCACATCCATCATGGTCAGGGCCAACGGATAGTTCCAGGGCGTGATGATTCCAACCACTCCGACTGGAGCCGGCTCTACATAGGCACTGAGCATAAAGGGAGCACCGGAGCGAACCGATTTGCGCTTCATGAGCTTTGGGGTCACTTTGGCGTAGTAACCAATGGCACCCAGGGAACCAGTTATTTCCTCGAAGGCATGCGCTCTTGATTTTCCAGTTTCGGCCTGAAGTAGGTCCATGATTGTCTCTTGGTTTTCGATCATGGAATCCACAATCCTGCGAGCAATCTTTGAGCGAACCTTAGGTTCGGTTGCAGCCCAACTCGGCTGAGCTTTTCTGGCTGAATCAAAAATTAGGGCCACGTCGGCTGCCGAGTGTGAATCAATTACGTGCAACTCGTTGCCGGTTAGTGGATCTACAACGCTGATAGTGTCCATGGCTAACTCTAACTCGGAGAGATCCTTAAAGATTTCCCACTTAGCCCTCTTGGCATCGAGGCGATTGCAGAGGCAACTGCACTGATTTCCTGTGCTGCTTGATCGCTTGGGTTGCTCACAACGACTGGCATTTGGTCATCGGCAGATTCCCTCAAGCCTTGACTGATCGATATCTTTCCCAAGACCGTAACTTTCGTTCCTGAGATTTCTGTAAGCCGGTCAGCCACTGCCTGTCCGCCACCAGCACCAAACAGCTCAAGCGGGCCATTGGCTGTGGGTAGATAGCTCATGTTTTCTATTACCCCAAGAATCGATTGGCCAGTCTGCAGTCCAATTGCGCCGGAGCGCTCAGCAACCATTGCAGCGGTGTGCTGGGGAGTGGTTACAACCAACGACTGGGCACTGGGTAGCAGCTGACCCAGGCTGATTGCAACATCTCCAGTTCCAGGAGGTAAGTCAACCAGCAGAAAATCAAGGTCTCCCCAGTGGACATCTGTCAAAAACTGCTCAACCGCCCTATGTAGCATCGGTCCGCGCCAGGCGACCGGCTGATTGTCCTTGACGAAAAAGCCGATTGAAATCACCTTGACGTCGTGAGCAATTGGCGGAAGCATCAGCTGATCGACTTTGGTTGGGCTCTGATTCACTCCAATGAGCTGCGGCACTGAATAACCGAAGATGTCGGCATCTAAAAGCCCAACTTTATGGCCAAGCTTGGCAAGCGCAACCGCCAGGTTCACAGTGAGCGTCGATTTCCCGACCCCGCCCTTGCCGCTGGAGACAAAAATGACTTTTGTGAGACAGTTCTTTTCCGCGAACGGATTGAACTTGGGCGGCTTATCACCGCGAAGTTTGAGAGTTAGCTCCTGCCTCTCCTCGGCAGTCATGGTGGTCATGTTAACGACCACCTCGCTGAATTCCTTGGCAAGCGCAGCTCTCACGTCACGTTCAATCGATTGAGCTGCTGGGCAGCCAACGATTGTGAGTTTTATCGTGGCGGTTGCCGAATCTTCAGTTTCTTGAATTTCGCCAACCATCCCGAGTTCGGTAATTGGGGCTCTCAGCTCCGGGTCAATAACAGTTGCCAGAGCTTTTAGTGCTCTGCTCATTTAGTTTTCTTGCCGGGCTTTGGATCGTTCCGAAGCTCTTCCAGAAGGTCCTTCATAGCTTCCCTGATTTCATCGCGAACAAAGTCTCTGGTGGCAACCTCGTCAACAGCAAGAGCCAGGGCTGCAACTTCACGCGCCAAATACTCAGTGTCGGCCAGATTCCGTTCGGAGCGCTGACGATCCTGTTCGAACTTCACTCGGTCTCGGTCATCCTGGCGGTTCTGAGCCAGCAGGATCAGGGGCGCTGCATACGAGGCCTGGAGTGACAGCAGCAGCGTTAGCAGGGTGAAGTTCAGCGCCCTGGGATCAAACTGTGACGAGGGTGCTGCCAGGGTGTTCCAGGTGAGCCAGATGGCGACGACTGCTGTCATCACAATCAAGAAAGCCCCGGTTCCCATGGCTCTGGCGAATCGCTCTGAGATTCGGCCAACTGTTTCCTGCGAAATATTGGGGAGCCTGAACAGAGGACGGCGAGTCAACGGCTTTTCAAGCTCTGATTGGTTTCTTGCCATTAGCTGTCCTCCTCACTTCTCCAGTCGTCGGGCAATAGGTGGTCTAGCACATCGTCCACGGTGACCACACCAACCAGATGTTGCTCATCGTCTGTCACCGGTAGCGCAACCAGGTCATAGGTTGCTAAGTCGCGGTGAATCTGGGCGATTGGTGTGTCCAGGGCAATCGGTTCCTGCTCCGTATCCAGCAGTGAACCCAGACGTTCATGCGGCGGGTAGCGAAGCAGCTTCTGGAAGTGGACAACCCCCAAATACCTGCCAGTTGGTGCTTCGTAAGGAGGCAGGGTAACGAAGACCTGGGCGGCCAGTACCGGCTCAACTTCTTTTCTTCGAACCAGCGCCATAGCCTCAGCAACTGTGGTGTCGGCTGCGCAAATGATGGGCTCAGGAGTCATCATTCCACCTGCGGTATACGGCTCATACTGAAGCAGCTGCCTAATATCTTCAGCCTCTTCATCGTCCATCAAATCAAGTAGCGTCTCAGTGCGCTCAGGAGTCAGGTTGGCCATCAGGTCGGCGGCATCATCTGGTCCCATTAGGTCAAGAACTTCGGCTGCGCGCTGGTCATCAAGGTCATTAATGATTTCCAGCTGCTCTTCCTCCGGAAGCTCTTCCAGAAGGTCCGCCAGACGTTCGTCATCAAGCTCGTCGGCTAGCGCGAGCATCCTATCTTCAGGCAGGTCTAGAACCGCTGTCGCCAGGTCGGCTGGCCGCAGGTCCTGAACCGCGGTCAGCAGCTGCTGAGCGTCTTGATCTGCAGGATTCTCCTGGTTTTCGGCAACTTCGTGCCACTGCACAAACTCGGTAGGGCCTTTAGCAAATGGCAATCCTGCTGTCTTTTTCTGCCTTCTGACAAAAAGTTCCGAGAGCACCCATTCGCCGCGTTTGCCTTTTTCGATTGCAAAATCTTCGATGCTGGCAATGTTCTTGCCCTCCAACAGCGTAACCTTGCGACCAAGCATCTCGGCAATCGCTCTAACTTCTTGGCCCCTTATCGTGAAGCGGCGAAGATCAATAAGGCCATTGGTAATAAGCTGCCCGGGGGCAATTGCTGTTACTCGGGCTATCGGCAGGAACACTCTTCTGCGACCAGAAATTTCAATGATGAATCCCGTTGCCCTCGGCGGCAAAGTTTGTCTATATGCCATCAGGACATCGATGACCTTGCCGACTCGGTCGCCCTGAGGGTCAAAAACACCGCAACCTGCCAGTCTGGCTACGAATACTCTGGTTGCGCTCATAGAGATAACCTTATTGGGCTATTCACAATCCTGAAAGAATTTGAGCCATGAGCAACCCATCTAGCGCAGCAAAAAGAGGCAAAGCGGGGCCATCTATCCCGCGCGGTCACAGTCTCGGCGAGTTCAGAACGCATGCTGAGGCTTCTGATTTGGTAAATCGGCTCGTCCAGGGTGACCTGGCTGCCAACAAGATTTCTATTGTCGGGCACGATCTAGTGCTGGTTGAGAGGGTTCGATCCAGACTTGGCTACGGACGGGTCGCCGGATCTGGAGCGCTGACTGGATTCTGGCTGGGGGTTATCTTTGCCCTGATAATTGGTGCCGGGGTTCAGGTTGGTGCCGATGACACAATTAGCTATGCGCCACAGGAATTCATGGCGGTGGTATTGATGGCCGCCGGCGGTGGAATGTTGTTTAGCATCCTGCGATTTGTTGCCTCCAAGAACCGTCGGGGTTTCCTGAGCTCTCAGATGCCAGTTGCATCCAGGTACGAGGTAATAGTCCCGGAGCAGGACGCAGTTCAGGCCAGAAAGGTCTTGGACCTAGCCATCTCCTCCGAGTAGTGCTTGGCTAAACCAGTCTTCAATGCCACTGGCAGTTCTCGGCAGTCCCGCACTTAGGTTTTCGTAACCGGTTTCGGTTACCAGCACGTCGTCCTCGATCCTCACGCCAATGCCTCGGTAGGCCTCTGGCACGAGCAGGTCATTTTCGTGGAAGTAAAGGCCGGGTTCAATCGTGAACACCATTCCAGGCTCCAGCACACCGTCCTGATACATCTCACGCCTGGCTTTGGCGCAGTCGTGGACATCTAGACCGAGGTGGTGGCTGGTGCCATGGACCATGTAGCGGCGGTGGTGCTGGTTCTCCGGATCAAGCGCTTCCTCGGGAGTGACTGGGATAAGACCCAACTCCGATACCTTTTGGGCAATCACGGCAATCGCGGCGTTGTGGACATCGCGGAACAGTGCTCCAGGTTTTACTGCTGCAAAGGCAGCATCTGCTGCCTCCAGTACTGCCTCATAAACAAAAAGTTGTTCTTTGGAAAACTTGCCACTAACCGGAATGGTTCTTGTCACGTCCGCCGTGTAGAGAGAATCGACCTCCGCTCCAGCATCAACCAGAATCAGGTCACCTGACTTGACGTCACCATCGTTTCTGGTCCAGTGCAGGATGCAGGCATTTTTGCCGCTGGCGGCAATGGTGTCGTATCCCAGATCGTAGGCGTGCTGCCTGGCAACCGAGAAGAATGCGGTTTCAACCACTCGCTCACCCCGTGGTTGACGGGTTGCCCGCGGGATCGCCCTTGCTACCTCGGCAAACCCCGAAACGGTTACTGCCACAGCTTTTTTAAGTTCGGCAATCTCGTGGTCGTCCTTGATGAACCGAATCTCAGATGCTTTTTGCATTAGATCTTCGCTGTCTTTATCCAAAATCGCTTCCCAGGACTTGGCATCAGTTTCGAACTCCGCGATGTCGCGAGTTTTGATACCAAGTTGAGTCTCAATTTGGCCCAGACTTGGGCGTTGACCAACCCAGAATTCACCAATTGCGGGGTTCGCAAAAAACTCATCACTATTTTTTCCGGCGGTTGGTCGCAAGTACAGAGTTGATTCAGGCACCTGGCCCCTGGCGTCAATCACAAGTGCGGAACCTGGAACACTTTGGCTGCCCCAGCCGGTGAAATAGACAAACGCGGAGTCCGGACGGTACCGGTAATCGCTGTCGTTAGAGCGGACCCTGGGCTCCGAGGCCTCAAAGATCAGAACCTTCCCAGGGAATTCGCTAGCTATTGTTTCGCGCCTTGCTTTAGTGAAGTCGGCCACTGGCCAGCGGGTTAGCTCGAGCGCATCAAATTCGCCCCAATTGCTGCCGACAAACTCCATGAACTTTTCCGAGGAAGGTGTCCGAGAGCGGTTGGTCGGCTGAGATTTCTTTGTCATGCGACTATTCTGCTCCTGTGATAGACCTTCATGCACATTCAAATCGTTCCGACGGCAAAGATTCGCCGACGGAGTTGGTTGAGAACGCAAAGGCTGCAGGGGTTAGCGTGCTGGCAATTACCGATCACGACACCACGTCCGGTTGGGATGAGGCCATTTTGGCCGGTCGTAGAAACGGCGTTCGGATCATTCCTGGTATCGAGGTTTCAACTAGGCAGCAGGTTGACAAAGACCGCTCAATCAGTGTCCACATACTTGCGTATCTGCCGGACCCCACCCACGCCGAACTAACTGCCGAGCTCGAGAAAACCAGGAATTCCAGGATCAGTCGGGCACAAAAGATGGTCGACCTGCTGGCCGAGGATTACCCGATTGACTGGGAGCAAGTGCTTGCGGAGTTGCCCGAAGGGTCGACTGTTGGAAGGCCAGCGATTGCAGATGCCCTGGTGACCCTTGGGGTTGTTCCGACCAGGTCAGACGCCTTCACGTCAATTCTTCACTCCAAGTCCCGCTATTACGTTTCAGATCATGCGATGCCAACCGAACGTGCGATTGAACTGATTCGTAAAGCCGGGGGAGTATCAGTGATCGCCCATCCTCTGATTGACTTTCCAGCCGGCGCCTCGTTTTCGGATCTGCCGGCAGAGTTCTTTGGTGGACTGATTCGAGCAGGTCTTGATGGCATAGAGGTCAACCATAGAGCGGTGCCGGCTCGAGCCAAGGACTGGCTGAGAAATGTGGCCCTCAAGCACCAGCTAATCGTCACTGGTTCTAGCGACTACCACGGGGTTGGTGGGAAAGATAACTTACTGGGGGAGAACCAAACTTCGCCCGAAATGCTTCAGCGAATTTTGGATCAGGCTTCTGGTTTCGAAGCTCCCTTGTAGTTTCGATTGCGGTTACGGTTCCTCGGTGGTCTTGCCGCCTCGGCCTTAGCCTGAGGCTGTGAACGGTTTCCCTGTCGCTGAGGTTGGGTCGACTTCTGGGTTGGCGCACGGCCAATTCTGCCCTTTGTGCCCGGAGCGATTCCCAGTTCGGCGTAGAGGTGATCGGAGTTGGAATATGTTTCGGTCGGCTCCGGCACTCCCAGGTCCAACTCGCGGTTGATGTGAACCCAGCGAGCAAGGTCATCCCAGTCAACGAAGGTAACGGCGACACCCAATTTACCGGCACGGCCAGTTCTTCCGATGCGGTGCAGGTAGGCCTTCTCGTCCTCTGGCACCGAATAGTTGATGACGTGCGTCACGTCGTCCACGTCAATTCCTCTGGCGGCAACTTCGGTTGCAACCAAGATCTCTTTCTTGCCCTCTCTGAAAGCGCTCATCGAGCGTTCGCGGGCGTCCTGCGACATGTCTCCATGTAGCGGAGCAGCATTGAAGCCGCGGTCAATTAGCTCTTCGGCTAGCTTGGCTGAAGCCCGCTTGGTTCTAACGAAAATCACAGTCTTGCCGCGGCCCTCGGCCTGCAGGATGCGACCAACGACCTCATCCTTGTCAAGCGAGTGCGCTCGGTAAACAAACTGCTTGATGTCCGCCTTGGTCTTTCCTTCGTCCGGATCACTGACCCGAATGTGGATAGGGCGGTTTTGGTAACGCCTTGCCAGGCTCAAAATCTGCGAGGGCATGGTTGCTGAGAACAACATGGTCTGGCGCTGCGGAGGTGTTAGAGAGAACAGCTTCTCTACATCAGGCAAAAAGCCAAGGTCAAGCATTTCGTCGGCCTCGTCCAAAACCATGAAGGTCACTTTGGAAAGGTCCATCAGTTTTTGCTTGGCAAGATCCAGCAATCGACCAGGTGTTCCCACCACAATCTGTGCACCACCCTCAAGAGCAGCTACCTGACCCTCATAGGCTTTGCCACCATAGATGGCGACAACGGTTGTTGGTCGGTTGGCGGTTGCCATAATTAGGTCCTCTGACACCTGAAGGGCCAGCTCTCTGGTTGGCACGACAACCAGTGCCTGCACGCCCTTGGGAGGGTTCTCACCTAGGGCCTGAATAAGCGGCAAGCCAAAGCCAAGCGTCTTGCCAGTTCCGGTTTTGGCCTGGCCAATAACGTCGGAACCAGATAACGCAACTGGAATAGCTTGCTCTTGAATCGGGAATGGGCTGGTGATGCCCTTGGAATCTAAGGCATCACAGATGTCTGTGTCGATGCCAAGTGATTTAAAACTCAAAAAAATCTCCGTATGTTTAAGCTCAAGGTTTTCTTTCTGTGCAAGCTGAGCTATAAGCTTGCAAGGTGTTGGATTGGTTTCGAAGAATGCGTAAGGTTTCGCAGAAGCTTGCGCTTCCTTCCAGAGACGCGACCTCGGGTCGCAGTCAAATCCAACTTAACGCTTCTAAGCTTACCCCCTCAGCCGATATCTACATCGCTACACTTTCTCAACTTGCGCTAGTCATCTCTGATTTGCTGGAGCAGGATTCACAGAAAGCGCCTCTGCTAAGTCAGTCAAAGGCTCAGCAGGCGCTAGCCGCTAGCTATCGAGACCGCTCCAAGCAGCTGGAAGCGATCTTGATTCGCTCTGGTGACAGTCAGATGGACCTTCGAGCTGACATCCGAGAGCGACTAGATCAACTGGTTATCCGCACCGAGGGTGCTGACTGGTATGAAGACTTGATAAGAATCTATGTCGTATTTGGAATACTTCAGGATGGTGCGGCCAGAGTCGCGAAGGGACTTCCCCCAGCCAAGCGAATCAAAGTTGAGCAGTTGATCGGCTCTTCGGAGCTTGAAAAGTTCTGCGCCCAGGAACTCGCTGCTGGAATCGCCTCGGACCCAATCCTTGGGCCAAGGCTTGCCCTATTCGGTCGGATGATTGTGGCAGATGCGCTGCTTGAGATTAGAGACTCGGTTGACTTGACCCGGGTAATGCCGCCAACTGTGCCAACCGAAACGGTCGCTCTAGCAAGAGAGCAATTTAAAATTCTGGAGCCATTTACCTCTGAGCTAATAGCTCAGCACACGGTGAGAATGGACCTACTGGGTCTTACCGCGTAGTCGAATTTCGGCAAGCTTGCTGGCTTCGGCAGCCTCGCGAGTTTTTGATAGGTAGCCGGTTCCAAACCAAGTTGCAACTGGCATTACCAACATTGCGATGAACCAAATCCAGGGACTTGAATAGCTGAATCCCAACCAGGTTAGGACTAGCCACACGAAGCTTCCAGAGCTGAGCGCAATGCTTGCTGGGACCAATTTCCCGTAAAAGTCCGACTTTGGAAGTACAAAGGGGGCAACCATGGCCAAGATGCCGGCGTAAGCCACAATGATTAGGATCTCCATTAGGCCAGGAATCCTACTCTGCGAGTTTCCTCGGCGCCGATCTCGACGTATGCAATTGATGAGGTTGGAACCATGATGGTTCGACCCTTGTCATCACTGAGCTCAATTACCGGCTCGTTGCCTTCAATCGCCTTTTTTACCTGAGAGATCAAATCCTTCGAGCTGTCGCTCGACTGGAAGCTGATGTCGCGGGCATTGTCCTTGATTCCAATTGTGACGTCCATGTGACTCCTTATCGAATAATAAGGTTACGGCAAGAAAAAAGTCCTTTGTGCCAAATAGATTGTTAGCGTGATGAATTCTTCCGGATCCAGCGTTGCTAACAGCGGGCGACTGCTGCCAAAAATTCAAAGAGGCGACGCGCTTGTCATAGGTGCTCCCGGCAGCGGTAAAACCGGTTTCATTTTGAATTTGGTGGCTGAGTACGAATCACTTGGTTATGCTCCCGAGGAAATTTTGGTGCTTACTCCGCAGCGTGCCCAGGCGGCAATGCTGCGGGATCAGCTGGCACTTGCCTCGAGTCAGGTAAGCACCGGGCCCAGAGCCAGATCCATCACCTCCTACGCCTTTGAAATTTTGACTGCCGAGAATCCCGAGATCAAGCTGTTGTCTGGCGCAAAGCAGCAATCGCTCATCGCTAGCTTGATAACGGCAGCGGAGGAAAAATCTCTGACAAAAAGTTGGGGAGTTGACTCTCTGACCTATTCCTTGTCGGGTTTTCACTCAGAGCTCAGAGACTTATTCTCGGTTCTGGTTGAAAACAACATCGATGCTGCCGGCCTCACTGCCCTGCAGCGACAGTGGCCCAGCGCTAATTGGGCCGCAGCCTTGGACCTCTATCCGGCCTATCTAGACGAGCTGGAGCGAGCTTGTCAGGTAGACGCATCTCAGCTAGTTGTTCGTGCAGCAGCTTTGACCGATGCCCTCAAGCCACCAAGGGTGCTGCTCCTAGATGATGCTCAGGACATATCCCTGGCAGGCCTAGAGCTTGTTTCGAGAATCGCAAGCCAGGCGCAACTGATAGTGGTTGGTGACCCTGATTCGGCCACCATGGGGTTCCGCGCCTCCGCAGGTGCCTTTGTTGATTTCTTTATGAAAAACCGGCCGGAGCTAGTCCAGATTTATCTCGAGGACCAGCTGCCGCAACCGCGGTCTGTCGTGAATCTAATGTCCAAAATTGTGCAGCGGATTCCGACCTCCCTCGCACTTGCGCATCGACCCCTGCCGATTGAGCCAGGGGAGCAAGCCGAGTTCGCGCTATTTGATAACCAAATTTCCGAATCCGACTACATTGCCAGTGAACTTCGAATCAGCCGAGTTCAGGCGGATCTACCCTGGTCGCAAATGTGCGTGGTGGCTAGGACCAGAGTGCAGCTCGATCAGCTCGCTAGTGATCTGTCTGCCCGAAACATCCCGGTTCGCATCCTGGGAGTTCAGCGACCCTTGAGCCAGCAGCCGGCTGCGAGAGCAGTTCTTGAGTTTGGGCAACTGGCCTTCGGTGAGTCCGACCAAGACTTGGTCCTGCAGCTGCTGGGGTCGCGACTAATTGGACTGTCTGTGATTCAACAGCGCAGGCTTTTTCGGCAACTTGCCCAGCTTGAACAGTTCCAGGCTCTGAGCAGAGCCCAGGTTCTCCAAAGTTTGTTTGATGATCCAATTGATTTAGATACCCCTGAAATTCGCAGTCTGAACAAGGCGATTGAGCTTTTGCAAGAACTCAGGACCAAACGAGGCCTTGGCTCATATGCATTCGTTAGCGCAGTCTGGAGCTTGGCCCCGTCAAGCAAGCTGCAGGAGTTGGCTGCCGGTTCCTCCGAGGTCGCCTTGGCCGCCAATAGGGATATCGACGCGATTCTGGAGTTGTTCGCCGCCGCCATTCGGTTTGACCAGCAGCAGCTGGGAACACCGGCAGAGTTTGTTCAAGAGCAACTTGCCGCCCAGGTAGTTCAGGACTCCCTGGCCGGCATCGCCGCCAGAGATGCCGTAGTTCTTGCAACTCCATCTCAATTGGCAGGAAGCCAGTTTCAGGTGGTGGCGATTCCTCGGTTGCAAGAGGGCATTTGGCCAAACCTGAAACCTAGAAATTCAATGCTGGGAGCAGCCTCACTACAGTCATTCTTGGCAGGCAGGTCCGAGAGTCCAACCGGACCAACCAGAGCAGAACTGGCAGATGAGCTCAGGCTTTTCTATAAGAGTCTTGGGGTCACCCGAAGCAAACTAGTCCTCTCGGCAATGGAGGCATCCGATGAACAGCCATCGCAGTTTTTGCAGATTTTGCGAGCCAACGGAAAGCAGACCGAGGTAAACATCGAGTTTGATCCAAGGCGCCTGGTTGGAAAGCTTCGCTCCGAATTGATTCAGGGCGACAGTCAGGCAGCTCCGCTGCTTGCAGCTCTTGCTTTGATCGGGGCAAGTGGCGCCCACCCAAGTAATTGGCAGGGGTTGCTGGAGCCATCAACATCTGAAGATGTCGTTCAAGACGATGAATCACTCAGGCTCAGTGCATCCAAGCTGGAGGCATTTGAAAAGTGCCCGCTGCATTGGTTCATCAATACCTTCGGTGGTGACGGTTCGAGCTTCGAGGCATCAATCGGAACCCTGTTGCATGCGGCCATGGAAGTCTCTCTAACCCATGCTCAACTCAGTGAGTTCGTGGAGTCGAATTGGCACACGCTCAGCTTCGATGCTGAATGGCTCAATCGCTCGGCACATCGAAGAGCAGTCAAGATGCTGGGTTTGATTTCTGAGTACCTTGATCGACCTGCCGAACTAGTTGCCAGCGAGCAGGGCTTTGAAATCAGCCTCGGAAAATTGGTGGTTGCGGGCAAAATCGACCGGGTTGAGAGAGCCGAATCCGGTCTGATTGCCGCGGATTTAAAAACTGGAAAGACCCCCAGCGCAAAGGATGTTCAAGAACACCGTCAGCTAGCGCTTTATCAGCTTGGTTTGAGAGAGGTCTTTGGCGAAGAGGTTGCCGGCGGTCGCATCATCTCGGTTGGGGGAGGATCGCTTAAGGTGATGGAGCAGCCAAAACTCGAAGGTGAATCAGAAGCAGTCATTAGAAAGCTACTGGAGCGCGCCGAGGCAGAAATCGGTCAAGCTCAATTCGTAGCAGAAGTCTCAGGTCACTGTGAGGGTGATGCGAAGTGTCAGCTCCTATTGGCTAGGGCGGTGACCAGTGCCTAAGTATTCTGCGCAAGAGATTTTCTCGGTTGTGAGCAAATTCCAACTCACGCCAGAACAAGAAGCGGCCATCTCAAACACCGATACTTCGGCTCCGAGTCTGGTGATTGCAGGCGCTGGGAGCGGCAAAACCGAGCTAATGGCTGTCAGAACCCTGTTCTTGGTTGCAAATCAACTCGCGACACCGAGCGAGATTCTTGGCCTTACCTTCACCAGAAAGGCCGCCACAGAACTGGCCGTTCGGGTGCAGCAGGGGCTAGTGAAACTTCGGGAATCTAGTTACTGGCCCGAGGGGCTTGACCAGGACTTTGAACCGGCGAAGATAACCACCTATAACTCGTTTGGTAACGAGATATTCCGCTCCCTGTCGCTTCAGGTTGGTTACGACGCAGACGCAGTGCTCATGACGGAGGCTGGAGCAATTTCACTGGCGAGGGAAATTGTGACCCAGGCACAGGTCGTAGATTTTCCAACCCTCGAAGTCTTTGACAAATCCCTTGACCACCTGGTTTCCAGGGTGCTGGCTGCAGCCAGCGCACTTACTGACAACCAGTGTCAGCCAGACACCGCTATCGACTACCTAGAAACTTTTGTAAGGAGCATTTCTGCTCTTCCGCAATCGGACAAGGGTGGGGCCGGGACTTACGCATATCACCAAGCGGTTATCGACGATGCCACGAGCTCAATTTTGGTTTTTGAGCTCGCTAGGGAATTTCAGCGTCAGAAAAAGCTGCGTGGTTTGGTGGACTTTTCTGACCAGGTAGCCCTGGCCCTTGAGGCACTCAAGCAGCAGAATCTGCAACTGCCACATCGGTTTGTCCTGCTTGATGAATATCAGGACACATCCGGGATTCAAACCATGCTTTTGTCCAAGCTGTTTTCTGGAAAGCCGGTCATGGCTGTTGGGGATCCAAACCAAGCAATCTATGGCTGGCGGGGAGCGTCCAGCGCTAATTTGACCGGCTTCCGGGATGACTTCGGCGAGGGTGAGGTCTACAGCCTCAGCACCAGCTGGCGCTCCGGAGAGGCCATCGTGACCGCGGCTAACCGAGTGAGCCAAGATCTAAATTCTGACTCTGGGCTTGCTCCGGTTCTGCTTCGAGCGGGGAAAGAGGCTGCGGGGAAAGTGTTCGCCCTTGTTTCACAAGACGAAGTTGGCGAGTCACTGGCAGTTGCCAGTTGGCTAACTGAGCGGGTAACTAGCGAAAGCAGTGCCGCAGTGCTGTTTCGCTCCAAGCAGGCAATGCGCCAGTTCGCAATTGCACTCGAGGACCGAGGTCTAACAGTTGAGATCACGGGACTATCTGGCTTATTGGAGCAGCCGGAGGTAATTGACCTGATCTCTGCGCTGCGGGTTGTGGCCGATCCAGAGGCCGGGGCAGACCTGATGAGAATTCTGGCTGGACCAAAATTTCGGATAGGGCCGCGCGATATCGCCAAGCTCCATCAATTCGCAAAGAAACTCACCAAAGTTCGCCAGGAAGTCACGCCGGCACTGCCAATCACACTTGTTGAGGCACTCGATGAAATCCGGAAACCAAGCTCGAGGCAGTTTGCTGAGCTGTCGGAGTTGGGGCTGGAGCGCCTGATTCAGGCAAGCGAGCTTTTCCATCTCATGCGAACGCAGTTGTCGCTCAGTGTCACCGAATTTGCCTGGGCGATGGCAAGGGAGCTGGAGCTGGATATCGAGCTCTACGCCCATAAGCGAAGCAAATTGCCGCTAGCGAACCTTGAGGGCTTTATCGCGCGGGTTTCTGACTACGAGGCCAGTTCGCTTCGACCTTCGCTGCAGGGGCTATTAGGTTGGCTGGACTACGCGGTAACCAGCGAACGTTTCGAGCTTCCTAAAACCGGAGCAAAGTTGGGCGTGGTTCAACTCATGAGCGTCCATGCGGCCAAGGGCTTGGAGTGGGACCATGTGGTGGTAGCTGGCCTAGTCAAAGGGTCATTTCCAGTTGAATCCAGGGACACCAAAGGCTGGCTGCAGCCCGGCAAACTGCCACATAAGCTTAGGCAAGACTGCAACTACATCCCAGAGCTGGCCTGGGAAGCTGCCTCCACTCAAAAGGATCTGAAACAAGCCGTTGATGCCTTTGCTGCAGCCAATCGCCTCAAGCATGATGTGGAGGAGCGAAGGCTCGCTTACGTCGCGGTGACCCGTGCCGGCAATCAGCTGCTGTTGACCGCCAGCTATTACAAACCGGGCATCCAGAAAGCCAGGGAGTTGGCCCCCTACCTCACTGAGTTAGTTTCCGAGGGATTGGCCGAACTGATTGAGGCGGTCCCAGAGCCACTGCCAGCCAACCCATTGATTGACCAAACCAAGAAAGTGACCTGGCCCTTCGACCCACTTGGAGAGGCTCGGCCCGAACAAGCCCGGGCCGCCCAGGAAGTTTTGGATGCCAGCCCAACTCTTGCCAGTCAGAGCGTTCAGCTGGCGTCAATCATTGAGCAGGCAGAAAAGCTCAGGACCCAAGAGCAGCCTGAGATTCCGCTAAGACTTTCGGCCTCGCGGGTTGTGGAGCTTTTGGCAGACCCCGACAATTTCCGCCAGATGCTCACTCGACCTCTGCCCGTGCCGTATTCAAGTGCTGCCGAGGCAGGAACCGAATTTCATGCCGCTTTGGAAAAGGCATTTGCGCTCGAAAGTGAGTTGGATCTGGATGACTGGGATTCGGATCAGCGAGCCCTTGCGGAGAATTTTGAAAACTCAAGGTTTGCATCAAGGCAGCCGGTGTTCGTTGAGCAGTCGCTTGAATTTGAACTGGGTGGCACGGTCGTGGTTTGCAAGCTGGATGCCGTTTTCCAAAATGACTCCGAATTTGAAATCGTTGATTGGAAATCTGGGAGTTCGCCAGCTAGCCAGGAAGATGTAGCTAAGCGGGCGGTGCAGCTAGCGCTCTATCGGATCGGATTCGCAAGATGGCAGCGGCTAGGAATTGAAAAAGTGAAGGCATCATTCTTCTTTGCCGAAGATGGTGTCGAGATTTCACCTGAGGTTCCCTCAGAAGCCGAGTTGGCAGCCAGGCTAGCCGAGCTTAGAACAGCTCTTCGTCCGCTTTAGTGTCTTCAGCTTCAGCTTCAGCGACCTGACTAATTTCGGCGGTCTCAGCCGCTTCCATCGAAGCGGCAGGCTTTTGACGTGCAGTTGCGACAGTATTGATTCCAGCGAAACTGGCTGCACGAAGGCTTCGAAGGTTTCCGCTTTCGAGTTGATCCCTGAGTTCAGAGATCATGTCCTCTGCCTGAGCAATCGCTTTTTCATCTTGAATTTCAACGCAGTGCGCCAGCCAGCTGCCGAGCTCTAGCTCAGAATAGAGCTGAGCGCGTTGGCCAATGTTTTCATCGGCATTTTCTCGAAGAGCTCGATAGTGAATAAGCGTGTCTTCCAGGGTGGTTCTGAGTGCCCCACCGGTCAACCAGCGCAGGTCCTCGGCCGGGTCTGAAATCTGCAGGGTGCTCCAGCTTGCGATGCCGGTGATTTTTTGCCCGGTAACCATGACTGTGTCCTGGTTCAATCCTCCGTGCACCACTGTCGGGTGGAATCTGAACAACCCCAGGTCCTCGGTTGCAGCTTCCCAGCGGCTCAGCAGCTGTGCTGGGACTCGTCCGGTTTGAGCGATGCGATCGATTTCGGCAACCTTTGATTTCAACACCGAGTCAGCGTCATACTCGGGCAGTCCAGCTTCGCGAATAATGTCAGGGTTTAGCTTGTGAATGCTGGCGACAGCCTGCGCAAAGCTCTTGGAGAACTCGCCTGGAGTAAAGCGGGCAAGGTCTGGGGTTTGGCCACCAATTAGTGTCAGCAGAACCGCGGTCGTGCCATCCGGGTCCTTGGTTTGGCCAACGAGTTCGGGGCTATCTATTTCTAGGTCTTGGACGAAATCCGAGATGACGTCAATTGCCTGGAGCTCACCTGCCAGCTCTGCTTCGCCGGCACCGGTGGCTGGAATCAGTAGCTGGTAGGAGTGGTCTTCTTGGTCCCACAACTGCAATTGGTCGAGGTCCGGATTGGTCTCGACTCTGCGATAGGAACGGAAGGTTTTGCCCGGAGCAGCATCGGCTGCCAGCGCGGCTAATATCAGACTAGGTCGTCCCACGAAGACAGGTTAGATTGCAGTAGAGCTTCCGAGGGTCAACGCCACGCGCAGCCAAAGGAATACCAATGACCGCTGATTACTCACATAGCGAGTTTTTGGCGCAACTCGATGAAGATCAATTGCTTGCTGCAACCGCACTGCATGGCCCGGTTGCGATAGTTGCAGGAGCCGGTAGCGGTAAAACTAGGACAATCAGCCACCGCATTGCCTATGGGATAGAAACCGGTGCTTACACAGCCAGTCGAGTCTTCGCGCTCAGCTATACCAATAGAGCGGCGGCTGAAATCAGATCCAGATTGCGAAAGCTCGGGGCCGGTGATGTGGCAGTACGAACCTTTCACTCTGCAGCCCTTGCTCAACTTCAGTTCTTCTGGCCGCAGTTGACAGAGAGCTTTGCGCCCAAATTGGTCACAAATAAGGGTGGCTTGATTCAAGAGGTTTTGGATCAGATGGGCATCAGGCCCAACCAAGAATTGAAGCTGAGTCTTCAATCCGAGGTCGAGTTCCTTCGCTATTCAATGCATGACATCGACAAATACGAAGAAGCTGGCAGGCAGCTGCAGTCGATCAGCAGTGAAAGGTTTGTGGAGTTTTTCAAAAATTATGAAAAGTTCAAGCAGCAGCGTCGAATTATCGACTGGGAGGATGCGCTGCTGTTGACGGTGGGGTTGCTTCGGGATCAGCCCAGAATGCTCTCCCATGTTCAACAGCAGTATCGATTCTTCACCGTTGATGAGTATCAGGACATCTCCCCGCTACAGCAGGCGCTCTTGGAAACTTGGTTGGGTCAACGCCATGAGTTGTGCGTGGTTGGTGATCCGAGACAAACCATTTACACCTTTGCCGGCGCTCGCAGTGACTTTCTGACTGACTTCCAGTCCCGTTACTCAGATGCGCAAGTTTTTGAACTGAATAAGAACTATCGGTCCAGCCAAGAGATTGTGGCGCTGGCAAATCGAGTGAGTTCAGCCTCCCCGCTGGTGCCAATGCGGGCGGTGAGCTCTGTTCCAACCTTCACGCCCTATAAAAATGCTCAGGCTGAGGCCCAGGCTGTTGGTCAGGGAATCATCGAGTCAATTTCGGAAGGGACTGCACCCAGACAAATTGCGGTTCTGGCTCGGACAAACTCACAGCTCGAGGAAATTGAGCAGCAGCTGAAAAAGTCCGGGGTTGATTATCAGGTTCGAGGCTCGGGAAGGTTTTTCCGGAGACCCGAGGTGGCAATGGCTCTGGGTGCAATTCGAGCAATGCAATCAAGCGAAATAACTGACCCGCTATTTGTCGAGGTATCAAAAATAGTCACAGCGCTTGGTTGGCAGTCAAACGGTGAGAAGAACGAGAAGTGGCAAGCGCTTAACTGGTTTTTGGAAGTACTCGAGGATATTGATGAAGCCGGCCTGGATGAATACCTTAGGGAACTAGACGAGCGCGAGCGATCAGGTCACGAGCCAGTGCGCGAAGCAGTCATGTTGGCCACAGTCCACGGCACCAAGGGGCTCGAGTTTGAAACTGTTTTTCTAATCGGTTTGAACCAGGGGTATTTCCCTATTGGGTATGCCAAGACCGACTCGGAAATTGCTGAAGAGCAGAGGCTTTTTTATGTCGCGATAACTAGGGCGAAAAATTTCCTGCAGGCCAGCTACCGACTAGATAAGCCAGCCTCTGAGTTCATACAGCGTTTCGGCAGCCGCAGTCAGTCCAACTAGCTTGGGTTTCGGTAACCTCACCGGATCGGTCTAGCCTGGTCGTTTCCACCGTCTGGGGCAGACCTAGGCCATCGAGGTAGTTCAAGGTTTTTGTCAGAGCGAGCCCCGATGCAAACAGCACCAGTGAGCTATCAGCCAGGTCTCTTTCTAGATTTGCCAATTGGGTGGCTATTGCAACCCGGTTTGTGTCGCTTCTGAGTCGAGCTAGCTCAATGCAGCCCAGGCAGGGAGTCACCCCAGGAATCACAACATGCGAAACCTGCACTCCCAGCTCATCGAAGCATATCGAGACATGGGGGACGTCCCTAGATAACCAAGGTTGATAGTCACCTGGTTTAACAACGTCGTTATTAATCAGAATTGCCAGGTCAGCTGTGTCAAAGGAGGTGCTCCTTCGGCTGTGGAGTTGGATTTCGATGTTTGGTTCAGCTGACTTTGCTGCCTTGACTCGCTGAGTCTGCTCAAGGTGTGGTGGGTAACCCAGTTCTATGGTGTCCGCCAGGCTCACCTTGGAGTGATCCTCTGTGAAAACAAGACCAACCGCCGATGCGGCAAGGCCCCGGATGAGAGTGAGCCCGGTTCGGTCCAGGCTCGAAATAAAGACCTTCATGGCTTTTCGGGCCTTGAGGGTTTGTGCAGGATCCTCGGCAAAGAGCAAAAACAGCCTCATTATTTCGGCGAAATGTTTGTTCACTTCAGCTTCAGAAAAATCCGGCAAAAATGATGAGGTTCTGGAAATCAGCGGACCCAGCCGCTCCACTAAATCTGTCGTGGTCTGCTGGCTCGCCAGAGACATTTTCGGCAAAAGCTCAAGCTGGTTATCGCTAATTCCAGCCTCCAGGTAATCAAGGACTCGAAATTGGCTGTTTGAAAGTTGATCGAGTTTAATGTTGGCGTTAGAGCCGAACTGCCTGGCGTTATCTGCCAGCCACAGCCTTGCCAGTCCTGGATTGATTTGTCTTACCACTCCAAGATTTTCGCGTCTTCAAAAAATTGATGCTGGCGACTTTACACAGGCAGGTACTTATTCCAGAAACTTCTTGAGCTGGTCATCAAAGTCATCCGAGGCATTCTCAAGCCGGGCAATCAAAATCTGCGGGTCTTGAATTTCTTCTTGAGTGGGCATTTGGTCGGGGTGAGACCAGAGCGCATCTGCAGCTGCGTGACCCTTGGACTCTGAAACCTTCCCCCACATCGCCGCGGCTTCTCTTCGGAACCGGGGGCTCATCTCAAGGCCAAGCAGCGCCTCAAAAGTCTTTTGAGAAGCGCCGCTGGTTGCTCGCTTCCGATTGTAGATTTCCACTACCGCCTGGATGTTGGGCAGGCGCTTGGTTGCCTCCAGGCTAATGAAGTCAACCCAGCCTTCAATAAGTGCCAGCATCGCCTCAATCCGCTCGAGAGCCTGTTGCTGCTCCTCGGACCTAGGTGACACCATTGCGCTGGCTTCAATGATTTGCTCCATTGAATCCGGATCAGTGGGATCGAAGGCAGCAGCCACGTCCTCGATTCCACTCAAATCGACTCGCAGACCGGCTGCGAACTCCCTGACCTGAGTGATGATTTGCTCGCGCAACCAGCCGGCATGGCTATACAGAGCGGTCAGCGCCAGCTCACGTGTCGCAAGGTAGATCAAAACTTCCGACTTGGGTGTCTCGAGATCCTTCAAGAACCCCTCCAGGTTCTGTGTGATGATTCCCGGTCTATTGGAAGGAGGTATGCCAATCTCACCCGAGAGCAGAACATCCGCCGAAAGCTTGCCCACAGCTTGGCCAAGTTGCATGGCGAAAATGGAGCTCCCGGCATTGCCAATGAAATTTTGCGCTGGACCAAGCATCTGGCTGAGCTCAGGCGGAAGGGTGTTGCCGAGGTTTTCGGTTAGCGCCTTAGCCATGCTGTTGGCCACTGGCTCGGATAGTTCCTTGAAAAGCGGCATCGCATCCTGTGCCCACATCGAGCGTGAAAGCTTCTTGGGCGGGTTTGAGTTTGAGAACTCGGTTACCTCGCTGAGCCAGAGCCTTGAAATATCGAAGGCTTTTTCAAGCTCTGCTTCAATGGCCAAGGATGGGCGGACTTCGCTTTTCCTGGAAATGGCAAGCGCCTGGTCAATGGCGAGCTTCCAGTTCACTGGTTCTCCAGCCGGTGAGCTTGCTGTCATTGCTGCAACTTGCCCAAAAAGCTCCTGCAGCATTTCTGGGTTGGCGCTGAAACCGGCAACTTTCGCCAACTCTTCGGGATTGAGCTCGCCAGTTTCCATCATCTTGCGAATCAGGCGTTCTAGTTCTTCGCGACTTGGTTGATCTTCCACCGGTCTCCTCTTTGGATATGAACGTAGCCTGTGAAACCGAAAATGGGCTGTCAATTTGCAGGGAAATGCAGGTTGTTCGCCAAGGGCGTTAGCGTCGATGGGGCTTTTGTCCGAGCTGCTATCTAGCATTGAGGCAATGACATTTTTTGATGAAACACCAAAGAGAAAGCCCGGGCGAACTTTTCGCTGGATTGGGCTTGCGACCGCCTTTATGGTAGCTGGCGGACTGTTTCTGGTTCCAACCGGATATGTGATTGAACGTCCGGGTCAGGTGTTCAATGTCATGGGTGAAGTTGATGGAAAACAGGTAATTAGCTCCAGTGAGGTCGAGACTTTTGCTTCAGAGTCAAGGTTTGACGTCACAACTGTTTCACTGCTGGGTAACCGCGAGTCCACACCCAGCTGGATTCAAGTCCTGCGGGCGTGGGTTGATTCAGAGCAAGTCGTGCTTCCGTTGGACGAGGTGTTTCCCCCTAATTTCACCAGTGAGCAGTTCCGAGCCGAGTCCTCTTTACAAATGGAGGTTTCGCAGCAAGATGCGATTGCTGTAGCCCTGCGTGAAATTGGCTACGAAGTTCCCAAAGTTCTCTATGTCAACACGGTATTGGAAGACGCACCTGCCTCTGGAGTTTTGATCGCCGGCGATTTGGTGGTCGGAGCCAATGGGCAGACAGTGACCACGTTTGATGAGTTCAAATCTGAAATTCAAGCGCAGGGTGGTCAACTGTTGTTGGTTGATGTAATCAGGGATGGCGTAGCAAAAACACTGGAAATAACCCCAGAGAAAAATCAGGACACCTGGGTAATCGGAGCAATGATTGGCTACACCTACGATTTTCCATTCACCTTGGATTTGCAATTGGGTGAAGTCGGAGGCCCAAGTGGCGGACTGATATTTAGCCTTGGAGTGCTGGATTCTTTGACCGACGGATCTTTAGCTGGCTCGGCACACATCGCAGGCACTGGAACCATTGATCCGGACGGTAACGTCGGACCAATCGGAGGCATAGAGCTAAAAATGATAGGTGCAAAAAATGCCGGAGCCGAGCTGTTTTTGGCTCCAATTGCCAACTGCGAAGAAGTCATCGGGCAGATTCCCAGCAATTTAACTGTTGTAACAGTGAGAGACTTGTCTGAAGCACTATCCAAAATAGAGCTCTACACCTCAGGTGGAGAGCTGCCGGAACTGACCTGTAGCAACTAGGAGATAGACATTGTCTGAAGCACAAGCAACCCCCCAACGACGAGTATCGCCGTTGTCGATTGCCTTTGGAATCTTAGGTGTAATTGTTTTCGTGTTGGTTAGCGCCGCCGGAATCTACACCGACTGGCTTTGGTTCCGCCAGCTAAATTTTGAGGTGGTTTTCTTCACCCAGATCGTCGGGCAGATTATTGCCTTTCTGATTGGCTTTGCGCTGATGTCCGTCATTATTGCGGTCGGACTAATTTCAGCGTGGAGATCCAGGCCGGTTTATCTCAAGATGCCGGAGGCCTCTCCATTTCAGGCCTACCAGCAGCTGATTGAAAACCTGCGCCGGGTGATCATGATTGGACTTCCAATTTTGATTGGCGTCTTCGGTGGATTGCTGGCATCGCGTCAGTGGGAAACTGCCGCCCTCTGGCTAAACGGCAGCCCGTTCGGCGTGACCGACCCTCAGTTTGGGCTGGACGTCGGGTTCTTCGTTTTCGATCTTCCTTTTTACAGCTTTGCAGTCGGCTTCATTTCCGGCGGAATTTTCCTCGCAGCCCTAATCAACGCGGGTGTTCACCTCATTTACGGCGGCATCAGATTCACTGGTAGGACTGTTGAAATCTCAAAGCCTGCTCGCATCCAGCTGGCAATCCTGATTGCCGCTTACATGATTGTTCAGGGCCTGAGCCTGTGGTTTGACCAGTACGCAACTGCTACCTCACCTGGTGAATTGTTCACCGGTGTGACCTATTCCGACGCTAACGCGGTGATTCCTGGACTTCAGATCTTGGCCTTGATTTCACTGGCGGTCGCATTGGCCTTCATTGTCACAGCAGTAATCGGCCGCTGGCGGATCTCGATCATTGCAACCGCACTTATGGTTGCCAGCTCGCTGGTACTGGGCGGGCTCTACCCATGGATTGTTCAGACCTTCCAGGTTGTTCCAAACGAACGAACATTGGAGGGTCCATACCTTCAAAAGAACATCGATGCCACACGCGTTGCCTATGACCTAGACAAGGTTGAGGTTGTCGAGTACGACGCGAGCGTAGTGGCTGAGCCCGGTGCCTTGAGAAACGATGCCAAGACCACCGCTTCCATTCGAATCATTGACCCGGCTTTGGTGAGCGACGCCTTCCGTCAGCTAGAGCAGTATCGTCAGTACTACAGCTTCCCAAACCGCCTGCATGTCGACAGGTATCAAATTGACGGCGAGAACCAGGACACTGTGATCGCGGTTCGTGAGCTGAACCAGGCTGGTCTTGGAGATTCAAACTCCTGGTACAACTCGACCATTGTTTACACCCACGGTTTCGGAGTTGTCGCTGCCTACGGCAACAAGCGTGATAGCGATGGAAAGCCGCTGTTCTTCCAGTCGGGTATTCCAACTGTCGGTGCACTGGGTGAGTTTGAGCCGAGAATCTATTTCGGCGCCAATTCTCCTGCCTATTCAATCGTTGGTGCTCCGGAAGGGTCGGAGCCGCTTGAATTTGACTTCCCAGCCGGCGAAGACGGCGAGCGCGAAACCTATACAACCTTCGACGGCGAAGGTGGTCCGCTAATCGGTGATATTTTCACCAGAATTGCCTACGCCCTGAAGTTCCAGAGTGAGCAAATTCTGCTTTCGGACGCGATCAATGAGAATTCTCAAATTCTCTACAATCGATCACCTGCCGATCGAATAGCCGAGGTTGCACCGTACCTAACGGTTGACTCGGAAATTTATCCGGCAGTTGTTGATGGAAGAGTGAAGTGGATAGTAGATGGCTACACCACTACCACCAAGTATCCATACTCAAACCTTGAGTCGTTCAACCTTTCCATCCTGGATTCTTCTTCGGAGACCTTCAATCGTCAAACCTCCGAGGTCAACTACATTCGCAACTCCGTGAAGGCGACTGTAGATGCCTATGACGGTTCGGTGGACCTATATCAGTGGGATGAAGAGGATCCAATCTTGAAGGCCTGGATGAAGCTATACCCAGAGACCGTGCAGCCTCGCTCGGCCATCTCTGCTGACCTGATGTCACACGTTCGTTACCCGTCTGATTTGTTCAAGACTCAGCGCTCAGTGCTCGGCAGTTACCACGTGACCGAAGCCGGAGCGTTCTACTCTCAGCAGGACGCTTGGATGACCCCAAATGACCCGGTTGAGGGCACTGGCCTGGGCACACTTCAGCCTCCCTACTACCTGACTCTTCAGGCGCCGGGTGAGACCGAAAGTGCGTTCTCGCTCTATTCAACTTTCATTCCGCAGTCAACTGGCGAAACCACCAGAAACGTGCTGACCGGTTATCTAATCGCCAATGCTGATGCGGGCAATGAGGCTGGCAAGGTCAATGACTCCTATGGAAAGCTGACTCTACTGAACCTTCCGCGTGAAACTGTTGTGCCAGGTCCTGGACAGGTGCAGAACAACTTCAATGCCGATAGCAATGTTTCCTCGCTGCTGAACCTACTGCGACAGGGCTCAACTCGAGTCCTCAACGGAAACTTGCTGACATTGCCTGTTGGCGGCGGCTTGCTTTACGTGCAGCCGGTCTATATCGAGTCAACTGGTGAGACCAGCTACCCACTACTCCAGAAGATACTGGTGGCATTCGGTGACCAGATTGCCTTCGAGGACACCCTGGAATTGGCGCTAGATGCTCTATTTGGTGGCAACTCCGGAGCGACCTCTGCCGATGGCGGCCAGGTCGACCCTGCTCCCGATGCTGGCGAACAGGCTCCGGCAGATTCCGGTAATGCGCTACTGGATCAAGCTCTAGGTCGTGCCAGTGCCGCTCTTGCAGCCAAAGAGGCAGCTCTGCGTTCTGGCGACTGGGAAGCATTCGGAAGGGCCGATGAGGCCCTGGCTAAGGCGATCGAGGATGCTCTAGCCGCATTAGATTAAACGCAGTTCATCTGCTAAGGTAGGAACTTCGCCGCGGGGTGGAGCAGTTCGGTAGCTCGCCGGGCTCATAACCCGGAGGTCGTAGGTTCAAATCCTGCCCCCGCAACCAGTAAGAACCCTCGAACCTAAAGGTTCGGGGGTTTTTTTATGTGTATAAGTAAAAGTGAGCGTTTCAGAAATTGCTTAGAGTCCCAAGATGAATTCTCTAAGTTCCCTTTTGCTGGAGGTCTGCTGATGTTGATGGTGGCAGCAGTTCTGATGTCCATGTCTAGCTGTGATCCCGGGACTTCCACCGCAGACAGCTACACGATATGTGCGGAAAAGACGACCACTACTCAACAACAATCTGGTTCTGCCACCAGCCCTGCGCCCAAGGCAAAGCCGATGCGACTTTGTTCCTACTATGTGAACAACACGATTGATGAGCCAACCCAAACCATCATCAATGCCTGGGTTCCAGTCGGTTCCAGACTTTGCATAGGTGATGAACCGCCCGAGCCGGCCGTTGCCGGAAACAGAACAGTTGGCTCGACCCGTGTCACTAGGGACACGCTCACCGGATATTCAAATGCTCCGATTGCAACCTGGAGCCCTGGAGGTCAGCTGGTGATGATGGACCCGGCGACCTTCCAGGTTGCCGTCAATAACCGAACCACCACGGGAACCCTGTTAGGAACTTCCGCACAAATTCGCTTCACGGCGGTTTCGGTCACCTGGAATTTCTCTGACGGAGGTGTGCTTTTGGGTTCAGGCGTCTCTCGGTCCTTTTCGGTGGTGGACACCTATTCAGCCGTTGCGAGCGTGAGTTATCGAGTTGATTATCAAATATCAGGCAGCGACTGGGTCCTTGGTGCATCTTCGATTGTGCTGGAAAGCAATGAGTTGGAAATTGAGGTTATCGAGCCTCCCCGCAGGACTCTGCTGGTTGAATAGTGAGGAATTATTCAGCTGGGACTCATAGAATGCCCAGAGTTGTTGCACATAATGAGTGCAACAACGAAAGGGTCAAATGTCACAGTGGAATCGTTCTGGCGAAAACCAATTCAATTTCAGCCAGCCTTACGTCGCAAAGACTCCCGTTGCTGCCAAAAAGCCCAGTCGCGCCCTGTCCGTAACCGCACTGGCATTGGCTGCGGCCATAGTCGGAGGAGTCGTAGGTTCAAGCGGATGGACGCTTGCCTTTATGAACCTAAGCCAGCCAGCGCCGATTGTTGTCAATGACGCCACTTCTGTGAATTGGGTCACAGGAGCAGCTGTTTCTGCTTCGCCGTCTGTTGTGACGCTGTCGGTTAGCTCTGAATCTGGCAGCGGTTCGGGATCCGGCGTTGTGCTGACCGATGACGGATATATCCTGACCAATGCGCACGTGGTTACGTTGGGCGGACTTACTGAAACCGCAAACATTTCCGCGATGCTCTGGGATGGCACGGTGGCCGGTGCTGAGCTCATAGGATTCGATCCAATTTATGACCTGGCCGTGATCAAAATCTCACAAACCAATTTGAGGCCCATAGTTTTTGCCGACTCGAAGGCGCTAAATGTCGGGCAGAGCGTCGTTGCCATTGGAGCCCCGCTAGGTCTTTCTTCAACAGTGACCCAGGGCATCATCTCGGCTCTAAATCGCACGATTCAAGTTGCGAGCTCTGAGGTCAGCGATGACCCGGGCCTACAGTTCTGGACCGGAACTGGCTCGGCACCAATCTCGCTTCAGGTTATTCAAACCGATGCCGCAATCAACCCAGGTAATTCCGGTGGTGCGCTAGTGAATGAACGCGGCGAACTGATCGGCATCAACGTTGCCATTGCAACGGCTGGTTCTGGCACTTCCGGTTCAATCGGAGTGGGTTTTGCGATCCCATCGAACACTGCCTTGCGAATCGCGACCGAGATCATCGAAACTGGACAGGCCACCCATGGTCTCCTGGGTGCGCTGGTCAGGGACAACACAGACACCAATGGTGGCTTTTCAACTGGAGCGCTGGTCGAAGACGTAACCGAAGACGGGGCTGCCAACGCAGCCGGAATTCGAGCCGGAGATGTCGTCACGCTGTTTGACGGAGAGCGAGTAGATGGCGCTAGTGACCTAACCGCACTGGTTAGAGCGCAGCCAGCTGGAGCCAAAGTTGAGGTGGTTGTCATCAGGAGCGGGGAAAGACTCGTATTTGAAGTAACTCTCGGCAGCGCTGCTGACCTAAACTAGAAAACTATGAGCAATCCCGACCTTGGAACCACTCTCGAACAAGAGCAATTAGAGCAAATTGATCAGGGTGACCACGAGCGCTATTCGCACTACGTCAAGAAAGACAAAATCGTTGAGTCTGCCGTGATGGGCGGGGCTGTGATTGCCCTTTGTGGCAAAGTTTGGGTGCCGAATCGGGACCCTGGCAAGTTTCCGGTGTGCCCTGACTGCCAGAAAATCTACGAGACCCTCAAAGGCGATTAGACAAAAGTAGTTGGGATTGCTGGTTCACCATTTGAGAGCCTAAATGCTCCCTCGGCAAGCTCTCCGATGACCAGTTGATGGTGCTTTCTTGCTGCTACGACGCCCTGTATTCCAACGGCAGAATCAGAAATCTCACCGTTTTCAATCAGCTTCACCTGCAGCTTGCGTCCGGTTGTGGCAGACCCCACCAATTCAGCCTTGGCAACGCCGGAGTCGATGCTTCTGCTGGCAAACTTTTTCCCGCCGACATTGGTTTTTGCAGTTGATGTTTTTGCGACATCGACCCACTCTTGCCCGTTGAAGTGAGATACGAGTTTGTAGACAAAGCCAACCGTCGGATGCCCGGAACCCACCACCAGTGACGTGCCGACTCCATACCTGTCAACCGGTGCCGCAGCAAGAGCTGCGATGGTGTACTCGTCAAGGTCGCTGGTGACCACAATTTTGGTTTCCTTTGCTCCCAGCTCGTCGAGCAGCTTTCGAACTTTCTGCGCTGCCGTTGATAAGTCTCCGGAGTCCAGCCGGACTGCGGAGATTTTCCCATCCGTCAGGCGAACGGCCTCCCGAACTGCCTTTTCAACATCGTAGGTATCGACCAGCAAGGTGGTGTCGGGACCCATTGAAGCAAGCTGCGATTGAAAAGCCTCAGATTCAGTGTCGTGTAACAACGTGAATGAATGCGCGCTGGTTCCCATTGTGGGAATTCCCCAGCTGCGGCCAGCCTCCAGGTTGCTGGTCGCGTCAAAGCCAACTATGTAGGCAGCTCTGGCAGCAGCCACTGCAGCATTTTCATTGGCCCTGCGGGCACCCATTTCTGCGAGGTAGCGGTTGCCTGCTGCAAAGCGCATTCTGGCTGCCGCCGATGCCACAGCACTGTCGTAGTTCAGAATCGAAAGTATGACCGTTTCCAAAATCACCGCCTCGGCAAATGTGGATTCAACCGTCAACACAGGGGAGCCAGCGAAAAACAGTTCGCCTTCTTGGTAACCACTGATGGAGCCAGAAAACTTGAACTCGGAAAGCCATTTGGCAGTTCCCTGATCGACGATTTCGTTTTCAAGTAGAAAGTCAATTTCAGCCTGGTCGAACCGAAAGTCCTTGACGGCCTCAAGCAGTCTTCCGGTTCCCGCAACCACTCCGTAGCGACGTCCGGGCGGAAGCGATCTCGTGAACACCTCGAACACCGTGGGTCGATCTGCTTTGCCAGAGCGCAGCGCAGCCTGCACCATGGTCAGCTCATAGCGATCGGTTAGTAGGGCGGTTGACACCTTCTTAGCCTACCTATGCCAACACTGGAATTGAGCTGCGGGCCTAGACTTGAGGGGTGGATTCAAGACCAATCGGAGTTTTCGACTCAGGCGTAGGTGGCCTGACTGTCGCTAGGGCAATAATCGATCAATTGCCGCACGAGTCGATTCACTATGTCGGCGACACCTTAAATTCGCCCTATGGACCAAAGCCCTTGTCCACGGTCCGCAAGCTGGCACTTGAAGTCATGGACGATCTGGTTGCATCGGGCGTGAAAATGCTGGTGATTGCTTGCAACTCAGCTTCGGCAGCTGTCCTCAGGGATGCCAGAGAGCGATATACCGAAGGGCTTGGAGTGCCGGTGGTCGAAGTTATTCAGCCCGCCGTTCGTCGAGCCGTTGGCACCAGTGGAAACAAAAAAGTTGGCGTGATTGGCACCAGCGCCACCATCTCATCGAAGGCCTATGACGACGCTTTTGCCGCCGCGGTTGACTTTGAGATTTCGAGTGTGGCTTGTCCGAAATTCGTTGATTTTGTGGAGCGCGGAGTGACCTCCGGCCCCGAGGTGTTAGCTGCAGCCGAGGAGTATTTGGCTCCCCTCAAGGATTCTGGGATTGACACCCTGGTGCTTGGCTGCACCCACTACCCGCTGTTGCAGGCAGCCATTGCCTATGTAATGGGGGAGGGCGTGAACCTGGTCTCATCAGCAGATGAGACCGCAAAGGACGTATTTCGAGTGCTCACCGAGCATGACCTTCTGGCACCCGAGGGGCAGAAGGCGAGCTACGAGTTCTATGCAACCGGCAGCTCAGAGGATTTCGGTCGCCTGGCAGCAAGATTTTTGGGTCCCGAAGTAACGAACGTTCACCACTTAGGAAGCAGAGCACATGACTAGGCAAGACCAGCGCAGCAATCAAGACCTGAGGGAAGTTCGTTTTGAGCGCGGCTACACCCTGCACGCTGAGGGCTCCTGTTTGGTCACTTTTGGGAACACTAAAGTCCTCTGCAACGCCTCCTTCACAAAGGGTGTTCCGAGGTTCAAAAAGGATTCCGGTGAAGGCTGGGTCACAGCGGAATACTCAATGCTTCCCCGAGCAACCCACACTCGTTCCGACAGGGAGAGCGTTAAAGGAAAGATTGGTGGCCGCACTCACGAGATTTCCCGGCTGATCGGTAGATCACTGCGGGCAGTGATAGATGTTAAGGCCCTTGGCGAGAACACCATTGTGTTGGACTGTGACGTATTGCAGGCGGACGGCGGAACTCGCACCGCTGCCATCACCGGAGCGTTTGTGGCACTGGCGGAGGCTGTGAATTGGGGCAAAGAACACGGACACCTAGCCAAAAGCGCGAGGCCACTTCTTGACACGGTCTCGGCTGTTTCAGTTGGAATTGTTGATGGGGTTCCAATGACGGATCTTGCCTATGTCGAGGACGTAAGAGCCGACACTGACATGAATGTGGTGGTTACCGGCCGCGGGCTCTTCGTAGAGGTGCAAGGAACCGCGGAGGCGGAACCATTTGACCGAAATGAGCTGACTTCGCTGCTTGATTTGGCGACAGTTTCGACCGCCGAACTGGCCAAGCTGCAGGTGGAGGCACTTGGCTCAACATTGGAGCTGAGAGCTTGGAGCTGATATTCGCAACGGGCAACGCTCACAAGCTTGAAGAAGCAAAGCTGATTCTTGGTTCCGGACTGCCGAGCTTGAAGCTGCTTCCTCATAATTCAGCTGAACCAGTCGAGTCTGGAATCAGTTTTCTAGAAAACGCCATGATCAAGGCCCGCGCGGCATTTGAGGCCACCGGGCTCCCTGCCTTTGCAGATGATTCTGGGATAGCTGTCGAAGTAATGGGTGGTGCCCCGGGGATATTTTCAGCGATTTGGAGCGGCGGTAGGGACGATCGGGTAAACCGCAACTTGCTTCTGAGCCAGCTGGTTGACATTCCTGATCAGCACCGGGCCGCCGCGTTCGTTTGCACAGTTGCCCTGGTCGAAGCCGATGGCGCAACAAGCTTCACCGGGGTTTGGCCAGGGAAGATTGCAACTGCGGCTTCTGGAGCTGCCGGCTTTGGGTATGACCCAATCTTTATCCCGGAAGGCTTCGATGTTACGGCGGCAATGCTGCCTGCAGAGATCAAGTCAACTTACTCACACAGAGCAATGGCATTTGGTCAGATGGCAAGTTTTTTGGCAGCTAGATAGCGCCCCCAGCAGGATTCGAACCTGCGCTCCCGCCTCCGGAGGGCGGTGCTCTATCCCCTGAGCTATGGGGGCAAAGGAGTAAGCCAAATCTTACCAGTGCCCGCGCTCAGGCAATTCCTGGCTCATCGGCTTTGCGGCCTAGAGCGCAAATTGCATTGCAGGTATGATTTAGGTCTACATCAACCCCTGCAAAGTAGCTAACTTTGCGTCTATTCAGGAAAATGCCATGACCCCAGAACAGCTCTCCGCTGCAATCCTGCGCGCCATTGAGTCGCTTATGGCAGCAGGCTCTCTGCCGCAACTTGAGCTAACGGGGGATGTGGTGGTTGAAAGACCTAAGAATCGTGATCACGGCGACTGGGCAACGACCGTTGCCATGCAGTTTGGCAAGCAATTTTCAATGTCACCAAGGCAATTTGCGGAGTTGCTGGTGGTCGAGCTTGGCAAGGTCGAAGCGATCAGCAAGATTGAAATTGCTGGCCCCGGCTTTATAAACATGTTTGTCGCCACCGGTGCTGCAGGTTCACTGGTAAAAACAATCGTTGAATCAGAGGGCAGCTTTGGTCGCAGCACAGTTCTTGATGGGATCAAGCTAAACCTTGAGTTTGTTTCGGCAAATCCCACCGGCCCGATTCACCTGGGTGGAACCCGGTGGGCTGCGGTGGGAGATTCGCTTGCGCGAGTGTTCGAATTCTGTGGGGCTCAAGTCACCAGGGAGTATTACTTCAATGACCACGGCGCCCAGATTGATCGGTTTGCCAGATCGCTGCTCGCCGCTGCCTCCAATAAGCCAGCTCCTGAAGACGGCTACGCCGGCGAATACATAAACGAGATCGCCGAGCAGGTGCTTGCAGAGACCGCTCAAGACATCCTTGCCCTGCCTGAGGCTGAAGCACAAGAGGCTTTCAGGGCGGCAGGTGTGGAGTTGATGTTCCAGCAAATCCGGGAGTCACTGCACGACTTCGGAGTTGATTTTGATGTCTTTTTCCACGAGAACACCCTTTACGAGTCAGGCGCCGTTGAACGCTCAATCGCGAAACTGAAGGCTCAGGGACACACATTCGAACAAGACGGTGCTACTTGGTTGCAGTCCACTACCTTCGGTGACGATCGCGACCGCGTGATTATCAAATCCGATGGCACCACCGCCTACATTGCCGGTGATATCGCCTACTACCAGGACAAGCGGGAGCGTGGTTTCGATCGCTGCGTCTACATGCTGGGCGCTGACCATCACGGCTATGTCCAGAGGATGATGGCAATTTGTGCAGCCTTTGGAGACACTCCCGGTAAGGAAATGGAAATTCTGATTGGCCAGCTCGTCAACCTTGTTAGGGCAGGCCAGCCGGTCAAGATGTCGAAGCGCGCAGGAACCGTTGTCACCTTGGAAGACCTGGTGGATGCGGTTGGAGTGGACGCTGCCAGATACGCACTGACTAGGTCTTCTATTAACTCAAGTGTGGATGTAGACCTTGAGGTTCTGGTTCGAAAGACCAACGACAACCCAGTGTTCTATGTTCAGTACGCCCATGCACGCACCCGCCAGGTTGCAAACAATGCCATGTCGCTAGGTGTCGATCGAAGCGAATTCGCTCCAGAAGAATTGGTTCACCCAAGTGAAGAGAACCTGATTGCAACCTTGGCTCAGTTCCCCAAGGTGGTTGAAACTGCAAGTGAGTTCCGCGAGCCACATCGAATTGCGCGCTACCTGGAAGAGCTGGCTGGAAGTTATCACCGTTTCTACGACAATTGCCGAGTCACCCCGATGGGAGACCAGGAAGTTGAAAGTGTCCACAGGACCCGGCTCTGGCTCAATGATGCCTGCACGCAGGTGCTGGCCACCGGCCTAGGTTTGCTTGGGGTCACTGCCCCTGAAAGGATGTAGGTAATGAAGAACCCGCTTACTCCAAAATGGCTAGAAACAGCCAGCGACCTGTCAGCTTTAGATGCGCGAATTTGGCCAAGAACAGCTGCGCGCACCGAGCGCGGTGAAATTTCAATTGGCTCGATTCCGGCTTCGGAGCTGGTTCGTCAATTTGGGACTCCGCTATACGTTGTGGACCAGGAAGATTTTGAAGCCAGGCTAATGATGGCAAAGCGTGCTTTTTCAGATGCTGCCTCCAAAATTGGTACCACCGCCAAGACCTACTACGCCTCGAAGGCATTGCTAACAACTGAAGTTGTTCGATGGGTCGACCAAGCAGGTCTTTCGATAGATGTCTCAACTGGCGGGGAGCTGGCAGTTGCGCTTGCGGCCGGAATCGATGGCTCACGCATCGGCATGCACGGCAACAACAAGTCTTTGGTGGAAATCGGGAGAGCCGTTTCGGCAAACGTCGGGGCAATAGTGATTGACTCGGAGCTCGAAATCGAGCGGATAGCGTCAATCGCTGGCGCACAGGACAAGATCCAGCCAGTCAGGCTCCGCGTAAACACCGGTGTTCACGCCCACACTCACGAGTATCTAGCCACTGCCAGGGAGGATCAAAAGTTTGGCATTGCGCTAGTTGATGTCGAAGAAATGGTCGAGAAAATCCGATCGCACTCCCACCTACAATTCCTGGGCCTCCACTCCCACATCGGGTCCCAGATATTTGTGGTCGATGGCTTCCTGGCCGCGGCCGAACGCTTACTTGATGTTCACGCCAAGTTGTTGATCAACGGCGAAGTTCCGGAGTTGAATCTTGGGGGTGGCTTTGGAATTAGCTACACCCAAGCAGACCGACCACAGGAGCTCAGTGAGCTAGCCACCAGGATTGCAAACGCCGTTGCTCAAAAGTGTGAAACCTTGGGAATCCCGGTTCCGAAACTGGCCTTTGAGCCAGGGAGAGTAATCGCAGGCCCCGCGGGCATCACTTTGTACTCCGTGGGAACCATCAAGGATGTCGCTATCAGCGACCAGGGCCCTGCCGCCACCAGAAAATATGTGAGCGTAGATGGCGGAATGAGCGACAACGCTCGACCAGCCCTTTACGAAGCGGAATACAGCGCTCTGATTGCATCCCGAGAATCGAATCACGAGGGTGCCCTGAGTCGCGTGGTGGGTAAGCACTGCGAATCAGGAGACATTGTCGTAAGGCACTGTGTGCTGCCATCGGACATCGCCGTTAATGACCTAATCGCTGTGCCGGCAACCGGCGCGTACTGCTTTTCGCTATCTTCTAACTACAACTTCTTGCCAAGGCCGGCGGTTGTAGCGGTGAAACAGGGGTCTGCCCACCTATTAGTGCGCGCAGAGACCGAACAAGACTTGCTCGGCAGAGATGCCGGCTATGTACCCGGAGAGGCTTAGAGATGCAGAGTGCTTATAGACCAATTAGGGTCGCGCTGCTCGGTGCCGGTTCGGTTGGCTCTCAGGTCGCCCGGCTGCTACTTGAGAACCAAGGTGAGTTGGCCAGCCGAGTTGGTGCAACCTTGGAGCTTTCTGGCATCGCGGTTCGTGACGTAAACGCCAAGCGCGACGCTGACCTTCCGCAAGGGCTGTTCACTGAGGATGCTGAGTCGTTGATTCTTTCAAGTGACATTGTTATCGAACTCATTGGAGGCATTGAGCCAGCCAAGTCATGGATCACTCTGGCCCTGAATTCCGGTGCTGATGTTGTCACCGCCAATAAGGCACTGATTGCAGCACACGGTCCAGAGCTTTTTGATCTGGCTGAACAGCTTGGTGCCCAGCTCTACTTCGAAGCCGCGGTAGCTGGAGCAATTCCAATTATTCGACCGCTTCGTGAGTCGCTTGCCGGTGACAAAATCAATCGCGTAATGGGGATTGTCAACGGAACCACAAACTTCATTTTGGATCGGATGGAATCCACCGGTGCCGAATTTGATGACGCGCTCCAGCTGGCACAAGAGCTTGGGTATGCCGAAGCCGATCCAACAGCTGATGTTGAAGGCTTCGACGCTCAGAGCAAGGCAGCGATCATCGCTTCGCTAGCTTTCCACTCAGAGGTGTCAGTCGATTCTGTTTACCGCGAAGGAATCACCGGAATCGGGTCAAAGCAAATTGATGCGGCTCGATCAGCAGGCTATGCGGTCAAGCTTTTGGCAATTTGCGAGCGTGCCGAAAAAGATGGCCAGGAAGGTCTAGTTGTGCGCGTGCACCCGACCTTGATTCCACTCGAGCACCCGCTTGCTTCGGTCCGTGGGGCTTATAACGCGGTGTTCGTAGAGGCAGAATCTGCCGGACAGCTCATGTTCTACGGTGCAGGAGCCGGTGGCCCTGAAACTGCTTCGGCGGTCTTGGGTGACCTGGTCAGTGCTGCAAAGCGTCACCTGGCCGGTGGCCCGGGGCTAGCTGACTCAACTCATGCTGACCTGACTGTTTTCTCAGTTCAGTCCGTTGTGACCAGATTCCAAATCACGCTCGAGGTTTCAGATGAAACCGGCGTACTGGCTTCAATTGCATCGGTCTTTGCCGACAACGGTGTGAGTGTTGAGACGGTGCAGCAGTCTCCTGCGAGGCAGGATGCCGCGGCTGTGCTCACCGTGATGACACACGTGGCCAAGGAGTCTGACCTAGAGCAGGTTGTTTCGGCCCTGCGGAAAAATAAATCGGTTGTAAACGTAACTTCGGTTATCCGGGTGGAGGGACTCTAATGGCAGCGCCATGGCGCGGAGTAATTCGCGAATATTTTGACAGGCTTCCTTTTAGTGAGGGAGACCCAATTGTGACCCTCGGTGAGGGAGGCACGCCCCTGATTGATGCACCGGCTCTTGCCAAGCTGCTTGATGTTGGATCTGTGCACCTGAAGTTTGAGGGGATGAACCCCACCGGCTCTTTCAAAGATCGTGGAATGACCACGGCGGTTTCAAAGGCGAAAGCGCACGGTGCGAAGGCAGTCATCGCTGCCTCCACCGGCAACACCTCGGCCGCCGCCGCTGCCTACGCAGTGAAAGCCGGCATGCAGTCGGTTGTTTTGGTGCCTGCGGGAAAAATCTCCTGGGGGAAGCTGTCTCAGGCAGTAGCTCACAAGGCACAAATTTTGCAGGTCAAGGGAAACTTTGATGACTGCCTGCGCCTGGCTAGAGAGCTAAGTGACAGTTACCCGGTTTTTCTTGTTAACTCTGTAAACCCAGATCGCCTGCAGGGCCAAAAAACAGCCGCGTTTGAGGTAGTTGATGTTCTCGGCGAAGCGCCTGACCTTCATGCAATGCCACTTGGTAACGCCGGCAATATTTCTGCCTATCACCTGGGTTACCGGGAAGAGGTAGCGGACGGCCGAATTAAGAAGCTTCCAAAACTATTTGGCATCCAGGCTGCCGGCTCGGCGCCGTTTGTGCAGGGGTCTCCGGTGCTAAAGCCCGAGACCATTGCCACCGCAATCAGGATCGGCAACCCAGCTTCCTGGGACCTGGCACAAGAGGCCAAGCGTGATACCGATGGTGGCTTCGATGCGGTCACCGACAGGGAAATTCTTTGGATGCACCGTTTCTTGTCACAGGAGTGTGGTGTTTTTGTTGAGCCATCAAGTGCGGCTGGTGCAGCAGGGCTGCATAAGCTAAAGCAGCTCGGCACTCTTCCTCAGGTCAACTCAGTAGTTGTGACCGTTACTGGCCACGGACTAAAGGACCCGGACTGGGCACTGAAGGATGAGCGTGGTCGAGCAATTAAGCCCAAGAAGGTGACGGCAACTGCCGACGCCGTCGCTGGAATCCTAGGACTGGAGCGAGTCAAATGACCCGTGTGAGCGTAAAAATACCTGCAACGACGGCGAACCTTGGACCTGGCTTTGACACCCTTGGAATGGCTCTTTCCTTCTATGACGAATATGAAGCGGAAGTTGTCGACTCCGGTCTGGAAATCACCGTTTCAGGCGAGGGTGAGAAAGATATCGCTAGAGATGAATCAAATCTCATTTACAGGTCCCTGGCGCTAGTTTTTGAGCGACTCGGCAAGCAGGTTCCGGGACTAAAGATTCACTGCCACAACAACATCCCACACGGTCGAGGCATGGGCTCGTCTGGAGCGGCTGTTGCCGGCGGAGTAATGCTTGCCGCTGGGATTCTCAAGGACGAGCTTGAACTTAGTGAGCAGCAGTTGCTCGAATTTGCGACAGAGCTCGAGGGACATCCGGACAACGTCGCCCCCGCGCTATTTGGTGGGCTGACCATTGCGTGGGTGGATGACGACCACATTCCTCACCACAAGAAGTTGACTGTGCATCGCGGAGTGTCTCCATTGGTCCTGGTACCTCCTCACCAAATGTCGACCAAGTTGGCCAGGAGCTTGCAGCCTGAGAGTGTTCCTCACACCGACGCCGTGTTCAACGTTTCCCGTTCCGCGCTTTTGGTTGCCGCGCTAACTCAATCTCCGGAGCTGATGCTTGCGGCCACCGAGGACCGCCTCCACCAGAGCTATCGTGCCAGTGCTATGCTGGAGACATCAGCGCTGATTGAAAGACTTCGTGCCGACGGGCATCCAGCAGTAGTTTCGGGAGCCGGTCCCTCGGTCCTGGTTCTGGAAGATGACCCTGCCAAACGCATGCAGGCAATCGCCATTGCAGCTGAGATGTTTCCAAGTTGGAGCGCATTGACGCTTGCAGTTGACTTCAAAGGTGCTAGTCTTAGTGTGCAGTCAGGATCAGGCAACTAAAAGCCCGCCACTGCATTTTCTCTTCAAGTTTCCAAATAACGGCAGATCGCCGCAAAGAAATGAGTAATAACCAACATGGATGAAATCCAACAGGATAAGCCGGTACGCCGCTCTCGCCGCGTAACCAGCGCAGATGCTTCTGAATCTGCAAGCGCAACCGAAACACCAAAGACTTCAGAAAAGCCAGCGACAAAGGCCGCAGCAAAGACCGAAAAGCCAGCCACCGATGCTGGAACCGAGGTCAAGAAGGCAGCGCCTAGGCGCCGCACCTCTTCCGCGAAGGTTGCAGCAGATGCCGCTGGCGACAAGCCAGCAGCTGATAAGGCTGAGACCAAGGCAAAGGCCGAGGGTAACTCCAACGCTGAAGCCAGCGCCGATTCAAAGGATGCTCAGAAGCCTGAGCGCAGCGGCCAGGAAGACCGCGAAACCCGAAGTGGTGACCGCGAGAACCAGCGTGACCGCGACGACGAGCGCAGGGGTGGCAACCGCAACCGCCGCGGTCGTTACCGTGATCGTGACCGCCGCCGTGGTCCACAGGATGAGGCTGAGCCAGAGATTTCTGAGGACGATGTACTAATCCCAGTTGCCGGAATCTTAGATGTCCTTGACAACTACGCCTTCCTTAGGACCTCCGGCTATTTGCCAGGAAGCAACGATGTTTACGTATCACTTGGTCAGGTCAAGAAGTACGGCATGCGCAAGGGTGACGCTGTTGTAGGTTCGATCAGACAGCCGCGTGAGGGTGACCGTGAGAACCAGCGACAGAAGTTCAACGCTCTTGTCAAGGTCGAGTCCCTAAACGGACAAACCCTGGAAGAGGCAGCTGAAAGAGTTGAATTTGGAAAGCTGACCCCTCTATACCCAGACACCCGTCTGCGTCTTGAGACCGACAGCAAAAAGCTTTCAACCAGAATCATCGACCTGGTAGCACCAATCGGTAAGGGCCAGCGTGGTCTGATTGTGTCGCCTCCAAAGGCCGGAAAGACTCTAGTTCTTCAGGCGATTGCCAACGCCATTGCCACCAATAACCCAGAGGTTCATTTGATGGTTGTTTTGGTTGACGAGCGCCCTGAGGAAGTTACTGACATGCAGCGTACGGTCAACGGTGAAGTTATTGCTTCCACCTTCGACCGTCCAGCAGAGGATCACACAACCGTTGCCGAGCTAGCAATTGAGCGCGCGAAGCGACTTGTTGAAATGGGCCACGATGTTGTAATCCTGCTTGACTCGATCACACGTCTGGGACGCGCTTATAACCTGAGCGCTCCAGCATCCGGCCGAATCCTTTCCGGTGGTGTTGACTCATCAGCACTTTATCCACCAAAGCGCTTCTTTGGTGCCGCTAGAAACATTGAACACGGTGGCTCGCTGACAATTTTGGCAACCGCTCTAGTTGAAACCGGATCCAAGATGGATGAGGTTATCTTCGAGGAGTTCAAGGGAACCGGAAACATGGAGCTTCGACTTTCTCGTCAGCTTGCTGACAAGAGAATCTTCCCGGCTGTTGACATAAACGCTTCTGGAACCAGACGCGAAGAGATGCTGATGAGCCCTCAGGAGACCAAGATCATCTGGAAGCTTCGTCGCGCGCTTGCGGGACTTGAGCAGCAGCAGGCTCTTGAGTTGGTTCTAAACCGCTTGAAGGAAACAGCAAGCAACGTTGAGTTCTTGCTGAAGCTGGAGAAGTCAATGCCAGTTCCTTCAGAGACCGACGGAGAATAACTTGATCGATTCGCTTGCAGGCCTAAGGGCCGAGCACGCGAGTTTGCAAGAGCAGCTCAGTGACTCGGCGGTTCACGCTAACCCTGGACTGGCCAAAAAACTAAATCGTCGCTATGCCGAACTCAGCGCCATTATGAGCGCTGACGAGGCTGCGCGCGGTTTGGAAGAGGACTTTGCTGCCGCCAAGGAGCTGGCGAAGGAAGATGCCGCGTTCGCGGAGGAACTTCCGGTTATCGAAGCACAGCTGACCGAAGCAAACGAAAAACTCCGACGCCTCTTGATTCCACGTGACCCAGATGATGGTCGCGACGTTATTTTGGAAGTCAAGGCTGGTGAGGGCGGCGCTGAGTCAGCACTGTTCGCAGCAGACCTGCTTCGGATGTACCTGCATTACGCCGCCGCTAAGGGCTGGAAGACAGAGGTGCTAGATCGCACCGAGTCGGACTTGGGTGGAATCAAAGACGTTCAGGTGGCCATGAAGTGCTCCTCAACTGACCCGGCCCAAGGGGTTTGGGCCCACATGAAATATGAGGGTGGAGTGCATCGAGTTCAGCGCGTTCCAGTGACTGAGACGCAAGGGCGGATTCACACCTCTGCAGTTGGTGTGCTGGTTTTCCCTGAGGTGGATGAGCCCGAGGAAGTCGAACTTTCTCAAAACGATCTCAGGATCGATGTTTTCCGTTCCTCTGGCCCCGGTGGGCAGTCTGTGAACACAACCGACTCGGCCGTTCGAATCACTCACTTGCCAACCGGAATTGTGGTTTCGATGCAGAACGAAAAGTCGCAGCTGCAAAACCGTGATGCGGCGATGCGAGTTTTGAGGGCGAGAATTCTTGCAGCAAAGCAGGAAGAGCTTGATGCGGAAGCATCGGCTGCTCGTAAATCTCAGGTTCGAACGGTGGACCGTTCTGAGCGTATTCGAACCTACAACTTTCCTGAGAACCGGATTGCAGATCACCGGACCGGCTACAAGTCTTACAACCTAGATCAGGTCATGGATGGTGCTCTAGAGCCAGTGGTTCAATCCTGTATTCAAACCGACGAGGAAGCTCGCCTAGCGGCACTTGGCGCCGAATAATGAAGGCCGAGCAAGTACTTGCAGAAGCCTCCCAAACCCTCTTGCGAGCAGGCATAGTTTCCCACGCAGCGGAAGCTGAAATACTGCTGAGCCACTGCCTCAATATCTCTAGGGGAGAGCTGGTGACCAAGCTGGTAATGGGTCAAGATCTGGAAATACCAACCGAGTTTTATGAGCTGCTTGAAAAGCGAGCCACTCGCATCCCGCTGCAGCACCTAATTGGCACGGCTCCATTTCGTTCAATTGATCTGGAAGTTGGACCAGGGGTATTTGTTCCGCGCCCTGAGACCGAGCAAGTTACTCAGGTTGCCATTGATTTTCTGTCACTATTGCCGGGGGAGCCAACCGCATTGGACATCGGCACTGGATCTGGAGCAATTGCTATTTCAATTGCCAAAGAGACAAATGCGCAGGTAACGGCGATTGAGCTATCGGAGTCAGCCGCCGGCTATGTAAAGCAAAACATTGAAAACCTGAATGCTCCCGTGAAGTTGCTTGTGGGCGACTTTATGGAGCTAGCCGGATCTCTCGGTGTTTTCGATTTGGTAATTTCAAACCCTCCATACATACCTGACGGCCTGGTTCCTCACGACGTAGAGGTCAAGGATCACGATCCTGCGCTGGCCCTGTATGGCGGAGCGGACGGACTTGATGTCATCAGGGACCTAGTTGTGGTCTGCAGGATGCTCGTGAGAGACGGCGGACTCTTGGTTTTGGAGCATGCCGATGGTCAGTCCGACCAGGTCTGTCAATTACTATTGGAGAACAATTGGCGAAGTGTCCAAGTCCATCCGGACCCAACCGGACGATTGCGCGCAGTTAGCGCAACCAGATAGCAGGAGGCAGCAATGCAGCGGGTTTACGATTGCGCGGTCGATACTGACCTATTGACTGGTTTTCGTCAGGCCAAAGTCGCCTTGCAGCGTCACGAGGTAGTGGTTCTGCCCACCGATACTGTTTACGGAATTGCTGCTGACGCATTCAGCGCCAAAGGCGTGGAGTTGCTTTTGTCCACCAAGGGCAGAGAGCGATCAGTGCCTCCGCCAGTGCTAATTCCTAGGGTTGAGACCCTCTCAGCCCTTGCAACCGATCTGCCGCTGGTTGCTAACCAGTTGGCTGCCGCTTTTTGGCCAGGAGCTCTAACGATGGTGCTGAAAGCCCAGCCTTCGCTGGATTGGGACCTGGGTGAAACCCGGGGGACCGTGGCTCTTCGAGTCCCGGATCACAAAATTACACTTGCGCTTTTGGAGGACGTCGGTCCACTGGCAGTTTCTAGTGCCAACACAACTGGCAATCCGGCAGCGGTAAATGCCCAACAAGCACTTGAGTATTTCGGAGACAAGGTTCCGGTCTATCTTGATGGTGGCCCCAGTCCAAAGGGCGAAGCTTCGACAATCCTTGACCTCACTCAGGTTCGTGCCGGTGAGCCAATCAGGGTTTTGAGAAAAGGCGCAATCTCGCTTGAGAGAATTCGCTCGGTAATAGGCGATGTGGAGCTCGAGGTCGAGTAGTGAGGGCATATCTGCTGGTCGCCCTAATCACCGCGGTGATTAGTTACCTGGCAACTTGGGGCGTTAGATTCATCGCCAAAAAATATGACATCCACCCCGCGATCAGAGAGCGGGACGTTCACAAGCAACCGACTCCTCGTATCGGTGGCGTCGCCATATTTATCGCCATTGCCTCCGGAGTCGTAGCCGCCGGTAGCTTGGGTTGGTTCGAGTCGATTTTCAGGGACCCGGGTCCAATCTGGGCCATCCTTGGTGCCGGGGCGCTGATTGTGGTTGTGGGCTTGCTGGATGACCTCATCGAGCTTGACTGGACAGCCAAAATGGGTGGCCAGGTCGCAGCTGCTTGGATTCTTGCTTCCAGCGGTGTTCAGATAGTCTCGCTGCCGATTGGTGGGCTGACGGTCGGAAGCTTTGGAGTTTCACTGGCAATCACTGTGTTTGTGGTGGTGCTGGTCATGAATGCGGTGAATTTCATCGATGGTCTCGATGGTCTGGCTGCTGGAGTGGTTGGCATCGGCACTATGGCGTTCTTCATTTACAGCTACCTGCTGGCTCAGCAAACCTCACCCACAAACTACTTCTCGCTGGCCGGCATGCTTTCAGCCGTTGTGCTTGGGGCGATTGCCGGCTTTTTGCCGCATAATTTCAGCCCTGCAAAAATATTTATGGGTGATTCCGGCGCAATGCTGTTGGGGCTCATGATGGCCACCAGTGCCATTGCGGTCACCGGTTCAATTGACCCTGCAACAGTGACCAGAAATGACTTGCTCCCAGCCTTGATTCCACTGGTGCTGCCTGTGATCATCTTGATTCTGCCGCTATTGGACCTGCTGTTGGCAGTGGTGCGTCGAATTAGACGCGGGCAGTCGCCATTTGCTGCCGACCGTGAGCACCTTCATCATCAGCTGCAAGATTTGGGCCACTCGCACCGCGGGGCAGTCTTGGTTTTCTATCACTGGACCGCACTGGTCTCCGTGACGCTGCTGTTGTTTTTCTGGTTAGAGGTCGCGCCAGTTATAGTCATCTTCGGGGCTTGGATGATCCTGGCCCTTATTCACACTTACTGGCCGGTATTTCAGCGGGTATCAAAAGCAAGGGGCAAAATTGTCAGCAAATAGTTCAGATCAATTATTTGTGAAGGCTTTGCGCCTAAGCGCCATCTTGGCACTGGCCATCGCACTAATTGGCACCGTTGCCGGTTACTTTGCAGCAGCAGAGGCAGGCATTTTCGCAGCCCTTACTGGAGCTGCTGTCTCGGTGGTATTTGGGTCCATGACAACCCTAAGCATCTGGCTTGGTGGCAAGTTGCCACTGAACGGCTTCTATGGCCTGGTCCTGGGCGGCTGGCTGCTCAAGATTGTGCTGTTTGCAGTCTTGCTGTTTGTGCTGCAGGGGGCGACCAATTTTTCTGGTCCAGTGTTCTTTTTTGCGGTGGTCTCCTCTGTTCTTGGCAACCTGGCAATTGATTCCTGGCTAGTTCTGACCGGAAAAATACCAACAATCAATAATTAGTTCATTTTTTTATTGTTTGGCGGCCCGAACGGCTCACAAGTCTTATAAACTTCTAGAAATTCCATGATCATCTCGCGGAGATAATTACGCCGCCCGGACCAGGAGAACGAAGCTGTTTAGTGTGTTGAGCCTGTTTGCGGCAGAGGGTGGTGAATTCCATCCTCCGAGCATTTTTGAGTTTTACCCGGAGATCGTAGCCTTCGAGGGTACCCCTTTCGCAATTAACCGAATCATGATGATTCGTTTGATAGTGATGGTTGTCCTGATTGTTTTGTTCTGGCTCTGGACCAACAAGTTCAACAAGGCAGTCAAGACCGGAAACGTGGTCCCTGGCAGATTCCAGTTGCTTGGTGAAATGGCTTTGAACTTTGTGCGAAAGACCATCGCGCACGATCAGCTTGGCGAGAAGGATGGCGAGCGCTTCCTTCCGCTTTTGACAACAATTTTCTTCATGGTGTTTGGAATGAACATCACCGGAATCATTCCGTTTGCAAACATTGCCGGAACCTCTGTAATTGGTATCCCGCTGGTGTTGGCAGCAGCGGCCTACGTCACCTTTATTTATGCCGGTGTGAAAAAGCACGGAGTCAAGTTCTTCAAGAACTCGCTGTTCCCGTCAGGTGTGCCGCCTGCGTTCTACATCCTGGTTACGCCAATTGAGCTTCTCTCAACCTTTATTCTCCGCCCGGTGACATTGGCACTTCGTCTTCTGATGAACATGATCGCCGGTCACCTGTTGCTGGTTCTTTGCTTCTCAGCGACTCAATTCTTCTTCTTCCAAGCCGAGGGCCTTATGAGTTTGTTCGGAGCCGGAACATTATTGTTTGGTTTCGCGTTTACTCTCTTTGAGATTCTGGTCTCAGTTTTGCAGGCCTACGTATTTACACTTCTGACCACTGTCTACATCCAGTTGGCATTGGCAGACGAACACTAAACCCCCACGGAAGGAAATAAAGTGGACGCAGTAAACATCGCCGAACTATCCGGCAACATCGCAGTAGTTGGTTACGGCCTAGCCGCAATCGGCCCAGGAATCGGTGTAGGACTGGTGGTTTCAAAGACCATTGAGTCAATTGCACGTCAGCCAGAACTCGCAGGTCGACTACAGGTCACAATGTGGCTAGGTATCGCCTTCACCGAGGCTCTAGCTCTGATCGGTCTAGCGACCCCATTCATCTTCGCCTAAGAAAGCGACTAAACGATGATTTCCAGAATTCTTGCAGCAACAGCACCAGAGGGTGGCGAAGCGCCAAACCCTCTGTTGCCTGCTGACTATGACATTCTCTGGTCATCAGTCGTCTTCGTAGTTCTTTTGGTCTTCTTCTGGTTCAAGGTTCTGCCTGGATTCAAGAAGATGCTCGATGAGCGAGCAAAGGCGATTGAGGGCAGGTTGGCAGAGGCCGAAGCAGCACAGCGTGCTGCCGAGGAACGAACCAACCAGGTCGAAGCTGAGCAAGCTCAGCTAAGAGCAGAGTCTTCATCCATTCGCGAAGAAGCACGTGCTGAGGGCGCCGCAATTTTGGCGGAGCTCAAGCAGCAGGCATCCAAGGACGCTGAGCGCATGGCCGAGGTGACCAAGTCCACTCTGATTGCAGAGCGCGACTCGGCCGCTAACGCCCTGCAGAACGAGATCGGTGCACTTGCGATCGAGTTGGCCTCACGCATCGTTGGCGAGAAGCTCGCCGACGACAAGGTTGCCAATAAGGTCGTTGACCAGTTCATCGCAGAACTAGAGAGCAAGAAGGCGTAGACAAGTGGCATCTAGCACCAGGCAATCGCGGCAGGCAGCCGAGCAATCACTAAACAAGCTCGGCAAATTGACGCTCACCCATGCCCAGGAGCTATTCGCTGTTTCAAACGCCTTGCTATCGAGTTCACAGCTTCGCGCGGCGCTTTCGGATCCTTCCGCCGGAAGTGCAGGAAAGACCAAATTGGTTGAGGGGATCTTTGGGAAGAAGCTTTCCAAGGAGACCATCGGCCTGGTCGCCGAGATGTCACAGCTGCGCTGGTCAGCTACCCGGGACATGGCACTTGCTGCCGAGTCGCTTGGGGTAAGAGCTGCTGCCGGTGCCGACAAGGATCTTGACAAGATTCAGGCTGAGCTGTTCGCAGTTCAGCAGGTTGTTGCCTCGGATCCAGAACTGGAGCTCGCGTTCTCTTCAACCCGAGCTACTGCGGAGCAGAAGCAGGAACTAGTGAAGACCGTGATTGGCAAGACGGTTTCCGAGACAACTCTGTTGCTTGCAACCCAGGCGGTCAACTCCAAGACCTACAAGCGCTTCGCTGAGATTCTTGAGCAGTATGGCCTGTGGATCGCGGAGTTCGCTGGCGAGTCGGTGGCACATGTTCGGGTCGCGAATCCTTTGAGCGCTGACCAGCTAACAAAGCTTGCAAAGGCCCTGTCAAAGAGCTTCGGCAGAGAGCTTCAGTTGAATGTCGAAATCGACAAGGAAATCATCGGTGGATTGCACATCACCGTCAACGGTGAAGTCATCGATGGAACCGTTCAAACAAAACTTCAAACAGCAAGATTGCAACTCGGTTGAGTTGAAAACCACAAATAAGCAGAGGAACCAATGTCAGAGCTAAAGATCAACCCGAATGAGATTCGGGATGCCCTGAAGGACTTCGTTTCGTCCTATGAGCCCAAGGGTGCGGACAAGGCAGAAGTCGGTTACGTAACCGACGCCGCTGACGGCATCGCACACGTTGAGGGCTTGCCTAGTGCAATGGCCAACGAGCTGTTGCGATTCGCTGATGGCACCTTGGGCCTAGCGTTGAACCTAGACGAGCGCGAGATCGGTGTTGTAGTTCTCGGTGAGTTCGCAGGAATTGAAGAGGGCATGGAAGTTCACCGCACCGGTGAGGTTCTGTCTGTACCAGTAGGCGATGGTTTCATGGGTCGCGTGGTTGACCCGCTAGGAAACCCAATCGACGGCATGGGCGAGATCAAGTCAACCGCACGCCGTGCGCTTGAGCTTCAGGCACCTGGAGTGATGGACCGAAAGAGCGTTCACGAGCCACTGCAGACCGGAATCAAGGCTATTGACGCCATGATCCCTGTTGGGCGTGGACAGCGTCAGCTAATCATCGGTGACCGCCAGACTGGAAAGACCGCTATCGCGATTGACGCGATCATCAACCAGGTTGACAACTGGAAGACCAACGACCCAAACAAGCAGGTTCGTTGTATCTACGTTGCAATCGGTCAGAAGGGTTCGACCATCGCTTCTGTTAGAAGCGCGTTGGAAGAAGCCGGCGCAATGGAGTACACAACCATTGTTGCTTCACCTGCTTCAGATGCCGCAGGTTTCAAGTACCTAGCCCCTTACACCGGAAGCGCCATTGGCCAGCACTGGATGTACGACGGCAAGCACGTCCTTATTGTTTTTGATGACCTAAGCAAGCAGGCTGAGGCCTACCGTGCTGTGTCATTGCTACTTCGTAGGCCACCAGGTCGTGAGGCTTACCCAGGTGACGTCTTCTACCTACACTCCCGTCTGCTGGAGCGTTGTGCGAAGTTGTCTGACGCTATGGGTGCCGGTTCTATGACTGGGCTACCAATCATCGAGACCAAGGCCAACGACGTGTCTGCATTCATTCCGACCAACGTGATTTCGATCACCGATGGTCAGATCTTCTTGCAGTCCGACTTGTTCAACGCGAACCAGAGACCTGCCATCGACGTTGGTATCTCGGTGTCACGTGTTGGTGGTGCTGCTCAGGTGAAGGGAATCAAGAAGGTTTCTGGAACTTTGAAGCTGGACTTGGCTCAGTACCGCGCTCTAGAGGCTTTTGCGATGTTTGCGTCTGACCTGGATGCTGCCAGCCGCAAGCAGTTGGCTCGTGGTGCGAGGTTGACCGAGCTGTTGAAGCAGCCTCAGTACTCGCCGTATTCGGTAGAGGATCAGACTGTATCGATTTGGGCAGGAACAACCGGGCAGCTGGATGAACTGCCAATCGAGGACATCTTGCGTTTTGAGCAGGAATTCCTGGACTACCTGAGAAGAAACTCGAAGGCACTTACAACCATTGCTGAGACCGAAAAGCTTGAGGACGACACTGTCGCCGAGCTGGAGAAGGCAATTGGACAGTTCAAGAAGATGTTCCAGTTGCACACTGGCGAACCACTAATCGGCTCTGGTGCTGAGAACGTTGAGGCTTTGGCTGACGACGAGATCGACCAAGAGAAGATCGTTCGTCAGAAGCGATAGAGAAGACAAGGTAAGGGTTAGGTTATGGCTGCGCAGCTTCGGGTCTACCGGCAGAAAATTAAGTCTGCCAAGACGACCAAGAAGATTACCCGGGCTATGGAGCTGATCTCGGCATCGAGAATTCAGAAGGCTCAGCAGCGCGTTGCTGCTTCTAACCCATACACAACGGCGGTTACCAAGGCTGTTTCAGCCGTTGCGACCTATTCCGATGTTGACCACCCGTTGACTCGCAAGGTTGAGAACCCAAAGCGTGCTGCGATCGTTGTTTTCACTTCCGACCGTGGTCTTGCTGGTGCCTTTTCCTCTGCTGTCCTAAAAGAGGTTGAGCAGCTAACCAAGCGCTTGCAGGATGAGGGTCAAGAGGTTGTCTACTACCTAGTTGGGCGCAAGGCTGTTGCCTACTTCAAGTTCCGTCAACGCGAATCTATCAATCAGTGGACTGGCGGCACCGATGTGCCTTCGCTGGAAACTGCCAGAGAGGTTGCCGAGGAAATCACAGAGATCTTCAACAGAGATCTGGATGCCGGTGGCGTTGACATGATCTACCTTGTCGGAAACCAGTTTGTTTCAATGATGGTTCAGGAGCCAACGACCACCAGGCTGTTGCCGCTTGAAATCGTTGAGGAAGAAACTGCCTCTGAGGACATCTTCCCGCTTTACGAGTTTGAGCCTGAGGTGGACAAGGTGCTTGACACCTTGCTTCCGGTTTATATCGAAAACCGCATCTACAACAAGATGCTTCAGTCTGCTGCTGCCGAGCATGCTGCCCGTCAAAAGGCCATGAAGAGCGCAACTGACAACGCAGACAAACTAATTCTCAACTACACCAGGTTGGCCAACCAGGCTCGCCAGGCAGAAATTACCCAGCAGATTTCGGAGATTGTTGGTGGCGCGGACGCGCTTTCAACAGTGTCCGAGGACTAAGAAAGAGATAGCAAATGGCCGAGAGCAAAAAGACCGCAACGGGTCGCATCGCGCGAGTAAACGGACCGGTAGTAGACATCGAGTTCCCGCACGATTCGATTCCAGGTATCTACAACGCCCTGACCACAGAGATTGCCTTTGGCGACCAGAAGAGCACAATCACGCTTGAGGTTGCCCAGCACCTAGGTGATGACCTAGTGCGCGCAATCTCGATGAACCCAACCGACGGACTAGTCCGAGGCGGACAGGTTCATGACTCGGGTGCGCCAATCTCGGTTCCAGTTGGCGATGTCACCAAGGGTAAGGTTTTCAACGTTATCGGTGAGGTCCTAAACGGCGAGCCAGGCGAAAAGATTGAGATCAAGGAGCGCTGGCCAATTCACCGCACTCCACCGGCATTCGACCAGCTTGAGTCAAAGACCCAGATGTTCGAGACCGGCATCAAGGTCATCGACCTGCTTACCCCTTATGTACAGGGTGGAAAGATTGGTCTATTCGGTGGTGCTGGTGTTGGTAAGACCGTTTTGATTCAGGAAATGATTTACCGCGTTGCTGAAAACCACGATGGTGTTTCGGTGTTCGCCGGTGTCGGTGAGCGTACTCGTGAGGGTAACGACCTAATCGAAGAGATGAAGGAAGCCGGCGTTCTGGAGAAGACCGCACTGGTCTTCGGCCAGATGGATGAGCCACCAGGAACTCGTTTGCGCGTTGCTCTGTCAGCTCTAACCATGGCGGAGTACTTCCGCGATGTTCAGGGCCAGGACGTGCTGTTGTTCATTGACAACATCTTCCGTTTCACCCAGGCCGGTGCTGAGGTTTCAACACTTCTTGGCCGCATGCCATCTGCCGTTGGTTACCAGCCAAACTTGGCAGATGAGATGGGTATCCTGCAGGAGCGAATCACCTCAACCCGAGGACACTCAATCACCTCGCTTCAGGCAATCTATGTGCCTGCCGATGACTACACAGACCCAGCTCCGGCGACCACCTTCGCCCACCTGGACGCAACAACAGAGCTAAGCCGTGAGATTGCATCTCGCGGTCTTTACCCCGCTGTTGACCCGCTGTCATCAACCTCACGTATTTTGAACCCTGCCTACATTGGCGAGGATCACTACAACACTGCAATTCGCGTGAAGGCAATTCTGCAGAAGAACAAGGAGCTACAGGAAATCATCGCCATCTTGGGTGTTGAGGAGCTTTCTGAAGAGGACAAGATCACTGTTTCTCGTGCACGTCGAATTGAGCAGTTCCTAAGCCAGAACACCTTCATGGCAACCAAGTTCACCGGTGTTCCAGGTTCAACTGTGCCGCTGAAGGACACCATTGAGGGCTTCTCAATGATTGCCAACGGTGACCTAGACCACGTTCCAGAGCAGGCCTTCTACAACTGTGGTGGCATTGACGACGTGATGAAGGCCTACGAGCGCATCCAGAAGGAAATTGGCTAGTGACAAACCTGATTCAGGTGAATGTTGTCGCCGCAGATCGCGAGATCTGGTCGGGCGAGGCTTCCATGGTTGTCGCCAAGACAGCTGAGGGTGAGATTGGTCTGCTTGCAGGTCACGAGCCGATGCTGGCAATCCTTGCACCTGGCCCAATTCGTGTCACTGCTGCCGACGGCTCTAAGGTCGTAGCTGAGACCGAAGACGGTGGCTTCTTGTCCATGGAGCACGACAACGTCACACTAGTTGTGCGGGATGCACACCTAGTCAGCTAAATTGCTTATTCTGCTTCCGCCGTCGGAGACCAAGCGTCCCGGCGGCGTTGGCGTATCCATAGACAAGGCCTGCATTATTTGGGCGGCACTGGACCCAGCTAGGGACATTCTGATCTCTGAACTGGGGGAGCTTTGCAAAGCCCCAGAAGAGGCAGCCAAGGCCCTAAAGCTCGGCAAGAGAAGTCAAGCCGACATTGAGGCAAACCTCGGGCTAATGACCTCCGGCACTATGCCTGCGCTAGAGCGTTACACCGGGGTGGTTTTTGATGCCATTGGTTACGACTCGCTTTCTCCCCAGGGGCTAAAACGAGCCGAGCAGCAACTGTTCATTCAGTCAGCGCTGTTCGGGCTGCTGCCGGCGATGGAGCAGATTCCCTACTATCGCTTCTCGGCTGGAACAAAACTTGCTGGCATCAATCTTGCTTCATTGTGGCAGGATGCTCACCAGGCAGTTTGGCCGAGGCTTTCCGGCCCAATCCTGGACATGCGTTCCAAGGCCTACGTTGCCCTCAACCCGATTCCAGAGGAGATCGAGTCGTTCTACGTGGATGTCGTGGACAGCGACCAGGGTAGGGCCTTGAATCACTTCAACAAAAAGGCGAAGGGTGCATTTGCTAGAGCGGCTCTGGAAAATGGGCTTGACTCTATTGAGGACGTGCCAAGAATTGCGAAGTTAGCTGGGCTCAGGGCGAAAATTCAGTCTGAGTCAGTCCAGCTGGCAGTGCCTCCAGGCTACTAGTCCACCATCTCAGAAACTGCTGGCCCTTCTTGGATTCCATCCATCGGCATAATGGTCATCGGTTCCGGTAGTTCAATAAGGCCATCCGGGAGTGAAATGACCGCGTCGAACCAACCCTGATCGTTGAATAGGACGTAGCCGGGGACAAGCCAGTAGCTTCCCTGGGCATCCCAAACCGAGAGCATGGTGGCTTCCGAGCTAGTGATGGTCAACCTAACGATTTCCGGCTCTTGACTCTCTGCTGGCACCAGCATTGGCCGATCTTCGGGCTCGAGCGGCAAATCCTCAGCAGGGCTGGACGCATCAGCTGCTACCGGTTCTTCGGCAGGAACCGCCCCCTCTGAGCGTGCCAGGCCGTTAGAAAATACCTGCTGGTCGCGATAAAAGGACTCCGGAGGAGTGCCATACCAGCGACCCTCGGAAATTCTGGAGACTGCAACCCTTGGTGAAACAGTGTCGAAGCTGCCGCGACTAATCAGCTCAAAGTTGTATGAGGAGAAGTAGCTTAGGCTGCCGTCAGAGCTCCAGTTGGCGTAGTTTTGCATTCCGGTGTCGATGCCGTTTATGACGTAGGGCCAGGAGGCATAGGCACCCCAGTCGTCACGGTAAATAGTTATTGATGTCGCATCCGCAGCAACGCCAATCTGAGCGCTCATGCTAAGAACAATGTTGGTTAGCTCTGTGGTAGTCGGAATCAAATCGGGTGTTGGTTTTGGTTCCGGGCAAGCGGTGGTGGTAGCTTCGCCGTCCTCCGAAATTACCTCTTCACAAGCATAGAGTCGATCGTTCCAATTCGAGTAGTACCAGTTTCCGACTCCGCTGTAATAGGTGTTCAAATTGGTATTGCCATTGGTGATTGAGTAGCTTGGATATTCTGGGGTTGACCACTGATCTTGAACCGGAGATCCTGAGACCTGGAAGATACTTGCGAGTCTGGCGAGCAGGGAAGTCGGATCTTCCATTAGCTGGCCCTGATAAACCTCACCAGAGCCTCCCAGATCACTTAGCTCATCGCCGGCCAGGTACTCGTAGCTAATCCAGCCGGGCCAATACATGGCACCAAGCCCCTGGTCAGCTGAAACCTTGCTCTCTTCGCTGGTTGCGCTGGCCTGTCCGGAACTGGTGGCCATCGTGAATAGCGGCTGCGGTGACAGCGCACTGGGGAGAGTAAGCGAAACAACCAGTGCAGCAGTTGCCAATGAGGCAGAGCCAAGTGCAAATCTGGCGGTTTTGAAGCTGAAGCTTCGTTTTGGGTGCCCGGCTGCAGCCTTGGCAACCACTGATTCGTTCAGTGCTGGAAAGTCCCTAGCTGGATCCGCATCGGCAATCCGCTTTTTCAAGTCAAAGTCATCGTTCATATCTTTTTTACCTACCGAGCTAGTCGAAACTTTCATCAGAGAGGAGGGTTTTTAATTTTGCTTTTGCGCGGCTGAGTCTGATGCCGGCTGCATTTTCCGAAATCTCGAGAGCCAACGAGATTTCTTTGGTCGTGAGGTTCTCGAGAGCCCACAGCGAAATTAGTTCCCGTTCGCTTCCGGTCAGAGCGGCGAATGCTTCGGAAAGTCCAATGTCGGCCAGGGCAACAGCCTCGGCCGACGGAGCTGCCACCGGTTCCTGGAAGCTGGCCAAAATCCGGGACCTTCCAGATTCCTTGCGATGGTAGTTGGCAACCAGATAGCGGGCTGATTTATAGAGCCACGGCAGTGCAAAGCCCTCAGGAATTTGATTCTTCTTCGCCCAGGCAATTTCAAATAGCTCTGATGCAACCTCTTCGACTGCGCTTTC
>JAFMHN010000007.1 GCA_017854485.1 Aquiluna sp. | reverse complement strand
ATCAGGCCCGTTGAGCAAACCAGCACATCCGAGGCTGAGTCTCCAAGTAGCTCCGCCACTTTCTCAGCGGTTGCGTGAGTGGTCTGAAAACCCTGGGATCCGGTGTAGCAATTAGCTCCACCCGAATTGAGAATGATCGCCCTAGCGGTGCCATCAGCAATGACCTGTTTCGACCAAATAATTGGGTTGGCAAGACACCTGTTTGTTGTGAAAACAGCAGCGGCAGCAATCTCTGGCCCCTGGTTCACGATCAATGCCAGGTCAAGTCCCCCAGATGCCTTTAGGCCAGAACTAACCCCGGCGCCAACAAAACCCTTGGCCGCAAGCACACTCACGGTGCGACACCAATGGCGGTTAGGCCAATCTCTTCTGTCAAACCAAGCGCAATGTTCAGCGCTTGAATGGCAGTCCCAGCTGTTCCCTTGACCAGGTTATCGATCGCGCTGACAACAACAACTCTCCCGGCGTGCTCATCAAAAGCCAGCGAAATTTGCGCATTATTTGAGCCCAACACACTTGCTGTTCTGGGTAGTTGACCCTCTGGCAGAACCTGGACAAAAACCTCATCACCATAGGCTGCCTGATAGACGTCCCTCAGCCGCTCAAGCGAGAACAGCGAACTCGGTTTGGCGGTATTGACGGCAAGAATCCCCCGGGACATTGGAACCAAGACCGGTGTCATCGCAATAGTTGCGGACTTCCCTGAGGCAAGCCTCAGGTTCTGCTCGATCTCGGGAGTATGCCGGTGAGTTCCACCAACACCATAAGCCCTGGCCGAACCCAGTACTTCTGATGCAAGTAGGTCTGGGCTGCTTGCCTTGCCGGCCCCTGATGTGCCAACGGAAAGGACCGATACTAAGTCGGCTCCCTCAATCAGCCCAGCTTGAAGTGCCGGGGCTAGTGCAAGCGTGACCGCCATAACGTTGCAGCCAGGAATCGCGATTCGCTTGGCCTGCCTGAGCTGGTCACGCTGCTTGCCCCCTGAGGCAAGAGTTAGTTCCGGCAAACCATACGGCCAAGAACCAGCATGGGTGGTCTGATAGTACTTCTCCCAGTCCGCTGAGTCTTCAAGTCTGAAATCTGCTCCACAGTCAATGATCATGACGTGGGCTGGAAGCTGCTGGGCAATCTCTGCGCTCTTGGTGTGCGGCAAAGCCAAGAAGACAACTTCGTGGCCGACGAGATTCTCGGCAGTGGTCTCAACGATGACCCGATCAGCAAATTCAGGCACATGCGGCTGGAGGGTGGCGAGAGTTTCGCCCACATTGCTGTGACCAGTAACAGCACCTAGATCCAACATTGGGTGCCCAGCAATCAGGCGCAGCAGCTCCCCGCCGACGTAACCGCTGGCACCTGCAACTGCAACCTGAATAGTCATTTAGCCCCTTAGCACCGCACCGTGTTTTTCAGCGGCAAGCGCCACTGCCTTGTCTCTAGCAGCACTTGCCTCCTGCTGAGTCAAAGTTCTGTCATCAGCCCTAAATAGCAGCGCAAAAGTTAGCGACTTGGTGCCTTCTGCTAGCCCGGCACCTCTGTAGTCATCAACCAGCCTGATCTCTTCCAACAGCTCTCCTGCGCCAGCAATGATTGTGGTCATCAGCTCGGAGGCAGCAACACTGGTGGCGACCACCATCGATAGATCCTGAGTGGCGGCCGGCATTACATCAACAGATTTTGCGGTCACTATTTCAGGTGACAGAGCATAGAGCGCATCCAGGTTCAGCTCGAAGATTCCGACGCGTCTCGGAAGGTGATTTTCGCTGGCTAGATCTGGATGGAGTTCACCAACCAGGCCGACAGCCTGTCCCTGCACTAGGACCCTGGCAGCGCGACCAGGGTGTAGACCTGGCAGCTTGGCCTGCTCTAGCTCAAAACCAAGCGCTGCCTGTTGGAGCAAGATCTCGACAGCCCCAAGAGCCTGCGGATAACCAGCTGTGATCGCTGACTGTCCTGGGCCCTGCTTCACCCAGTTTCCGGTAAATAGACCCGAGATAAACCTCGGTTGATTTGGTATGGAACTCTTCAGCGCTGCTAGCTCTTGATCCGAGGGCCTCTGATTGCCAACGGGCAGCTGCAACACAGGCGAGCCTGCTGCTGCCAAAAAGACTGACCCCTCCTCAACCAGTGCCAGATCAACCATGCCTCGTGAAATGTTTCGTGCTGCAGCCAGCACCAGACCTGGAACCAAGGAAGTTCTTAGCTGTCCAAACTCAGACTGAATCGGATTCTCGAGCTCTACCGCTTCAACCTCGCCCATCCAAGCGTTTTGCTCCTTGGAGACAAATGGGTAGTTCAGCACTTCAATTAGGCCTGCTCCAGTCAGCGCTGACAGCGAGCGTCGTCTTAGCTGCTGCCGCCTTGTGAGACCTCTTCCTGGAGGAGCAACTGGCAACCGGGTCGGAATCTTGTCGTACCCAACAAGTCTTGCAACCTCTTCAACCAGGTCGGTCTTGTGTGTGATGTCTGGTCTCCAGCTAGGTGCGGTCACCGACAATGTCGAGCCGGCAACGCTCACCGTGCAGCCGATTTGCTCGAGACTAGAAACCACCTGGTCAAGACTGTAATCAACGCCTACTAGCTGCGACGGGTAAGAGGCGTCCATGGAGATTTCTGGTCGCTGGGATTGTTCAGAGAAGTCTGCCCCTACCCCGCTAAGTGTCCCTCCAGCAAGCTCAACCAAAAGCGCTGCGGCCCGGGATGCTGCAATGTTTGGAATGGCAGAGTCAACCCCGCGCTCAAATCGCTTTGAAGCCTCCGATGGGAGCTTGTGCCTTCTGGCGCTCCTGGCAATCGAAATTGGATCAAAGATCGCCGCTTCAATCAGAACCTCGCGGGTTGAATCGCTGACCTCGGTCCGAGCACCACCCATGACCCCAGCAATGCCAATCGGCCCCTGGTCATCGCAAATCAAAAGGTCTTCCGAGCTCAGAGTGCGGCTCTTGTCGTCAAGAGTCACAATCTCCTCGCCAGACTTTGCGCGCCGAACGGTGATGCCGCCGACAAGCTTTGCAGCGTCATAGGCGTGCAGTGGTTGACCCAGTTCGAGCATTACGTAGTTGGTGATGTCCACCGCAATCGAAATAGATCTCATGCCGGCAAGCTTTAGCCTTGTGGCCATCCAATCTGGCACAGTCGCTGTGGGGTCAATACCCTTGACGCCAACCAGAGCAAACTTTGAGCAACCAGGCACTCCGTGGATTGGTGCCCCATCGGTCACCGAGAGCTGGAAGCCGGAACCCGAGGCCACCTTGACACTTGTTGCAGGGTCAGAAAATTTCACTCCAGCTGCGTGCGAATACTCTCTAGCCACGCCCCTGATTGAAAGGCAATAGCCGCGATCTGGTGTGACGTTTACTTCAGCGGCGGAGTCGTCAAGGCCGAGCAAGCTGATGGCATCAGTGCCAATCGCCGGATCAAGACCAATGGTCGACAAAACCAGAATGCCGTCATGGTCATCACCCAGGCCGAGCTCTCTGGCTGAAGCGATCATGCCGTCAGAAACATGCCCGTAGGTTTTTCTTGCGGCAATTTGAAAACCACCCGGCAACACAGCCCCTGGCAATGTGACTACCACTTTGTCGCCAACAGCAAAGTTTGATGCACCACAGACAACACCTCGGACCTGGTGATCACCTGACTCTGCAACCCGGACCTGGCACCAGCGGATGGTCTTGCCGTTATTCTGCTGCTCTGGCTCGAATTCCAGCACCTCACCGACAACAACCGGCCCTGAGATATCTCCGCCGTGAGCACCCTCTTCTTCAAGCCCAACTTTGACAAGTTCGGCCATGACATCATGCGCGGTCGCACCTGGTGCCAACGGAACCATTTCTCCCAGCCACTTCAGTGGAATTCTCATCTAGATCACCGAACCAAACTGAGCGCTAAAACGCACATCGGCCTCAACCATGTCGTGCATGTCGAGGACTCCGTTTCTAAACATAAGAGTTCGCTCAATACCCATTCCGAATGCAAAACCGGAATACACCTCCGGGTCAATGCCAGCAGCTAGCAGCACGTTTGGATTCACCATGCCGCAACCACCCCACTCAACCCATCTGGGGCCACCTTTGGCATCCGGGTGCCAAACATCAAGCTCTGCCGACGGCTCGGTGAATGGGAAGAAGCTTGGACGAAGCCTGATCTTGGCCTCCTGGCCGAACATGACTCGTGCGAAGTGCTCCAGGGTGCCTCGTAGATCTGCCATGGTCAAACCCTTGTCAATAGCAAGACCCTCGACCTGATGGAAAACCGGAGTGTGCGTGGCATCAAGCTCGTCGGTTCTGAAAACCCTTCCAGGGCACAGCACGTAGACCGGCAACTCTCGCTCCAGCAGCGACCTGACTTGAACCGGCGAGGTGTGAGTTCTAAGCAGCAGGTGGTTCTCAACTGGCTTCACAAAAAAAGTGTCCTGCATTGCCCTGGCCGGGTGATCAGGGTGAAAGTTCAGAGCATCGAAGTTAAACCACTCGTTTTCAAGCTCTGGTCCGTCGGCAATCTCCCAGCCCATGCCCACAAATACGTCGCCAATTTGGTCCATAAGCAGTGAAAGTGGGTGCCTAGCTCCAAGCCCAAGGTATTTCGGAGCAGCGCTCAGGTCAACTTCTTCAGCGGCTAGCGCCTGAGTGCGCTCTAGCGCCTCCAGCTCAGCCTCCTTCTCAGCAAAAGCTGCGCTCAGCTGCGCCCGAGCGCCTCCAACCAACTTGCCGGCCTCGGCCTTCTGCTCATTGGGGACGCTCTTGATAAGACCGTTTAGCTGACTCAATGCGGAGTTCTCGCCGATGATTTGGGCCTTCTGGCCTCTAAGTGAAGCCGCATCGGTGATCTCACTCAGCGCGGCTAGCGACTCCTGCAGCGCGGAAGCTACGGACTCCGGGGTTAATTTGTCTGACACCGGCACAAGTTTAGTGACTAGATTGCTGAGCGACGGCAGTGAAATACAGGCAAACCGAAGCTGCGGTGGCCAGATTCAGAGACTCGGCTGAGCCATAGATCGGCAGCGATACCGAATCGTCTGCCAATAAAGCCACCTGACTAGAGACACCGTGTGCTTCATTGCCAAATATCCAGGCTGTCGGCTCAGCAAGTACCGCTTTATCAAGTTCTGCAATTGATCTTCCGCTGGCCGCGGTTGAAAACACCTGCAACCCGGCCTCTTTCAGCATCGAGATAGCTTCACCAAGGTCTTGATCGAGCACGATTGGGATGTTCAAGATACTGCCCGCAGTGGATCTAGCAACTTTCTGGTTGTAGATGTCCACCGAATCCGGGCTCAGAATGATTCCGTCTGCACCGGCAGCATCTGCTGCGCGAATGATGGTCCCGATGTTTCCCGGGTCCCGGCCCTGGTCAACAATGGCGACAAGCTTTGGCTTCAAGCGCAGAAGTTCATCCATGGGCACATCGACATGATGAACCACTGAAACAATCCCCTGCGGGGTCTTGGTGTCAGCAATTCTGGCCATAACTTGGTCAGAAATTTCGACCTGAACCGAAGCTGGAAACAGCCGTAGCAAATCGGCATAGCGCTCTTGCCCAGCTGCAGTGACGAATATCTCTTCAACCAGGTCTTTCGACCTAGCAAGCTCTTTGAGCCCCTGGGGTCCCTCAAGCAAAAAGAGCCCGGTTTCATACCGGGCGTCTTTTTGACTCAGTCGAGTAATCCCCTTGACCCGATTGGATCTGGGATCATCAAGCATTAGCTTGCCTTTGGAGCGTTCACGTCCTTAGGCAATGCGGCCTTCGCAGATGCAACCAATGTTGCAAACGACTTAGGGTCGTGGATTGCCATGTCGGACAAGATTCGACGGTCAACCTCGATACCAGCAAGGCTCAAGCCCTGGATAAAGCGGTTGTAGGTCATTCCATTTAGGCGAGCTGCAGCGTTGATTCGCTGGATCCATAGCCTGCGGAAATTACCCTTGTTCTTACGACGGTCGTTGTATGCGTAGACCAGCGAGTGCAGGATCTGCTGCTTTGCCTGACGGTAAAGACGTGATCGCTGTCCGCGGTAACCATGAGCACGCTCAAGGGCAACTCTGCGCTTTTTGTGCGAGTTGACGGCGTTTTTTACTCTTGCCATTTTCTTACTCCTTCTTAGCTAGACCTATCGGCCCAGCTGCCTCTTAAGCTTCTTGAAATCTGCAGGGGAAACCACCTGGTCCTGGTTCAAGCGACGCTTGCGCCTGGAGGACATGTGCTCCTGGTTGTGTCGCATGTTGATTTGCTGCTTCATCAGCTTGCCGCTGCCAGTAAAGCGGAAACGCTTTTTGGCGCCCGAGTGGGTCTTCATCTTCGGCATGAGCTCTCCTTTTAGTTCTCTTCAACCACAGCAGGCTTCTGCTGTGCTTTTTTGGCATCGGCGCGTGCCTCTGCCTTGTTCTTCAATGGCCCAATGACCATCACCATTGAGCGGCCATCAATAGATGGGTTCGACTCAACGGCTCCAAATTCAGTAACTTGCTCTGCGAGCTTTTGAAGCAACTTCACACCCATTTCTGGGCGGGACTGTTCGCGACCACGGAAAACCACCATGACCTTGACCTTGTCGCCAGCCTTCAGGAACTTACGAACCTGTGAGGCCTTTGTTTCATAGTCGTGGGCATCGATCTTCAAACCAAATCGCACAGTCTTCAAGATTGTGTTGACCTGGTTCTTTCTGGCTTCACGAACTTTTTGGGCAGCTTCGTATTTAAACTTCCCGTAGTCCATGATCTTGCAAACAGGTGGGTTCGATCCCGGTGAAACCTCAACTAGGTCAAGGTCCGCCTCACGAGCCAACTTGAGTGCTTGATCAATATCAACTACGCCAACTTGCTCTCCGGCTGAACCCACAAGACGAACCTGTGCCACCCGAATACGCTCATTAATGCGAGGATCGCTGATAATTGCTCCTTAGTTACCGTTTTTGGCCACGCATAGCGTGCAGAAACAAAACAACTCTCTTACCCGGCAGCCTATTTAGAAGGCGGCTGACAGGTGGGATTGTGATCCACTTCCACTGAGCATTAGCTCAGAGCCTCAGGTAGCCTAGCAGAGCATTAATGAATTGAGAAGAGGAAACTTGCAAGACGATCTAGCTCGCGACATCGCCGAGGTGCCAGCGGTTGAAGTGATAAACACGACCGCAGTCCACCTTATGAGCGCTGCAGCTGTCCAATGTGGCCTGTCTGAAGATGCCCCTGCGGACTTGGATGAAGCCAGAAAGCTTATTAACGCTCTGGCTGGGCTTGTTTCAGCGGCGGCTCCTGAAATAGGTGATCACCACGCCAGGCCACTTCGTGACGGACTACGCTCGCTTCAACTTGCGTTCCGCGAGGCCTCATCAATCAAGGATGCCCCAGGTCAGGGACCTGGCGAGAAGTACACAGGACCGATTAGCTAGCTGATACCAGCTTTAGACCAAACGAATCGACCTTCTTCACAAATGCACTTTGCTGCAGTTTGGAAATGAAGACCTCGAGCACCTCTGAAAGCTCCTGCTGACTCAAGCCCTGGCTGAGTGCGATTTCTATGCGGACCTCATCGCTAGTAAGCCTCGCCTCTGGGTCTGAATCAACTGCGAGCGCCGAAATAATCTGTGGGGTGCCACTGACCGCAAACTCGAGGGCCTGCCTAATTTCGGCGTCTGTGGCGACATCAGTGAGGTTGAGCCCTTGCGCCAGGGCCGCTATTTGAGTTCTTCGAACGACCCTGGAATCGGTCATCGGATTGATAACTACGCGTTCATGTCCCTCACTGGCAGCTGCCAAGCAAAGCTTTTCAACTGAAACCGGCACTGGTCTTGATTCTGGATTCCATTCAGACATCGCCGCCACCGATGTGAAGGCAGGAATTGCAGTTTTGCCATCTGGGGTGGACACGGCAACGATGGCTAGGTCAGCACTCTTGTCGACCAACTGACCGTGTGGTCCGATGTCACTCTCACCCAATTCGGCAATCAATGGAATCAGGAGCCTTTGATTTCTGAGTGATTCCAGAAAACGCATTTTGTCGAAGGGTTCAGCAATAAGCGCCTCGGCAATTTGCCGGGGAGATAGCCCGTCATCCCCCGCCCATGGATTCTCGTCAAATTTCCGGCCCTCCCACGGAACGCCGGCTGAATCCTGTCGTGGGTCTTTGTTCACGAGCCGTTGGCGATCTCTAGGGCTTCGGTCAGGGTGAACCTGCCGGCGTAGAGGGATTTACCAAGAATTGCTCCTTCAAGACCCAGCGGTACTAACTCAACTAGGTCTCTAATGTCCTGAAGAGTTGAGATTCCTCCGGATGCGACGACCGGTTTATCGGTGTGCTCCATAACCATTTTCAGCAGCTCCAGGTTCGGGCCACGAAGCGTTCCGTCCTTAGTCACGTCGGTGACCACATACCTTGCGCAACCAGCGTCCTCTAGCCTTGCTAGCACTTCCAGCAGCTCGCCGCCTTCTTTCGTCCAGCCTCGGGCGGCCAGCGTGGTTCCGCGAACATCAAGCCCAACGGCAATTTTGTCTCCGAAGCGATCAATTACGCCTGCGGTCCACTCGGGGTCTTCAAGTGCAGCGGTGCCAAGATTCACCCTGGAGGCGCCCAATGCCAGCGCAGCCTCTAAGGATGCGTCATCTCGAATCCCGCCTGATAGCTCGATTTTTACAGCACCAGAGTTACTTACCACCTCAGCGATTACAGCCCTGTTTTCACCGCGACCAAAGGCCGCATCCAAATCAACCAGGTGGATCCACTCAGCGCCCTGCGAAATCCAATCCTGAGCTGCCTGCAGCGGGTGACCGAAGTCTTCCTCACTCCCTGCCTCGCCCTGAGTCAGGCGAACCGCCTTCCCTGCGGCAACATCAACGGCGGGCAATAGTTCAAGCTTCAATGTGATTCTCCTATAGTGATTTAAGCCAGTTGGAAAGCAGCTTTAGTCCTGCCTGTCCAGATTTCTCAGGATGGAACTGGGTGGTCGACAGTGGTCCATTTTCGACTGCTGCCAGAAAATCTTCCCCGTGGTGGGCAACAGTTAGGGTCGGCGGCACAAATGGCGGCATGACATCCAACTCGAACTTCGTCGCCGCATAGCTGTGGACAAAATAGAAGCGCTCATCCTCAATGCCCTCAAACAGCACGCTGCCTGCTCCTGGCTGAACAGAAGTCCAGCCCATGTGGGGCAGGGTTTCGGCATTGAGTTGCCGGACGACACCTGGCCACTGACCCAAGCCCTGGGTCTGTGTGCCATGCTCAAGTCCAGTTTCAAACATCACCTGCATGCCAACACAAATACCCAGCACTGGCCTTGAGGCAGTCAGGCGCTTGTCGATTAGCCGGTCTGATCCGGATGCTATTAGCTTTTCCATGACGGTGGCGAAAGCGCCGACTCCCGGCACAAGAGCGCCGTCCGCTTCAAGAATTTTGCGCGAGTCAGAAGTCAGCTCAACGTTTGCCCCAACAGCTGCTAGTGCCTGGCAGGCTGAATGTACGTTTCCACTTCCATAGTCAAGGACGGCGACCGTCTTTGTCACAGGCTGCCCTTAGTCGAAGGAACTCCTTCGACGCGAGGGTCTAAAGCAACCGCAAGGCGCAGCGCCCTAGCAAAGGCCTTGAACTCAGCTTCGGCTATGTGGTGGGCATCGCGTCCCGCCAATAGCTCCACGTGCATAGTAATTCCTGCATTGTGAGCAATTGATTCGAAAACGTGACGAACAAGTGACCCGGTGAAGTGTCCGCCGATCAAGTGGTACTCAAATCCAGCCGGCTCACCGGAGTGGACTAAAAAGGGCCTGCCTGAAACGTCAACCACGGCCCGGGCCAAAGCCTCGTCCAAAGGCACGGTCGCGTCGCCGTAGCGAGCAATTCCGCTCTTGTCTCCCAGTGCTTGGGCAATTGCCTGTCCGAGAACGATTGCAACATCCTCGACACTGTGGTGGGCATCAATTTCAACATCGCCAGTTGCCTGAACTCTCAGGTCAATAAGTGAGTGCTTAGAGAAAGCAGTGAGCATGTGGTCATAAAAAGGAACGCCGGTAGAAATATCATTCTTGCCCGAACCATCAAGGTTGATTTCTAGCTCAACCGAAGACTCGCTAGTCTTCCTTGCAATTTTTGCGGTCCTTGTCACGTCTTATCCTCTGCTCGTGTGAGACCTAGTTTAGTCAAGCAAAATTGCGAGCTCACCCAGGAGCTTGGTCGTCTCAGCTTCGGTCCCAGCAGTAATCCTCAAGCAACCAGGGATTGAAACCTCGCGCACAATGATTTCTTTGGCCAGAAGTGATTCAAATACGGCCTTGGGATCATCGAATCCTTCGACCAGAACGAAGTTGGACTGAGACGGGTAAGCGCGCAGCCCCAGCTTCTCAACCCCAGCGTTAATTCGATTTCGCTGACTAATGATCTGCGGAATGCTGGCCAGTAGCTCCTCCCCTGAATCCAAAGCCGCAAGCGCAGCCGCTTGAGTCAGAGCAGACAGGTGATACGGAAGACGCACAATTCGCATCGCATCCACCACTGCGGGATCAGCGGCCATATATCCAACTCTGGCCCCGGCAAAAGCAAAAGCCTTGCTCATCGTGCGGCTAACCACCAAGCGCGGCCGTGCAGCCAACAAGCTGATCGCGCTGGGTCCAGTGGAAAACTCTTGGTATGCCTCATCCACCAGCACCATGCCATCAAAGGCTTGGTAGGCAGCATCAATAACATCCAAGTCAATCGGAGTGCCAGTGGGATTGTTTGGGCTGCAAAGAATCACAATGTCGGGCTTTTCCAGGCCGATAACCTCAGCCACATAATCTGCCGACAGGCTGAAGGCTTGCTGCCTAGGAAGTTCCTTGTATTCAGTCAATGTCGTTCGAGCAATGTTCGGATACATCGAATAGGTAGGGCCGAAACTGATGGCCTTGCGACTAGGGCCCCCAAACGCCTGAAAAAACTGCTGCAAAACTTCGTTTGATCCGTTGGCCGCCCAAATCTGTTCAGCAGTTAGGTCATGACCCAAAAAATTCGCGAACGCTCCGCGCAGCTCCAGAAACTCTCTGTCTGGGTAGCGATTTAGCCCAATCGCAGCGTGGGCGGTCTTTTCTACAATTTTTAGCGCTACCGACTCGGGGATTCCATGGGTGTTCTCGTTCACATTGAGTTTTATCGAAACATCAATCTGAGGTGCGCCATAGGGAACCTGTCCGACGAGGTCGGAGCGGATTGGCAGATCTTCGAGGTTGGTCACCTATAAAGATTAGCCAAGATATTTACGGAAGAGCGATTTGCTGGCCAGGAGTCAACTCAATTGACTCAAGGGCATTTAGCTGAACCACCCTGGCGATCCAGTCACGAGGATCCTGATCAGGACCATGCTCGTCTGCCAGGTCCCAGAGTGAATCGCCTGGCTGAACTGTCACGAACTCAAGCGCTCCACCTGGCTCATTCCCCGCAAGCGAACCGGTGATTCCCAGCAAGCTAATGGAGAAGCCGAGGGTAAGAATAGACAGGGCACGCACCAACCGGCGTGGGTTGGTAAGACTGTACTTTCCAATGGTAAGCATGTTCTCGATCCCTTCTGCCCGAATACTTGTTTCGAACATTTGTTCTAAGTGTAGACATATTGTGACAAAAAGCAAGCAATTCGACACGCTGATGACCCTTTTATCGAAAATGTGTTTGGTTTTTAGGCCAAATACGAATACAGTTTCGACATAGGTAGTAAACAACTAGCCACAGACATTTTTAGAAGGGGCAGGTATGGACACCTCTAACCTGACTACAGTTCAGCAGCGAATACTCGAGGTCATTCAGGAATCCATGACCTCCAGGAACTACGCGCCGTCGATGCGAGAAATCGGCGAATCGGTTGGACTGTCCTCCACTGCCAGCGTTTCGCACCAGCTGAATAAATTGGAGTTGCTTGGCTTTATAAGCCGTGACCCGCGTCGGCCTAGGACCATTGACTTGCTCGGGGTTGAGCCTGCAGCCGAGATGTTCCACCCCGACGCTGCAATGGTTCCACTTGTCGGACGCATCGCCGCTGGTGGGCCGATTACCGCTGAGCAAAACGTTGAGGATGTCTTCGCTCTTCCAAGGCAGCTAGTTGGCCAGGGTGAGTTGTTTTTGTTGAAGGTCGTTGGTGAGTCCATGATCGACGCTGCAATTTGCGACGGTGACTGGGTCGTGGTTCGTCAACAGCAATCGGCCGACAACGGCGACATTGTGGCTGCGTTGCTGGAGGACGAAGCAACTGTCAAGACCTTCAAACAACGCGATGGCCACACCTGGCTGCTACCGCGAAACTCCGCTTTTGAGCCAATTTTGGGCGATCACGCTGTGATTCTTGGAAAGGTTGTTGCGGTTCTCAGGACTGTTTAGCAACACTTGCCAACTCTGCTGCAAGATCTTCCTTCACGAGCGCCTTGATTCTGGTGCCCTCCTCTAAGTACTCAAGCTCCTGAACTTTGCCTGCTAGGTGGATTCTTGAAACCAGATCTCCCCTGTCATAGGGAATCACGCCATCGAACAAAATCTCTGGTTTGGGCAATTTAGTGGCGATTGCATTTTCCAGCTCAGCAATGCCCAGTCCGCTTCTGGCCGAAACCAGCAGTGCACCGGGGACTAATCCCCGAAGCCGGACTTGCTCCTCCTGGCTTATCAGGTCGGCTTTGTTAAAGACTATGATCTCAGGAATCGCAGAGGCGTCCACCTCCGAGATTACCTCCCGGACAGTTCTGATTTGCCCCAGCGGCTCTGGGTCGGTTGCATCGACCACATGAACCACTAGCGAGGCTGCTGCAATTTCCTCCAGCGTCGACCGGAAAGCTTCTACTAACTGATGTGGCAGTGATCTAACAAACCCAACAGTGTCGGCCAGTGTGTAACTTCTGCCATCGGGGGTTTGATGACGCCGGATCGTTGGGTCGAGGGTGGCAAACAGGGCATTCTCAACCAGCACGCCGGCTTTGGTAAGCCTATTTAGGAGCGAAGACTTGCCGGCGTTGGTGTAGCCGGCAATTGCCACCTGCGGCACCTGAGTCTTCTCCCGCTTTGAGCGCTTAGTGTCGCGTGCGCTTTTCATCGCGGAAATGTCTCGTCGCAACTTGGCCATCTTGGTGTTGATTCTCCGGCGGTCCAACTCAATCTTGGTTTCACCGGGACCACGAGAACCGATTCCAACACCACCGGCCGCCTGGCCACCGGCTTGCCTGGACATTGATTCACCCCAACCACGGAGTCTGGGCAGTAGGTATTCGAGCTGCGCCAACTCAACCTGCGCCTTACCCTCTTTGCTCTTGGCGTGCTGAGCGAAAATATCCAAAATGATTGCCGTGCGATCAATGACCTTGACCTTGACCGCGTCCTCGAGAGCGCGGCGCTGAGAAGGCGCTAATTCATCATCAGCAATAACGGTGTCGGCCCCTAGCGAGCTAACCAGAACTCGCAACTCTTCAGCCTTGCCTTTACCAAAGTATGTTGCCGGATCTGGCTTGGCTCGCCTCTGCAGCAGTCCGTCTAGCACCTGAGCGCCAGCGGTTTCGGCTAGCGCCGCCAGCTCTCGCAGCGAGTTCTCGGCGTCGGTCACAGTGCCGCTGCCCCAAACTCCGATCAGAACAACCTTCTCCAACCGCAGCTGTCGGTACTCAACTTCGCTGATGTCTTCAAGTTCGGTTGAGAGCCCCGGCACTCGCCTGAGCGATGCGCGCTCTTCTAGTTCGAGCTGATCGCCGTCGAATTCCGACTCAGGGGCCAGTGCCCCTCGCCTGAGAATTCGATCGATTGTTGATTCGGGTTCCATAGAGATATAAGCCTAGGCCTGTATTAGGTTTGAGCCATGGCCCAGGAGCACTATTTCAGCGCGGAACCCACAACCAACAGCAAGGAAACTGCGGTTGAGTTTGAGGTTGCCGGGCAACTATTTCAACTAAATGCTACCAGCGGCACCTTCAGCTCTACCGCACTGGACACCGGAACCAATGTTCTCTTGTCGCATTTCGCGAAGTTCCCAAGCTCTGGAAACGTGCTGGACCTGGGCTGTGGTTGGGGTCCGATAGCAGTCTCGATTGCTGCGCTACGCCCCGACACAACGGTGTGGGCACTGGATGTGAACGAACGAAGTCTTGCAACCACTTCAAAAAATGCCAAAAAATTGGGCCTGAAAAACATTCGGGCAGTACTGGCTAATCAAATCCCGAGCGACACCGAATTCACCGGAATCTGGTCTAACCCGCCGATTCGAGTCGGGAAAAAAGTACTGCACGAATTGATGGAAACCTACCTACCAAAACTTGCTGCCGGTGGTGAGGCATACCTGGTTGTGCAGAAGCACTTGGGGGCCGACTCATTTCAAAAATGGCTCGCTCAGGAGTTTCAAAATCTAGAGGTGAGCCGCCACGACAATCAAAAGACCTTCCGGGTAATTCGGGTCGTCAGACCTGCCACGAGCCAGAGTAGGTAAGTTCGGCCGGGCCACTGATGCCAACGTGCTCGCCCTCTTCGGTTGTAAAAATCCGAACACCAACCTCGCCGCCTCGAACCTTCACCTTCCAGTGATTCTGTGTGCCACCGGCCCAGTGCCGAATCGCAACTGCAGAGGCTGCTATTCCAGTACCGCAACTCAAAGTCTCCCCGGATCCACGCTCTCTAATTCGAACCGTAAGGCCGGCCACTCCCTGAGAGATAAGGGGCTCATCTAGTACTACAAACTCGACATTGGCTCCTGCCGCAGGCTCGGGATCAAGTGCTGGCATTCTGGTCAGCTCGAGGTTCTCAAGCTCATCTAGGTCTGCCAGAGCTACCACCACATGTGGGTTTCCAACGTTTACCGCTAGCCCCGGTCTAGAAACTGCTAGCCCTCTGGCGGTAACCAGAGTTTGGTCATCGCCAATTGTGAACGGCCCCAGGTCAACCGCAAACCCGTTCACGGTAGCCGTCACGTCCCTGATCCCACTCCTAGTTGCTACTGGCAGAGTGCTGCCATCAGTCAAAGTGGCGAGCTGATTTTCCAACAGATAGCGAGCAAACACCCTGATTCCATTGCCGCACATTTCTGCCTTGGAGCCATCGGAGTTGCGATAGTCCATAAACCAGACCGCTTCCGGCTCCTGATCCAGGAGATTGGAAACTTCAGCATCCTTGGCGGTCGGCTTCACGATAATCAATCCATCTGCGCCAATGCCGAAATTCCGGTCGCACATTTTTGCCACCTGCTCGGCGCTAAGGTCCAGCTGCCCGACGCGGTCCAAAATCAAAATAAAGTCGTTGCCCGTGCCCTGGCCCTTTGTGAAGTCAATCATTGCTCCAGCCTAATTCGCTGCAGAGCAGCATCGAGCAAATTATCGTCATCTTGCAGCCAAACTGTGCGCTTATCTCTTCTAAACCATGACATTTGCCGACGGGCATAGCGATTAGTGAGCTGAATGGTTTCAGCTATCGCTTCACTGGCCTCACAGTCGCCTGCAAGCTGGCGAAATGCCTGGTTATAACCGATTGCCGCCTTAGCGGTCTTCGAGAGCTCAGAATGGCTGCTGGCAAGGCGCTCTGCCTCATCCAGGATTCCGCCTCCCCACATGCCACTGACGCGCTTGGCAATCCGAGTTTTTAGCGCTTCCCGGTCGATATCGATGCCCAAGGTCAAAGTCGGCACCAGATACTCAGGCTCCGGGAACGATGATGAGAATGGCTGACCAGTTAGAGCAATTACCTCCAGCGCCCTGATCACCTTTCTCGAATTCTGGGAGTGGATGTTCTTGGCCGAGACTGGATCCAGTGCGGCGAGCTCTGCATGAAGTGATATTTTCCCGATTTCCAGGGCGCGTGCTTCCAGTTCAGCACGGATGCGCGGATCAGTGGGTGCGAAGTCCAGTCGATCCAGCGCGGCCGCAACATAAAACATGCTCCCGCCAACCAGTATCGGCATGACTTTGCTTTCGGTCAGCTCTGAGATTTTCCGCTGCGCCAGTTTGCTGTATTCGACGGCAGTCATTTCCTGAGACGGCTCAATCACATCGAGCAGGTGGTGAGTGACGCCCTGCATCTCACTCTGAGTTAGCTTCGCCGTGCCTATGTCCATGCCGCGGTATAGCTGCATGGAGTCGGCATTGATAATTTCGGAGGGAACCCCCTGCTCTTTGAAAGCACGGGCCACCGAAATCGCCAAGGAGGATTTTCCGGAGGCAGTTGGCCCAACTATTGCAAGGAGACTAAAGCCCACTTTTAACTCGAATCGGGAGACCAAGGGAAACCTTTGAGTCTCCAGCTGCCGGAACTCCGCAGCTTTCCAGCTGCCTGCGGTCGTAGGCATCACCTCCCGCGGTTCGGCGAACTTGATAAAGCGAACCAGGTGTCGCATCCGCCACCAGAAAATATGGTGCGGCCCGGGTGATTTTTACTGTCACGGCATCGCCTGGGCGAGGCACATCGCCGCCTTCTGGGACTTCAAAGTGGACAAGTCGGTTGTCTTTAGCTCTTCCAGTCAATCGATGGGTGGCAGAGTCTTTGCGACCGACCTCAGAGGAGACCAGCAACTCCACCACGGTGCCAACGACCCGCTTGTTTTCCTCCCAAGAAACCTCATTGACCACCTTCAGTAGCCGCTCATACCTGTCCTGAACTACCTCCTTGGGTAGTTGACCGTCCATTTCTGCAGCTGGAGTTCCGGGTCGCTTCGAGTATTGAAAAGTAAAGGACGCTACGAAGCGTGATTTTCTGACAACGTCGAGTGTCTCTTGGAAATCCTGCTCGGTTTCGCCAGGAAATCCAACAATGATGTCGGTGGTGATTGCCGCCTCTGGCATCACTGCTCGCACCCGGTCCAGAATGCCCAGATATTTGGTCGCCCGGTAGCTACGCTTCATCGCCTTCAGGACGCTGTCTGATCCAGACTGCAGTGGCATGTGAAGCTGAGGCATCACATTCTCAGTTTCAGCCATTGCCGCTATCACGTCGTCGGTAAACGCCGCCGGGTGAGGAGAAGTGAAGCGTACCCGCTCCAAGCCTTTGATCTGGCCGCAGGCCCTGAGTAATTTTGCGAAGGCGCCTCGGTCTCCAAATTCCACGCCATAGGTGTTCACATTTTGACCAAGCAGCGTTACCTCGATTGCTCCATCGGCAACGAGTGCTTCGATCTCAGCGAGTATTTCGCCTGGCCTGCGGTCTTTCTCTTTGCCTCGCAGTGACGGAACTATGCAGAAAGTGCAGGTGTTATTGCAGCCAACAGAAATCGAGACCCAGCCGCTAAAGGAACTGTCGCGCTTTGCAGGAAGCGTGGAAGGAAAAACCTCGAGGGATTCCAGGATCTCAATTTGAGCCTCGGAATTGTGACGGGAGCGCTCGAGCAGCGCTGGCAGTGAACCCATGTTGTGAGTGCCGAAGACCACATCCACCCAAGGCGCGCGCTCCAAAATTGTGTCCTGATCTTTCTGAGCAAGACAGCCGCCGACAGCAATTAGAAGGTTGGGGTTGGCTTCTTTTTTGGGAAGTAGCATTCCGAGAGTGCCATAGAGCTTATTGTCAGCATTCTCACGCACTGCGCAGGTGTTGAAGACCACGAGGTCAGGATCCTTGTCCGGGCTCTTGGTGTAGCCAGCATCTTCAAGCAACCCAGAGATTCGCTCAGAATCGTGAACGTTCATCTGGCATCCGAAGGTACGCACTTCATAAGTTAGGTTCATGGCACCTGTGATTTTAGTCGCTCGCGCCCACCTCGCGCAGTGCGGCCGAAACCATGCCGGAGGCAAAGCCCTTGCGCATCAAGAATCCGGACACCCTGCGATACCTAGTGTCGCGATCAAGCGCAGCCATTCGTTCCCAGCGAGCGCGTGCCAAGCTCAGCACCATTTCGCGCTCATCGTCTTGGCTAATCTCCGAAACCGCCTGGTCGATAATTTCCGAGGAAACACCCTTTTGGCCAAGCTCTCTGGATATCAAACGGGCCGACTTGCCCTGCTCTTGGCGAGACCGAACGTAAGCCTGGGCAAACACTGCATCGTCAATTAGCTGCACTTCTTCGAATCTGTCCAAGAGCGGCAGAGCTATCTCGTCCGGAATCTCGCGCTTCTTGAGAATATCTGCCAGTTGCCGTTTGGTCTTCATGCTACGAGAAAGCTGGAATAGCAAGACATTTCTGGCTCGCTTTTCCAGCTTCTCAGGTGATGGGCTATCAGGCATCGTTGGCTGCCTTTGCAGGCGGCTCACTCTCCTGGTTCAACTCTTCAGGCGGTAGATCCGCGACTGGCCTTGGCACGCCAATGCCGAGCTTCGTCTTAATCTTTTGCTCAATTGTGTTTGCAACTTCGGGGTTTTCCTTGAGGTAAGTCCTGGAATTTTCCTTACCCTGCCCCAGCTGGTCTCCCTCAAAGGTGTACCAAGCTCCTGACTTAGTGACAATGCCATGTTCGACACCGAAGTCGATCAGGCTTCCTTCCTTGGAGATGCCCTCACCAAACATGATGTCAAACTCGGCCTGCCTAAACGGCGAAGCCAACTTGTTCTTGACTACCTTGACTCGCGCCCTGTTGCCGACTGAATCTTGGCCGTTCTTGAGAGTTTCAATCCTGCGAATGTCCAGACGGACCGAAGCATAGAACTTAAGTGCCTTACCGCCAGAGGTGGTCTCCGGCGAACCGAAGAACACTCCAACTTTTTCACGCAGCTGGTTGATAAAGATGGCAGTGGTCTTGGTGTTGCTAACGGCACCGGTTAGCTTGCGAAGGGCCTGTGACATAAGCCTTGCCTGCAGACCGATGTGAGAATCACCCATTTCTCCCTCGAGTTCAGCTCGAGGAACCAGGGCAGCCACGGAGTCAACGACTATTACATCAATTGAGCCGGAGCGGATAAGCATGTCGGTGATCTCAAGGGCCTGCTCACCGGTGTCTGGCTGGCTAACCAGCAGAGCGTCGATGTCAACACCGAGTGCCTGAGCATAGACCGGGTCGAGCGCGTGCTCGGCATCTACGAAGGCAGCTACGCCGCCGGCAGCTTGAGCGCTGGCAATGGCGTGCAGTGCGATGGTGGTCTTACCTGATGATTCTGGCCCGTAAATCTCTACAATTCTGCCTCGAGGCAAGCCGCCGACTCCCAGTGCGCTGTCCAACGCGATTGAACCGGTTGGAATCACATCGATTGGAGCCCGCTCGTCTGAACCTAGACGCATTACCGAACCCTTGCCGAACTGTCGGTCGATTTGCGCTAGAGCTGTCTCTAGTGCCTTTTCCCTATCTGATGCACTTGGCATTAGAACCTCTTTCTGACGCTTTGCGCCCTCTTCACCTAGAAGCTACGCTCTGGCTAAGACATTTATGAAGCGATAAAGATTGCTCTTGAAAACTCCACATTTATTGCAGTTGTTAGCAACAATAAGCGTTCGAACAAAATTTCGAATGATTAGTTTTCGGCGTGTTGCTTTGTCTTTGGTTTGCCATGCCAGCGGTCCTTCGGGACGCCGAGGTGGGCGCAGAGCGCAAACCAGATTTCACGGGGATCTTCGCCTGCGTCCAAAAGCTCTGCAGGGGTTAGGTCTTGCTTGCTGGTCAGCCTGGTATCAGATAAAACTACCGACGCGAAACCCTCGCCAAATTCTTCGGCTGCTAACTGGTGGAACTGACTGAGCTTCAATTAGCTAGTGAGAGTAGATCTCGGCCTCGGTGACAAAAGCGTCTGGGACCGTGTCTGGAATGAAGGTGTTGTCTCCGAACACGCTTTCTGATGTTGCTACTCGATCGGAAACCTCGCGCAGCAATTGCGACAGCGGCACGTCCAGAGCCTCTGTGACTGAAGCCAGAATTTCGGAAGATGCCTCTTTTTGGCCACGCTCAACCTCAGAGAGGTAACCGAGCGCAACTGACGCCTTGGCCGCGACCTGTCTAAGGGTCTGACCTTGACTCAATCGGTGATTTCGTAGAACGTCACCAATTTCTTCTCTAAGCACTACCAAGTTTCCTCCTGGCCGACAATCTATCGGTTTACAAAGACAAAATTACCTGAAATAACTGAATGTTTCCTGATTGATAACCAGATCAAAGGCCCAAATCTTCCCCGAGAATCTCAAGTGCCCTGACCACAGTTGCCTCAATAATCTCTTCCCTGGAGCCGGTTAACTGCTCTTGGTAAACGCGAGTACCAGTTTGCGAACACAGTGCGATGAAAACCTCGCCAGGCTCTTTACCTGAAACGGTTGCTGGTCCGGCTATCCCGGTGGTGGCAATACCAATCAGCTTCGAAGTAGATAGGCCCTGCGCTTCTGCAAACTTATCGCGAACCCCGCTGGCCATCTGAGCCGCGACCTCAGCATCAACCGCACTCTGATTTGCGATAAGCGATCTTGAGACCCCTAGAAGCGAGGATTTGATTTGATCCTGATAGGCAACCACTGCACCCAACAACACCCCTGAAGCTCCAGGAACGCGAACCAGGCGTTGACACAGAGCTCCCCCGGTGAGCGACTCAGCGACCGCGATCCAGAGCCCCTGGGCCTTTGCGGCCGCTACAATTTGCTCGGCCACAGAATTCTCAATCCACTCCAGAGCGTCAGAGCGACGGCGAACCAAATAACCGCTTGAGTCAACAGGTCATACCAAGAACCCAACGCTTGGAAAGGCGCAATTGCCAGTGAAACGGCGATAATTTGAATCACGGTCTTGAGCTTTCCGCCTCCGGTTGCAGCGATCACGTTGCGTTTGGCCACAATCAATCGGTAGATCGTAATTCCGAGCTCTCTGGCCAGGATGATTCCGGTAGCCGCCCAAGGCACAGCACCCTGCACCGATAATGCAAGTAGAGCTCCGGAAAGAAGCGCTTTATCTGCAATTGGATCCAGAAGCTTGCCCAGGTTGGTTACCAGGTTGCGCCTTCTGGCAATGGCGCCATCTATGCCATCGGTGGACGCGGCCAGAACTAGCAGCACAAGAGCGGCAAACCTGCCCCAGAATGACCCCCACTCAGCCAAGATGAGCCAGAGCACCACTGGGACCAGCGCTATTCGCGCCATCGTAATTAGGTTGGGCGCGTTTTGATAAAAAAAGCCTTTAGAACTCATCTTTCCTGCCAGTTAGTTGCCAGGCGTCTTCGTCTGGCTCATCATCAATGGCCCCTGAATCGCCCTCGACAACCGCAGTTGTCTGCCCACTGAGCTTCGCTATCAGTTGTGGCAACTCGTCAGCTTTCACCAGCACGTCCCTGGCTTTGGACCCCTCTGAGGGCCCAACCACGCCCCTTGACTCAAGCAGGTCCATAAGACGGCCGGCTTTTGCAAAACCGACGCGTAGCTTGCGTTGCAGCATGGAAGTCGACCCAAACTGCGAACTAACAATTAGATCCGCGGCAGCAAGTAATACCTCAAGGTCATCGCCTATGTCGCTGTCAATAACCTTGCTGGTTACCTGCTGAGTAACATCGGAGCGGTAGTCAGGATCCATCTGAGCCTTGACGTGATCCACCACCTTTTGAAGTTCCGACTCCGATACCCAGGCGCCCTGAACTCGAACCGGCTTATTAGTCCCCATCGGTGCAAATAGAGCATCACCCTGGCCAACTAGCTTCTCGGCACCGGGCTGATCCAAGATCACCCTGGAATCAGTTACGGAGGAAACCGAAAAGGCCAGCCTTGAGGGCACGTTCGCCTTGATCAATCCAGTAACAACATCAACGGATGGTCGCTGGGTTGCCAGAACCAGGTGAATGCCAGAGGCTCTGGCCAGCTGAGTGATTCGAACAATCGAGTCTTCCACGTCTCTAGGTGCCACAATCATCAAATCAGCCAGCTCGTCAACCACGACTAGCAGGTACGGATATGGCTGAAGGTCGCGCCTGGAACCCTCCGGCACCTTGACGTCGCCATTGACCACCGCACGATTGAAGTCATCGATGTGCTTGAAACCAAACGAGGCTAAGTCGTCGTAGCGCGACTCCATTTCGCGCACCACCCACTGCAGCGCCTCGGCTGCCTTCTTGGGGTTAGTAATAATCGGCGTTACCAGGTGCGGAACACCTTGATAAACAGACAGCTCCACTCGCTTCGGGTCAACCAGCACCATTCGAACCTCAGCCGGGGTTGACCTCATCAGAATGCTGCAAATCATGGAGTTGACGAAGCTGGACTTTCCGGCACCGGTGGCACCGGCGACTAGCAGGTGCGGCATCTTTGCCAGATTGGCAACCATGTAGCCGCCCTCGACATCCTTTCCGACACCGATTGTTAGCGGGTGCTGTACCCCGGACGCACTCTTGGATCGCAAAACATCACCCAGCGAAACCGTTTCCCGGTCAGTGTTTGGAATTTCAATTCCAATTGCACTCTTACCTGGGATGGGAGCAAGGATCCGAACTTCGTTCGAGGCTACTGCGTAACTCAGGTTATTGGTCAGCCTGGTGACCGCTTCAACCTTGACACCGGGAGCAAGCTCCACCTCATACCTGGTTACCGTCGGGCCACGCTGGAAATCAGAAACCCTGGCCTGAACGTCAAACTCTTTAAACACGTCATTGATGGCCGCAACCATCTGATCGTTGACTTCGCTCTTGACCTTGTGGGGAGAACCCGGAACCAGCAGCGACTGCGAGGGAAGAATGTAGGGGCGCTTGGCTTTGGTGGCCTCTGGAATGTTGATTGGTTCGGTTACTCCCTCTTCCTGAGAAAGAAACTCTGGCTCTAGATCGCTCTCGAGCTGATCAGGAGTGCCGACCAGAGCTGGCTCAGCATCCTGCAGCGAGGCATCGACGAACTCATCAATGTCTGAAACCACAGGCGAGTCAAAGGCCGGGTCGGCCTCTTTCTCTTTTTTCCACCAATTGGACTTTTTGGCGTCAAAAGCATCTGAACCAACTTCTTGCTTCTTGATTCCAAACAAATAGGCGTAGAGCTTCTTGGCGTTTTCGATCACCTTGTTGGGAGCGGTGCCAGTCATGATTAGAAAGGAAATAGCTCCGACTAGCAGCAGCACCGGAACAGCGCCGTAGACGGTGATGACGGATGCAAGTGAGCCACCGAGCAGCCACCCAAAAAGACCTCCGGCCTGCGCAAGCGCCGGGATGCCATCCTGGGGTTTCGGCAAATCCGAAAAGACATGGAAAAAGCTAGAGATTACAGACAGCAACAACCAAAAGCCCAATGCGAAGCGAGAACTGTCGCGAACCGAGGCCGGGTGTCGGAAAAGGAAAAGCGCGTAGCCAAAGAAAACCACTGGAAGCGAATACGCCACCATGCCAAACAGCATCCCAAAGGTGTAGCTGTGAAGCATTGCCGCCCACGGTTCAGCAACCAAGAACCATGCCACCGCAGCACCTGCGACGCTGAGCAGCAATAGGAAAAACGGAGCACCGTCCCGGCGGTCTTCTTTTGCCAACTTCTCAGTGCTGAATGCCCTGATCACCCCGCCAAAGAAATGCGCCACTGCCAGGTAGCCAGACGCGACCTTTTTGCCAAACTCTGAATCCTTCTGAGCCCCCCTAGATTTGCTGGCCGGGCGCTGCGGGGATCGGGTTTGAGTGGGCTTCCGCGCTGTGCGTGAACTAGCCGGCCGTCGTGGCGGTGGGGTCTTTGCTGCCATGAGTAAAAGCTAGCAATCTATTGCTAAAAAGCAGGTTAGGCGGGGCGGGAGGAGTAAACAACAATTGGGATGATCATGGGCTTACGCCTGTGCGCTTTGGCTACCCAAGACCCAATTGTTCTTCGGATAACTTGCTGGAATGCATAGCTGTCTCGAACGCCCTCGTCGGCGGCCCTGCCAAGTGCTCTAGTAATCTCCGGCAGAATATCGTCAAAGACATGGTCATCTTCGGCATATGCTCGAGCCTTTATCTCTGGCCCCTCGACAATCTTGCCGGTTGCCTTGTCTACGACTACAAAAATTGAGATGAAACCCTCAGCAGCAAGAATTCGGCGGTCTTTTAGGTCGTCCTCAGTTATTTTTCCCACCGTCTTGCCATCGACGTACAGCATGTCGCATGGCACCCTGCCCACAATTTCACACAGCCCATCAACCATGTCGATGACTGCGCCATCTTCAGCCAGCAACGTCCGCTGAACTGGTACGCCAGTCTTTATCGCCAGGTCCGCATTGGCCTGCAGGTGTCGGAACTCACCGTGAATTGGCAGCACATTTCTTGGCTTCAAGATGTTGTAACAATAAAGGAGTTCGCCCGCGGCAGCATGCCCTGAGACATGAACCTTGGCATTTGCCTTGTGCACTACATTGGCGCCAATTTTTGTCAGACCATCGATGACTCGATAAACGGCATTTTCATTTCCAGGGATTAGCGAACTGGCCAACAAAACAGTATCGCCATCGCCAATCTCTATTTGGTGGTCCTGCCTAGCGATTCTAGACAGCACTGCCATCGGCTCCCCCTGGCTGCCGGTCGACATGTAGACAACCTTGTTGTCCGGAAGATTGCCGGCCTTTTTCAGCTCAACGATCTGCCCATCTGGGACAGTCAGATAACCCAACTCCTGAGCAATGGCCATGTTTCGAACCATACTGCGGCCAACAAATACAATCTTGCGATTGTTTGCAATCGCAGCATCGATCACCTGCTGGACTCGGTGCACGTGCGAGCTGAAAGACGCCACCACAACTTTGCCGGGGGTCTTTGCAATAACAGACTCAATCACTGGGCCAATGTCTCGTTCAAGCGGCGTGAAGCCCGGCACATCGGCGTTGGTGCTGTCCACCATGAACAGGTCCAGCCCCTCCTCGCCAATTTTGGCGAAGGCACGCAGGTCAGTGAGCCTTCCATCCAGTGGAAGTTGATCCATCTTGAAATCACCGGTTGCCAAAACAGTTCCGGCAGTTGATCGAATAATGACCGCCAGCGAGTCCGGAATCGAGTGATTCACAGCAACAAACTCAAGCTCAAATGGCCCAAGCTTCTCGACTTGACCCTCTTTGACCGTGTGGGTGAGCGGAGTGATTCGGTGTTCTTTTAGCTTGGCTTCCAAAAACGCCAGGGTCAGAGTGGAACCAAGAATTGGAATGTCCTGCTTGTGACGCAACAGGTACGGCACGCCGCCAATGTGATCCTCATGACCATGGGTTAGCACCATGCCAGAAATTCGATCGAGCTTGTCTTCCAAATAGCTAAAGTCCGGCAGAATCAGGTCCACTCCCGGCTGAGTCTCTTCTGGAAATAGAACACCGCAGTCAACAATCATGATCTGCTCATCCAGCTCGAACACAGTCATGTTACGGCCGATTTCACCCAGACCGCCAAGCGGGATGATTCTTAGCTGACCCGGCTTGAGTGCCGGTGGAGCCTGCAGCTCCACTATCTGGTCGTCCCAGCTACCTTAGGCAGCGCACCACCAGCGGCAGCATTTCTGTCTGGACGGAAGTTGTCGAAACTTAGGCCCGGAACACTCTTGACCTGGTCGATGCCTGCCTCGATGGCTGCAGCTTCGCTGTCCTCTGGGCCCACCAGCGGCAGCCTCACGCGAGGAGAGTTGATTAGTCCCAGTCCGTGCAGCACATACTTTGCCGCAACGGTTCCCGGAACGTGGTTCATGATCGCGCGCTGAAGTGGCTCAAGTGCATTGTGAACCTTCAGTGCTGCGTGGAAGTCATTGGCGTTTGTTGCATCCACGATTCCCCGATAGGCGTGAGGGGCAATGTTTGCGGTAACACCAATTAGTCCGGTTGCCCCGACCGACAGGTGCGGCAACACGTAGGAGTCGTCTCCCGAGAAATACATCAAGCCGGTTTCCAGCATCAATCTCGAAACCTGGGCTAAATCACCCTTGGCATCTTTGACCGCAACAATGTTTGGGTGCTTAGCTGCCCTGTGAAAAGTGTCATAGCCGATAGCAACCCCGGTGCGACCGGGGATGTCATAAAGAATTACCGGCAGGTCGGTGGCATCGGCAATCATCCGGAAATGAGTCAAGATTCCAGCCTGAGTTGGCTTGTTGTAGTAGGGCGTGACGATCATGACGCCATCAGCGCCGGCCTTTTCACTTGCCTTGTACAGCTGAATTGCGTGGGCAGTTTCGTTCGAGCCTCCCCCGGTGATGATCTTGGCTCGCCCTGAAGAAACCGACTTTCCAACCTTGACCAACTGAATTTTTTCGGCATCCGTGAGCGTCGAAGTCTCACCGGTGGTTCCGGTAACCACGACGCCATCAGCGCCGTTGGAAATTACGTAGTCGATGTGGCGCTCGGTTGCTTCCCAGTCAACCTCGCCATCTGGGGTCATGGGGGTCACTAGTGCAACTAGCACCTGCCCGAAAATGTCGCTGTGTTGATTAGCCATTTAGACAGCCTACCGCCGAAAGCTACTGAAACTAAGGGGCTACTCGGCCGTTTTCGTTGAATGTCTGGTAGCTCAGCGGCATCAGTTCAGCGAAATGCGCTTCCATCTTCTCCGCCACCATTTCAATCTCACGTTGCGGGAATGATGGAAAATGAGTTCCCTCGCGTTTAGTTCTAAGGCTTAGAAAGTTCATCAACGACCTAGCATTCATCGTCACGTACATGCTGGAGAAGATATTCACCGGAAGCACAATCCGAGCTACCTCTCTGGCAACGCCCGCTTCGAGCATGCGCTGATAAGAGTCGTAGGCCGCCCGGGTGACAGCCATCGTTTCCTGCTCAACCAAAGCCGTTTGCTCTGCCGTGCCATCTTCGAACTCATAGGCCCCAGGCTTTCCGACCTGAATCAGCTTTCGCTCCGGTCCTGGAACATAAAAGACTGGTCGTAGTTCACGGTAGCGGCCAGATTCCTCGTTGTAACTGGCAATACGGTGGCGCATGAACTCTCGGAATACAAAAATCGGTGCCTGAACATAAAAAGTCATGGAGTTGTGCTCAAACGGAGAACCGTGACGATCGCGCATCAGATAGTTGATCAAACCCTTGTCGCGCTTTTCAACCTCAGAGTCGGCCTGCTTAGCGCTTTCTAGGGTTTGCTCACCCTGGGTCGATACCCTGGCTGCAAAGAGCACGTCGGCGTCCTTGGCGCTGGCTCTAATTAGCTCAACGGTTACATCACTGCGGAATTCAATTTCGGTCACCAGACAACCTTATGCCAGGCAAAAAGTAAAAGAGAGCAACACTCCGTTCAACTGCCTCTAAGTGACTTACGCTTGGCGGGTGGATATGACAACTGGCTTGACGCTCGCGCTTTTGGCAGTGAGCCTGCTTGCCGGCGTTACCTACAAGCTTTTCCATGGCCGCGGCCACCGAGTTCTAGGCGCCGAAGTAGTCGATCTTGCAAAACTCAAGGTGCACAAAAACGGTGACCCGGTCAACGAATTTGGCTCCAAAGCGACGCTTGTGTTGTTTTCCACCAAATACTGCGGTCAATGCCCCGCGGCGAGACGCGCACTGGCCAAGTTGGCACATCGCCACGGTTCGCTCTTGTTCATTGAGGCCGATATCACTGAACGGTTGGACCTTGCCGCCCACTTCAACATCACTCAAACACCGACAATCTTCGTCTTGAATCACAGAGGTGAGATTCGCTACCGCGTCGGTGGCACACCCAAGACCAACACCATAGAAACAGAGCTAGCAAAACTAGGAGCACTATGACAACCACTGGCCACATTGATCCGCGAGGACCGAGATTTGGAGCAGCAATCACTTCTGTGCTTTCGCTAATTGCGTTCGCGCTGAGCTTGGAGGAAGCGCGCCTTGCCTACATCACCGTTGTGGTGCTTGGAATTTTGTTTGCCTGGTCAATAATTTCGCCCGGCACTCACCCATACTCCCTGGTTTTCAAAAAGTTTGTCCGACCCAGCCTGAAGCCGCCAAAGGAACTAGAGGACCCAAGACCGCCTAGGTTTGCCCAACAGGTGGGACTGAGCTTTGCGCTCTTGGGAATCGTCGGTGGTCTGTTTAGTCCAGTGCTGGTGAGCGTGGCCGCCGCATTTATTTTCTTGGCATCGTTCTTGAATGCATACTTTGGCCTGTGCCTGGGATGCCAGATGTATCTAGTTGTTAGACGGCTTGGAATCATCCGCTAGCAGGATTGCTCGGCGGATTGCGGATCTAGCATTTCTGCGATCACCGGCTGCCTCGTAGGCCTCACCCAGTAAGAACGCAGTCGTCCAACTTGCAGCATCTGCCGCGGCCAACTTCTTGATGCGGTCAAGCTCTCTACTTGCCGACTCTTTGGTTGCGCGCCCGCTGGCACGAAGCTCGAGATCGAGCCCTGGAATCTCCATGGCTACTAGCCGTTTCGCCAGCTGCTGTGACCTAAGGCCAAACCTGACCTCCATAAACAAGCCCCAGAGTGCAAAAAGTGGCAACACCAGAATTCCCAAGCCCATTGCCTTAGCAATCAGGCTTGAATCTTGGATCAGGATTACCCCGCGGCCAAACAGTGTAAGAACGTAAAAAAGTGTCAGGGCCAGCATTAAGCCAACCCAAGCCCTGGTAATCATTTACCGAGCACGTTCTCCAGCCCAACAACCAACCCAGTTGCAGTCTGAGCAAATTCAATCGACCTTAGAATGCCCAGCGAATAAGCCAGGTAGGAAGAAACATCATGGGAGATAACCAGCTGCTCCCCCGCAGTTCCAAAAATTGTGTCCTGCTTGGCAGAAACACCCTTTTGACGAAGCGAATGAATTGGCACACCGGAGTAAATCTCGCCACGGGCCGGCTGACCAACCCCCGGGATCAAGGGCTGGGTCATTCCTTGCCTCGCCTTCGAAATGATTTCGGCGGTCCTTATTGCAGTGCCCGATGGGGAGTCAATCTTATTTTCGTGGTGCGCCTCAAGAATCTCAATCGAATCAAAATACTGGGCTGCTTGAGCCGAAAATTGCTGAGCCAACATCGATCCAATCGAGAAATTTGGCACAACTACAACGCCAGCTGACGGGTGCTTGAGCAACAGCTTCTCTAAGCTGGCAAGCTTTTGCTCCGACCAACCAGAGGTTCCAACCACAATCTTTAGGTCATTGGCTATTGCAAACTCGACCAATTCCTGGGACACCGCATGATTCGTGAAGTCCACCACTACATCGGCGCCCAGCATCTCGGTGGCCGCGGACGAAGAGTCCAGCGCTGAGTGCAGCTTTAGGTTACTGTCGGCGTCGATAAGACCCTTGGTCAGGACCCCCATCCGACCGGTGGCACCGGCTACTGAAACATGAATCATGAATTCAAACCTATCAAGCTAGTTGTTCAAGTGTTTCTAAGTTAGGGCCAACGGCTACCAATGACGAATTATTCTTCAGGATCCGACTGGCAACAGCCTGCACCTGATCAATTTCGACCTCTTGGAACCGACCCAGGATTTCACTGGTGGACAAATATTCACCACTGCCGATTTCAGCCGAGAGCAGCCGATTCATTCTTGCCATCGAACTCTCATAGCGAAGGGCCAGACCTCCGGTGAGTGACCCCAGCGCCAGATCAAATTCTTCCTTTGTGACACCCTTGTCGCTGATATCAGCAAGCTCTTTTTTCATGAGCGTTACCACCAGCTCTGAGTTCTCGGGGTTGCAGCCAGCGTAGAGGCCGAAGTAACCAGCATCTGCATAGCCTTGCTGGTAAGAGTATGTTGAGTAAGCCAGACCACGCTGCTCGCGAATGACCTGGTAGAGCCTGGATGACATGCCGCCGCCCAAAATCGTGTTCATAACACCAAGCGCATAGCGATCAGGATCCATGCCCTTTATGCTCTGATAACCCAACAGGATATTTGCCTGAGCAAAATCCTGGTTGACACTGGTAAAGCTTTGAGTTTTCGGGAGAACTATTTCATCCTGTGCTCGCCTCAAATTGGGCGTGCTGGTCTCATCGAGCCAGCCAAATTTTTGCAATTCCTGCTGCACCAACTCCACCAGCTGCTCGTGAGTGACGCCGCCGGCTGCTGTAACAACCAGGTTTGCAGGTATGTAGTGTTTTTTGTAGTAGTCAATTACGCTCGAGCGCTTGGTGGCGAGGATAGTTTCCTTGGTTCCGCCGATTGGCCGGCCCAATTCATGTCCTGGCAGCAGGGCGGAGGCTAGGGCCTCATGAGCCACATCTTCGGGGTCATCCTGACCCATTGCAAGTTCCTCGAGAATGACGGTGCGCTCCAATTCGAAGTCATCCGCGTCGATCTTGGCATCAACAAACATGTCAAGAATTACATCAAGCGCCAACGGCAGTGCCGAATTCATCACCCTCGCGTAGTAGCTGGTGTATTCCTTGGCAGTTGCCGCATTTGACGAGCCGCCAACCGAGTCAAAGGCCACCGATATGTCTCTGGCAGAGCGCTTACTGGTTCCCTTGAACAACAAGTGCTCTAGGAAATGCGTTGATCCGTAGGTGTCATCTGATTCATCCCTGGAGCCGACTGCCAGCGAGGCGGCAATCGCAACCGAGGGTGCGCCTGGAATTTCTTCACTTAAGATGCGAACACCGCTGGGCAACACGGTTCTACAAACCCGTGATGCCTCAGCGGTGAAATCGCAAGAGTCTAAAAGACCTAGCTTCAAGTTACTCCGAAACTTCTTCGTCACCCTCGACCACTGGGGCAAGTGAAAGCTTGCCACGGTCGTCGATCTTGGTGATTTCAACAAGCACTTTCTGGCCAACCGAGAGAACGTCTTCGACGTTCTCTACGCGCTTGCCACCGGATAGCTTCTTCAGTTCGGAAACGTGCAGTAGTCCATCCTTGCCTGGGGTAAGTGATACAAAGGCACCGAAAGTTGCCAGCTTCACAACGGTTCCAAGGAAGCGCTCGCCAATCTCTGGCACGTGAGGGTTGGCAATTGCGTTGATTGCAGCCTTAGCTGCATCTGCGCTTGGTCCATCGGTTGCGCCAATGTAGACAGTTCCGTCGTCCTCGATTGAGATGTCGGCTCCGGTGTCGTCCTGGATCTGGTTGATCATCTTGCCCTTTGGCCCGATGACTTCACCGATCTTGTCAAGAGGAATCTTCACTGCAATCACGCGAGGTGAGAATGGAGACAGCTCGTCTGGCTCGTCAATAGCTTCTGCCATAACGTCCAAGATGAACAGTCGCGCTTCCTTCGCCTGAGTCAAGGCCTTAGCCAACTCAGCCGATGGAATTCCATCCAGCTTGGTGTCAAGCTGAATCGCAGTGATGAAGTTACGGGTTCCAGCAACCTTGAAGTCCATGTCTCCAAGAGCATCTTCTGCTCCAAGAATGTCTGTCAAAGCTGCGTAGTGGGTCTTGCCGTCAACGGTGTCTGAAATCAAGCCCATAGCAATACCTGCAACCGGAGCCCTTAGTGGAACACCAGCGTTTAGTAGTGACAGGGTCGAAGCACAAACTGAACCCATTGAGGTTGAGCCGTTTGAGCTAAGTGCCTCTGACACCTGGCGGATGGCGTATGGGAACTCATCCCTGGCTGGCAGCACAGGCATTAGCGCGCGCTCAGCAAGAGCACCGTGACCAATTTCACGACGCTTTGGAGTTCCAACACGACCAGTCTCACCGGTTGAGTAAGGAGGGAAGTTGTAGTGGTGCATGTAGCGCTTTGAGGTCTCTGGCGTCAAAGCGTCTAGCTGCTGCTCCATCTTGAGCATGTTCAAGGTGGTAACACCCAGGATTTGGGTCTCTCCACGCTGGAAGATTGCAGAACCGTGGGTACGAGGAATCACACCAACCTCTGAATCGATAACACGAATGTCACTCAAGCCACGGCCATCAATGCGAACTCCCTCTTTTAGAACGCGGGTACGCATAGCCTTTTTGGCAACAGACTTATAAGCAGCAGAGAACTGAACCATCTGCTCTTCGCTCAAGGTCGCTGAAAGCTCTTCCTTGACCTTTGCCTTTAGCTCGTCGTCAGCATTCTGACGCTCCTGCTTGTCGGCGATCTGGTAAACCTTGGCAACGTCCTGACCGGCAGCGGTCTCAACTGCGGCGTAGACCTCGTCGGTGTATGGCAAGAACAGTGGGTAGTCAGCAGTTGGCTTTGCAGCCTGCTTAGCCACGTCATTCTGCGCACGGACCAGCTCCTTGATGAATGGCTTGGCAGCCTCAAGGCCCTGTGACACGATCTCTTCGCTAGGGGCAACAGAGCCACCAGCGATCAGGTCCCAGCTGTCTTCAGTAGCCTCAGCCTCAACCATCATGATTGCGACATCGTCGCCCTCAATGACTCGACCGGCAACAACCATGTTGAAAACAGCCTGCTTTAGCTGGGAGTGCTTAGGGAAGGCAACCCACTGGCCGTCAATCAGCGCAACACGAACTCCGGCAACTGGGCCAGAGAATGGCAAGCCAGCAAGCTGGGTTGACATAGAAGCTGCGTTGATCGCAACCACGTCGTAAAGCTCGTCTGGGTGGATTGACATAACGGTCACAACAACCTGGATCTCGTTACGAAGACCGTCGACGAACGATGGACGCAATGGGCGGTCGATTAGTCGACATGCCAAGATGGCGGCGGTTGAAGGCCTGCCCTCACGACGGAAGAAAGAGCCTGGAATCTTTCCAGCTGCATACATGCGCTCTTCAACGTCAATAGTCAAAGGGAAGAAATCGAACTGATCTTTCGGCGCCTTAGAGGCGGTGGTTGCCGAGAACAACATGGTCTCGTCGTCGATGTAGACGGCTGCGGCACCAGCGGCTTGCTGGGCTAGGCGTCCTGTTTCAAAGCGAATAACGCGCTTTCCGTACTTTCCGTTATCAATAACGGCTTCTGCGAATTTAATCTCTGGGCCTTCCATGGCCCCTCCTTAGTTTTTAATGCATCGCAAAGCCCGCCTCACTTTTTTGGTGAGACTTCGTGCGTGCTAGAGGTCGGGCCTTGCCCGATGAAGTGCTGATCGTCAGTAAAAATGCCTGGGGCCTAGACCCAGAAACTTCCACCGAAGATCCGCCTTCTGATCCTCTTGGGTACAAGCCTAACAAGGCAAACCCAAAAAACCTAGTAATGAAAAACCCCCGATCTAGGATCGGGGGTCATCAAAAACTTTGAATTAGCGTCTCAGTCCAAGTCGCTCAATCAACTGACGGTAGCGGTTGATGTCAACCTGCTGTAGGTAACCAAGAAGTCGACGACGCTGACCTACAAGAAGCAGCAGTCCACGACGGGAGTGGTGGTCGTGCTTGTGGTCCTTTAGGTGCTCAGTCAGATCAAGGATTCGACGGCTCATGACAGCAATCTGTACCTCTGGCGAGCCGGTGTCTCCTGGCTTTGTCGCGTACTCTTCGATGATTTGAGTTTTAATCTTTGGGTCTAGAGCCATTGCTGATCCTTCCAATCCGCTGCGCGGCGCTACAAACAGGGTGTTTGAAGCTCTCTTAGTCCGCGGCCGTTACACGGCAACCTGAGAAGTCTAGACAATAACTCGCGTTTTGGCTAGGCGGTTGTTCCCTCATCTAGTGAATCAAGCGGTTCTGGCTCAACATATTTGTTGCCGTCATAAAAACTCTTGGATTTCTTCAGTGACATCACCAGCAAAATCACGAACGCCACCGCGATCAAAGCAAAGATTGGAAGTATCAAGAATATAAGCGACATCAGAAGCTCGGAAGAGAACTCAATTCCAGCCGGGTAGTCGTTGATCAGCACTACGGCACCGATGGTTGCAAAAATTGCATAGGCAAGCGGCACGATCTGAATCAACAACCACTTAGCGCTAAAGCCGGCGTCGTGCAGGCGACGGGCCAGCATCGAGAGGTTTGGCAATAACAAGATCAGCGAAGACAGCGAAGTCAACGGGGTCACGTCCGAGCTAAGCGACTGAATATCGGTTAGCGGGTCTCCTGAAGGAGCAGGCGATGGCCAAATTACTCCCTCAATTGTCCCAAGCACAATTGCCAGCAGGAATGTAAACAACACCCAGTACCAGAACTCACGCCTGGAGGCCTTGCCCTTGAAATTTACAAAGTTCTTGAACCCGCTCTTTATGGCATCTACAAAAGTCATAGCTCGACTTTACTCCCCCAGTATTTCTTCACAGGCCTGAACATCTGCGGCAATCTGCGCTATCAGCTGATCCATGGACTCAAATTTTGCCCAGGGCCTGACCTGCTCGACATATTCGCAAGTAACAACCAGGTCGTAGAGATCCAGGTCATCTCGCCCAATCACGTGCGACTCAAGAAGCCTTGGAACGGCCTCTATGGAGTCGTTAGTGCCCACTGAGTGTGCGGCTGGGTAACGAATTCCATTTGCATAGAGCCATCCCGCATAGACACCGTCGGCAGGCAACAAACCCTCGCTGTTGCGGGCAAGATTGGCAGTTGGAAATCCGATTTGACGACCAATCTTGCGCCCGTGCTCCACCATGCCTTCGGTTTGATGGTTGCGACCAAGCATCACCGATGCGCGGGTGACATCCCCAGCAGAAAGGGCACCGCGAATCTCTGTGCTTGATACTCGAACCGACCCAAATTCAACAGTAGGAATCTCTCTGGCAACAAAGCCGAGCCTGTGCCCCAGTTCCTGAAGGGTGTGTATGTTTCCGGACCCCTTGTGCCCAAACCTGAATCCCTGACCCACCAGCACCAGCCTTGCCCGAAGTGGAACCAGGTAATCCATTACAAACTGCTCTGGGCTGAGCGCAGCCAGAGCCTGATCAAAGGGAAGTGTCACCAGCAGGTCGACACCGGCCTGCTCTAGCAGTCGCTGCTTTTGGTTCGGGCCAATCAGTGGTTCCGGCTCTGATCCTGGCCGCAGTATGGCATCAGGGTGTCGGTCGAAGGTGAGCACTGCTGCTGCAACCCCTCCCTCTTCGGATGCGTGAACAAGCTCATGCAGGAGCTGCCGATGTCCAAGGTGGACTCCGTCAAATTTCCCAATCGCCACCGCGGTGTCGGCAAAATCGGCTGGTAGCGATGAATTAGTTAGCTTTAACACGCTGCCTCCTAAGCCAAATCAAACCCAGAATCGGCAGCACCAGCGGAACAAATCCATAACCAATACCAAAGCCAGACCAGACCGATGGGTGATTGAACAATTCCGGGGCCGACCATGAAAGCAATCCGACCACCAGTACCCCCAGCAGTTCAAACCTGACCGCAATCAGTGCAAGAGATACGTAGCGCTGTGGGTTGGCAAGTGAAATAGTGGCGACGATGTAAACCACGGCCGCGAGCGCCGACAAAGAATAGGCAACTGGCGCTTGGTCAAACTCTCTGGCCAGCTGATACAGCGCTCTGGCTGATGCCGAGATTGCGAAAATGCCATAGACCGCTACTAGCAGCCTGCCTACGCCCGTCGTTTTTTTCACAAAATCACCAAGAGCAATCTTAGGCAGTTATCGGGTTGGTGCCGGTCCAGATCTGTTGCATTCGAACCAACATCACCGCAATCGTCAAGACACTGGCTCCCATGATCACAGTTGACCAGCGCGTGGTCTCAACCAGCGCCCAAAAAACTCCAGCGACTGGCACCAGTAGCGCCACCACTAAATAGCCAAAGAACTCCCAGGTGTCGATGGCAGCAGTTTCGCCCATAGCAACCAAGCCAATCGACAGCACAAGCTGGACCAACAGGCCCGCTTCCACACCTGCTGCGAGCGCAACCGTGAATCCGCTTGGCTTCCTACCAAACAACCCAAAGCCGACCAGTACTAGCCCCGCTGCCACTGCGTACCAAACAAGAATCAGGAAATAGAGATCAATCATGCTTGAGCCTCAAACACTGACATGGACTTATATTCAGAACCGACCGACTCAATGAGTGCTATCAGTGCGCCTTCCCTGGTCGCTGCCAAGTTTGATGCTGCTGAATCCAAAACAATTCGCTTACCATGGCGCAGATCGGTTTCCTGCTCACTTGTGATTTCAGTTGCCGGGAACAAGCTCGTGGCTGCCTGAATCATCGGCACCACCACCGGTTCCTGCTCCATGGCTGTGGCATCACTGACCTTGAATTCTGAAATATCAGTTCTGCGAAGCGCCGTCAGGTGACCACCGACTTTGAGTTCGATGCCGATGTCTCTAGCTAGCGCCCTGATGTAGGTGCCCGAGGAACATCGAACCTCGACCTCAACTTCTACTGCCTGGCCAGACACGACCGGCTCTCCGAGCCGTTCGAAGCTGTGGATGGTAACCGATTTCGGCTTCAGTTGGACCTCCTTGCCCTCGCGGACAAGGTCGTAAGCGCGCTTGCCGTCAATCTTTTTGGCGCTAACGCTTGAGGGAATTTGCTCAATTTCTCCGGTCAACTGCTTGATTGCTTGGTCAATTTCTAGCGTGCTAATCGAACAGGCATCAATCGCTTGCTCGACAGGGCTATCGGCGTCGTCACTCTGTGTGGTTTCACCAAGACGAATTGTTGCGCGATAGGTCTTATCTTTACCCAGCAGATATTGAAGCAGCTTGGTACCGGAGTTAACACCAAGAATCAAAAGGCCGGTGGCCATGGGGTCAAGCGTGCCGGCATGACCGACTTTTCTGGTCCCTAACACCCCGCGCATTTTCGCCACAACATCATGTGACGTCCAGCCCTGAGGTTTGTCAATGAGAACCAGGCCAGAAGCCATTACTCAGCCTGGGTCTTGTGAATGTAAGGATCCGCTTCCCCGGCTGGCTTAGCAGTCTTGGCAAGCTTTTCAAGTTCCTCATCACGCCTCTTGGCCTCGGCAAGCAGGTCATTCAGAGCGCCCGCGTTCTCGGGCACCTCATCAAGAATCAGCTCGAGGGTGGGAGTTAGGCGAATGCCTAGTTTCTTGCCAATCTCGCCGCGCAGACGACCGGTGTTTTTCTCGAGAATCTGGATGGTCCGGTCCTTGTCGGGACCGGAACCAAACACCGTGTAATAAAGCCGTGCCTGCATCAAGTCAGGTGTTACCCTCGCGTCGGTAAAAGTGACGAACCCAAGATCCGGATCCTTCACCACCTTGGCAAGCGCCTCGGCAGCTAGCACCTTGATTCGCTCGCCCAAACGGCGAGCCCTGGCGTGATCAACCATTATGCCCTCGGCTTCTCAACCATCTCGTAAGTCTCGATTACGTCATCGACCTTGACATCGTTGAAGTCACCCAGACCAATACCACACTCATAGTCAGCCTTTACTTCGGTCGCGTCGTCCTTGAAGCGCTTGAGCGACTCAACCTTTAGGTTGTCGCCAATTACCTCACCGTTACGAAGCACTCTTGCCATTGCGTTTCGACGCATTAGTCCGCTTCTGACGTAGGAACCTGCAATCAGACCAAACTTGGAAGACTTGAAGACCTCGCGGACCTCCGCAGTTCCAAGCTGAGCCTCTTCGTATTCAGGCTTGAGCATTCCCTTGAGGGAGCTCTCGATGTCGTCAAGCACGTTGTAGATGACTGTGTAGTGACGAATGTCAACACCTTCTCGGTCCGCGCGCTCCTTGGCCTTGTTGTCTGGCCTGACGTTGAATCCAATGATCACAGCAGAGTCAACTGTTGCTAGGTTCACGTCAGACTCAGTAATGGCACCAACACCGCGGTGAATAATGCGTAGCTGAACGGAATCGTCAACTTCGATCTTCAACAGGCTGTCCTCTAGGGCCTCAACGGCACCAGAAACGTCACCCTTGATGATCAAGTTCAGTGACTCAACCTTTCCATCCTCAAGCGCCTTGGTGAAGTCCTCAAGTGAGAGCTTCTTGCGGGTCTTGGCAAGCAGAGCATTTCTGTCGGCAGCTTCGCGCTTCTCGGCAATTTGCCTTGCCTGACGCTCGTCGTCTGCCACCACAAAGGTGTCACCGGCTCTTGGCACAGACTGAAGTCCGAGCACCTGAACTGGCCTTGAAGGTGTCGCCGAGGTGACCGCATCGCCGTTTTCGTCAAACATCGCACGAACACGACCGTGGGCACTTCCGGCAACAATGGCGTCACCGACTGAAAGCGTTCCGGACTGAATAAGCACTGTTGCCACAGATCCGCGACCCTTGTCAAGGTTCGCTTCAATTGCAACACCGCGGGCAGCCTTGTCGGGATTTGCCCGAAGGTCGAGTGCGGCATCGGCAGTAAGTAGCACTGCATCAAGCAGCTTGTCGATTCCATTGCCCTTTAGTGCTGAAACGTCAACAAACATAACGTCGCCACCAAACTCCTCGGCAACCAAGCCGAATTCGGTTAGTTGCTGACGAATCTTGGAGGGGTTCGCACCTTCTTTATCAACCTTGTTCACAGCCACAACGATCGGCACCTGCGCAGCTTGCGCGTGGTTCAGTGCCTCAATTGTCTGAGGCATGACGCCGTCATCGGCTGCAACAACCAAGATTGCAATGTCAGTTACCTGAGTACCTCGGGCACGCATCGCGGTGAAGGCCTCGTGACCTGGGGTGTCGATAAAGGTAATCGCACGATCCTTGTTGTCATGAGTGGTGTGCACTTGGTAGGCACCGATGTGCTGGGTGATGCCACCGGCTTCACCGGCCACAACGTTGGCGTTACGGATCGAGTCCAGCAACCTGGTCTTACCGTGGTCAACGTGTCCCATAACCGTGACAACTGGAGGCCTCGGAGACAAGTCTCCGTCTTCCTCTTCATCGATGCCGGTTGAGATATCAAGCCCAAAGCCTTCGAATAGCTCTCGCTCTTCGTCCTCCGGAGAAACTACCTCGAGCTTGTAGCCAAGCTCCTCGCCCAGAATCTGGAAGGTCTCTTCATCCAGCGAGGCAGTGGCGGTAGCCATCTGACCCAAGTGGAACAAGACAGTGATTAGCTGACCTGCGTTAGCGCCAATCTTGTCGGCAAAGTCCTGAATAGAGGAGCCGCGACGAACCCGGATGACCGTGGTTCCGTCACCGCGTGGCACCATGGTGCCACCAAGGCTCGGTGCTTCTCTTTGCTCGTACTCTTCGCGCTTGGTCCGCTTGGACTTACGAGATTTACCTCGCGAGCCACCCTTACCAAAGGCGCCAGCGGTGCCCGCACCGCGGCCACCACGGCCACCTGGACCTGGTCTACCTCCTGGGCCACCAAATCCTGGGCGCTGTGCTCCTGGAGCTCCAAAAGCCGGTGCTCCGCCGCCGCCTGGACGTGGTGCTCCGCCACCTGGACGAGGTGCTCCACCGGGGCGCGGTGCGCCGCCTGGACGTGGTGCTCCGCCTGGACGTGGTGCTCCGCCTGGACGTGGGGCTCCGCCTGGACGTGGTCGACCCATGCCTTGGTTTGAAGAAAATGGATTGTTGCCTGGCCTAGCCATTGGACGTGGAATTCCCATGCCCTGGTTAGACGAAAATGGATTGTTGCCTGGCCTTGGAGTTCCAGTCAAAGGAGTTGGGGCAGGCTTTGCCTCTGGCTCCGCTGCTGCAGCCGCAGTAGCGGCTGGCTTCTCTGGCTCAGCTGGCTTTGGAGCCACCGGTGCTTCGCTGGCAGGCGCCTCTGGCTTAGCGGCCTTTGGTGCTGCAGGCTTTGCCTTTGCTTCTGGCTCTTTCTTAGCAGGCTTTTCTTTCTTTGGAAAAGCTGCGCGTAGCTTCTCAGCCACTGGTGGGGTGATGGTTGAAGAACCACCTTTGACGTATTCGCCAAGTTCTTCTAGTTTGGCTAAAGCAACCTTGGTATCAATACCAACTTCTTTAGCAATGTCGTATACGCGTGGAAGCGCCACTTGTTTTCTCCTGTTCGGGGCCTACCCAAACAGGGAAGGCCTTAGTTCTGAGCGGGTCTCATTTCGAGTTACTCATTTTTTGTCAGCCATATTTTCTGCCTGATTCCTAAGCCATGTCTCAAACGATTCCGTCTTGGAATCCCCTAAGGCGCGTACTAGACCTCTTCGATCCAGAGCCAGTTGTGAGCAATTACCGTGAATCCAAGCTCCTCGTCCCGGCAACTTTCGCTGCTGGTCAACTTGAAGCTCGCCTTCGAGTGAAACAACTCTCAGCAAGTTCTGCATCGAATCTCGTTGGCGGCAGCCAACACAGGTCCGAATAGGGTCCATTCTATGCCCAGTTAGCAAATGTTGCTATCCCTCTAAAATGCTGTCCGGCTGAATGTCGATTTTGGCACCTGTCAACTTGGCTGCAAGGCGCGCATTCTGGCCCTCTTTGCCAATTGCAAGCGAAAGCTGGAAATCGGGCACCAGCACCCGCACTGCCTTGGTTGCGGCATCCAGCACGAAGCTGTCGGACACCCGTGCTGGGCTCAGTGCATGAGCAACGAATGTTGCCAAATCCTCTGAGAAATCAACCACGTCAATCTTCTCTTCGTTCAATTCGGCACTAACGGCGCGGACTCTCTGACCAAGCTCACCGATGCAGGCACCCTTGGCGTTAATGCCTGGTTCCTTGGCGATGACCGCAATTTTGGTGCGGTGGCCGGCCTCTCTGGCAACTGAGGCAATTTCAACCTGACCCGACTGCACCTCTGGAACCTCCAGAGCAAACAGCTTTCGAACCAGGCCGGGGTGAGTTCTAGAAACGGTGATTTGAGGACCGCGTGGACCCTTCTGAACGCTGGTTACGTAAACTCTGATTCTGCTTCCATGCAGGTATGGCTCTCCCGGAACCTGCTCCTCTGGAGGCATTAGTGCTTCAATTGAGCCCAGATTGATGTAGACCATGTTCGATCGAGATCCCTGCTGGATCTGACCGGAAACAATGTCTCCTTCTTTGCCCTTGAACTCTCCGAGCAGCCCCTCATCAGAAATTTCCCGCATCCGCTGGGCAATAACCTGCTTGGCAGCATATGCCGCAACTCGGCCAAAGCCCTCTGGGGTCACTTCTTCTTCGCCAACTGGCTCTTCTTCTTCGTTTAGAAGAGCCTGGAAAACCCGAACGTGCCCGGTTTTGCGATCAAGCTCGGCACGAGCGCCCTTGGGCTGCTCTCCGACATGTTTGTGAAAAGCGGCCAGAATGGCAGCCTCAATAATCAGTACCAATTCATCAAATGGAATTTCTTTTTCGCGCTCCAAAAGGCGAAGAACTTGTAGATCTATATCCATGACTCGCCTCTTTTCCTTATTTATTTAGCGCTTGGCCATTAGCTCGGCTAAAGCTGATTCTATCTTTACTTGAGTACGCTCACCTGACACTCGGTTCCAAAGCTCAACCTCACCATCCTGAACACCTCGACCACAAATGATGATCCAAGGGTTACCAATCAGCTCAGCGTCAGCAAACTTGACTCCCGGGCTCAGCTTTGGGCGATCGTCCAGCATCACGGTCAAACCGAGTTCCTCAGCCTCAACAGTGAGGGTCTCTGCTGCCTCGAATGCCGCCTCATCCTTGCCGGTGGCAATGATGTGGAGATTGGCGGGAGCAACAGAATCTGGCCAAGTTAGACCCTTGTCGTCGTGGAAGGCCTCCGCAATCACGGCCACGAGCCTGGTGACACCGATTCCATAGGAACCCATGGTCACCGTCACCAACTTGCCGTTTTCGTCCAAAACCTTCAGGTCTAGAGCCTCGGCGTATTTCCTGCCGAGCTGGAAGACGTGACCAATTTCAATGCCCCTGGCCAACTCGAGTGGCCCCGAGCCATCTGGAGCCGGGTCTCCGGCCCTGATTTCAGCAATGTCGGCAATCCCATCAGCAGAAAAGTCCCTGCCGTAGGTCAAGAACCAAACATGCTTCTGGTCTTGGTTGGCACCCGTGATCCAGGCACTGCCATCGGACACCCGTGGGTCCAAAAGATAGCGAAGCTTAGATTCCGCCTTTTCGCCAAGGAATTGAACTCCACCCTTGGTCGGTCCGATATAGCCCTTTACTAGGCCCGGGTGCTTCTTGAAATCAGCTTCGTTGGCCTGCTCTACATCGCAACCGAAGAACGCTTCGGCACGCTTCTGGTCGACCTCACGGTCGCCGGGGATGCCGACCACAACTAGCTCTCTGCTGCCATCGGCAGCAATTAGCGCCAACACGACGTTCTTAAGAGTGTCGGCCGCGCTCCAGCTACCATCCGACTTTGGATGGCTGGCATTCGAGAAGTCAACAAGTGATGCAATCGTTGGGGTATTTGGCGAATCGTGAACTTCGGCCATTTCCGCTGGTGGCGCTACGGCTTCAAGCGGCGCAAATCTAACTGCCTCAACATTGGCTGCGAAGCCCGAAGCGGAGCGCACAAAGGTGTCCTCTCCGATCTCAGAAGGGTTTAGAAACTCTTCCGACTTGGAGCCACCCATAGCACCGGCATCCGCGCTGACAATGGCGTATTCAAGGCCGAGTCTGGTGAAAATGCGCTCATAGGCATCGCGCTGCGCCTGATATGAAACCTCTAGCCCCTCGTCAGAAATGTCGAAACTGTAGGCATCCTTCATCACGAACTCGCGCCCTCTAAGAAGACCCGCTCTGGGGCGTGCTTCGTCGCGATACTTGTTCTGAATCTGGTAGATGCTAAGCGGCAGATCCTTGTAGGAATTGTAAAGATCCTTCACCAGCAGAGTAAAGACCTCTTCGTGAGTCGGCGCCAGCAGATAGTCCGCATCCTTGCGGTCCTTCAGCCTAAAGATGTTGTCGCCGTAGTCATCCCAGCGACCAGTGACCTCGTAGGGCTCCTTTGGTAGCAGTGCTGGGAAAAACACCTCTTGAGCCCCAGCGGCGGCCATTTCCTCGCGCACTACCTGCTCAATCTTGTTCTTGACCATAAGCCCAAGCGGCAGCCAACTGAAAACACCAGGGGCAGCGCGACGAATGTACCCTGCACGAACTAGCAAGCGATGGCTTTCAACCTCGGCGTCGGAAGGGTCCTCGCGGAGGGTCTTGAAAAATAATGAGCTCAGGCGATATGGCATGAGCACAATGTTAGCTACTCGCCGACGCTAACCTGTGCCGTTCCGACAAGTGAACTGTCCATTTCTGCAGCAATTCGGTTAGCTTCCTCAATCAGCGTTGCCACGATTTCGTTCTCAGGAACGGTCTTGATGACCTCACCCTTCACGAAAATTTGACCCTTGCCGTTGCCAGAGGCAACCCCAAGATCAGCTTCGCGGGCTTCACCTGGGCCATTCACTACGCAACCCATAACAGCCACTCGAATCGGAACCGTCAGGTGGGAAAGGCCCTCTGTGACATCGTTGGCCAGGGTGTAAACGTCAACCTGGGCCCGGCCACAGCTTGGACAGGAAACAATTTCAAGTTTTCTTGGGCGAAGGTTCAGGCTTTCCAGAATCTGGAAGCCAACCTTAACTTCCTCAACTGGTGGCGCAGAGAGCGAAACCCGAATTGTGTCACCGATGCCCCTTGACAAAAGCGAACCGAATGCAACGGCCGACTTGATTGTTCCCTGGAAGGCTGGTCCCGCCTCGGTAACGCCTAGGTGCAACGGCCAATCGCCGCGCTCTGCAAGCATTTCGTAAGCCTTGACCATAACCACCGGGTCATTGTGCTTCACGGAGATCTTGAAGTCGTGGAAGTCGTGCTCCTCGAAAAGGCTCGCTTCCCAGACAGCGGACTCAACCAGGGCCTCAGCCGTTGGTTTCCCGTATTTCTCCAAAAGTCTCGGATCAAGAGATCCCGCATTCACGCCAATTCGCAGTGAAACCCCTGCATCCTTGGCTTCTTTGGCGATAGCACCAACCTGGTCATCAAACTTTCTGATGTTTCCCGGGTTCACGCGCACTGCACCACAGCCTGCCGCGATTGCAGCAAAAACATACCTTGGCTGGAAGTGAATGTCGGCGATTACCGGAATCTGAGAGCGCTTGGCAATGATTCGCAGAACATCGGCATCTTCTTGAGTGGGGACGGCAACCCTCACGATGTCGCAACCGGTGGCGGTCAACTCAGCGATTTGCTGAAGCGTTCCGTTGATGTCGGTGGTCTGGGTCGTGGTCATTGACTGCACTGAAACCGGTGCTTCGCTTCCCACCTGAACCTTGCCCACCATAATTTGGCGGGTTTTTCTTCTAGGTGCCAATGTTGGCGGGGGTGAGCTCGGTAGCCCAAGATTTACAGCTGGCAATTCAAACCTCTCGTTTGCTCAAAGCCTCAACAGCCAAAACGTCTAGATACTTCCTAGCCCAGACGAATCGGATTCACTAAATCGGCAACGATAAGTATCGCACCTGTAAAGATAAGCAGCACCCAAACCCCGTAGGCAAGTGGCAACGCCCTGGCGCTGTCAATTGGGCCAGGGTCCTTTTTGGAAAATAGCATCGAAAGTCTGCGCTTGGCGCTCTCATATAGAGCACCCGCCACATGGCCGCCATCAAGCGGCAGCAGCGGAATCATGTTGAATACGAACAGGGCTAGGTTCAATGACCCAATAAGTAGTAGCAGCGAGGCAAGTTTTGCTCCCACTCCAATGTCGGCAGCGGTGAGCTCCCCCGCCAGTTGGCCAACTCCGAGAATGGAAACTGCCCCATTTGGATTCCGCTCGCCAAAACCAAACGTGCTGGAGGCAACCTGATAGACCTGGTTTGGAAGATCCAGCACAAAACTGGCCATCGCTCCGGTCGCAGCCATCGCGAAATTCCAAGATTCACCGATTCCAACCGGCACCATGTCGGCTTGCAGCTGGATTCCAAGGATTGGACGAAGCTCGGTGACCGGCAAGCCGGCAGCATCAGTGAGTGCCTCTCCGGATTGGGAGAAGACCTGCGACTCCATAAAAGTTGGAAGAATCGGAAGCTGCACAATGCTCTCAGACCTAAGAACGGTCAAGGTTGAGGGAGAACTTTGACTCTTTGAGAGTTCCGCCACCGCCTCGCTCCAGCTAATAACAGCATTGCCATTGACGGCAGTGACTTTGTCTCCTGCAACCAAGCCAGCAACGCTTGCGGGCGACTCTGGGGCTCCTACCGGGCAATCACCATCGGCACTGGCCTCAATGCACGGGTAGACCTGATTGACAGTCATCGTGGTCTGCATGGTCCCGATGCCACTGAGAGCAACCACTATCAAAACAATGCCGAGAACTAGGTTCATGAACGGTCCGCCAAGCATGATGGTTAGCTTCTTGGGAGCCGAAAGCTTATAGAACTGGCGATTCTCATCGCCCTCAGAAATTCCGTCTCGAACCTGGCTCCTGGCATCCTTGATCCAGTTCGCAAAAGGTCCGCGGTAGGGCTTTTTGGCCTCTGGTGGATACATGCCAACCATCAAGATGTAACCACCAAGCGGAATGGCCTTCAGGCCATACTCGGTGCCGTTTCTGAACCATGATTTGACGGTGGGGCCGAACCCAATCATGTATTGGCTCACGCGAACCCCAAAGATTTTGGCTGGAACTAGGTGTCCGATTTCGTGTAGCCCGATTGACAGCGCTATCCCGACCAGGACAATCGCAATTCCGGCTATGTAAAGCAGTGCGTCAATCACCCCTCAAGGCTACCGACTATAAAGATTTCACGCCTTAGCTATCAGCGAATTCGCTGCTTGTCTGGCCCAGGCTTCCGCATTCAGAACTCCTTCAAGGCTGAGGTCGCTTGGCTCATGGAGCTGCAACACCTCTTCGATGATGCTGGTTATCCCTAGAAACGAGATCTTGTTTTGATGGAATGCCTCAACAGCCTCTTCGTTGGCAGCGTTGTAAACAGCCGGAAATGTCTTTCCGGCAAGTCCGACCTGTCTGGCCAACTTCACGGCTCGAAACACATCTTCGTCTAGAGGTTCAAACTGCCATGAGTGCGAAAGAGACCAATCAATTGGCTTAGTCGCATCTTTCAAGCGATCAGGATGCCCCAATGCAAAACCGATTGCGAGCTTCATGTCTGGAATTGAGGCTTGAGCAATTACCGAACCGTCAAAGAATTCAACCATCGAGTGGATGATCGACTGCGGGTGCACGGTCACCGCAATGTCCTCAAATGGAACATCGAAGAGCATGTGTGCCTCGATCACTTCAAGGCCCTTGTTGACCATGGTCGCCGAGTTTGTGGTTATCACCTTGCCCATGCTCCAGGTTGGATGCTTGAGCGCTTGCGCCGGTGTTACAGACTCGAGCTCCGCTAGTGACAAGCCTCGAAAAGGACCACCAGATGCGGTCAGCACCAGCTTAGCCACTTCGCCTTTTCGGCCAGACATCAGGCATTGTGCGATGGCGGAGTGCTCGGAATCAACCGGCAGGATCTGACCGGTCTTTGCCAGATTAGTGACCAGTTTTCCGCCAACAATCAGGGACTCCTTATTAGCCAGAGCCAATTGACTGCCGACTTCAAGCGCGGCCATAGTGGCCTTGAGCCCAGCTGAGCCGGTGATGCCGTTTACAACAACATCGGCCTTTGTGGCAGCAACCAAATCTGCAGCGGCCACCGGACCCAGAGCAACTTGATCAGGCGAGAGTGAAAACTTGGTTCGCTGTGACTCTATGAGCTCTTTGTTGGAGTTCCCAGAAATGCCAACGAGCTTGAATTTTTCAGGATTTGCCTCAAGCAACTCAAGAGTCTGAGTGCCGACCGAGCCAGTTGAACCCAGAACTAAAACAGTGCGCATTTGTTAAAGCTTAGAACTCCGTGAGCCTTGCGAGTTGAGAATGATAAAAATGGCAATTCGAATCTAGAATTCATCTATGAGCCTTGAACAAAAACGAATTCTAAAAACCGCAATCCCAGGACCTAAGTCTGCTGAGCTGCAGAATCGCAGGACTGAAGTGGTTTCATCCGGTGTTGGCACCATGCTGCCGGTGTTCATCGAGCGGGCACACGACGCGATTCTCGAGGACGTGGACGGCAACCAGCTGATTGATTTTGGAACCGGAATCGGCGTCGTGACCATTGGCCACACCAATCAAGGAGTGGTCGATGCCGTGCAAGAGCAGGTCTCAAAGCTCACCCACACCCTGTTTACGGTCGCAGGCTACGAAAAATACGTGAGGGCAGCTGAGCTTTTGACAAAGCATGCCCCTGGAGACTTCAAGAAAAAGGCAGCCTTCTTCACTTCCGGCGCCGAGGCAGTCGAGAATGCCGTGAAGATTGCCAGAAGGGCAACCGGCCGACACGAAATTGCAGTGTTCGATCACGCATATCACGGTCGCACCAACTTGACCATGGCAATGAACTTCAAGGCTCACCCCTATGCAACCGGTTTCGGAGCCCTGCCTGGCGGAGTCCACCACGCACCGATGAGCTACCCATTCAGGGACCCCGAGGGCATGACTGGCGAACAGGCGGCAATGCGGGCCATAACTTACCTAGAAAAGCGCGTTGGCGCTTCGCAGCTAGCCGCTGTAATGATTGAGCCGGTTCAGGGTGAAGGTGGCTTCATTGTTCCGGCACCGGGCTTCTTGACCACTCTTCGAAAGTGGTGCACCGACAACGGCATCGTGATGGTGGCAGACGAGGTTCAAAGCGGTATGGCCAGGACCGGAAAGTGGTTTGCTTGCCAGTGGGAAGAAGGCTTTGAGCCGGATCTAATTACGGTGGCCAAGGGAATTGCCGGAGGCATGCCTGTTTCAGGCGTGGTTGGCCGAGCCGAAATCATGGACTCCCCACACGCTGGCGGACTTGGTGGCACCTTTGGTGGCTCCCCTACCGCTGTTGCAGCTGCAGTTGCCGTGATGGAGCAGTTCGAGTCTGGCCCGTGGATGGATCGAGCGCTGGAAATCGGCGCCATCATCACAGAGCGGCTGAGCGCTATGCAAAAGCTGTTCCCAGTAATCGGAGACATTCGAGGCATCGGAGCCATGCAGGCATTTGAGCTGGTAGAGCAGGGAACCATGAACCCAAACCAAAAAGCAACCGATGCGCTTATGAAGTTCTGCCACCAAAACGGTGTTGTAGTTCTCAATGCTGGAACCTACTCGAACGTAATTCGACTATTGCCACCGCTGGCAATTACCGACGAGCTGCTCCATGATGCGCTTGACGTGATTTCAGATGGGCTAGCAACGCTCTAGCTGCCAACTGAGTAGCGACGCTGCTTCAGGCAAAACCTTGTAGCCGGCTGGCTTAGCGGGTTAGCATCTTCTTTCGTTTGATGCTGGCACGAACCTGCACTGCAATAACAATCGTCATCGCAATCAAGAAGACCGCCGAACCAACAACGTTGGCCTCAGGCGGAATACCTCGGGCTGCTGCCGTATAAACAAACTTCGGGAACGTGTCCACAGCACCGGAGTTGAATTGAGTGATGATGAAGTCGTCAAAGCTCAAGGCAAATGCCAGCATCGCTGCCGACAGGATTCCAGGCAGTAGCAGCGGGAAGGTGACTTTCCAGAACACCACCATCGGGCTGGCGTAGAGGTCTCTTCCGGCCTCTTCCAATGCAGGATCAAGGGTTGCAACTCTTGCCTTCACCGTTACCACGACGAAACTTAGCGTGAACATTACGTGAGCAATGATTACGGTGGTCAGGCCCTTCTGCCATCCGAAGTCAAGGAACTGAGCAGCAAGGCCTGCGCCCATGACAACCTCAGGAGTTGCCAGTGGCAGGAATAAGAGCAAGTTTGTGGCGCTACGGAACTTGAAGCGGTACCTCACAAGCGCAATTGCGATCATGGTTCCAAGCACAGTGGAAACAAGTGTTGCCGAAACTGCAACCACAATCGAGTTACCAAAAGCGCTGCAAACATCTGCCTGATCGCAAACGTTTAGCCAGTTATCAATCGTGAAGCCTCGCCAAATAATGTTCGATTTGATCGAATCATTGAACGAAAAAACAAAGGTGTAGCCGATTGGGATCATCAGGAACAAAAATGTCAGAAAGACGTAGGTTGGCAATAGGTACTTGCCCAGTGAGAACCTGGTCATAGTAGGTCCTCCGTTCCACTTCTCTTGACGTATGCGGAGACCAGCAACACGATGGTTGCCATCAGCATTACCGAAAGAGCAGAAGCTGTCGGGTAGTCCTGGATTCTAAGGAAGTTGGCCTCAACCACGTTTCCAATCATGGCGGTGTCCGGTCCACCCAAGAAGTCTCGGCTGGCCACGACATAATCGCCGCTAATCGGGATGAAGGTCAACAGTGTGCCGGAAATAACTCCCGGCAATGAAAGTGGCAGTGTCACCTTCTGGAAGGTTTTTGCCGGGCTTGCGTAGAGGTCTGAGCCGGCCTCCAGCAAACGAATGTCTAGGCGATCTAGGTTTGCATAAATCGGAAGGGTCATAAACGGAATGAAGTTGTAGACCAACCCGAACACAACCGCAAAGTTTGTGCCAATGATGTAACTATCGGCCCCGAAGACTCCGATGTTCTTGAGCAAATTGACTATGAACGAGTCATTAGAAAAGATCTGCTTCCAGGCAAAGGTTCGAAGCAGGAACGAGATGAAAAACGGTGCGACCACGAGCGTCAGCAAAATGCCCTGCAGCAGCGGCTTGTCTCTGGCCTTCACGCCAATGAAGTATGCGATTGGATAACTAATGGCCAGCGCAATGATCGTTGCCAGCAACGCGAAGCTAAAAGACCTAAAGATTTGCGGAGCGTACTGCGAAACCGCGTAGGCATAATTGCCAAGCTCAAAACCATAGTCATATCGACCAATCACACCGCTGGCGCTGGCCTGCTTCAACGAAGTGATGATCAGAGAGATGAGGGGTGTGATGAAAAACAGAGCCAGGTAGAAAAGCCCCGGAAGAAGCAGAATCAGGGCAACTCTGCCGGTCTTAGTCGGCTTTTGCTCCTGAGCTGGGGCCTGTGACCCAAATGCCACAAACGCCATTAGTCAGTTTCTTCTGCCCCGTTAGGAAGATCAGCAAGCCCAAAGCTGTGCTCAACCTTCCAGCTAACAAACACCTTGGCACCGAGTTCAACCACAGGTGAGCGCCCAACGTTTTGAGCAAATACTGTAATTTCACCGACACCAGGGATGTCAATCTGGTACTGGTTTGACACTCCGGTGAAACGGATGTCTGTAATTTCACCGGGTCCAAGAATATTCAGAGCCGGGTCAGCCTTTGGCTCAGTCTCGTGGAAGTGGGTCTTTTCAGGCCTCACTCCGATTGCGATCTTGCCTGAGGTCTTTTCACTGCGCTTAGTAAGTCCAGTGATTTTCTTGCCGTTGAAGTCGATGCTGGTGGTTTCCGCGTTTGACTCGGTCACCTTGCCAATAAAAATGTTGGACTGACCCAAGAATTTCGCCACGAAAGCAGTCTTTGGGCGGTCATAGAGTGCCTCTGGGGCACCCATTTGCTCAATGTGGCCCTGATTCATAACAGCAACCGTGTCAGCCATGTCCATGGCTTCCTCTTGGTCGTGAGTAACGTGCAGGAAGGTTAGACCAACCTCCATTTGAATGGCTTTCAGTTCGATCTGCATCTGCCTACGCAGCTTTAGGTCCAAGGCGCCAAGTGGCTCGTCAAGAAGCAACAGCGACGGCCTGTTCACAAGCGCTCTAGCCAGAGCAACACGCTGCTGTTGACCACCAGATAGCTGCTGCGGCTTGCGCTGTGCAAGGTGCTCAAGCTCCACCATTGCAAGAGCCTGCTGCGCCTTGGTAAGTGGTTCGTCAAGCTTGCGTCGCCTAATTCCAAACGCCACATTCTCCAACACGCTCATGTGCGGAAACAGCGCGTAGTTTTGGAAAACGGTGTTCACAGGTCGCTCATGCGGCTTCATGTCGGTTACGTCTTTGCCACCAAGCAAGATTTTTCCTGCGGTAGGTGACTCAAGGCCCGCGATCATTCTCAGGGTTGTTGTTTTACCGCAGCCTGAAGGACCCAAGAGCGCAAAGAACTCCCCGGCCGGGATGTGAAGGTCGAGGTTATCGACCGCCACAAAACCGGGAAACTCTTTGCGAATGCCCTTGAGCTCGAGGTCTTGACCCCGAGCTACGAAATCAATTGCCACTAACTATGCGCCCAGAAGAAGGTTCTGCCAAGCAGTCGAGTAGCGCTGCTCTTCCTGGCCAGTCAAGCTGCGGAACGCCGAGCTCTTCGCAAGAGTTTCTTCGTTCGGGAAAATTAGCTGGTTTTCTGCCAACTCTGGGTCTTCCTGTGCAGCAATTTCCTTGGCTCCAACTACTGGAGTGATGTAGTTCACCCATAGCGCTAGCTCTGCTGCGTTTACTGGGTCGTAGTAGTAGTTGATCAGTTCTTCAACGTTGCGCTTGTGAGTTGCTCCCATTGGAACGATGAACTCGTCTGCCCAAAGCGTTGCGCCGGTGTCTGGGAACACAAAGCCGAATGGCTCTGGATCTTCATCGGTAGCCTGCTCGTAGTTGATAACGGTGATGTCACCGGACCAAGCGGTAGCAGCAATGATGTTCTCGGTAGCCAAGTCATCTAGGTAGCTGTTTCCACGGACGTTGTAAATCTGGCCGCTGTCGATCTGCTCCTTGATCAAAGCAAGAGCTGCGTCAAAGGCGTCGTCGTTCAGACTGTCAGCTGAGGTGATGTCGATTCCCTGGCTTAGAAGTACTAGGCCGACGGTGTCGCGCATCTCGGAAAGCAGTCCAACTCGACCCTTTAGCTCTGCAGCCCAAAGGTCTGCCATTGAGCTAGGAGCATCCTTGCCGGTTGCTTCTTTATAAGCCTTCTTGTTATAGCCAATTCCAGCGAAACCACCCTGCCAAGGAATTGAATAAACGCGGTCTGGGTCTTCGCTGCTGCTCTGGTAGCCAGGAGCCAAGTTTGCAACCTTGTTTGGCATGTTGTTGTTGTCAAGAGCCTGTAGGTATCCGAGGTTGCGCAGTCGGGATGCCATCCAAGTGGTTGGGCAGGCAACATCAGCACCGATGTCCTGGCCGAGCTCTAGCTGATCCTTTACCTTGGCGTACCAAGTGTCGTTGTCGTCAATCTCAATGCGGTAATCAACGGTGATTCCGCTCTGCTCCTGGAAGCGAAGCAAAGTTGGGTAGTTGCCGTCATCGTCTTCGTCCATGTACGCAGCCCAGTTGTGCCAAACCAATACCTTTTCGCTGTCCGACAGGTCAGTTGCAGCAACCATGCCCTCTTCTGCGGTAGAGCAGGAAGCCAAAGTCAGCGCCGCTGCGGTTCCACCAACGCCGGCAAGTGCGGCACGGCGAGAGATTTGGTGCTGTCTAGCCATCTGAACAAGCTGAGCCAGCATTGGGTCTTGAGGTAGTCCTCGCTTCATTGCATTCTCCTAAATTCCGCACCTGGCGGGTATTTGTCTGTCAAAGACCTACATGTCTCCGGTGGACCGAAGGCAAGGGAAAGTTTTGCACAACTTTGCCTCAATTAAGTCAATGAAATCTAATTTTTACTTTTAGTCTCCGATGTAGTGCATCACGTGCTTGATTCTTGTGTAGTCCTCGAAGCCGTAGTGCGACAGGTCCTTACCGTAACCAGAGTGCTTGAAACCTCCGTGCGGCATTTCGGCAACTAGTGGGATGTGGGTATTAATCCACACTGCACCGAAATCTAGATACTTAGCAAAGCGCATCGCCCTGGTGTGATTTGAGGTCCAAACAGAGGATGCCAAACCATACTTGACGTCGTTAGCCCACTTCAGGGCCTGCGCATCGTCCGTAAACTTCTGAACAGTAAGCACTGGTCCAAAGATTTCATCCTGGATGTGCTCATCTGTCTGCTTGAAGCCAGACAGCACGGTTGGCTCAAGGAAATATCCCTTTCCAGAAAGCTGTGCGCCACCGATCTCAAGGTTCGCGTGATCTGGAAGCCTGTCAATAAAGCCCTTGACGCGCTCTAGTTGACCACCATTGTTCAAGGGCCCGAACAGAACATCTGGGTCAGAAGGCTGTCCAACCTTGGCGCTGTTTTTTACCTCAGCCAAGAGTGCGGCCATGAAATCGTCGTAGGCACTTTCCTGCACCAGCAATCTGGTCGCGGCGGTGCAGTCTTGGCCAGCATTGAAGAATCCAGCCGCAACGATTCCCTCGGCTGCTTTTTGGAAGTCGGCGTCGGCGAACACAATAACTGGCGCCTTGCCTCCAAGTTCCAGGTGCACGCGCTTCAGATCGCTGGCAGCGCTCTTTGCTACCTCCATACCAGCCCTGACCGAACCGGTGATGGAGACCATCTGCGGAATTGGGTTTTCAATCATGGCGCGACCGGTTTCACGGTCACCGGTGACAACGTTAAAGACACCCTCGGGCAGGAACTCGCTTGCGATTTCAGCAAGCAGCAGGGTCGAGGCAGGGGTGGTGTCGGATGGCTTCAAAACGATTGTGTTTCCCGCAGCAATAGCCGGTGCAAATTTCCACACAGCCATGTTCAGCGGGTAGTTCCACGGGGTTACCTGACCAATGACACCAATCGGTTCCCGGCGAATTGAGGAGGTGTGGTCAGCAAGGTACTCAGCTGTCGCACGTCCCTCTAGGTTTCTTGCCGCACCTGCGAAGAAGCGAATCTGGTCCACCGACGGCCCGATTTCATAGTCAACCAAGGTTGCGCGAGGCTTACCGGTGTTCTTTGATTCAACATCTGCTGCTTCTTCGGCTCTTGCCTCGAGAGCATCGGCAATTCGAAAAAGAGCGAGCTGTCGCTCTGAGGGAGTGGTCTGGCCCCAGGTCTCAAATGCCTTAGCGGCCGCCTGGTAGGCATTGTCTACGTCCTTATCGGACGAAACTGGAGCGTGAGCATAGACCTCTTCATTTGAAGGGTTGATGACGTCGCTGACTTTTTCACTGGTGGCGTCCTGGTACTTGCCGCCAACGAAGTTCTGTAGGTTCGAAATGGTCACGTGTTGCGACTCCTCTTCTTTGAGTAACTCGGTTTGACTCTAGCCATGAAAACACCATCCCGACAGAAAAAATGCAAAACTATGCCGATTTCGTAACTTTTTTTGTCAAAATCTTCGGATTGGTTGGTTTAGGGTCTTTTGTGATGCCATACTCAATACATGTCCAGAACCCTTCGGACCCGCCAATCGCAGCTTGACGAGATATCAAAGAAGATCGTCGAGCAACTTCAGCATGACGGCCGCAAGTCCTATGCGGAAATTGGTAAGGCCGTTGGCCTGTCGGAAGCTGCAGTCAGGCAGCGTGTTCAAAAACTAACCGAGTCAAAGGTCATGCAAATAGTAGCCGTGACCGACCCGCTCTCGCTGGGCTTCTCCCGGCAGGCGATGATCGGCATCAAGTGCTCTGGCGACGCAACCAAGCTTTCGAAAGACCTGGCTGGAATCTCTTCGGTCGACTACGTCGTGCTGACCGCCGGCAGCTTTGACATTTTGGTTGAGGCGGTCTGCGAGGATGATGACCACCTACTATCCCTGATAAATAACGAAATTAGACCGCTGCCTGGTGTAATTTCGGCTGAAAGTTTTGTGTATCTCAAACTAGAAAAGCAACACTACAACTGGGGAACCCGATGACGAGTTATCCACCAACCAAGGTAAAGAAGTGATATGAAATGGCAATCCAAGAAGGTAAACGACCTAAGACGCTAAAGGGAATACTGAAGTCCATCAAGGCACCAGCCAAGAAGGCGGCTTCCTCAACCCAGTTCCCGCTCATGGACGCGATGGCAGCCGGCAAGCCCATCGGAGATAAAGAGCTTCAAGCTAGTGCGAAAAAGCACCTGTGGATGCACTTCACCAGACACAGCCCCTATAACACAATCGACATGACCATCATCGAGCGCGCAGAGGGGCACCACCTCTACGACACAAAAGGTCGCAAGGTAATCGATGGCCTATCTGGGCTGTTCACCGTGAACATTGGACACGGGCGTCAAGAGTTGGCCGATGCAGCCGCAAAGCAAACCATGCAGCTTGATTACATGCCGCTTTGGTCGTACGCGCACCCGAAGGCAGTTGAATTGGCCGAGCGGATCGTTTCATATGCGCCCAAGGACCTAAGTCGCGTTTTCTTCACAACTGGTGGAGGTGAAGCTGTTGAATCAGCGTGGAAAATCGCGAAGCAGTATTTCAAGATGACCGGCAAACCGCTAAAGACCAAGGTTATTTCCCGTCAGACCGCCTATCACGGCACCAGCCACGGAGCTCTCTCGATTACTGGAATTGCAGCCTTCAAGCAGATGTTTGAGCCGCTGGTTCCATCAACCTTCCGCGTGCCGAACACTAACTGGTACCGAGCTGGCTCGGAATTCAAGACTGAAGATGATTTTGCAATTTGGGCAGCTAACCGCCTCGAAGAGGCAATTCTGTTCGAAGGGCCGGACACGGTTGCAGCATTCTTTGTGGAACCGATCCAGAATGCCGGTGGCTGCTTCACCGCACCAAAGAGCTACTTCAAACGCGTTCGAGAGATCTGCGATAAGTACGATGTGATCTTGGTGGCGGATGAAACGATCACTGGCTTCGGAAGAACCGGTGAGATGTTTGGTTCTCAAAGGTACGAGATCAACCCAGACATGATGGTGACAGCAAAGGCAATTACATCTGGAGCAGCTCCCCTAGGTGCTTTGTTTGTGAAAGAAAAGTACTTTGCACCTTTCAATGAAGGAATGGCAACACTTGCCCATGGTTACACCTTTGCCGCTCACCCGGTTGCCTGCGCCGTTGCCCTGGCGAACCTAGACATTTACGACAGTGAGCGAATTGTTGACAACGTGCGCAAGAACTCGCCAATATTCAGGAAAACTCTCGAGAAACTCAAAGACCTGCCCATCGTGGGAGACGTGCGTGGCGACGGCTACTTCTTCGCAATTGAGCTAGTCCGAGACAAGAGGACCAAGCAGACCCTAACCAGGGAAGAGTCTGAGCGCATCCTGAGGGGCTTTTTGAACAACGCCCTCTACGATGCAGGTCTTTATTGCAGAGCGGATGACAGGGGTGACCCGGTGGTTCAGATTGCACCACCTCTAACAATGGGACCTAAGGACTTTGAAGAGATTGAGCAAATCCTTCGCAAGGTTCTGACTGAGGCGGGCAAGAAGCTTTAGGGCTTCTTGGTTTTCCACAGAACAATCCTGAGGCGGGCGCACCGCCCCGGTTGCGCGATAATGCACTCATGACAGAACTTGCCGCACTCAAAATTCTGAACTCTCCGATCGGGAAAATTGCAATCGGTACCTCTGGCACTGGCTTAGTCAAGCTGGACATACTGACATCCGGACAAACCAGAGCTGAGTTCTCGGACTTGCCAAAGGCGCACAAGTTTGCGTTGGACGCAGCCGATCAGCTTGCCAGCTATTTCAGCGGTGAACTCCGCGAATTTTCTGTTCCCAGTGACCTGGTTGGCACCGATTTTCAGATTGCAGTGTGGCGTGAGATTGCCAACTTGGGTTTCGGCGAGACCTGCACCTACGCAGAGATTGCGGCTGCCATCGGCAACCCGAAAGCGGTCAGAGCAGTTGGCGGGGCGGTAGGCGCAAACCCGATTCCGCTGATAATCGGCTGCCACCGAGTCTTGGGAGCCGACCGGAAAATTACCGGCTACTCAGGTGGCGAGGGGATCCCAACCAAGCGCTGGCTACTTGATTTTGAGCAGATTGGCTTCAGCTTGTGAGTGATAGAGTGCGCTGCCCCTGGGTCACAGATGATCAGACCTACAGGGATTACCACGACAATGAGTGGGGCGAAGAACTAAGGGGTCAGCGCGAGCTCTACGAAAAGATAACTCTGGAAGGCTTTCAGGCAGGACTGAGTTGGCTCACCATCCTAAAACGACGTGAGTCCTTCAGGCTTGCCTTTGACGGCTTTGACATCCAGAAAATCGCAGCTTACGGACCTCAAAAGATTGAAAGCCTGATGGCGGATCCTGGAATTATCCGCAACCGACTAAAGATTCTGGCCGCGATCAACAATGCCAATGTGATACTGGACCAGCAACTGGATCTCACTGACCTACTGTGGTCTTTTGCTCCCCCGCAATCGACTGCAAGAATTCAGGCATCGGACACCACCTCGCCCGAATCTGACGCGATGAGTAAAGAGCTCAAGCGACTTGGATTTCGGTTTGTCGGATCGACCACGCTCTACGCCCTCATGCAGTCAACAGGCATGGTTCGGGCACATTCGGATAGTTGCTTCAAGGCATCCTGAAAGAATTCGGCCCGTGACTACATAATGTAGTTAGAGGAGAACAATGGCCCCCGAGGAATTCAATGCACTGTTTCGCGCCCACCTGTCACAGGTGAGCGCCTATTTGGCACGGCGGTTGCCAGAAAGCGCAGTCGAAGAGGTTGCATCAGAGCTATTTGAAATTGCCTGGGCGAAGA
>JAFMHN010000029.1 GCA_017854485.1 Aquiluna sp. | reverse complement strand
TGTGTTAAGCACGCCGCCAGCGTTCGTCCTGAGCCAGGATCAAACTCTCCGTAAAAATCAATTTCGCTGATGAATCAGCAAAGCTTTTACGAACGCCTCGGCAAGCCGAGACGAACAATTTGATTTGGCTTTCGAACTGTCTACTGACAATTCTGTTTTATATCTTTATCCAAAAGGAATCTCTGCCAGAACCGAAGTTCTAGCCGAGGTTTTTGGCATCGACATTGTGCACGCTGTTGAGTTCTCAAAGATCGGATGCTTCTGTGATTTCCCTTCCGGGTCCTACGCAGAGCAACTTCTCAAGTCTACCGATTTTGGGGCCACTGTCAACTCCTGGTTACCCAGTTTTTTTCAGCGGTTTCCCTAGTTGGGAGACCTAAATCCTAGACACTAAAACACCTGGCCACAAGGGCCAATTTTTAGAACTTGGAAGTGTTGCACTTGAGCCGGCGATCTCAGCGGATCTTGCCAAACTTTGGACAACTCGGTAGAGCTTAGTCACGATTTGGTAACCGTGTCAAATCGAATTTATTGCGGCGTGTCTGAGGTGAAGAAAAGACCCGCCATTGACTTCTTTCCACGCGCCAAGACTGCCACATTTCCCGGCAAGAACCCCGAAACTACGGCGTTCTCGTCCGTTACCTTCTCTTTGTTGACACTTACCGAACCCTGAGCAATCGCACGACGAGCCGCACCATTGGATTCCACCAATCCTGTCTCAACCAGAGCCGTCACAACGCTGATGCCCGCGCTGCAATTAATGTTCGGCAGCTCCCCTAGTGCCATGGCAAGAGTTTTGGCTTCCAGCGAAGCCAGGTCCCCGACTCCAAAAAGAGCTTGGGCGGCAGCTTCTGCAGCCAATGCTTCTTGTTTGGAATGCACTAGCTCTGTGACCTCAAGTGCCAGGCGCTTTTGAGCCTCGCGCTTGAAGGGTTCGGCCGCGACCTTGTCCGCATACTCCTGGATTTCAGCTCGAGTGAGGAACGTGAACACCTTTAGCCGGTCGATCACGTCGGCGTCATCTGTATTTAGCCAAAACTGATACATCGCATAGGCGCTGGTGAGCTCTGCGTCGAGCCAGATGGCATTTCCCTCGCTCTTTCCAAACTTCTTGCCATCCGAGTTTGTAATCAAAGGGGTTGCAATCAGATGGACACTCTTGCCCTCGACCTTATGAACCAGATCCGCCCCGGAAGTTAGGTTGCCCCACTGATCGCTGCCGCCGGTTTCTAGGACACAGCCGTAGCGCCTGAAGAGCTCTAGGAAGTCCAGCCCCTGCATTATCTGGTAGCTGAACTCGGTGTAGCTAATGCCGCTGTCTGAATTGAGCCTCTCGCTGACAGCATCCTTGGAGAGCATCTTGCCCACTCGGTAATGTTTTCCGATCTCCCTCAGGAAGTCGATTGCGCTGTATTGACTGGTCCAATCCAGGTTGTTAACCATCTGGGCCTTGTTTTCGCCCTCAAAATCCAAGAACCTTCGATTTTGGTCAGCGAGTTTTTCAACCCAACTGGCCACTGTCTCGCGGTCATTCAAGGTCCGCTCAGCCGTTGGCTTGGGGTCCCCTACTAATCCTGTGGCTCCACCAACCAAAGCCAGTGGGTTGTGCCCTGCAAGCTGCAGACGCCGCATTGTCAACAGCTGCACCAGGTTTCCTAAGTGGAGGCTAGGTGCAGTCGGGTCGAAGCCGCAATAAAAGGTGATTGGACTGGCCAGTGCTTGACGCAGGGCATCTTTGTCGGTCGAGAGAGCGACCAAGCCGCGCCACTCAAGCTCATCCAGAATATGCTGAAAGCTTTGGTCGTTGGCCTGAGCACACATGGTTTCTTTGGTTGCCATTACACACTTCCGTGGGGAACAAGTTTGCGCAGAGAAACCAACTGGTTAATCACCTGCTTGGATGAGGTGCCGCCGGTGCCATTTCTGGACTCGATTGCACTTGAAACACTCAATACTTTCTTGATCTCGGCTGTCAAGTGCGTGGAAATCGACTGCAGCTGTTCCTCCGGAACCTGATCAAGCTCTAGTCCATGCTCCTCGCAGTGCTTGACGAGCTGTCCCGTGATCTCGTGGGCGTCTCTGAATGGCACTCCCTGCTTGACCAGCCACTCCGCAACATCGGTCGCTAACGAGAAGCCCTTCGGGGCAAGTGCTTCAAGGCGCTCCTTGTCAAAGGTCAATGTGGCAACCATTCCGGTGAAGGCAGGTAGAACCAGCATTAGTGAGTCGAAGGAATCGAACATCGGCTCCTTGTCCTCTTGGAGATCCCGGTTATAGCTAAGTGGAAGTGCCTTTAGGGTTGCCATCAAACCAGTGAGATTTCCAAGCATTCTCCCTGACTTACCGCGAGCTAGTTCTGCAATATCAGGATTCTTCTTTTGGGGCATGATCGATGAGCCCGTAGAGAAGTCATCTGCGAGCGCGGCATAGCCGAACTCATAGGACACCCACGCAATGATCTCCTCGCTGAAACGTGAGATATCAATAGCTATCATGCTCATCACAAACAAGAACTCGGCTACCAAGTCTCTTGAGCTAGTTGCATCCATGCTGTTTTCACTCACGCTGTTCAGCCCAAGTTCCTTTGCCACGAGATCCGGGTCAAGATTCAAGGTGTTACCAGCCAGCGCTCCTGCTCCGTAGGCAGAAACCTTGGCGCGCTTGCGCCAATCCTCTAGCCGCTGCAGGTTTCTAACCTGAGGCCAGGCGTGGGCAAGTAGGTGATGCGAAAGCAGCACCGGCTGTGCATGCTGGAAGTGGGTCCGACCCGGCATAGCTACACCCATGTGGTTTTCGGCCTGAGAGCAAATGGCATCCAAGTAACTAAGCAGCTGGGCTTCGATTGCCTCTGATGCATCCAGCATGAAATTTCTCACCAGGGTGGCAATCTGATCGTTGCGAGAGCGCCCAGCCCGAACCTTGCCCGCGGTTGCAGCGCCAGCAATTTCAATCAAACCGCGCTCCAGCGCAGCGTGAACGTCTTCTTCGTCTGGCTTTGGCTTGAATGCTCCGGTTTCAACGCGCTTGGTTAGCTCGGTCACGGCCTTTTGCAAAACCTCGAGCTCGTCGGCAGTTAGATAGCCCGCACTCTTGAGGGCAAGCAGGTGCGCCGAGGTTCCCCGAAGGTCATAGCTAGCCAGCCTCCAATCAAAGTGAGTCGACTTTGACAGAGCCGCCAAAGCATCACTGGGGCCATCGGCAAATCTGCCACCCCAAAGTGAGTCGTTACTCTGTGCCATTTATTCCTACTTCTCTAGTTGCTGCAAGTTTAGTTTTGTTCATCAAGCCAAGCCATTAGTGACTTCTGGGCATGCAGTCGATTCTCGGCTTCCTGCCAAACCACCGACTGCGGACCATCGATCACATCGGCTGCAACCTCAAACCCGCGGTAGGCAGGTAGGCAATGCAGGAAGATGGCTTTGGGGTTTGCCGCACCCATCAGATCTGCATCGACGGTGTAACCAGCAAAATCCTGTTCACGCTTTTTTGCTTCAGTCTCCATGCCCATCGAAATCCAGGTGTCAGTCACAACAACATCTGCACCGGCCACCGCAAGCTTTGGGTTCGAGTGCTGCTCAACCACAGCTCCGAATTCTTTGGCAATGCTAGTTGCCAAAGCCGCCACCTCTTGATCTGCCCGGTAACCGCTCGGCGCTGCAATCGAGACGCTCATCCCTGCCATTGCGCAGGCAACCAAGTAGCTATTGCCCATGTTGTTGGCAGCATCACCGATGTAGGCAATCTTTAGCCCCTCGGTCTTGCCGAAATTTTCCTTAATGGTCACAAGGTCTGCCAATAGCTGGCAAGGATGCCAGCTGTCGCTCAGGGCATTGATAACCGGAACCGAAGAGTTGGCCGCCATTTCTTCGAGCCCAGACTGTGCATAAGTGCGCCACACGATCTGAGCAACTTGTCGCTCGAGCACCTTCGCTGTGTCTGAAACTGATTCCTTTTTTCCAAGCTGTGATACGCCGGAGTCAATAATTAGGGGCACCCCCCCGAGGTCTGCAATCCCAACCGCAAAAGACACCCTGGTCCTGGTGGATGTTTTGTCAAAAATCACCGCGACGGTTTGAGGTCCGGCGAAGGGTTTTGCTTGGAAGCGGTTTGCCTTCATCGCAATTGCGCGATCAATAATTTGAGCCTGCTCAGCAGGTGTGATGTCGTTGTCTTTCAAAAAGTGCCTGGTCATGATGCTCCTAACTGGTCACCTGGGTGCCGACACCGGCTTCGGTGAAGATTTCTAGCAAAATACTGTGGGGTTCGCGGCCATCAATGATGTGAGCTTTTGGCACACCACCCTGAACCGCCCTAAGGCAGGACTGCATCTTGGGAATCATTCCAGATTCCAGTTTTGGAATAAGTTCCGACAGTTCGCTAACCGAAATTTCAGACAGCAACGAATCTCGCTCCGGCCAGTTGGCGTAGAGCCCAGGAACATCTGTCAGCACCATCAACTTCTCAGCCCCTAGCGCAATGGCCAGGGATGAGGCTGCAAGGTCCGCATTGACGTTTAACAACTGGCCTGATGTGGATGGTGCAACCGAAGAAATAACTGGAACCATGCCGGCATCTAGCGCCTTCAGAACTGCCCTCGGATTAACGGTGGTAACCTCGCCAACCAATCCCAGGTCAACATCGCCCTCTGGGGTTTTCCCCATAACCTTGGCGGCCCGGAACAGCGAATCATCTTCGCCTGAAAGGACTACGGTTTTCGCTCCTGAAGCTTGGATTTGCTCTGCTAACGATTTCGAAATCTGTTCACGGAGAACCTCTTTTACGACGTTGATTGTCTGTTCGTCGGTATAGCGCATACCTGCACGGAACTCGCTTTCGATGCCGAGCTCGGCAAGACGCGCCGTTATTTGTGGCCCACCACCATGGACCACAACCGGCTTGATTCCAACAAACCTGAGGTAAGCCATGTCCTGCGCAAAAGCCAACTGGAGCTGCTCATCCACCATGGCGTTACCGCCAAATTTCACCACGACAATTTTTCCGTGAAATTCGCGCAGCCAATCCAGAGACTCGATCAGAGTCTCTGCCTTGATCCTTGCAAGGGCCTGGTCGTTGCTGGCTGGAATCATTAGCTTGAATATGCGCTGTTCTCTTCGACGTACTCATGGGTTAGATCATTTGTCACCACGGTAGCGGTTGCACTGCCAACATTTAAGTTAATAACGATATCGACCTTGCGCTGAGACAGATCAACCTTGGACCTATCCTCCGCCGGTTCACCATTTGCTGAAACCAGCACCCCGTTGATCGTGACATCAATGCCATATGGATCAAAGGTTGCGCCGGTTGTTCCAACCGCAGCCAAGATCCTTCCCCAGTTTGGGTCATTGCCATAGATTGCAGCCTTGAACAGGTTGTTGCGGGCAACACTTCTGGAAACTTCAACAGCCTCGTCTTCAGAGGCCGCACCGCTGGTGGTGATGTGAATGTTGTGGCTTGCTCC
>JAFMHN010000006.1 GCA_017854485.1 Aquiluna sp. | reverse complement strand
ATCGAACCGATGTTGAGGTCATGCTGCCAGTTCTCAATTGCCACGTGATATTCGTGGCGTTGGGTGTCTAGATCCGCAACGATTGCAGCCATTGACCAGTAGCGATATTTATCCACCACATTTCTGGTGTCGCCTGATTGCAGCAGGTCTAAATCGAACTTTTCAAAGTCTGGGTGCGAGGAATCAGGAAGCTGTCCAGGCCATGGACCAACACCCCAAGTTGGTTGCTCATGGGTACCTGTCAAATTTTCTTCAATCACTTGTAACAGCCTAAAGCTAGGCTTGGTTGTTATGAGAGATCGTTCAGAAATAATCAGTTGGCTAACCGACATGGATGGGGTGCTCTGGCACGAGGGCAAGGCAATTGCCGGGGCTCCCGAGCTCATTCAGAAATGGACCGATGCGGACACCAAGTTCCTGGTTCTAACCAACAACTCGATATACACACAGCACGATCTTTCAATCAGACTCCAGGCCGGCGGCCTGAATGTTCCCAAGGAACTGATCTACACCTCAGCGCTGGCAACGGCTGACTTCTTGGACCACCAGTCACCAAAAAGCAGCGCATACGTAATTGGCGAAAATGGTCTGATCTCCGCAATGCACGACATCGGGTATGTGCTGACTGAATCAAACCCGGAGTATGTGGTGCTCGGTGAAACCAGAAACCTAAGCTTTGACAGCCTCACTAAGGCAGCGAGATTTATTAACAACGGTGCGAAGTTCATTGCTACCAACCCAGACCCAACCGGCCCAAGCAAGGACGGCGTGATGTTGGCAACTGGTTCAGTGGCCGCTCTTCTAACCAGGGCCACCGGCAAGGACCCGTACATCGTTGGGAAGCCAAACCCGATGATGTTCCGGTCTGCGATGAGAAAAATTGGTGCTCACTCTGAGACCACCGCCATGATTGGTGACCGAATGGACACCGACGTAGTGGCAGGAATCGAAGCCGGCCTTCACACCATCCTGGTTAGAACCGGAATCTCGGATGATGCGGAAATCGCAAAGTACCCATTCAGGCCAACCGAGATTATGGACTCGGTTGCAAACCTTCTCTAACTAGCCATCCAGCTTCTTGATGTGTCGGTTGAACGACACGATCACCCCGGCGATCATTACTGTGGCTGCCAGGACCGTGTAGGTGGGCCGAATACCAATCCCGTCAACGGCAGTGCCAACGGCAACCATTGAGATAAGTGGCCCGGCATTCCAAATTGTCATTTCCAGAGCAAATACACGCCCGCGTTTATTTGCTGGGATCTTCTTTTGAATCACCGTGTTTAGAAGTGGCAGCAGTGGACCCCAGGCCAGACCCAAAACCAGTGCTCCTGTGAGCATTGCCCACTGCGGAGGCAGTTGGCTCATTGGCAACATGGCAAGTGGAACACCAAGGATTCCGATTCTCAGGATTGTTGAGTAGCTCAAGTATTTGTGGATCTGCTCAAAAAACAACGCACCCAAGATTGAGGCTGCGGCCATGGCTGAAATCAACAGCCCCAGTCCCTCTGGGTCTGCAAGTGAGTTGTAATAGGCAGGCAACACAACCATCTCGGTTGGCAGGTAAACAACCGCGAGAATCACAATCGCCGACATCATCACCAACACTGACGGAGTTGCAAACAAGACCTTGAAGCCCTGCATCGCATAGCGCATGAAGGGTTCCTTTTCGGTCTGGTCGTTTTCCTCGTGCTGCTCGGTAACCCGAATCAAGAGTGCGAACAGGCCGCTGAGTGCTCCAAAGAATGCCACCACAAAAAATGTATTTGCCGAACCAATTAGGGCGATGCAGAAAGTTGCGAGCGCCGGTCCCAACGCAAAACCTGTTGCAAACACTGCTTCATGGATTGAGTTCGCTCGATCCAAAGTCATGCCAGCTGGCTTGGCAACGTCTGGAACAAGCGACTTTCTAGCTGTTGAACCAGAAGGGGAAACAACGTTTTTCAGGGTCGCAAGAATAATCAACCCGATCAAGCTGAGCCCCCAGAGGTTTGCAACCAGTGGCAACAGCAGCGTCAATGTTGCAGTTATCCACTCGCCCCAGATTGCTACTCTTCTGCGGCCAAACTTGTCAATCACTGAACCAATTACTGGAATCACAATCAGACCGGGGATTGCCGTTAGGGCAACAACTAAACCTGCGGATGCGGCAGACCCGCTGATTTCAAGCGCTATCCATGGAATGGCGATAAACACCATTGAACCCGAAGTAATGCTTGTGAGCGATGCAAGCTGGGTTAGGACAAAAGGCGCAACTCTACGCTGCACTTTCACCTCTTCTAAAGACCGAGATCACCTAGCGTGATCGCCGTTAGATAAGGATAGCCTGCCGCTTCAATTGCTTGGCGTGCACCGGTGTCGCGGTCAACGACCGTTGCCACAGCAACCACCTGAGCTCCAGCTGCAACAAGCGCTTCTGCTGCAGTCAAAGGCGACCCGCCGGTGGTTGAGGTGTCCTCCAGAACAACCACCTTTTTACCGGCAACGCTTGGTCCCTCCACCTGCCTTGCCATGCCATGGGCCTTGGCTTGCTTTCTGACAACGAACGCGTCAATGGTCTTTCCCTGGGCAGCACTCTGGTGCAGGATGGCGGTTGCAACCGGGTCAGCACCCATGGTCAGTCCGCCAGCGGCATCAACACCACCAAAGCCGTTTGCTTCCAAGAGCTCCAGCATCACTTTGCCAATCAAGGGCGCTGCCTCGTGGTGCAGGGTGGCACGGCGCAGATCAACGTAGTAGTCGGCCTCAAGCCCTGAAGAAAGGGTCACCTTGCCGTGAACAATGGCAAGTTCTTTTATTAGCTCAACTAGACGTGGCTTGTTATTTGATTCAAAGCTCATAGTTAGAGTTTAGAGATGCAAATCGCCACCTGGAACGTAAACTCCGCAAGAGCAAGAGCCGAGCGCATCACTCAGTTCCTCACTCGCACCCAAGTTGACGTTTTAGCGATGCAAGAGATCAAGTGCAAACCGGAGCAATTCCCCTACGCGGCCTTTGAGGCAATTGGCTATAAAGTCATTGCCCACGGCCTCAACCAGTGGAACGGCGTTGCCTTTGCCTATAAGGAACACCTAAACCCAGAGGACATCGAGCACTCCTTCTCAGGTCAACCAGAATTCAAAGAAACAGTGGAGGCCAGAGCGCTTGGTGCAACCTTTGATGGCGTGCGCATCTGGTCGCTCTACGTCCCTCATGGCAGGGGGCTAGATGACCCACACATGCAATACAAGCTTGATTTTCTAGATCGGTTGGCTGCGACCACCGCAGAGCAGCTGGAAATGGACCCGGAGCTTGAAATCGCCCTGGTTGGCGACTTCAACGTTGCGCCCTTGGATTCAGACGTCTACGACCTAAGTCTTTTCGAAACCCACGTGTCAGAACCAGAGCGGGACGCTTTCGAAGCATTCGAGCAGATTGGCCTTACCGACAAGGTCCGGGAACTAGTCCCTGACATGTACACCTACTGGGACTACAAGGACCTGTGCTTTCCCAAGAACAACGGCATGCGGATCGACTTTCTATTAACCTCAGAAGCCCTCACCGAGCGCATCACCGCCGCCTCAATTGAGCGGGATGAGCGCAAGGGAGAGCTCCCGAGCGACCACGTTCCAGTCGTCCTAACGCTTAGCTAGTTGATCCAGTTACCGACAGTCCCGATTTATCAGGGTTCACTTCAACCACAACCTGTGAGCCTTCCGAGGCATGTCCGGCAAGCAGCAGATTCGCAAGCTTGTCATCAATCTCTCGCTGCATGAGCCTGCGCAAAGGTCTTGCTCCATAAACAGGGTCGTAACCGTGCTCTGCCAACCACAATCTTGCAGCTGGGGTAACACCGAGGGTTAGTCGCTTGTCTTCAAGCCTTGCCGTTAGCTTCTCGATGTTTAGATCGACAATGAAACCAAGCTCTTCAACGCTCAAAGCATCAAACAGCACGATGTCATCAAGCCTGTTTAGGAACTCCGGCTTGAATGCAGACCGAACCGTGTCCATCACCGCCTGAGACTTCTGATCGTCTGATAGCTCTGGATCGATCAAGAACTGGGAGCCCAAGTTCGAGGTCATGATCATGATCACGTTTCTAAAGTCAACCGTTCTGCCCTGGCCATCGGTTAGTCGGCCGTCATCAAGAACCTGGAGCAGCACGTCGAAGACCTCAGGGTGGGCCTTTTCGATTTCATCGAAAAGCACCACTGAATAGGGCCTACGCCTAACCGCTTCGGTCAGCTGACCACCCTCGCCATAACCGACATAGCCCGGAGGAGCTCCGATTAGCCGGCTAACGCTGTGTTTCTCGCCATACTCACTCATGTCAATTCGAACCATGGAGCGCTCGTCGTCAAACAGGAAGTGCGCAAGCGACTTAGCAAGCTCAGTCTTACCAACACCGGTAGGACCTAAGAACAAGAAGGAGCCGGTTGGTCGGTCTGGGTCAGAGATTCCGGCTTTAGTTCTGCGAACCGCATCGCTAACTGCCTTTACGGCCTTTGATTGACCAATCAACCTCTTAGCCAGTTCCTGCTCTAGGTTTAGAAGCTTTTTGGATTCACCAGCAAGCAACCTTCCGGTTGGAATTCCGGTCCACGCCGAAACAACCGCTGCGATTTCATCCTCGGAAACCTGATCGCCAACCATCCGGTCAGCAGACTGGGTTTCGGTCTCTGCACGCTCTGCTTCATTCAACTCTTTTTCAAGCGCTGGAATCTCGCCGTAGAGCAGCTTGGATGCTGCCTCTAGGTTTCCCTCGCGCTGAGCTCGCTCGGCTTGAATTCGGAGCGAATCCAGTTTGGTCTTTAGGTCACCAATTTTGTTGAGTTCGCTGCGCTCTTTTTCCCAGCGGGCATTGAGTTCATTTAGTTTTGCTTGCTTCTCGGCAAGGTCCTCCTGAAGCTTTTCAAGGCGCTGCTTTGAAGCATCGTCTTTTTCCTTCTTTAGAGCCAGTTCCTCCAGTTTTAAGCGCTCAACTGATCGCCTGAGTTCGTCTATTTCAACCGGAGCCGAGTCAATCTCCATGCGAAGCCTGGAAGCTGCCTCATCGACTAGGTCAATTGCCTTGTCTGGCAATTGGCGGCCGGTGATGTAGCGATTGGAAAGCGAGGCTGCAGCAACAAGCGCACTGTCTGCGATGGTGACCTTGTGATGTGCTTCGTAGCGCTCTTTTAGACCGCGCAGGATTGCAACGGTGTCTTCTACTGATGGTTCACCAACAAAGACCTGCTGGAAACGGCGCTCAAGGGCTGAGTCTTTCTCGATTCGTTCGCGGTATTCATCCAGCGTGGTGGCACCAATTAGGCGCAGTTCACCGCGAGCGAGCATTGGCTTGAGCATGTTCGAGGCATCCATCGAACCTTCAGCCGCTCCGGCACCAACCAGGGTGTGGAGCTCGTCCACAAAAGTTATGACCTGTCCGTCAGAATCTTGGATCTCTTTTAGAACCGCCTTTAGCCGTTCCTCAAATTCCCCACGAAACTTGCTGCCGGCGACCATCGCCGAGAGGTCAAGGCTGATTAGGGTCTTACCCTTGAGGCTCTCCGGCACGTCTCCCGCCACAATTCTTTGGGCTAGGCCTTCAACCACCGCAGTCTTACCAACACCTGGTTCACCAATAAGCACCGGGTTGTTCTTGGTTCTGCGTGACAGCACCTGGCTCACTCTGCGGATTTCAGCATCTCTGCCGATAACCGGGTCAAGTTTTCCTGCTCTTGCAACAGCGGTTAGGTCAATACCGAACTGTTCGAGTGCACTTTTTTGCTCTTCTTGTTGTGGTTGTTGATTCATTTATCTCTTCCTCCACAAGACCACTGACCCGGAACGCTCTGGGCGCTGACCGGGATTTAGTCTTATTACTCCTTGATCGCCGGCGGCAAACACACGGTTTCCTGGCTGGCTCATTACTTGGTTCGCGAGCTCTCGCTCCAGATCTCGAACCCTTGCCTTCAAATCGGCATTTTCAGTCACGAGATCAAGCACTCGCTTGATCCCCTCGAGCGAAACGCCCTCGGCGCTCAGCTTCGCTACTTCTCTTAGTTTGGCAACGTCCTGCATCGTGTAGCGGCGAGACTTGCCTGAGGTTCTAGTTGGTGAAACCAGGCCCATCCGGTCATACTGGCGCAGGGTTTGTGGGTGCATGCCGCTTAGTTCTGCGGCAACTGAAATCACAAATAATGGTGTGTCTTCACTTATTTCCACAACCCCTCCTTACAGAAGTCCTGCCTTGCTGATGAGTTCTGCTCTTGGATCCTCTTCTGGGATCTCGGCGTCAAAAGCCTTCAGGGCCTCTTCGGCTTTCTTGTTGATTCTGTTTGGAACCAGAATCTCGACTGTTGCCAGCAGGTCTCCCTGTCTGCCATCGCCCTGAACACCCTTGCCCTTGACTCGAAGAGTTCGGCCGTTTGGTGTTCCTGGAGAGACCTTGAGCTTCACAGGCTCACCACCAAGCACTGGAACCTGGATTGTTGCGCCAAGCACCGCCTCGGTGAAAGTCACTGGAACCACAACCCGAACGTTGTCGCCGTCCCTGGTGAAAACAGGATGTGGCCTCACCTTGATGGTGACAACCAGATCTCCTGCCTGACCACCGTTAGGAGAGGCTTGACCCTTGCCCTTCAGCTTTAGTTTCTGACCATCCTGAATTCCTGCTGGAACCTTGAGGGTCACTGAATTGCCAGCAACGTTGAGCTTGATGTTGGTTCCATGGATCGAATCAATGAAATCAATGCTGGAGGTTGTGGTTAGGTCTGAACCGCGCTGCGGTCCAAAGCCACCAAATCCTCCGCCACCGGGGAAACCGCCGCCCTGGAAGCCCCCGCCGCCGAACAGGTTCGAGAACACGTCTTCGAATCCGCCCTGGCCGCCGCGGCCGCCAGCTTGGAACCTAGCTCCGCCACCCATCGCCCGAACCGCGTCATATTCCTGACGCTGTGCCGGGTCAGAGAGCACATCGTAGGCCTCGGAAATATCCTTGAACCTGGACTCAGCCGCCTGATCTCCTGGGTGAAGGTCAGGGTGGTTGTCCTTGGCTAGCTTTCGGTAAGCCTTTTTAAGGTCAGCGTCGGCGACGCCCTTCGTTACTCCCAGGATCTTGTAGAAATCCTTTTCTACCCAATCTTGTGACGCCATCTAACACCTCCTATTCGGCTGGTAAAAACACTGCGACCTTCGCCGGTCTCAGCAGTCGATCTTGAATCTTGTAGCCGGGTTCGATCACGTCTGCGACCTGTGGCTTGGTTACATCCGGGCTTGGGTTCTGCACGAGAGCGTCGTGGATTTCGGGATCGAAATCCTCGCCCTTTGCGCCAAATGAAACCAGGCCAAACTTTTCGCCGGCTGCCTTCAGCTTCTGAGCAACAGCTGCCATTGGCGTTCCCTCGGCCATGTCGCCATGAGCCTCGGCACGGGTTAGGTCATCAAGGGCTGGCAAGAATGCTCTGATCGCCTCTGCGATCGCCGCCTGGCGCTCCGCTCCGCGGTCTCGCTCAACGCGAGCGCGGTAGTTTACGAAGTCGGCCTGCAGTCGCTGTAGGTCCTGGAAAATCTCCAGCTCACGATCAACTGCATCCTTTTCGTCCTCGGAGATTTCCGGAGAGGGCTCAACCGGTGAGCCCTCCTCCTTCATCTCTTCAGTCTGGTTGCCCTCGTGATGCTGAGGGTCATCGTGGTGGATGTTGTCCTCGGACATTACTTCTCGTCCTTGGTGTCTTCTGCCTCGTCGTCTTCGACAACTTCGGCGTCAACTACATCCTCTTCAGGCGCTTGCTCGGCAGCTTCTTCACCCTCAGCGCTCTGGTTGGCATAGATTGCCTCGCCTAGCTTCTGGCTGGAAGTTGAAAGCTTCTCCTGAGCAGCCTTGACTGCTTCAGCATCTTCACCTGCGAGCGCCGCCTTTAGTTCGTCGACATCGGCCTGAACCTCAGTCTTTACGTCCTCAGGTAGCTTGTCGTCGTTGTCCTTGATCAACTTCTCAGTTGAGTAGGCAAGCTGCTCGGCCTGGTTGCGGGTTTCAGCCTCTTCACGACGCAGCTTGTCTTCTGCTGCGTGCTCTTCGGCGTCCTTAACCATGCGCTCGATGTCCTCTTCAGACAGTGAGGATCCGCCGGTGATAGTCATTGACTGTTCCTTGCCGGTTCCCTTGTCCTTGGCTGACACGTGAACGATTCCGTTGGCATCGATGTCGAAGGTGACCTCAACCTGTGGGATGCCGCGTGGTGCAGGAGCAATTCCAGTTAGCTCGAAGTTTCCAAGTGACTTGTTGTCACGGGTGAACTCGCGCTCTCCCTGGAAGACCTGAATCGAAACACTTGGCTGATTGTCGTCAGCTGTGGTGAAGGTCTCGCTTCGCTTGGTTGGAATCGCAGTGTTGCGATCAATCAGCTTGGTCATGATGCCACCCTTGGTTTCAATACCAAGAGCAAGCGGGGTCACGTCAATAAGAAGCACGTCCTTACGCTCACCCCTGATAACACCTGCCTGCAGTGCAGCACCAACAGAAACAACCTCATCCGGGTTTACGCCCTTATTTGGCTCTTTTCCGCCCAGCAACTTAGTTACCAATTCGGTTACCGCAGGCATACGAGTTGATCCACCAACCATTACGACGTGAGCGATGTCGCCCACCTTCACTCCGGCTTCCTTGATGACATCTTCGAATGGCTTGCGAGTGCGCTCTAGTAGGTCCGAAGTCAGTGACTCGAACTGAGCCCTGGTTAGGGTCTCGTCTAGGTTCGCAGGACCCGCGTCAGTTAGCGACAGGTAGGGAAGCTGAATCGAGGTTGAAGTCGACTGGCTCAGTTCCTTCTTTGCCTGCTCAGCAGCTTCCTTTAGTCGCTGCAGGGCAATCTTGTCCTTGGAGACATCAACACCGGTGGTTTCCTTGAACTTGGTAACCAGGTGGTCAACTACTCGCTGATCCCAGTCGTCTCCGCCCAGGCGGTTATCACCCGAGGTCGAACGAACCTGAATGGTTGAGAACTCATCGTCCTTACCAACCTCAAGCAATGAAACATCGAATGTTCCACCACCGAGGTCAAACACCAAGATAAGTTCGTCTTCTTTACCCTTGTCGAGACCATAGGCAAGTGCTGCCGCGGTTGGCTCGTTGATGATGCGAAGTACGTTTAGGCCCGCGATCTCGCCGGCTTCCTTGGTTGCCTGACGCTCAGCATCGTTGAAGTAAGCCGGAACAGTGATTACTGCGTCGGTTACAGACTCACCCAGGTAGGTTTCTGCATCGCGCTTTAGCTTCATCAAGATTCGAGCGGAAATCTCCTGCGGGGTGTATTCCTTTTCCTCAACCTTGAACTTCCAGTCGGTTCCCATGTGGCGCTTGACCGATGAAACGGTCCTGTCCACGTTGGTAACTGCCTGGCGCTTCGCGGTTTCTCCAACCAGAACGTTGTCGTCCTTGGTGAAAGCAACAACCGATGGGGTTGTCCTGAATCCTTCTGCGTTTGAAATAACCTTTGGCTCTCCCGCCTCCAGCACGGTTACCGCGCTGTTGGTGGTTCCCAGGTCAATACCTACTGCTCTACCCATTTGTTTCTCCTTTTCTAATGAAATCTTTAGGTCTTGAAGTGCTTCTTGTGACTTAAGTTGAGTCACATGCACTCAAGTCTTGTTAAGTGCAACAGAATTGTCAAGAATCCATTCCTGAAAGTTGAGTGTGAATGACTCAAGTTTGTGTTTAACAACATGACACATCAATTGTTTACCTTCCGCTATTCACCGATTCACGTTTAGTCGCTAGCCTGTTGGCATGACCAACAACGACGTTGCAGCAGCTAAGCCGAAAGGCACCTTCTCTTGGGCACTGTGGGATTGGGCATCACAAGCCTTCCCGACGGTAGTCACCTCATTCATCTTCGGACGTTACATAACCAGTGAATTCTTCGCTCCTGCCGGTTACTCCATAGAGGAAGCCGGACAATACACAGCCTTCTGGCTTGGTATCTCCGGCGTCATCGCCGGAGTGCTGATTGCTCTGATTGCCCCGATTGTCGGGCGTCGGGCCGACACCTCAGGCCGCAAGAAGTTCTGGCTGATGGTCAACACCTACCTCTTTGCCGGAACCATCGGACTGATGTTCTTCGTAGCACCCTCGAGTGACTTCTTCTTCTTCGGCCTGGTGCTGCTTGCAGCCGGAGGAATTTTCTTTGAGTTCGCAACCGTGAACTACAACTCAATGCTGAATGAGGTTGCTAGGCCACACGAGCGCGGCAAGATCAGTCAGCTTGGTTGGGGCCTTGGTTACATCGGAGGCATCATCCTGTTGGTGGTTGCACTCTGGATTATTCAGTTTGGAGGCGCTGAGCTCTTGGGGATTCCAGACTCAGATGCGCTGTCGGTTCGAGTTGTAATGGTGATCAGCATGTTCTGGGTGATTCTCTTCTCGATTCCACTGATGCTGAGGGTTCCAGAAGCCAAGGCAATTCCTGGAACCGAGAAAGAAAGTGTGTTCGCTGCCTACCAGAAACTGTTTCGCTCGCTTCGAACGATGGGCAAGGAAAACCCTAACCTGCTGAAGTTTTTGATTGCCTCCGCTGTTTATCGTGATGGCCTGAACGGTGTCTTCGCCTACGGCGCGGTCCTTGGCGGAATTGCCTTTGGCCTGGATTTGACCCAAATCATACTTTTCGGAATAGCCGCAAACTTGGTGGCGGGAATCGGAGCCTTTGTTGGCTCAGCTTTCGAGGACCGGGTTGGTTCTAGGAAGATCATTTTTATCTCCCTGGTTGGCGTGATTCTTGGTGGCGCTGGAGTGTTTGCTTTTGAGAGCGCTGGAACCATTGCCTTCTTTGGTTTCGGTTTGTTCCTCTGCACCTTTGTCGGTCCTGCTCAGGCGGCCTCGAGAACCATGATGTCCAGGCTGTCAGCCGATGACAAGCAGGGTGAGGCCTTTGGTCTTTATGCAACGACTGGACGCGCCGTGAGTTTCTTGGCACCAGCTGCGTGGACCATCTTCGTTGGTCTGTTCTCTCCGATCTACGGAATCATCGGATTGATGCTTATTTTGGTGATCGGATTGCTGTTGCTGATTTCTGTCAGGGCAGAGGCTGCGCCACAAGCCGCTATGTAACTTTCCTCTACATTCTGTAGAATAGGGTTCATGTCAAAACGCAAGCAGGGAGAGCTCGAGTCAGCAATTATGGGCTGCCTCTGGGATCGACCAGCAGGCCTGAGTTCGCAGCAAATTTTGGCCCTACTGGGCGATGATGAGCTGGCAATCACCACGGTATTGACCGTTCTTTCCAGGCTGAGCGACAAGGGTCTGGTTACAAAAGAACAAGACAGCGGCAGGAAACTGTTGTTTGTTGCCACCAAGACCAGAGAGGCGCACACCGCGTCGCTGCTGCTGGATGCAGTTCAGCAATCGAGTAACCCGGCTCTTGTTTTCTCACACTTCGCCAGCTCGCTCTCGGCTGACCAACTTCAAAAACTAAAAGCATCTTTAGACCAGTAGTCTTCGAATATGGAGAGATTTCTCTACCTGCTGATTGTGCTGATCGAGTGGGTGATGCTGGTGACTGTCGCGGCACCGATGTTCTTTGCTGGCCGCTTCAATAAATACCCAAGCCTTGGAATCTGGCTTTGGTTCACTAGCCTGCTCTCGGCAATCTTGGCAACGGCAGTAGCCGTTGCGATTGCCACCATTTCAATCTTTATTACCTGGCAAAGCCTCTCCAGCGATCAAAACCTATTGTTCACGGTTGCCTTCAGTGTTGCGCCCTGGGTATTACTCGGGGTTGCCGGCATTTTGTTGGCGCTTGCCAATCAGCGACTAGCTCCGCTGTTCGCCCTTGGCCAGAGGGTGGATCCGCTTGTAGACCTTTTGGCCAGGGAAATAATGGAGTATCGACGGGCAAAAATTGTTGAGCTGGAAATTCCAGGTTATTTTGCCCTGACTAGAGACAGAACCATCTACCTGTCAAAGAGCGTCTTTGAGTTGCCAGCCAAGCAACTTGAGGCGATCTTGCGGCATGAATATGGCCACATCAAACTCGGGCACCAGAACCTAAAGAAGTTTGCCTACTTGATCTATCAGCTGCTGCCATGGGTGGCGGCATCTAGAGCATTGGTTTATGAGATTGATCGGCTCAGTGAACTAAGCGCTGACAACTACGCGCTCAAACGCGTCTATTCAAAAGACCTGAACGAGGCCAGAAGGCTATTTGGCTAGTGGCCCGTTGCCGGTGTCGGTGATGTGGAAGTTCAGGTGGCTTCTGGAGGCGGTTGGCCCACGCTGTCCCTGATATCTAGAACCATAGGCGGAGCTGCCGTAGGGGTTCTCGCTCGCACTTGAAAGCTGGAAGAAACACAACTGACCAATCTTCATGCCTGGCCAAAGCTTGATTGGCAGCGTCGCCACGTTCGAGAGTTCCAGGGTGACATGACCCTCAAAGCCCGGGTCCACAAACCCTGCGGTTGAGTGGGTCAAGAGACCCAGTCTTCCAAGCGAACTCTTGCCCTCTAGCCTTGCTGCGATGTCATCTGGCAATTTCACGTATTCAAAAGTTGAACCGAGCACAAATTCGCCCGGGTGCAAAATAAAAGCCTCATTGCTTTCAACCTCGACGAATCGGGTTAGGTCATCCTGCTGTTCACGAGGATCAATGAATGGGTACTTGTGATTATCAAACAGCCTGAAGAAGCGATCAAGCCTGACGTCAATGCTGCTTGGCTGCATCAAACCTAGGTCAAGTGGGTCTAGCCCAATCCGGCCCGCGTCAATCTGGGCTCTGATGTCTCTGTCTGAAAGCAGCATGGTCTCAAGGTTACCTATTCGAACCAGGTTTCTTGGCAAACCCAGGCAAACTAGTGGGTGAGGTTCACCTTTTTATAGATTCTTGTCAGCCACTTCGGTGCCCACCAGTTGGCAGCACCGAACAGTCGCATCAGCGCCGGCACCAAAAGTGCTCGAACGATTGTGGCATCAATCAGGATCGCAAACGCAATTCCAAACCCAAGCATCTTCATGATCGAAACCCCAGATGAGGCAAAGGAACCGAAGGTGACCGCGAGGATAAAGGCTGCGGCAGTAATGATTCGTCCGGAGCGCTGCAGACCAATGGCAACTGAGTTGACGGTGTTCATACCGGCATCATGCTGCTCCTTGATTCTCGAGAGCAGGAACAACTCGTAGTCCATCGACAGTCCGAATGCCACAACCGCGACCATCACCAGCGAGGAGGTGTCGATGGTTCCGGTGACCGAGTATTCACCGAGCAACCACTGCAGGTGGCCGTTTTGGAAGACGTAGCTCAAAACACCAAGGATTGCTCCGAGCGAGAGCACATTCAGCAAAATCGCCTTCAGTGGCAGCAGCACACTACCGGTGAATAGGAACAGCAAAATGTAGGTAGAAACAAAAATCCAGAGCGCTGCCAGCGGCAGTGCCTGCTCAATTCCCTGCTGAGAGTCGGTGTAGTAGGCACCACCACCGCCAATCAGAACCTGATCCAGGTTGCTGTCCAGCCCTCGCAACGAAACTGTTTGCTCCAACCCCTCTGGGCTTCTTGGTTCCAAATCAGTAATCGCATTGATCCTGACCCAGGATGTGTCCTGATCAGTTGGCACAATCGCGACCCGAACAATATCTGGCTGGTCCTGGAGCTGGTCCAGATACTCATTCACTGCGCTGTCACTGCCCTGAACCAGGATTTCGATGGGTGATGACTCTCTGCCATCAAAACGCTCTCGCAAAAGATTTGAGGCCACCAATGCGGGGCTCTCCTTCGGCAGCACTCGGTCGTCAACCTGACCAAAAACGGCATCGGTTGAAAGTGAGAACATTCCGGAAAGACCAAGGACTGTGACAAACAAAATTGGCAGGGGACGGCGCATCGTGAAGCGAGCGATCTTTTCCCAGACTCCCTTGTCCTTTGGCGTTAGGTCACGCCTGAAGACCCTGATTGAGTTGACTTTGTCTCCGATCAGGCTGAGCTGAGCTGGAACAGCAATCGCAGCACCGACAACCGCGATGGTGACCACCGTGAAGCCGGCCAGGGCAAAGGATTGCAGGAAGTACTGCGGGAAAAACCACATCGACAGCATCACTAGCGCAACGGTTAGTCCTGAGAACACCACGGTCTTTCCGGCAGTAGCGACCGTTATTGCCGTTGCCTCTTCAACACTCTTGCCGGCAGCCCGTTCCTCCCGGAACCGGTTCACAACCAGCAGGCTGTAGTCAATTCCGAGGCCAAGACCGAGGCCAGTAATCAGATTCAGCGCGAAGATTGAAACGTCTGTGAAGTTGCTAACGCCCCACACCACAAAGAATGAACCAACGATTGCAAGACCACCCACAAACAACGGCAACCCTGCTGCAACCAGCGAACCGAATACGAAAATAAGCAGAATCAAAACAATTGGAATCGCGATGGTTTCGGCTCGAATCAAATCTGACTCAATGGTTTCATTGATGGCCTTGGTGACAGCACCAAAGCCAGCTATGTGAACCTTGGCACCTTGGTAGTCACCGGTGAACTCATCCACAATTGTTGCCACGGCCTCGGTTTGACTGATCCCGTTTTCTAAATCAACCAGCAGATAAATCAGCTTGCCGTCGGCAGAAACCAGTGATGCCGGAGAGCCGAGCGTGTAGTAGTTGAGCACCGACTTCACGCCCGAAACCTTACTCAAATCATCAGACAGGGAAGTGACCAGCTCGAAATACTTTGGCATGCCGTCGGCATTTAGGTCGTTGGCCTGACCGGGAAGATCTGCCAGCACGATTACCTCGGCTGGATCGACTGCGAACTCGGAGCCAAGCAGCTCTGTGACGGTCGCCGAATCAGAGTTTGGGTTGTCGTAACCGCCGCCCTTTAGGTTTCCAAAGACCTGAAATCCCCAAACACTGCTGAGTGCAATCAGGCCAATGAAGCCAAACAGCACCCATTTGGCATGCCTGACTATGAAATGTCCAAGAGCTAACATCTGTTTCCTATATTCCCCACCTGTGTTGCCAACCAAAAACTTCGTGGCAGGATTTCCCTATGTTCAAAAAACACAGGATTCGATCCAGAATTTATTTCACAATCGCAGCTTTGGGATTGATCACGGCATGGTGGTTCAATGCCATGGCTGTCTTCCAAGAAGCAGACTACCTCAGGGCTTGGTTTGGCTCATATGTGGATTGGGTCCTCTCTTTAGATCTATTGATTGTTGGTGCCGGTGTAATCACCTTCATGTTGGTGGAGGCTAAACGGCTTGGCATGAAGCGAGTTTGGATCTACTTCCTACTTTCTGGTTTCACCGCCATGGCCTTCACCTTCCCGCTGTTCATGGCTTTTAGAGAGCGAAAGCTGTTGCAGCTGCGGCTTGCTGGAGGCAGCATCGAGCGCTACGAATTCGACAACCACATCGTTGACGTTTGGCTGCCCGCAGACCTAAACCCAAAGACCCCGGTGCTGGTAATGCACGATGGCCGCAATATTTTTGATGAAAAAGACTCCTACACCGGTAAGACCTGGGAGGTTTTGCCTGCGATTCGTGATGAGGTTCGGGGTCCAAAGCCGGTTGTCATTGCACTTTGGGGCTTTAGTGACCTAACCCGACTGCGTGAGCTTGCCCCACAAAAGATCTTGGATAACCACCAGGAAATTTGGGATGGCATGCCTGCCGAGTATGCCGACGCCCCCGGTGAATCTATGGGCGATGCCTATGTGTCGCTGATGGCGGATGCGATCTTGCCATTCGTTGCCGACAAACACGGTCTCGAGCTGCACCCTGACCGAACCGCGGTCATGGGCTCATCAATGGGCGGGTTGATGTCACTTTATGCACTTGGACAACGACCTGAGGTTTTTGGAACGGCAATAGCCTTTTCAACCCACTGGCCATTTGGTGGCAATGACATGGTGAATGAGCTGACCGAACTATTGCCAGATGCCAGTAGTCACAGAATTTGGACCGACACTGGCACCATTGAGCTTGATCAGTACTACCCGCCTTTCCACAAGGCTGCGGTTGAGAAGATTCAAGCTCGAGGTTACTCGGAGCCAGATTCACTTGTTGCCGCCACCTACCCAAACACTGGGCACCACGAAAGCTACTGGGCTAGAAGGGTGGCAGATGCTCTGAACTGGTGGCTAAGGGCTCCTGATCGAGATCAGGGGTAGTGCTGGCACCGGACATGAACCTCACCACGTCCTTATCAACCATCACATCCCGAACCAAAATCGCGCGGGTCAAATAAAGGCCGGTGAGTGCACGCACTCGGCTGAGCGCAACATAGGTTTGGCCAGGCGAAAAAGCACCCCTGCCCATGTCAATTTGAACCTCATCATAGGTTTGGCCCTGTGACTTGTGGATGGTGACTGCCCAGGCAAGCCGCAGCGGAATCTGCTTGAACTCAGCTAGGGTTACCGGAACCAAAACCTCTTTGGTTTTGCCGGTTGCCTCATCAAAGTCTTCTTCAACTTCATAGCGAACCTTTTCCCAGGTTGCTGGTCCAACCTCAAGCTCTTCGCCATCAACGTCGACCACCACCAGGCCGGACTTGGGAAGGGCAACGATTCGGCCGATGGTTCCGTTTACCCAGCGCCTAACCATCGCACCATTGGTCCCCTTGGTGCTGGAGGCATCATCGTTCTTGATAAACATCACCTGCGCGCCAACCTTTAGGGCCAGGTCGGTTTCTGCAGGCAGTGCCCTGCCGAATGCCTTCTCAGCGCCTTCGGAGTAGACGGCCCTGAATACCTTTGGCTCGGTTTCGATAAGACTCATGCGCTGGTGGTTCACCGAGTTCACGGTTTCATTGATTGTTGCCAGGCGAATCACGTCCGAATGAGGCGGGTAGCGATTGCCGGCCTTGTTCAGTGCATCCAACATCTCTTGTGTGACAGAGCCATCGCGGATGGCATTCAGGATTTCCTTGAAGTCAGCGTCTGACTGCCGGAAGATTTCTGAGAGCTCAAACCGCTCCAGGTCAGTGTTGCGCCAAACATGAGCATCGAAGAACCAGAGCGACTGGTAGTTCTCGGCGATGTAGGTGCGCTCAGCTGGATCGCGCGGTGGCACCGGCGCCAGCTGATAGGGGTCACCAAACATCACAATCTGAGCCCCACCAAAAGGCTCGTTCTTTCGACCCCTGGCAATTCGAAGTGCTCTGTCGATTGCGTCCATCAGGTCTGCCGAAACCATCGACACCTCATCGATAACCAGCATGTCCAGTGCCCTGAGCACCTCTCTGGTTCGGCGTGACAGGTGCCTGGCGATCTCAACTTCACCGAGCAGCCCAAGGGGGAAAGTAAACAGGGAGTGGATAGTTACTCCGCCAACATTTAGAGCAGCAACTCCGGTGGGAGCGCAAACAGCGAAAGACTTCTCGGTGTTTGCAGTCAGGTGAGAAAGCAGCGTGGACTTCCCGGTGCCGGCGCGACCTGTCACAAAGACATTGCTTTCTGACTGCTCAATATATTCAAACAGCGCCTGCTGCTCGCTGGAAAGTTCAATAATCACCGGCGCTGGTCCTTTGTGTCACTTAGCTGCTGCAGCATTTGGTTGTAATCCTCGAGGTCCTTATTGCCGGTTCTGTCTGATGCTCTGTCCAAGCGCTTGCGCTCTCGATCATCGGATCTGGACCATTGGGTGACAACTATCAGAGCTATGACGATAGTGGGGATTTCACCAACACCCCAGGCAAAAGCGCCGCCAACGGCCTGATCCGTCAGCGGATCATCGCCCCAGGTTCGGCCCATCGCTCCAAACCAGTTTGCAAGCAACAGGCTCTTCTCGTTCATGAGTCCCAGCCCAAAGAATGCGTGGAAGGCCATGGTGCCAATCAACAGCATTAGCTTGACCGGGTAGCCGGTCTTGTGTGGCTGCGGGTCAACCCCCATCAGCGACTGCACAAACAGGTAGCCGGTGATCAGAAAGTGAATCAGCATCCACTGGTGGCCTAAGTGCTCCTCCGTTGCCCACCTAAACAACGGTGTGTAGTAGAACATCACCAACGACAGCGCGAAGTTCAATCCGGCAAACAGAGGGTGTGAGATAAACCAGGCAAAAGGTGTGTGAACGGCCCAGAGCACCCACTCCCTTAGCCCCCAGGAGTCATCCTTGCGAGCAGGCTGTGCCCGAACTAGCAGCGTGACAGGCGCCCCAGGCACCAGCAACACCGGAACCATCATGGAAAGCACCATGTGGCCGATCATGTGCATGCTAAATAGATACTCCTGGTAAGCATTGAGGGCACCGTTGGTGACATACAACAGCGTGAGCATCCCGCCAATCCAGGACAAGGTCCTTGCAATTGGCCAGCGGTCGCCACGCCTTCTTAGCACCCAAACCCCGTAGAGGTAGAAAACAATCGCACCAAGGCAAACGCTTATCCAAAGCACATCGATGTCCCAAACCGTGAGCCACGACTCCTCTGTTAGCTCCGGTGGCAACTTGTCACCGGTGAGGATTTCTGCTGGCGTCAGCGGAACAAACTCGGCCTTGTCCAGCGGAGTTTGAGTTTTAGCGAGCGCCGTTCCAAGCCCAATCGCGAGTCCCATGATCGCTATCTCAACCAGAGCCAGGCGCCAAAAGCCAACTGCCTTCTCGCTAAATCGCCTCACGAGCGACAGCCGGTGCCGTGCTGCAATCAAGCCGAGCACAACCAAGAGCGACGCCTTGCCGATCAGCAGTAGGCCATAACTTGAAAAAAGGTCGGCTGGTTCGTAAAGCCTGATAACCCCGGAAGTCACTCCCGAAACGGCAACCATGATGAACGCAACCAGCGCGAGCGAGCTGTAGCGCGAGACCAAAACAGCAGATCGCTCTGACTGACCTTTGAATACGACATAGAGCGCAATCAGCCCACCCACCCAAATGCTGATGCCAACCAGGTGCATCAGAAGTGAGTTCACCGCGAGGGCGTGGCCGGCATCTGAGGAAGCATGCCCCGACTCAGCCAACGGATAGAGTCCGGCGATTGCGACTGCTGCATTAATGGCGGTCATCCGCCTCCCGACAAAGGCCAGGGTTGAAAGCGACAGCACAAAGGCAATCCCAAGATTCCAAATCAAAAGAACCCCGAGCTCAATGTCCGTTGCAAACAACCAGAGGCTGTCGCTAAAGGTTTGACCGTAGGAGATCGCTGAACCCGAAACAGACAGGTAGGTCATCACGAAGTTCACGGAGGCCGCCAGGGCCCAAATGGCGGCGGACCATGCTGCCACTGGCGCTAACTTCAATCGCTCCTTGGAGTCGGCTGCGTAGGCAGAGAGCACCAGCGATCCGACAGCGGTCGCCATCGAGAAATTCATGACTAGTTTTGCAAACGGGGCTCCGAATCGGACCACCGGACCTGGGTCTGAAAACTGCAGCGGGTCAGCGCCGCCGCCGACAACCAAACCTGCAATAACGCTAACTAGCCCGGCAGCAACAACCAGGGCAATAGCGACAAGGTGACGACTAGGCGTCTGTTGATTCACCTACCAAGCCTCGGGAAGAACCTAGGAGTCCTCTCCGCGTACTGCTTGTATTGCGGGTAACGCTCGCGAAGCAATGACTCTTCAAAATCCGCTTTGTTGCTGAGCAGTGCGTAAAGCAGCATTACAACGATGATCTGTGGCCAGTAACCGGCGTCGAGCATGATGCCGAAGCTCATCAACAGCAGGGCAAAGTAAATCGGGTGTCGAACCCGAGAGTAGATGCCGGTGGTCACCAAGGTTCCGTTGTCCTTGGGAATGGCCAGTGCAGTCAGAGCATTTCCCAACCCCAAGAAGCTAACCAGCAGCACGATGGAGCCGATCGCAATGAATGCCAGTCCGACCATGCCGACAATTTCACTGGCAGCACCGTAGGCGTTTTCCTGTCTGGGGGTAAGCACCAGCAGAATGATCAAAACAAACTGCAACAGAACTAGGGAGTATGAGCGGGATTTGTTGTTCATAAAGACAACCCTATTCCAGGCAAGCAAAAAGCGGTGTCTCAAACGAGACACCGCTTTTTATTTAGCTTTTGAGTTACTTGACTGCAGCCTTTAGCTTGCTTCCAGCTGAAACCTTTACGGTGTTAGCTGCAGCAATCTGGATGGTTGCGCCAGTCTGTGGGTTACGGCCCGCACGTGCAGCACGGTGTCCCTTGTCAACAGATAGGTAACCAGGAATGGTGACCTTGTCACCCTTCGCGATTGATGCGCCGATTGTGTCAAACATTGCGTCGATTACACGGCCTACTGCTGCCTGTGACTCGCCGGTGTGTGCTGCTACTGCAGCAACTAGCTCGCTCTTGTTCATAATGGTCCTCCTGGACTACTTGTGGACATTGATGTCTCAATCAATGTATAGGTAGAACCTGCTTGGGATAACTCTTCTCTCGGCGTGTTGCACCTTGCGATATCCCCTATTTTTAGGGGATATAGAGCCATTGAGCCCATTTTTTTGGACAAAGTTAGTCTGGAAAAACTGCAACGATATATTTCTGGCAGAATTTGCCGCCTTTCCAAACGCTTAGTTAACGTCAGTGCTGGGTAAAAAGACTGTTAAATTAGCGAACAACAAACGAAGCGGAAGGGTTGGATGCAAACTCTGAGCGCTCAAGAAGCGCGCCAAATCAGCCTTGCAAGCCTCGGTGTGACTCGGGGGCTAGAGACCATTGATCAGGTGATTGAAACCCTTAACCTGATCCAGATTGACTCAGTAAATGTTTTTGCCAGAGCCCACCTGATGCCAGTGTTCACGCGGATTGGTAATTACGACCTAGCCGAATTTGAGCGGCTTGCCTTTGGGGCTGGAGCAAAACCCTCCTACCTTGAATACTGGGCCCACTGCCAAGCATTGATACCCGAGCGTGACTGGAAGCTGTTTGAGTTTCGAAGAAACGAATACCTGAACAAGCCGAGCATTCAGGAAATCTTGAAGCCAGGCAATAAGACAGCGCAGTGGGTCTTCGGTGAGCTTCGACAAAACGGGGCAATGACTATCAGCGAGTTTGAGCACGATCTCAATAAACGTGGCGGCAGCTGGTGGGGATGGTCTGAGGTCAAGGTGATTCTGGAGAGGTTGGTGTTCGCAGGTGTTGTTGTTTCGGCCGGACGTCATAACTTCCAGCGCAAATACTCACTGAACCCTTCCTTTGGCGAATCAAGCGGACTGACCAAAGATCAGCAAATCCAAACACTGCTGGTCCAGGCAGCCACCTCCCTTGGTGTTGCCACCGAAGCGGATCTGGCTGACTACTATCGCCTGACTCGACCCACCGCCAGGCCTCACCTAAAACAATTGGTGGAGCAGGGCGCTCTGGAGATTGTCGAGGTTGATTCTTGGAAGGATCTTGCTTTTATCGCTCCGGGGCTGCTATCGAAACCTCAGCCCGATGGCACTGACCAGCGACCATTGAAATTGGTGAACCCATTTGACCCGATTATGTGGAACAGGGAGCGAACCAAGCGCCTGTTTGACTTTGACTACCTGATCGAGATCTACACGCCGGAGGCCAAGCGCAAGTATGGCTACTACACGCTGGGGCTGCTTTATGGGGACCGGCTCATTGGCCGAGTTGACCTGAAGCACGAGCGCAAGGGCAAACAGCTCATAGTTCAATCTCTTTGGCACGAAAACCTAGCAGCAGCAGAGCTAGAAGAAATTACCCCGTGGCTGCAGCAAGAGTTGGAGCTTGCCATGAATTGGGTTGGCGCAGAAACACTAATCCCGCCTACCAAAGGCAATTGGCCTTTGATGGCGGGACTTAGTTAGAAACTATTTACCAGCTGGACTTGGTGATTCCAGGAAGCTCACCCTTGTGAGCCATGTCGCGGAAACGAACACGGCTAACGCCGAACTTCGAAAGCACACCACGTGGTCGACCATCAATTAGGTCGCGGCTGCGGACTCGAACCGGGCTTGCGTTGCGAGGAAGCTTTTGCAGTCCTAGACGTGCCTCTTCCTTCTGCGCAGCGGTAGAGGTTGGGTCAACCAAGGCCTTCTTGAGCTCTAGACGCTTTTCTGCGTAGCGCTCAACGATTACCTTGCGCTGCTCGTTACGAGCAATCTTTGACTTTTTTGCCATGTGTTTAGCGCTCCTCGCGGAATTCAACGTGCTTGCGCACTACTGGGTCGTACTTCTTCAGAGTGATACGGTCTGGGTCGTTACGACGATTCTTTTTGGTCACGTAGGTGAAGCCGGTACCTGCGGTTGACTTCATCTTGATGATTGGACGTACGTCCTTATCCTTGGCCATCTGTGTACTCCCTAGATCTTCTCGCCACGAGCGACAAGCTCAGTGATTACAGAGTCAATGCCACGTGCATCAATAACCTTGATGCCCTTGGCTGAAAGCTGCAGGGTAACCTTGCGGCCCAGTGAAGGAACGAAGTAAGTCTTCTTTTGAATGTTTGGGTCAAAACGACGCTTGGTCTTGTTCTGAGCGTGCGAAACCTTGTGACCGAACTGCGGTCCTGTCTGCGTCACCTGGCAGTAGGCTGCCATTTGTCCTCCTAGGGGCGCGTTTACCCGAAGCTAATTACGTGGGTTTGTGCAGGGCTAAGCCCGTGCAACCATGCAAGTTTAGGAGGCATTGCCCTCCAAAAGCAAGTCTTAGCCAAAGAAAATCAAGCCGACATGCCACATTTTTTGCAAATGCCGAAAAGTTCAATGCTGTGAGAGACCTTGCTGAAGCCGAATTTCGCCGCCAATTGGCTCACTTCAGCCTCAAAACCATCAAGATCAAACTCCTCGGCAGTGCCGCATTCGCGGCAAATTAGATGGTGGTGGTGCTCGTCGCTGCAGATCCGGTAGCGCATTTCGCCGTCTTCTCCGGCCAGTGCGTCTGCCTGGCCCGCCTCAACCAACTCGGTTAGTGCGCGGTAGACGGTGGTCAGCCCGAGCTTTTTCTCGGCGCCAATCAGCTTCTGGTGAAGCTCTTGGGCCGAAACAAAAACAGGTTCTTGGTTTAGTGCGTCAAAAACTGCCGTTTTCTGCCAGGTGGCTCGCTTCTGTGTCATTTGGAAACCTCGAGCTTTCCCCGAACAAAACTAATTCCTCGTGCAGTTAGGTAAATCAAGAACGAAATGGTTGTGACATAGGGGCTAATTGGTAACCCACCGCCTAGAGCCAACAGAATCCCACCAATCATGGCGACGAAGGCAAATGCCACGCTCAACACCGGAACCCAGAGCTGGCTCTTGCTGAGCCTTAGCGCAGAGGCAGCCGGTGTCACCAGTAGCGCCAGCACCAGTAGCGCTCCAACCACTTGAACGGCGGCGGCAACCGCTAGCCCAAGCAGCATCACAAACACAATTCCCAGGACCCGGGTGTTGACTCCTCTGGCGGCGGCAACTTCGCTATCAAGGGTTGCAAACAGTAGCGGCCTCCAAATCACCACCATTGAAACCAACACAATCGCACTAATTACCGCAAGCGAAGCAAGCTTTGGGTCGTCGACCGCCACTATTTGCCCCGTCAGCAAGCCAAACTTATTTGCTGCCCTGCCGGGATATAGAGCAAGTGCCAGAATCCCAATACCCAGCCCGAACGGCATCAAAACCGCGACTATCGAATTCCGGTCCTTTGACCTATCGCCCAAGACTGCGATTATCAAAGCGGCGGTCAGCGAGCCAACCACAGAGCCGAGGACAACATCAAGACCAAACAGCAGGAAGATTGCAGCCCCTGCAAACGAAAGTTCAGAAATTCCATGAACCGCAAAAGACAACTCTCGGTTCATTACAAAAACACCGATCAAGCCACCGACAAGTGCAAGCAACACCCCAGCCCAAAGCGAGTTTGCAACCAGCGGAATCAGCCGATCGTAGTCAGAAAAATTAAAGACATCGGAGAAGTCCATCAGACCCACTCCTCATCATCATGGTGATCGTGATCGTGAGCACCTAAAACCACGATTCGGCCCTGGCTCCTCACCACATCAATCTCGGTCCCATAAAGATCTGAAAGCACGTCTGACTGCATGACCTCTTGAGTGGTTCCGATCGAGTAGCGACCCTTAGCCAAGTAGAGCACCCGGTCGACGTAGTCAGAAACTGGGTTCAGGTCGTGGGTAACAAAAATCACCGCAGCGCCCTGTTTTTTGGCCTGATTCGCGATTAGTTCGCTCACAACATGCTGGTGGTTGAGATCCAGAGCGCTCAATGGCTCATCCGCCAGGATGAGTTTTGGCTTAGATATGAGCGCTTGGGCAACCCGCACTCGTTGCATTTCGCCGCCGGAGAGTTCACCCAATGGCTTTTGGGCAAGCTGGTCCGCTTCAACTTGAATCAGTGCCTCGGTAACCAGGGCTTTGGTCTTTGCACCCGTCAGCGGTAAACCAAGCTTGTGACCATCAAGGCCCAGCCGCACAGCATCAAAGACCGTCAGCGGCAACTGCGCATCGAGTGAGCGATGCTGCGGGATGTAACCGATGTCGGTGCTGCCGCGTCGAACTTTTGAACCTAGAAAATTGATGGACCCCGAGGTCAGCTTCTGCTGAGCAAGTACGGACTTTAGAAACATCGACTTTCCAGAGCCATTGGCGCCAATCAGGGCAATGAACTCTCCCGGTTGAACTTCAAAGTTCAGGTTCTGCCAAATTACGCGCTCGTCAAACTGTAACGACGCGTTGTTGACCTGAAGAATTACGTTCAATTAGTAGATCGCCTCTTGCAACTCGTCGACAACCGAAGCCATCCAGTCCAGGTAATCCAGGTCGTCACTTGGAATCAGTTCGCTCAAGGCAACTACTGGCGTGCCAACAGACTCCGCAATTTTCACAAGTTCAACGGAGACCGCGTCATCTACCTGGGTGTTGATCACCAACAGAATTGCCAATTTGTTCTGAAGCAGTGACTTTGCTTCTTCGAGCGCGGTCAATGGAACATCACGCTCTTCCTCAATTGCATCCGCCAGGTCCTGAGGAGTCAAAATCTCAAAGCCGGCATCCTCCAGCATTAGGTTTCCAACGCCCTCGACGGCGATGACACCAAGGCCCAAGGCCTGATCACGAAGCGCCTCGACTCGAAGTTCAATATTTTCAAGCTCGGAAGCAAAGAAGTCGTAGTTTGCATTTACATCATCAAATGCCTCTGGCCTTAGCTCATTGATTGCAGCGGCGATCTGTTCAGCTACCTCAGAGACCTGGTGCAGGTCATACCAAATGTGTTCATTCGCGTGGGCCTGGTCCATTGCCGTCTCCGCGTCAATCTCGGATTCGCCATCGACGGTGTGGTCGTGACCACCTTCGACCAGCTCAATAAACATCTTTTCGCCTGTTGTTGCTGCGACCAACTGCTCCATGAATTCGTCATATCCGCCACCGTTAGCAATCACGAGTTCAGCGTCCTGAACGGCCAGCTGGTCCCTGGCGGTTGCCTCGTAGGAGTGTGGATCTTGGGAAACATTGTCAATAATCGCGGTGACCTCAACCCAGTCACCACCAATGAACTCAACAACACTTGCCCAAACGTTTGTGGAGGTTACAACCTGGATTGTTCCGGTCATACCGGACCTGGTCAAACTAGGCGATGCACTGGGGGTTGAATCCGGATCGGTGTCTGGACTATTGAAAAAGAAGGTGAGAGCGGTAATGACAAGAGCCAGGGCTGCACCTGCGGCGGCACCGGCCAGCAGAAGTTTCTTCAATAGTGGATTCATAGCTCAACAATACGCCTTATTGAAAACGATTGTCAATACCAATTAGTCAAGCAGTAGGGCTGGTTCCTCAATCACGCTTGCCACGTCCTGAACAAAGCGGGAGGCCACATCGCCATCCACAACCCGATGGTCGAAGGTTGCACCAATTGTGGTCACCTGCCGCACCACGATCTCATCGTCAACGACCCAGGGCTTTTTGCGAATCGAGCCCAGGGCAACAATCCCAACTTCACCGGGGTTCAAGATAGGAGTTCCGGTGTCAACACCGAAGACTCCAATGTTTGTGATGGTGATGGTTCCGTCTTTCATGTCTTCCGGAGCGGTCTTACCATCTCTAGCAACTGCTGCCAGCTTCTCGATGGCTGTTGCCAGCTCAATCATGTTCATAGCATCGGCGTCTTTGATGTTCGGGACGATCAAACCCCTCGGGGTTGCAGCTGCAATTCCTAGGTTCACGAAGTTATGAACGATGATCTCAGTGTCAGTCCAGGTTGAGTTCACCATTCGGTTTCTTCTGGCAGCCCAAATGATTGCCTTGGCCATGATCAACAGCGGAGTTACTTTCACGCCAGCAAAATCAACCGATGCCTTTAGGCGCTTTACGTATTCCATGGTCCTGGTTGCATCAACGTCGACAAAGATGCTGACGTGTGGGGCGGTGAAGGCGCTAGAAACCATGGCTGTAGCAATCGCCTTGCGCATGCCCTTGACCGGAATCCGCTCTTCGCGTTCGCTTGGAACATCAGGGGTGGTCAGGTTCTTGAAGACACTTGCTTGGCTGGCTGCACCAATGACATCTTCCCGGGTAATCTCGCCGCGAGTTCCGGTTCCGGCAAGGTTTGCCAGGTTCACGCCCAGCTCTTTGGCCATCTTACGAATCGGTGGCTTGGCAATAATCGAATCGGCTGCACCTGCTGCTGCGGCAACCATCGCAACCGGAACCGCGGTTGAGGTTGGTGCGGCCTTTACTGCCCTTGACCTTCTTGACTTGACGTCACCGGCATCACCGTAGCCAACCAGGGTTGGGATCTTGTATTCAGCGCCGGTGTCTGCCTCTTGAGCGGCTGCAGTTGGAGTCTTGTCTTCAACAACCGGGATCGGCGAAGCGCCCTGAGTGCTGACCGAAATAATCGGGGTGCCAACCTCAACCGTGTCGCCAACTTGAACCAGTAATTCCTGAACTTCGCCCTCAAAGGGACATGGCAGCTCTACTACCGATTTGGCGGTCTCGATTTCACAGATTGTCTGATTGACCTTGACCATGTCTCCTGGGGCAACCAACCAGCTCACGATCTCGGCCTCAGTTAGACCTTCGCCAACGTCTGGCAGTGGGAACTTTGAAATGCTCATATGCCTCCCTAGTAAGCCAAAGATCTGTCGACTGCTTCCAGAATGCGGTCCGCATCCGGAAGATAAATCTCTTCAAGTTTTGCAGGTGGGTAGGGGGTGTCAAATCCACCAACCCTAATTACCGGCGCTTCAAGGTTGTAAAAGGCCTCGTTTGAAATCCTGGCTGCAATCTCGCTGGAAATTGAAACGTTGGTTGGAGCCTCATGCACGATCACCGCTCTGGAGGTTTTCTTCACCGATGCGATGATCGTTGGGTAATCAATCGGGGACAGCGATCTGATGTCAATCACTTCGATGCTGACACCCTCCTCGGCGCCGATCTCCGCGGCCTGCAAGGCCGCGGTCACCATTGGCCCGTAGGCAATCAGGGTCACCTGAGTTCCCTCCCGCATCAACCTGGCGCTGTGCAGTGGCAGGGGCGGGGTGTCCAGATTAACCGGGCCCTTTTGCCAATAGCGACGTTTTGGTTCAAGCATGATCACAGGATCAGGGCATTCAATCGCCTGCTGCATCATCCAATAGGCATCGTTTGGGTTCGAGGGTGTCACAATCCTCAAGCCCGGGGTGTGAGCGAAGTAAGCCTCGGGAGATTCGGAGTGGTGCTCAACGGCACCAATGCCGCCACCGTAAGGAATTCTGATTACAACCGGCATCTCCAGAAAGCCCTCGGAGCGGTAGGTGAGCCTCGCCAGCTGAGTGGTTATTTGGTTGAAGGCCGGGAACACAAAGCCATCAAATTGAATTTCAACCACCGGGCGGTAGCCGCGCATGGCAAGTCCAATTGCGGTTCCCACGATTCCAGATTCCGCAATTGGAGTGTTAAAGATTCGCTTTTCACCAAATTCATCCAACAGACCCTCGGTCACGCGGAACACACCGCCAAGTTCTGCAACATCTTCGCCAAACATCAAGACCTTGTCGTTGGCGCTCATCGCTTGGCTAAGCCCGGCGTTTAGGGCCTTGGCAATTGGCATCTCTTTGTAGTTACTCATGGTCACCCATCTGGGCTTCATAGGCTTCTAGCCAAGCGCGCTGCTTGTCGATCTCTGGGTGCTGGTCGGAATAAACGTGGTTGAAGATGTTCTCCATAGGTGGATTCTGGAGGGCGAAAGTCTGCTCTCTGATCTCCTTGGCAAGCTGATCGCCGGCCGCAGTGACCTCATCAAAGAAATCATCGCCAACACCTTGACGCCTCAGGAAGGTTTCGAAGCGAACGATTGGATCCTTCGCCTTCCACTGCTCAACTTCCGCGTCTTCGCGATATTTGCTCGGGTCATCCGATGTGGTGTGAGCACCAATTCGATAGGTCAGCGCCTCGAGCAAGAACGGACCCTGGCCGGCACGGGCCTGATCCATGTGGAGCTTGGTAGCGGCATAGCAGGCAAGCACGTCGTTGCCATCAATCCTCATGCCGGGAACGCCAAAGCCCTCGCCCCTTGTGTAGAGGGGAGCCTTGGTTTGGCTGTCAATGTGAGCGGAGATTGCCCACTGGTTGTTTTGAATAAAGAAAACAATTGGCGATTCATTCACTGCTGCAAACAAAAGTGATTCAGACACATCGCCCTCGGCGGTGGCGCCATCACCCATGTAAGAAATCACAGCGAGGTCTTCTTCTGGGTTGCCGGTTCCAACCTTGCCATCTAGCTTCACACCCATGGCATACCCAACCGCGTGGAGGACCTGGGTTGCCAGAACAATTGCGTAAAGGTGGAACCTGGTTTCCTCAGGATTCCAACCACCGTGGTTCACACCACGCATCATTTTTAGAATCGACATCAGCTCAACGCCGTGAGTCAGTGCAACGCCGTGCTCCCGATAGCTTGGAAACATGTGGTCATTTTTTCCGACCGCGTATCCAGAACCAATTTGAGCGCCCTCCTGGCCAATGGCTGGAACCCAAAGGCCAAGCTGACCCTGACGCTGTAGCGCAATGGCTTCAATGTCAAAGCGGCGGATGCGCGCCATGTCGCGATAGAAAGTTTTTAGAGTGTCCTCATCAAGATCCTCGATGAGCTTCCCGTACTTTTCGTAGCCCTTTGGAACGCCATAGGTTCCATCAGGTGCAAGTAATTGCAACATTGGTGGCTGCTTTTCTGGGGTCACGCCCACTAATTTAGCCCGATACTGAAAGAATTGCCTGATGTTGCGATTTCTAGTTAGCACAATTGTCAATGCGGTCGGCCTCTGGGTCGCCACTTCTGTAATCCCTCAGGTTCAGCTCACCCCCTATGGTGGCGAGGGTTTTTGGAACATCGCCGGCTCATTCTTGGTAGTCGGAGCGGTCTTTGGTTTGGTAAACGCAATCATTGCCCCGGTCATAAAAATTCTGGCCTTCCCGCTCTACATCATCACCTTTGGGCTTATTTCATTCGTGATCAATGGCGCGCTGCTGATTTTGGTGGCCTGGCTCAGCACCCTGCTGGGTGCTGATGTATTTAGCATCGATGGCTTCACCTCAGAGGGCCTCGAAATCGCTTCTCTAGGTTGGGCAATCCTGGCTGCGATAGTCATGAGCATTGCCAGCTTCTTCACCAGAGCCGTGCTGAAAGTTCTCAAGATTCGCTAGCCATTGCTCGGTGTCGGCCGAGCCGCTTAGTCAATAGCGAATAAATAGGGCAAAATGGTGTTGTGACTCTTTCTTCGCAACCTCTCAGCCCACTAGACGGCCGCTATCTTCCTCAGGTTAGGGATCTCGGCGAGCATCTCAGCGAGGCCGGCCTCAACAGAGCCAGGGTCCAGGTTGAGGTTGAGTGGCTGATTTGGCTGGTTGAAAAAGACTTGCTTCAGGTAAACAAGACCCTCAGCGAGAAAGAAGCCGCCAAGCTGCGCGAGCTCGTGAGTGAATTCTCCGACGAGTCAGTTGAAAAACTTTCCAAGATCGAAGCCACCACCCGTCACGATGTGAAGGCGGTTGAGTATTTTGTTCGGGATGCGCTAACGGCAATGAAGCGCGAAGACCTGCACGAGCTGGTTCACTTCGCCTGCACCTCAGAGGACATCAATAACCTCAGCTATGCGATCACCGTCCATGACGCCCTGGAGCGAGCTTGGCTCCCCAAGGCCAAGGACGCTCTCACAAAGATCACCCGCATGGCAGGCGAGATGAAGAACGTGCCGATGCTTTCTAGGACTCATGGGCAGCCGGCTACCCCAACGACCATGGGTAAGGAATTTGCGGTTTTCGCTCACCGACTTGGTCGACAATTGCACCGAATTGAAAACCAGGAAATTCTAGGTAAGTTCTCGGGTGCAACCGGTACCTTTGCCGCGCACCTGGCAGCTGCCCCCGAGGTTGATTGGCCCGCACAATCAAAGGCCTTCGTCGAGCACCTGGGTTTCCAGTGGAACCCGCTCACAACCCAAATCGAATCGCACGATTGGCAGGCCGAGCTCTACAGCTCAATTTCACACTTCAACCGCATCCTGCACAACCTCGCGACGGATGTCTGGACCTATATTTCACTCGGTTTCTTCAAGCAGATTCCAGTTGCTGGCGCAACTGGCTCCTCGACAATGCCTCACAAGATCAATCCGATTCGATTTGAGAACGCCGAGGCGAACCTGGAGCTGTCCTGCGCGATTCTAGATTCGTTGTCTCAGACCCTTGTTACCTCGAGAATGCAACGAGACCTCACTGACTCCAGCGCGCAGCGCAACATTGGTGTGGGTTTTGGCCACTCCCTACTTGCCCTAGACAACATAAATCGCGGGCTGGATGAAATTGCAATCAGCGAGGGTGTTTTGATGGCTGACCTGCTGGAGAACTGGGAGGTTCTTGGGGAGGCAATTCAAACTGCCATTAGGGCAGACGTAGCTAGAGGCGAATCAAAGATTTCTGACCCATATGCGATGCTGAAAGAGCTAACCAGAGGCAAGCGAGTTGGCGAAGAGGAACTACTGGCTTTCGTAAATGAGCTTGACGTTTCAGAAGAAACTAAGGCAAGACTTTTGGTGCTCAAGCCAAGCACCTACCTTGGCCTATCAACTGAGCTGGTTGACTACCTAGCTGACTAGCGCAGCCTTGGCTTGTTTGGGTCCTGATCATCTGGCTTAAAGCTCAGATCCAGAGTTGCAACAACCACTAGAGAGATTATGAAAGTTGCCAGCGCCCAAATGATGGCCTGCTCAACAAATCTGGTGCCGAAGAGGACGATGAGTCCGACAAACAATGCGGCGACAGTGGACATCACCATGTAGCTTTTTAGGTTTACAAATCGTTTCACGACTCAAGCCTACTTCGGTTGCGGGCTAGCGGCCGTGATACCCCAAAAAACACCGCTAATTGCCAGATAGGCACCAAGAAAACCGACAGCACTAACCTCATCAAGCGGTGCCAGCAAAAATACGAGGCCAAGGGCAAGGCTCAAAACAGCGCTGATGGCAAAATCTCTGCCCAGTGCTGACGAGCCACGATGCCTTCTGGCCAGATAGCTCTCGAAGGCTGCAAATGAAAGACCAAACAGCGCTACCAGGGGCAAGAAAAGAACCTCTTGGAGCGTTTGATCTATGAAGGTGACAAGAGCCAAAACGCCTACCAGTGTGGCGATGATCAGCAGCGGAATAAGCCACTGGAACTTCTTGACTCGCAAGATATAACCCAAGGAACTCAGGCCCAACAGGAGTCCAAAGCCAGCGAGCACGGCCGACCCAACACCATAGGTGTGGGCCTGTGTGAAGGTGATTAGAACGCCGAGACCGAACGAGAGAGCGGCCCTAAGGCCAAAAAGTATTTGCACGTGCCTAGCTTGGCATATTCACGAAACGCGAATACTGTCCATGGAAGGCAACTGTGACCGTTCCGGTTGGTCCATTTCGCTGCTTGGCAAGAATCAGATCTGCCTCGCCTGCACGCGGATGATCCCGCTCATAAATACCCTCTCGGTGAAGCAGTACGACAACGTCGGCGTCCTGCTCCAGAGATCCGGATTCACGCAGGTGAGAAAGCTCTGGCCGCTTGTCCTTGGACTGTTCTGCCTGACGGTTTAGCTGTGACAGGGCAACAACCGGGACTCCGAGCTCTTTGGCGAGCAGCTTCAGCGCCCTTGAGAACTCAGAAACCTCTTGCTGACGCGACTCGACCTTCTTACCGCTGGACATCAGCTGGATGTAGTCGATGACCACCAACTTCAGGTCAACCTGCTGAGCGAGGCGACGGCACTTAGCCCTAATTTCAACCAGAGACATGTTTGGAGAGTCATCGATGTAGAGCGGTGCATCATTGATCCGACCTCTCACCGCTGCGAGCCTGGTCCAGTCGCCGTCAGAAATTGTTCCTTTACGCATGCTCTGCAGGTAAATCGAGCTTTCGGCGCTGAGCATTCGCATTGCGATTTCAGCCCGACCCATTTCGAGCGAGAAGAAGATCGTCGCTTGGTTGTGCTTGACCGATGCGTTTCTGGCGATATCCAGAGCAAATGTCGACTTACCAACCGCGGGCCTGGCCGCAACAATAACCAGCTGTCCGGGGTGCAATCCATGGGTATAGGCATCTAGATCCGTGAAACCGGTAGGGGTTCCAGTGAGCTCGCCGCCACGATTCTGAGCCACTTCAATTTCGTGAATGGCCGCTTCAAGCGATTCGCTCAGGCCAACATAGTCCTCCTTGGAGGACTGGCTGGCCACCTTATAAAGGTCAGCCTGGGCTTGGTTCACAAGATCCACAACTTCGCCCTGGCTCTCATAGCCAGACTGGGCAATCCTGGTCCCGGCCTCGATCAACCTTCTAAGAATTGCCTTTTCGGCAACGATGCTCGCGTAGTAACCAGCGGCAGCTGCGGTCGGAACATAGCTTGCAAGTGAGTGCAGGTAGTCGCTACCGCCGGCTTTTAGAAGATTTCCCTGCTTATTTAGTTCATCAGTAACTGCGATAACGTCAGTCGGTTCGCCTTTTCCAAAAAGGTTCACGATTGCGTTGAAAATCAATTCATGCTTACCGGCGTAGAAGTCAAAGCTGCTGACTTCCTCAACAACTTCTGCCACTGCCTCTTGGCTCAGCAGCATGCCACCTAGAGTGGACTGTTCTGCTTCAAGGTTGTGCGGGGGTACGCGTGGATCCGCTGCCGTTGAAGGCGCCAACATCGACATATATTCCCTCCGGATTTGCGATAAACCATGTATAGCTTGGGGCACCGACACGGTGCATACAAATCAGTCTGCGGATAACTGTGGATAACCCTGTGGAAACACGCCGATGAAACCTGTTAGTAACTGTGGATAACCTGTGGATAAAAAACTAACAACTTTCGCTATCCCTTTAGTTTACTGGCATCTAGCTGTGGATAAATATATTGTTGAAAACTCTAAAGCTCAACCTCAAGGTTGTGGAAAACATCCCCTTAAAAGAGAACAACCCGCCGTTTCCGACGGGTTGTTCCTATGGTGAGCCACTACTTAGCAGCTACCACCTGAAGCTTTACCTGGGCAACTAGGTCAGAGTTCAAACGAACACTCGCCTCGTAGTCACCGGTTGTGCGGATCGATGATGCAAATTCGATCTTGCGCTTGTCAACATCACCGAATCCCAGTGCCTTGACGGCATCTGCGATGTCGGAGGTCTTCACTGCGCCAAACAGGCGGCCGTTGGCGCCGGCCTTTGCAGTGATGCGAAGGACGGTTCCCTCCAACTTTGACTTGATTTCCATGGCGATCTCTTCAGATGCAATGGCGCGTGCGTCGCGTGCGTCGCGGATCTGTGTGACCTGCTTCTCGCCACCGCGGCTCCAGACAACAGCTAGGCCGTTTGGTACTAGGAAGTTACGTGCGTAACCATCCTTGACCTCAACGACATCGCCTGCAGAGCCAAGGCCCGAGACCTCGTTGGTCAGAATTAGTTTTGACATGTGCTTATCTCCTAGCGTCCAGAACCGGAGTATGGCATGATCGCCATTTCTCGTGCGTTCTTGATGGCCGTAGCAATCTTGCGCTGGTCCTGCACCGTTGCACCGGTGATACGACGAGCACGGATTTTGCCGCGGTCGGTTACGAATTTGCGAAGTGTTGCGACGTCCTTGTAATCGATTACCTCGATCTTGATCGTCTTTGCCGGCGCAAGTTTGTCGAACTTAGAGTTCATCTTCTTGCGGCGGTCAGCTGACTTTCCTGCCATGTTATTTGTCTCCTAGGTCTTTCTAAAAAGGTGCTTCGTCACTCGGTGCTGTAGCGGGGTTTGCCCATGCTTCAGCTCCAGAGGAGGCCTGCTTTGTTTCTGCCTGCTGGCCACCCCAAGGTGACTCAACCTGAGCAGAACCCTCGCGGGCACGCCTTGTTACGCTCGCTGTTGCGTAGCGCAGTGATGGTCCAATTTCGTCGATTTCCAGCTCAAGCGACGCTCTCGCTTCACCCTGAGCGCTCTGGTAGGCAGAAGGTGGCTTCAGTCGACCGGTAACCACAACACGGGTTCCCTTGGTCAGTGACTGAGCTACGTTTTCTGCAACCTCGCGCCATGCGGTGCAACGAACCCATACGGTCTCGCCGTCTACCCACTCGTTGGTGGAACGGTTAAAGGTTCTTGGGGTTGAGCCAACGCGGACTGAAGCCACGGCGACACCACCCTGGGTGTAGCGGAGTTCCGGATCGTCGGCCAAGTTGCCAACGATGGTTACGCTAACCTCGCCTGCCATTAGTCAGCCTTTGCGCCTGCTGGACGCTTGCCGCGTGCTCCACCACGGGGTCCACCGCGGCCGGCACGTGCTGGCTTCTCTTCTGGGACAAATTCCATTGGGTTGATGCTGAATACTGCATCTTCCAGCCTTAGAACCTTGGTTCTAAGGAATGACTCGTTCAGCCTTAGCTGACGGTCAAGCTCGATAACAGCCTCGGAGCTGCAGGTCATGTTGATGACTGCGTATAGCCCTTCTGAGTGCTTCTTGATTTCGTATGTCATGCGACGGCGACCCCAAATATCGATCTTGTCCACGGTGCCACCAGCTGTGGTGATTACCTTTAGGAACTTGTCGAGTGTTGGGGCTACTGTGCGCTCATCTTCTGAGGGGTCCATAATGACCATCAGCTCGTAGTTATGCATAGCTAACCCACCTCCTTCGGTCTAAATCGGTCACGGTCTCTCCGTGACAGGAGGGTTTTGCATTGTTATTGCCTAGGCAACCTGACAACACTAGCGGTTCGGCCACCACTCAAGCAAGCGTTTTTTGGCTTCATCCTTGCCAATTGCGCCTTCGTCAAGCCTTAGTTCGAGCAGGAAGTTGTAGGCCTGACCGACTTCGCGACCAGGCTTGATGCCCAGTAGCTGCATGATCTCTTCGCCATCGAGGTCCGGGCGCATCGCATCCAGCTGCTCTTGTTCGGCCAAGACTTTGATTCTGGCCTCCAGGTCGTCATAGGCATGGGCCAAGCGATCAGCTTTGCGCTGGTTCCTGGTTGTGACGTCGGCTCGGGTGAGAATGTGCAGTCGCTTTAGTTGATCATCGGCATCTCTGACATAGCGCCTCACCGCGCTATCGCTCCACTGCTGGTCCGAATATCCAAAGAATCGCAGGTGAAGTTCGATCAAACGACAGACCGCCTTGATGGTGTCGTTGTCGAAGCGAAGTGCCATCAGGCGCTTTTTGGCAAGCTTCGCCCCCACCACATCGTGGTGGTGAAAGGTGACCGACCCGCCCTGCTCAAGTTTTCTAGTTGCCGGCTTTCCGATGTCGTGCAGTAGAGCTGCCAACCTCAGGGTTAGATCGCGATCAAAGCCATACTGGGGCTCAAGAGAAATCGCCTGCGCAACTACGGTCAGGCTGTGCTGGTAAACATCCTTGTGGTGGTGGTGCTCGTCTACCTCCAGGCGAAGTGCCGGCAGCTCGGGCAGAACCAGCTCGGCAATCCCGCTCTCAACCAGCAACTCCAGGCCAGGCTGCGGGTTTTTAGAAATCAATAGTTTGCTCAGCTCGTCCCTGACCCGCTCAGCTGAAATGATTTCGATTCGACTTGCCATGTCACGCATTGCGGTAAATGCTGCTGGGTCCAACTCAAATCCAAGCTGGGAGGTGAACCTAGCCGCACGCATCATTCGAAGCGGGTCATCCGAGAATGAGATTTCCGGGGCTGCTGGGGTTCTCAGGGTCTCTAGCATCAGGTCGCGAAGCCCCTGGTGTGGATCGACAAAAGTCTTTGATGGCAGCCGAAGCGCCATCGCATTGACGGTGAAGTCTCGACGTTTTAGGTCGTCCTCAAGATTGTCACCAAACTCGACTGTCGGTTTCCGGGAGCCTTTGTCGTAGCTGTCTGCTCGATAGCTGGTGATCTCGATCTTGTGATCACCGATCTGGGCGGCAATCGTGCCGAACTCACGCCCGACGTCCCAGGTAGCTGATGCCAACGGCTTCACAATTTTCAAGATCTTGTCGGGATCAGCACTTGTGGTGAAGTCTAAATCCAGTGCCACCCGACCCAGAATCGCGTCTCGGACTGGCCCACCGACAAGCGACAGCTCCTCGCCGGCTGCGTCAAAGGCACCTCCCAGGACATCAAACAATGGATTGTTTGTATTGTCCGAAAGATTCTTCAGGGCGTCGGCAACAGCTTGCATGGGCAATAGCTTGCCACAGTCGCCAAGTAGAGTTGGGTTATGAACGTCAAGCAGCCGATAACTGTCAGTGAGGTGTCTGCTGGCGGCCTGGTTGTTAGTGCCGATAATCCAAACAAAGTTGCTCTAATTAGCCACCGCAATCGCGGCGGCGGTAGGAACTGGGTAATCCCTAAGGGCCACGTCGAAGCCGGTGAGGATCTTGAGCAAACCGCGCTGCGCGAGGTTGCTGAAGAGACCGGCATTGCCGGCGAAGTGATCTCGAAGCTTGGCGAAGTAAATTACCGATTCACCGTCGGCAAGACGCGCGTGAACAAGACCGTGCATCACTTTCTGCTTCGCCAAACCGGAGGCGAACTCACCAGCGAGGGCGACCCAACCGGTGAGGTCCTAGAGGTTCAGTGGTTTTCGCTGACGGAAGTCTCCGAAGTGCTGGCCCATGCGAATGAAAAGGGAATCGCTGAGGTAGCAAGAAAGCTGCTGTCTTGAAGCGGCTAGCGGCTCTGCTGCTCGGGCTACTGCTTATTCCCGGCGTCAGCCAGGCAGCCGAGCCAAGCATTGTGCCGGGAAGCAACATCAACGTGGTCGCCAGAGATGCCCGCATCCCAGTAACGATCACAAACCCCACTGATCAAGATCTTGAGGTGGTTGTCAGCGCCGTGAGCAATAGCTTCCGATTAGAGGTTTTGGAATCAGCAACGCTGATTGTTCCAGCCGGTTCCAGTGAAGTTGCCGAGTTGCCAATCAAGGCAATCGCGAATGGTCCGGTTGAAATTGCCGTTTCGCTGACCGTGAATGGCGAGGCAATCGGTGAGCCGGTCTTGGTTCAGGTAAACGTGAACTACGACATTGAGCTTTTCTTGTTGGTCACCTTCGGCATGGCTCTGTTTGCGCTGATCGTGGTCGGCGTCTTGCGAACCGCGTCCAAACTAAGAAGGCGTTCTGGTGAGTGACCTCAACCCTTCGGTGACCAAAAGCTCGCTAATTATGGCCAGCGGAACAATTGTTTCGCGGTTGTTGGGCTTTGCTAGAGCGGTGCTGCTTGCCTCGGCAATTGGCGTGACCACCGATGCGGCGGACGCTTTTGGCGTTGCCAACCAGCTCCCCAACAACGTTTACGCGATCATCGTTGGCGGCGTGCTGAATGCAGTTTTGGTTCCGCAGTTGGTTCGGGCGCGTTCCATGTCGGACGGCGGCAAAGGTTATATTGATCGATTTGTAACACTGGCGATTACGGTGTTCTTTGTTGTTGGGCTGATTTTCACAATCGCCGCTCCGTTGCTCGTGCGCCTCTACACAGCGGACTGGACCGAGCAGCAGCTGGCCCTGGCGACTGCTTTTGCCTACTGGTGTCTACCTCAACTGTTTTTCTATGGTCTCTACTCGGTTTTCGGAGAGGTGCTGAATTCCAGAAGCGCTTTTGGCCCCTACATGTGGGCGCCGGTTCTAAACAACGTTGTTTCTCTGGGCGGCCTGGGAGCGTTCATTCTCATCTTTGGTGCCGATCCCACTGGCGTGAGATCGGTAGCCAACTGGGGCGCCGATCAAATTGCTGTGCTGGCCGGAACTGCAACCCTCGGTGTTGCCGCCCAAGCCGCCATCTTGCTCTGGAGCTGGCGCCGGATTGGGCTAAAACTACGACTGAATTTCAAATTCCGAGGGTTTGGGTTGGGACCCGCCATGAAGGCAGCCAGCTGGTCGCTCGCGATGGTGCTGGTTACTCAAATTGGTGGTCTGGTTCAAACCGCAGTTGCCTCAACGGCTGCGAGCGCTAGAACCAGCACCGAGGCGGTTGCCTCGGTTGCAGCCGCTGCAATTGCCTGGCTGATTTTCATGCTCCCGCACTCGGTTGTCACGGTTTCTATTGCCACCGCCTACTTCACTCGAATGTCCAAGCACGCGGCGGCAAAGGACATGGCGAATTTCAAAACGGACTTGACCACTGGCCTTAGGGTGATTGCGCTGGTCAGCGTTATCTCAACCGCAGTCCTAATCATTCTGAGTTACCCAATTGCGCGAGTGTTTGCAGGTGAATACCCGGCAACGGTGGCTCTCGGAAACGTGGTTGCCGCCTTCATGATCGGGCTGGTGCCATTCAGCTTTGTTTACATGATGCAGCGGGCGTTTTTTGCGCTGGAGGACACCAGGACTCCGTTTGTTTTCACCAGCATTCAGATTGCAATCCACATCACCGGCTCTTTGATTCTTGGCGCAACAGTTGAAAAGCAGTGGTTGGTGGTTTCCATCGCGCTGCTAACTGCGTTTTCGGTGACGATTCAGGGGATCTTTGCCTACCTGCTTTTGAAACGGAGAATCGGTGGCCTCGAGGGTTTCGGCGTCGGCAGATCGCTGATGCTGTTCATCCTTGCAATGCTTCCGGCCGCATTCGTCGGGGTTGTTGTGCTCGATCAACTGGGGGGCATTACCGAAGGCAGCTACCCGCTGGATCGAGTTGTCACGGCTGTTGCTAGCGGCATTTTGGTGGGTCTTGCGATGTTGGTTACCTACCTGGGTCTGCTTTGGCTTTTGAAAGCACCCGAGCTGCGCGAGGTCACCAAGCAATTGCGCGCTAGATTTGGTAGGAAATCGAAGTAGCTAGCTGCAATAATTGGAATAAATAGATGATCATCTATGTTTCAAAAAGCAACCTAAGGAAAGAGCACAATGCGAGAAGTAATCATCATCGGGTCCGGTCCAGCTGGATACACAGCCGCGATCTACGCCGCAAGGGCGCAACTGAACCCGCTGATGATCGCCTCCAGTGTTGAGCCCGGTGGTGAGCTGATGAAAACCACCGAGGTTGAAAACTACCCCGGTTTCCCCGAGGGGCTTATGGGCCCAGATCTGATGGCAAACTTCCAGGCACAGGCCGAGCGCTTCGGCACCGAGATCATGTTCGATGACGTTATTGAGGTTGACCTAACCGGTGATGTCAAAATCGTAAAGACCGGCGGTGGTCAAACCCTAGAGGCAAAGACCGTAATCATCTCCACTGGAGCTGCCTATCGCGAGCTTGGTCTTCCCAGGGAGAAAGAGCTCAGCGGCCACGGAGTTTCATGGTGTGCAACCTGCGACGGCTTCTTCTTTAGAGAGAAGACCATCGCCGTTGTTGGTGGTGGCGACTCGGCAATGGAGGAGGCCAACTTCCTTACAAAGTTTGCCTCAAAGGTTTACGTAATTCACCGCCGCGACAGCCTCAAGGCATCGAAGATCATGCAGCAGCGTGCCTTTGACAACGAAAAAATTGAATTTATCTGGAACAGCGCGATTGCCGAGCTAAAGGGTGAGGCAAAGCTTGAGGGCGTAGTTTTGGAGAACACTGAAACCGGCGAGAAGAATGACCTGGCGCTAGATGGCCTGTTCATCGCAATCGGAAATGATCCGCGCGTTGATTTAGTTGAGAACCAGGTTGAGATTTCAGACGAACGCTTTATCAAGGTCGATGGAAGATCTTCAAAAACATCGTTGCCGGGTGTATTTGCAGCCGGTGATGTGATTGACCCGACCTACCGCCAAGCAATCACGGCAGCCGGTTCCGGCTGTGTGGCTGCACTCGACGCAGAACACTACCTCAGCTCAAAATAGGAGACAAAAATGGCAGCAATCGACGCAACCCAGGATTCATTTGACCAGGAGGTCTTGAAGTCCGACAAGCTCGTGATCGTTGACTTTTGGGCCGAGTGGTGTGGTCCGTGCCGAATGGTTGCGCCCGTTTTGGACGAAATAGCAACCGAAAACGCTTCTTCGCTGAAGGTTGTGAAGGTCAACGTGGACAACGAGGGTCAACTCGCGATGAACTACAACGTGACCTCAATTCCGCTGCTGGGCGTATTCAAAAACGGCGAACTGGTCAAGCAGCTAGTCGGTGCCAGGCCCAAGGCGGCCATCATGGCTGAGATTGCAGACCTCCTTCCTGCCAGCTAGCCCTTTCCGAACTGGAATCAAGCCAGTAAACTTTGAGGCCAATGACCTGGAGTTTTTATGACTAAGACGCGTGCCGGCGGTGTAACCAACTTTGATGCTTGGAAGCATGCGTATGCCGCGCGAGCGGAAAACCTAGCCGTCTCTGAAGTCAGGGCATTGTTCTCAGTGGTCTCAAGACCCGAGGTTGTATCTCTTGCCGGCGGCATGCCGGATGTTGCTGCGCTGGATGTAAACCTGATTGACAAGGCTTACGCCTCACTCATGGCCAACCGCCGCAACTATGCACTGCAATACGGAGGCGGACAGGGTGACCTGCGATTGCGCGAGCAAATTCAGGAAATCATGGCACTTGAGGGTATTCACGGCTCGGTGGACGACATAACGGTCACAACGGGCTCTCAGCACGCCCTAGAGCTGATTTCAGACCTTTTCCTAGACCAGGGTGACGTTGTGCTGGTTGAAGCCCCCAGTTACGTCGGTGCGGTTGGCATCTTCCGCCACAAAGAGGCGCAGATCGAGCACGTTTTCACTGACCACGACGGAATTTCACCGGAAGCGCTCGAGGAAACGGCGGAGCGACTTTTGGCCGAGGGCAAAAGAATCAAGATTTTGTATCTTGTGCCAAACTTTGCCAACCCAAGCGGAGTGACCCTCACAGCAGAGCGAAGAATTCAGGTTCTGGAGATCTGTAAGCGCCTGGGCATTCTGATTGTTGAAGACAATCCCTACGGCCAGCTTTATTTCGACCAGAAGCCTCCGAAGGCAATGCGCTCACTGGACGAGGAAAACATCGTCTACCTGGGCAGCTTCTCAAAGATCCTGTCTCCAGGACTCAGGGTTGGCTATGTGCTTGCTCCGCCAGCAATCCGCGAAAAGCTGGTCCTTGCCAACGAATCCGCAATCTTGTCTCCTGCCAGCTTCGCCCAGATGCTGGTTAGTGAGTATCTGAGTGTTGCCGACTGGCAGCAGCAGATCGAAAGCTTCAGGCAGCTTTACAAAACCAAGCGCGATGCCGCGATGCAGGCTGTTGAGCAGTATTTGCCAAAAGTGGCAACAACTAGGCCAGCTGGCGGTTTTTTTCTATGGCTAACCCTGCCTGAGGGCCTAAACAGCAAGGAAATGTTGCCCTTGGCGGTCACCGAGCTTGTTGCCTACACACCAGGAACCGCCTTCTACGGCGACGGCCGAGGGCAAGAAAACATTCGGGTGTGCTTTTCGCACCCAACTGCCGACAACGTGAAAGTTGGCATCGAGCGCCTGTCTAGAGTTGTGAACCAGCAGATTGAGCTAATCGAAACCTTTGGGAAAGTTGACTAATGGCAGACCTTAGGGTTTTAGTTCTGGCCGGCGGCATTTCTCACGAGCGAGACGTTTCATTGAAATCCGGAAGGCGAGTTGCTGATGCGCTCACCGATGCTGGCATCTCCGCTGAAATAAGAGAGCCGGATGGGGATTTCATTGGCCACCTGATGGCAACTCGTCCGGACCTAGTCTGGTCCACCCTGCACGGAGCTGTTGGTGAGGACGGGTCGATTCAGGACCTATTACAACTTTCCGGGACCCCGTTCGTCGGATCAGACTCTGCCGGTGCAAGGCTTGCCTGGAGTAAGCCTGTTGCCAAGGTTTTGGTATCCAGAAACGGACTGGCGACCCCGGCTTCCATCACCCTTCCCAGGTCAAGCTTCAAGGAAATGAACGCTGAGTCGGTTCTGGCCATGGTTGGTACTCAGCTGACCTTCCCGATTATCGTGAAGCCGGCCAAGAGCGGTTCCGCTCAGGGCCTGACCAAAGTTAGCGATCCCAAAGCTTTCGCAAAAGCGATGGTTGATGCCTTCGCCTACGGCGACCAAGTTTTGGTGGAGACTTTCATCTCCGGCACAGAGCTGGCGGTAAGCGTTATTGACACCGGAAACGGGCCTGAGGCCCTGCCACCAGTCGAAATCGTTCCGGAGTCCGGCCAGTTTGGCTACAGCGAGCGCTACACGCCCGGTCAGACCGATTACTACGTGCCGGCACGCCTGCCACAGCAGGTTTTAGATCAAGCAGCAGAGATTGCACTGGTGGCCCATAAGGCTCTGGGCCTTAGACACCTGAGCCGGGTTGACCTAATTGTTGACGAATCGGGCAAGATCTGGTTCCTCGAGGCAAACGTAACGCCAGGGATGACCGAAACTTCGTTGCTGCCACAGGCGGTAATTGCAAACGGCAATGAGCTCTCGGAAACCTATGCAGCCCTTGCTAGGAGTGTTGCTAAGGCCTAGTTCTGGCCCTTGATGTCCTGAATTATCCGGCGCAAATCTGCAACATTCCCGAATTCAATAACCAACTGGCCCTTCTTCCGGCCCAAGTTAATCTTCACAACCGTGTTTAGGTGGTCAGCCAAGTCATCAGAGAGCTCTTTGAGCATGTCTTGCCTGCCGCCTGCAGTGATTTTGGCCTTGCCTGGCTTTAGCTTGACGCCAGAAACCAGCTCCTCAAGACCGCGCACGGAGATTCCCTCGCGAATTACCCGGTTCGCCAATTCAAGAATCGTTGCCTCATTTGGCGCACCAAGCAGGGCGCGAGCATGACCAGCGGACAGAACACCGGAAGCTACTTTGTCCTGGACCTGAAGCGGAAGGCGCAATAGTCGAAGGGTGTTGGTGATCTGTGGCCTAGAGCGACCAAGTTTGTCGGCCAGCTCCTCCTGAGTGGTGCCAAAGTCTTCCAGCATCTGCTTATACGCGGATGCTTCTTCGAGTGGGTTTAGGTTTGCGCGGTGAATGTTCTCAAGCAGCGCGTCCCGAAGCATGTTCTCGTCGGCAGTTTCTCGGATTACAGCCGGCACCGTCAATAGGCCAGCCTCAATTGAAGCTCGTAGTCGTCTTTCACCCATGATGAGCTCAAAACCCTTGCCAAGCGGTCGAACCACGATGGGTTGCAGGACACCGAACTCCTTGATGGAGTGAACCAGCTCTGCAAATGCCTCTGCTTCAAACACTGATCGCGGCTGCTGGGGGTTGGGGGTAATTTCCCTGGGGTCCAGTTGTGCAAAGAGCGCCCCTGGCGCTATCTCAACGGCTGCCGGATTCTGGTCTTCGGAGTTGAAGAAAACATCCACCGCATCGCGATCACCGGTTGGAATCAAGGAGCCAATGCCTCGACCGAGTCCGCCTCGGCGTTCAGGGCGCTTATTTGTGGTCATTTGTGGTCTCCTCGTTGCGCTAGCTCAATGGCGGCCTCCTGGTAAGCAAGGGTGCCCGAGTTCTTAGGGTCGAATGTGATGGCTGTTTGCCCAAAGCTTGGCGCCTCTGAAAGTCGAACCGACCTCGGAATTGTGGCACCTAGGGTCTGCTTGGGGAAGAACTTGCGGACCTCGTTTGCCACATCCGAGCTCAGGTTGGTTCGGTTATCAAACATCGTTAGCAAGATAGCGCTCACATCCAGAGCTGGATTCAGGGCCTTTTTGACTCGTTCTATGTTAGATATCAGCTGAGTAACACCCTCCAACGCGTAGTACTCGCACTGAATGGGCACCAAAACCTCACTTGCCGCCACCAATGCGTTTACCGTGAGCAAGCCGAGGCTGGGCGGGGAATCAATGAAGACAAAGTCGTACCTTGGAGATTCTGAAGCCAGAAACGTCTTCAGTGCTGAAGACAAGACCTGTTCCCTGTTTGGAACGCTAACCATGTCGATCTCGGCCCCAGCAAGATTAATGCTGGCAGGCAGGCAAAATAGGTTTTCGCTTTCAGGACTCTGTTTTACGACCTCAGCAATCGGGGCGCCGTCGACCAGCACTTCGTAACTACCTGGAACCCCGTTGTGGTGCTCTACACCCAGAGCTGTAGACGCGTTCCCCTGAGGGTCAAGGTCAACAACCAGAACCCGCAAGCCTTTATTTGCAAGGGCAGCGGCAAGATTAACGGCAGTTGTGGTCTTACCCACCCCGCCTTTTTGGTTGGATATGGTGATCACTCTTGGGTTTGCTGGCGCTTGCAAGACCGTGGCGGCGATTCTTTTAGACCGCTCGCTGTTGAGGGTCATCTCGCGCATGATCGGCGCCTTGTTATCCATGGTGTTAGCCATCGCTTTCTTTGTCGACGGTTTCACGTGAAACATTGTCTATTTCCGCTTCGCCGAGGCCGTGCCAACCAATTGGCTCGATTGCGCTCTCGTCGCGATGGTTTGGGTAGCCAAGGCCCGGATAAACCGAAGCCTTGGTTTCTGCTGTTTCATCTGCTGGATGATCATTCATAGTTGCCTCAAGCCTTTAGCCTAATCCGAACCACCGTCGCTGTCTCCGGAGCTTTGCCCTCACCGAGAGTCAAAATCACAGGAGCTTCAAACCCAAGTCGCTCCATCCGCTTAGCGGCAAGCTGAATCTCCTCGGGAGCCTTGGATCCCTTCATGGCAAGCACGGTCCCGGATTTGGTGCCTCTAATCAAAGGGGTTAGCAGTCGAAGCAGCTTATCCAGTGCCGCAACCGCCCTGGCAGTAGCCACCGTAAAATCGGTGCGTTCTAGGTCCTCGGCACGGGATCTAATAACTTCTACGTTTTCTAGGCCAAGCTCCTGAACCACAGAAGCTAGCCAGTTTGACCTTCGCTCCATTGGCTCAACGAGTGTGAAGTGTGCTTCGGGAACTGCGATTGCCATTGGGATACCCGGAAGGCCAGCTCCGCTGCCAACGTCTACAACCTTGTCGCCGGGCTGAATTAGTTCGCCGAGTAAACCGCTGTTTAGGACGTGTCGACTCCACAGCTTAGGAAGCTCCCGGGGACCCAGTAGCCCGAAGGTGTCGGAATCCCGCGCCAATATCGCTGCGTAGGCACGAGCCTTCTCGATGCCCTGACCAAATACGACTTGGCTGTACTCGGGCTCTAATTCAATGTTTTGCTGATCTTCCACGAAACTACCGTTTCACGTGAAACATTTAGGCTTTGCGAACGACTATGTGTCGGTCTCGGCCCTGACCCTCAGACTCGGAAACAAAGCCGGCCTCAGAAACCATGTCGTGGACCTGCTTGCGGTCATAAGAGGTCATTGGCTTTAGGTGCTGTGCTTCGTCGGTGTCCTCAAGCTTTTCGATGGTCCGCTCAACCAGCGCCTTTAGCTTGTCCATCTTCACCTGGCGCGAGCCGGCGATGTCAAGGATTAGCCGACTCATCTCACCGGTCTTAGCCTGAACAGCCAAACGAGCAAGCTCCTGCACGGCCTCTACGGTGTCTGGATCGGAAATCTTGCTTAGGTTGGAGTCGCCCTCGCTCTGAACGCTGATATAGACACGCTCTTTCTTGAACTCAATGTCAAGATCTCCATCTAGGTCCGCAACATCCAAGAACTCCTCAATGAAGTCCGCTGCGATTTCGCCTTGCTGCTCTAGTTCTTTTTCGTCGCTCATTTACTTTTTCTTTTTCTTGGCTCGGTTTTTGCTGATCGGTTGCTGGCGCTGCTTTGTTTCTGGCTGCGGCGCCTCTTCTTCGATAGCGGGGGTGGTCTCTGATTTGGGCAGCTTGCCCTTGCGCTCTAGGCGCTCCTGGCGGGCCTTGAAGGCAGGTGATCCAGGTGTTGGCATGTTTCTAATAACAATGAACTGCTGGCCCATGGTCCAGAAGTTCGAAACCAACCAGTAGGTCATTACACCAAGCGGGAAGGTTAGACCCGAGAACAGGAAGACTGCAGGAAGTGCATAAAGCATGATCTTCTGGGTCTGCATGAACTGGCTGTTCTGAGTCTCAGGGTTCTGGTTCTTAGCCATGATCTGCTTCTGAGTGATGAACTGCGATGAGGACATCAACACGATCATCACCGCAGCGATGATCTTGACGTTTATGTCGTCAGAACCAAAGAAGGTGTCGGACAACTTTGCACCAAACAGCTGTGCTTGGGAAAACGACTGGGCCAAGTCTGCATTCAAAAGACCAACTCCGGCGACGTTGCGCTGTGCGCCATTCAAAACTGAGAACAATCCGAAGAAGATCGGCATCTGCAACAGCAACGGCAGGCAAGAGCTCAGTGGGTTTGAGCCGGTCCTCTTATAGAGATCCATTTGCTCTTTAGCAAAACGCTCTCGTGACTCGCGGTCAGTCTTGCCTTTGTACTTTTTCTGAAGCTTTGCCAGTTCTGGCTGAACCAACATCATGTTTCGCTGGCTCTTGATTTGCTTTACAAACACAGGGATCAGGGCCGCTCGAACAACCAACACCAGGCCAATAATCGCTAGAACCCATGAAGCGCCCGAGTTGAACGAGAAACCGATAGAACTAAAAAGCGTGTGGAAACCCACGAGAATTAGCTCGATGAGCCATTTAATTGGCCATAGCAGATCCACTGTTACCTCTTTTTCCCTGAATTAACTGGACTTACAAATCCTAGCTGGCTTATTGATATCCAGGCGGGGGCATCCCTAACCTCGTCAACTCCACCGGATGACCAAGGATTACACCTGAGCACACGCCAAGCGGTCAAGGGGATTGCCCGGATTGCTCCAAGTCGCTGTAACGACTGCAGACCGTAACTCGAGCAGGATGGGTAATAGCGACAAACATCACCGTAAAGCGGGGAGATGGCCTTGCGCCAAATTAGAACCGGGGCAATCAAAATATTCCTTGGCAACAAGACCAAGAAATAGAGGGCCCTCATTTTTTGGTCCGCTGAAGCAGCTCGGTTACCGACGCTGTCAGTTCATCAAAGGTTAGGTGGTTGGCCTCGGGCCGGTATCTAAAGACACCCTTTACCTCGGGGGTTGTTTCTATCAGGGTCCGCAATATCGCTTTGGTCCGCCTGCGGAGCTTATTGCGCACGACAGCGTTACCAACGGCGCGCGAAGTCACGATTGCAAATTGATGGGTCTCTGCGGGGAGATAGTGAAGAGTCACGAACTTATTGCTGCTTCGTTTGCCCGACCTAATTACAGTGCGAATGTCACCGCTTGAAGTGAGTCGATGCTCGCGAGCTAGCAACTGCCCTCTAGGCGCTTAGTTCGGTACGACCCTTACGACGGCGAGCTGCCAAGATGGCACGACCGGCACGGGTGCGCATGCGAAGACGGAAACCGTGCTTTTTTGCACGACGACGATTGTTCGGCTGAAATGTGCGCTTGCTCACTGAAGACTCCCTGGATCTGTTGGGCATTAAGTCCCAAAACAACTTCAGTAATCTACGCTGTATCCGCTAGATAGTCAAGGCACTAACTGCAAATATGTTCCCAGAGGCTCGCTTCTCATAAAAAAACATAAAAATTGGGAGCGACACGCCGAAAGGATTTGATATTTGTCCTGGCTTTCCACTTGAATGTTCCAATCGAAGTGCAATGGGAATAGCCTTCTAGTTTTCCACAGCACTTCATGGTTTTTCCACAGGGTGCCTAATGTGTGCAAAAATCTGTGGATAACTTCTCTACTCGTAAGGATTGGACCATGGCCGACGTCGCTCTCACTACAATGTGGGGCAACCTTGTAGCCAAGATTTCGACAGACCCTCGCGTCACTCCACACCTCAGAGGCCACCTAGACCTTGCAGTTCCAAAAGGTGTATTGGACGAGACCCTTTACCTAGAAGTTCCAAACGAAACCACCAGGTCAATGCTTCAGCAGCGGTTGCGGGAGTTACTACTGGATGCCCTGGGTGAGATCGCCGAATTTGGTGGGCCCACTTCGTTCCTAGTAATCACCAACGAAGACCTTCAAACACCGACTCGAGTTGAGTTCGTTCAGGAGCCAGAGCCTCCTGTAGTAGATCGGGACCCTGCGACGGGACCAGTGGCAACAACTGACGAGTCACACCTAAACCCAAAATATAGTTTCGAGAATTTTGTAACCGGAGGATCCAACCGCTTTGCCCACGCGGCCGCATTTGCGGTCGCTGAGGCACCGGCAGAGGCATACAACCCGCTGTTCATATATGGGTCCAGTGGTTTGGGTAAGACTCACCTGCTGCACGCAATTGGTCACTATGCGATGCACCTAAAGCCCAGAACCAAAGTTCGCTACGTATCCAGCGAAGAATTCACGAACGACTTCATCAACGCCATCCAGAACAACAAGACAGCAGACTTCCAGGCTCAGTACCGGGACGTGGACATCCTGCTTGTTGATGACATTCAGTTCCTGCAGGGTAAAGACCAAACCCAAGAGGCTTTCTTCCACACCTTTAACAACCTTCACGACCACAACAAACAGGTTGTAATCACCTCGGACCTAAGGCCTAAGCAGCTTGAAGGATTTGAGGAGCGCATGCTATCGCGCTTCGAATGGGGTTTGATCACAGACATTCAAGCGCCCGAGTTCGAGACCCGTGTTGCCATTCTTAGGAAAAAAGCCGCGATTGAACGAATCGAAATACCTGACGAGGTCGTTGAGTTTATGGCCTCTAGAATTTCCTCAAACATCAGAGAGCTAGAGGGGACCCTAATCAGGGTCACTGCGTTTGCGAACCTAAATCGACAGCAGATTGATATGGAACTGATTCAGACAGTCCTGAAGGATAGCTTTTCGATCTCGGAGGACACGAGAATTAGCCCACAGGAGATCATCGCTGCCACGGCGTCCTATTACAAAATCACCCAGGAACAAATCACTGGTTCCGGTCGTCAGGCTGCAATCGCACTTGCCAGGCAGATAGCGATGCACATTTGCCGGGAGCTTACAGACTTATCGCTTCCCAAAATTGGGACCCATTTCGGAAACAGAGACCACACGACTGTGATGTATGCGACAAAAAAGATCAGCACCCAGATGAGAGAAAAGCGCTACATCTATAACCAGGTGTCAGAGATCATCGTGAAAATCAAAGACAATCACAAATAGTTTTCAAACTACCTGTGGATAACCACACAAATTTCTGTTGATAAAAGTGTCTCAGAAACCCAATAACTTGTCACTTTTTGTGTATTTCAATTAATTTATAAACAGGACTAGTAGTTATCCACAGACTTATCCCCACAACTGTGAACAACTTACACCTATGTAGTTCTCAAATTACAAAAGGGCAGTAGTTAGTTATTCACATTTCCACAGCAGGTTATTAGTAATTATTAAAGATATTTAAACTTTTTATTTTTAACCCCAAATACTCGAATGTGTAACTGTGGGTGCTTTGTGACAAGATAAAAGCCCATAAAGCTAGGAAGTTGTAATGAAATTTCAGGCCGATCGCGAAGTTCTAAGTGATGCTGTTTCTTTTCTAGTACGTCTTTTGTCTCCAAGACCACAGCTTCCTCAGCTATCTGGTGTGATGATCGAAGCAACAAAGGACGAAGTAGTCCTCTCTATCTTTGACTACGAAGTAGCGGCAAGGGTAAAAATTGCGGCCGCAGTTGAAGCACCAGGCAAGGTTTTGGTCCAAGCTCGACTGCTATCTGAAATCGTTAGCAAACTACCAGCCTCTTCTGTCTCTTTGGTGATTGACGAATCCAGGCTCCAGGTGACCTCAGGGTCAAGCAAATTTTCGCTGTCCTCCATGGCAACAACTGATTATCCGGATACCCCTGAATTTCCAGCGGCAACCGGGAAAGTGTCTGCAGCGGAATTCACAAACTCGGTTGCGAAGGTGGCATCAGCGGCCTCCCGAGAAGAAGTTACTCCAGTGCTTACCGCGGTGATGATCCAGGCTGACGCGAAAAACCTAACAATGGTTGCAACCGACCGCTTCCGAGTTGCAGTCAAGTCACTACCTTGGACAGGGAAAGCAATTGACCGGGATGTCTTGATTCCAGCGCGGGTCCTCAACGAGATCGCTAAGACCTTCAGCCATGAAGGCGATTTAGAACTTGCGTTCGGCGAGACCGAGAAAGAAATGATTGGTTTTTCCAGCGGCAACAAAACAGTGTCTACCGCCACAATCAAGGGTAAGTACCCAGCTGTGCTGCAGCTTTTCCCTCAAGACACTGAAAACTTCGCTGTTTTGAACAACCAAGATCTACTAAATGCCACCAGACGAGTGGCGCTGGTTGTTGACCGCGAGAAGCCACTCCGTTATAAGTTCTCAGAGGGTGAACTCTCCCTTGAGTCAATTGGTTCGGACGTAGCTGATGCATCCGAACAGATCGCGTGCTCACTAAAGGGCGGAGAAACACTTGTTTCCCTTAGGCCGCAGTTTTTGTCTGATGCTTTAGCAGGTCTAGACGCCGAGAGCGTCAAGATTGGTTTCACGGTAAACCCGAACAATCCAAACAAACCAGGACCGGTACTCATCAGCCCTGTAGATCCAAAAGACGGCGACAAAGACTTCCGTTACCTGCTCCAGCCAAATCTTCTAGTTTCATAAGCGAAGCAGGCACGGGTTGTGGCTTAGATCTTTACAGCTGACTGGTTATCGAAACTACGAGCAATTAGGCGCGGAGTTCCCAGCTGGCCCAGTTTTGATAATCGGTGAAAATGGCGAGGGAAAAACAAACCTTGTTGAGGCGATCGGTTATCTTTCCACCCTTGAATCCCATCGGGTAGCCGGTTACCAATCCCTTATCCAAAAAAACCAGAGCTCTTCTCAGTTGTCAGCAAAGGTAAGCCACCAGGGTCGAGAGATCATCGTGGGGGTAGAACTCAACAAGGACAGGCCGAACAGGTTTTTCCTGAATGGATCGCAACGAAAAAAGACCTCGGAAATTCTTGGGCTAATTCGAACCGTGACCTTTGCTCCGGAGGACCTAGACCTAATTAGACGCGATCCCAGTGACCGGCGTGCGTTTATGGACTCGTCTCTGGTGCAACTAAAACCGCGGCTTGCCGCTGTGAGATCAGATTATGACCGGGTTCTGAAGCAGCGCAACGCATTGCTCAAATCCGCTCGATCCGTCAAGAACCCCGATCTTGGAACACTCGATATTTGGGATGACCAGCTCGTGGCACTCGGAACCGAGCTAACAATTGAACGTCTTCGTCTTGTGGCACAACTAGAGCCACTAATAAAGGATTTCTACGCCAAACTCAGCGCCTCCAAGGAGGAGGTAAGACTTCGGCTGGTTTCGGCGGTTGGAGCAGATGAGGGTGAGAATTTTGCAGACATCGAACCCGATGCCAAGGCATACGCCAATGACTTCTACCAGAGGCTCGAAACACTTAGGGACAGGGAGCTGGAGCGCGGCATCACCCTTGCTGGCCCACACCGGGACGAGTTGGTAATCGAAAAAGCTGGTCTCCTCGCCAAATCCCATGCGTCCCAGGGCGAAGCCTGGTCTCTTGCTCTGGGCCTAAAGCTTGCGCTTGGCTCGGTGTCCAGAAAAAACTCGGACCTTGGAGACCCAATATTGCTGCTGGACGATGTGTTTGCTGTGTTGGATAAGGGCAGGCGCCAAAGACTGCTCGAATTCGTAACCGACTACGAGCAGGTCTTTATAACCGCCGCGGATCAGGCGATGGCCCCACAGTTGGATTGGGCGGCTGAACTTTCGGTATCGAAGGGGGTTATCGGTGCGTGAGATGGACTTCCATGTGGCTGACGGCTTCTTCAAGAGTTTCCTGGCAAACTCACACGGCATAAAGTCCCGCGATGAAAAAAGGCGTGACCGCTACCAAAAGCGCGGATCAAAACCATTCGACAAGGGTCGGGACCTCATCACAGCCGAACAGGGGCTGGAACATCTTTTTGGCGAGTTCAACTGGGGAGGTCAGCTCGAGAAGGCTGCTCTGTTCTCTGATTGGGACAAGGTGGTCGGCAAAGAAAGCGCCGAGGCGTCGTTCCCAGAAGAACTAAAGGGGTCCCAATTGGTGGTCAGGTGCCGATCGACCGCCTGGGCGACCCAGCTTCGTCTACTAGAACCACAGATCCTCGAAAAGCTAAAGCTCGAACACCCGAACCTGATCATTGATCAGGTGATGTTTTTGGGCCCAACGGCCCCAAGTTGGAAAAAAGGCTCCCGGTCGGTTCCAGGACGCGGCCCACGCGACACTTATGGCTAATAACCATATCCCAGAGTTTTTCTCGGCTCTAGGGTAGAATGTAGGGGTTAGCAAACCCGAATCTCAGTCGGTCCTGGACCGCATTTACGTGGAGCTAACCCAAACGGGAAGTAATTGAATATGTCAGAACCAAATAATAATTACGATGCAGGCAACATTCAGGTCCTTGAAGGACTCGAGGCGGTTCGTAAAAGACCGGGTATGTATATCGGATCAACGGGCCCCAGGGGTCTGCACCATTTGGTTTATGAGATAGTCGACAACTCTGTTGATGAAGCGCTTGCCGGCCACTGCGACAACATCGATGTTGTCATCACTAAAGCGGGAGACATTAGAGTCAGCGACAACGGTCGAGGCATTCCCGTTGACATGCACCCAATTGAGAAAAAGCCAGCGGTTGAGGTTGTGCTAACGGTTCTCCACGCGGGTGGAAAATTCGGAGGAGGCGGTTACGCGGTTTCCGGTGGTTTGCACGGTGTTGGAGCGTCAGTTGTAAACGCACTTTCCACCACTCTTTCTGTAGAGGTTCACCGCGAAGGCCACATTTGGAGACAGAACTACTCAATTGGTGTTCCGGACGCTCCTTTGGAAAAGGGCGAGAAGACCGATCGCACCGGAACCACAATCCGGTTCACCCCTAGTCCTGAAATCTTTGAAACCGTTGAGTTTGACTACGAAACCCTTCGAGCTCGATTCCAGCAGATGTGTTTCCTAAACAAGGGCCTCAAGATCAACCTGCTTGACGAGCGCGATGGTCGCAAGGACACATATCACTATGAGCGTGGCCTTGCTGACTACGTTGAGTACCTAAACTCTGCCAAAAAGGTAGAGACCGTCCATGATGAGATCATTTCTATCGAAACCGAGAACAAGGAAAAGAGCCTCTCGGTCGAAATCGCAATGCAATGGACCACCGGCTACAACGAAGGTGTCCACACCTACGCAAACACTATTAACACCCACGAGGGTGGAACCCACGAAGAGGGCTTCCGTGCTGCCCTAACCTCACTCCTGAACAAATACGCCAGAGACAAGGGCCTACTGAAGGAAAAGGACGACAACCTAACCGGTGACGACGTCCGCGAAGGCCTAACGGCGGTTGTTTCAGTGAAGCTAACCGAGCCACAGTTTGAAGGTCAAACCAAAACCAAGCTTGGAAACACTGAGGCCAAGGCTTTCGTGCAGAAGGTAGTGAACGATCAGCTAGGTGACTGGCTAGAGCGAAACCCAAACCAGGCAAAAGAGGTTGTTCGCAAAGCGATTCAGGCTGCCAGCGCAAGAATGGCCGCCAGAAAAGCCCGCGAGGCCACCAGGCGCAAGGGGCTTTTGGAATCAGGTGGCATGCCTGGAAAGCTTCGAGACTGCTCATCAAGAGACCCGATCATTTCTGAAATCTACATCGTCGAGGGTGACTCGGCCGGCGGTTCCGCGGTTCGTGGTCGCGACCCAGAGACCCAAGCCATCCTGCCGCTTCGCGGAAAGATCTTGAACGTTGAGAAGGCCAGACTCGATAGGGCCCTGGCTAACACCGAGGTTCAGGCGCTGATTACCGCGTTTGGTACCGGAATCGGCGAAGAGTTTGACGTTGAAAAGATCAGGTATCACAAGTGCATCCTGATGGCTGATGCCGATGTTGATGGCCAGCACATCAGGACCCTGCTCTTGACGCTGTTGTTCAGGTACATGAGGCCTCTGATTGAGCACGGCTACGTCTACATGGCGCAGCCGCCACTATTCAAGATCAAATGGTCAAACGCACCGCACCAATACGTGTTTACCGATGAGGAGCGCGACCGCGCGCTGGCCGAAGGCCAGGCAGCCGGACGCAAGATACCTAAAGAGAACTCGATCCAGCGATACAAGGGTCTCGGTGAGATGGATTACGACGAGCTCTGGGAAACAACCATGAACCCAGCAACCAGAACCCTGCTTCAGGTAACCCTCGACGATGCCGCCCTAGCAGACGAGGTCTTCTCAACCCTGATGGGTGAAGACGTTGAAAGCCGCAGAAACTTTATCCAGCGAAACGCCAAAGACGTCCGCTTCTTGGACATCTAGGCAGGAGAGACAAATGTCAGAAAATCAGATCGACAAGATAGAACAAATCGACCTTCAGGTCGAAATGCAGCGAAGCTACCTCGACTACGCAATGAGCGTTATCGTGGGCCGAGCGCTGCCGGACGTGAGAGATGGACTAAAGCCAGTGCACCGCAGGGTTCTCTATGCGATGTATGACGGTGGATATCGTCCAGACAAGCAGTTTTCGAAGTGCTCCCGTGTCGTCGGTGATGTCATGGGTCAGTTCCACCCTCACGGTGACACTGCTATCTATGACACCCTGGTCCGTTTGGTTCAGGACTGGAACCTGCGCTACCCGCTTGTTTGGGGCCAGGGAAACTTCGGATCCCCAGGTAATGACCCGGCTGCTGCCCCTCGTTACACCGAGTGCAAGATGGCACCTTTGGCAATGGAGATGGTCCGGGATATCGACGAAGAAACCGTTGATTTTCAGGACAACTACGACGGCCGCACCCAGGAGCCAACAATTCTGCCAGCCAGGTTCCCAAACCTGCTGGTCAACGGTTCAATCGGTATTGCCGTTGGTATGGCGACAAACATCCCGCCTCACAACCTTCGTGAGGTAGCTGAGGCAGCTCAGTTCGTGCTCAAGAACCCAACCATTTTGGGTGACGAGCTAATCGACGAGCTAATCAAGATCGTGAAGGGGCCAGATTTCCCAACCGGAGCCCAAATCCTAGGTCGCCGCGGCATCGAAGATGCCTACCGAACCGGTCGCGGTTCAATCACCATGCGCGCAGTTGTAAACGTTGAGGAAATCCACAACCGCACCTGCCTAGTGGTAACCGAGCTTCCCTATCAGGTGAACCCCGACAACCTGGCTCTGAAGATCGCCGAACTCACAAAAGAGGGCAAACTCACTGGAATTGCGGACATTCGCGACGAGACCTCTGGTCGAACCGGTCAGCGCCTTGTGATTGTTTTGAAGAAGGACGCTGTTGCCAGGGTTGTTCTAAACAACCTGTTCAAGTACACCCAACTACAGGACAACTTCGGTGCCAACATGCTGGCTTTGGTCGATGGTGTTCCAAGGACGCTGTCCATCGATGGCTTTATCACCAACTGGGTAACTCACCAGATCGACATCATTGTGCGCAGAACTCAGTTCCGCTTGCGCAAGGCCGAAGAGCGTGCCCACATCCTTCGCGGTTACCTAAAGGCCCTGGATTCACTGGACGAGGTAATCGCACTCATCCGCAAGAGCCCAACGGTTGAAGATGCGCGTGATGGCCTGATTAAGCTGCTCAAGATCGATGAGCTCCAGGCCCGTGCAATTTTGAACATGCAGCTAAGACAGCTTGCGGCTCTTGAGCGCCAGAAGATTATCGACGAGGCAGCCGAACTTGAAAAGCAAATCGTTGAGTTCCAGCGCATCATTGCCGACGAAAACGCACAGCGCGAGATTGTTGCCGAGGAACTAGCTGAAATCACCAACAAGTACGGTGATGATCGCCGCTCCGAGATCATGCTCGGCTACGACGGCGATGTCAGCGTCGAGGACCTGATTCCCCAGGAAGAAATGGTTGTGACCCTGACTCAGGGTGGTTACATCAAGCGCACCAGAAGCGATAACTACCGCATTCAACACCGCGGCGGCCGCGGTGTTAGAGGCGCCAGCCTTCGAGCTGATGATGTGGTGCAGAACTTCATCGTTTCCACCACCCACCACTGGTTGATGTTCTTTACAAACACCGGTCGCGTTTACCGCTCCAAGGTCTACGAGATTCAAGAATCAGGAAGAGACGCCAAGGGTCAGCACGTTGCAAACCTTTTGGCTCTGCAGCCCGAGGAACGCGTGGTCAAGGTTCTGGATCTAAAGGACTACCAGGAGCAGCCATATCTGGTGATGGCAACCAGAAACGGGCTTGTCAAAAAGACCTCGCTTGAGCTTTATGACACCGCCCGCACCGGCGGCATCATTGCAATCAAGCTGCGCGAGGACGACGAGCTTGTGAACGCCATGCTGGTAAGTGAAGAAAACGACGTGCTGCTGGTAAGCCGCAAGGGTATGTCGATCAGGTTCTCCGCCGCCAATGATTCGATGCGCCCGATGGGCCGCGATACCTCAGGTGTGATTGGCATGGCGTTCCGCAAGGGCGACGAGCTGCTATCGGCCTCGGTGATCGGTGAATCTGGATTCGTCTTTGTTGTAACCGAGGGTGGTTATGCCAAGCGAACCGCAGCCGACCAATACCGCGTTCAAAAGCGTGGCGGCATCGGAATCAAGGTAGCCAAGCTTGATGAAAAGCGCGGCGACCTAGTTGGCGCACTAATGGTTGATGAAACCGATGAGGTGCTAGCCGTACTTTCCTCTGGAAAGGTGATCCGATCAGCTGCAACCGAGGTTCCTGCCAAGGGCCGCGACACCATGGGCGTAGTCTTTGCTAGATTTGACGACAACGACTCGGTGCTTTCGATAGCTCGGAACTCAGAGCGCAATCTAGAGACAAACGACGAGATCGAAACCGAAACCGAAGGAGCGGCCAGTGACACAGCTGTTCAACCGGAATAAGCAGCCAAAAGAGCCTAAGAAGCAGATCCGACTAAAACTACGTGCCGTAGATGTCTGGTCAGCGGTGAAGGTTGGCTTCCTTATTTCTATCGCTTCATCAATAGCCCTGATCGTTGGCGCCTGGCTTATCTGGTCGGTACTTGCAAACTCCGGAATCTTCTCCTCGATTGGCAGCCTGCTGGGCTCCATTCTTGGAGATGGCAGCAACATTAACCTCGAGGAAGACTTTTCTTTCACGAATGTTATGACAACTGCCACCACCCTGGCCCTGCTTAACGTTGTGCTAACCACAGCACTTTGGGCGGTCTGGGCGGTCATTTTCAACCTAATTTCTAAGCTGGTTGGCGGGCTTTCGCTCACCTTTACCAATAACTAAGAAATTAGAGTTTGTGGCGGTTGGTTTTTTCTAGTAGCATCATCTTGCTCAACGGGCCTATAGCTCAGGTGGTTAGAGCGCTTCACTGATAATGAAGAGGTCGGAGGTTCAAGTCCTCCTAGGCCCACGGTGAGCACTTTCCACAAGGGAAGGCTCGCTTCGGGGACTTAGCTCAGTTGGTAGAGCACCTGCTTTGCAAGCAGGGGGTCAGGGGTTCGACCCCCCTAGTCTCCACAAAGT
>JAFMHN010000020.1 GCA_017854485.1 Aquiluna sp. | reverse complement strand
GTGAAGGTGACAAAGTTTTTAAATGCAAGCTTGGTTGCTGTCCAGAGTTCCATAACTAGAACGCTAGCACCAGGAACTGACGTTTCTTAGTTGCGAGGCCTAAGCTCAGCGACCATTGGGCAAACAAACGGGTCAGCGTTGTTGCTGAGCCCCACCTTGTTCAGGTGCTTCATGATCACTACGTAGCTTGCTAGTAGGTTCATCTCCACCATCGTGATCCCGTTTTTCTCGCAAAACTCAGAAACCAGCTGGTGAGCCTTCCTCAAGTTTGGTCGAGCCATGGACGGGAATAGGTGGTGCTCGACCTGGTAGTTCAGACCACCCATCAGGTTGTCCTTGAGCCAGCTGCCCTTGATGTTTCTAGAAGTCAGCACCTGCCTTGAAAAGAAGTCGAGCTTGCTGTCCTTCTCTACAAGTGGCATGCCCTTGTGGTTTGGAGCAAAGGCTGCCCCCATAAAAAAGCCGAAGGTCATCATCATGAAAAGCCAGAGGGCAATTGCCCAGAGCCATCCAAACATGAGCGCCATCACAAAATAGGGCGCAGTCTGACGAACCATCATCAGGCTGAACTCCAGGACGCGAACCTTCAGGGGGCGTTCTTTTCGCTTCAGTCCTGCAAATGAGTCCACCAGTAAATCAAAACCGGTGAATAGTAATAGGAATGGGAACAGATAGCCCTGGCGGTCCGAGAAGAAACGTTCAATTCCCTTTTTCTCTTCTTTGGATTCGGTGGTGAAGCTCAATACTCGGATCGCAATGTCAGGGTCCTCACCAATTTGGTTCGGGCGCTGGTGGTGCTTGTTGTGCTTGCGAAGCCAAAAGCCATAGCTAAGTCCAGCAAATAGATTGGCAAGCACGAGACCTAGCCAGTCATTGGCCTTGTTGTTTCTAAAAACCTGCCGGTGAGAAGCTTCGTGGGCAATAAATCCATACTGCGCACTCATGATTCCAAGTAGTCCAGCAAGCAAGAACCCAGCGATAATCCACCACTGGCTGTAGTCCAGCGCATAGCCTGCAAATCCTGCACCCACCCAAAGAGCGGAAGCAATAACACTGATTACTGCAAGCCTGATCACATAAAAGCTAGGCCGCTTGGAAAGCAGTCCGGCATCCTTGACCTGCTGCAGGATCAGGTGAAAATTTGTGGGGCTCTTGCTGGTTAGGGTTGCGCTCATCTGCTGAGTCTAAGGGTTATGAATGAATAGAAGCTGCTAAGTGATGGCGTTGCTCTGACATACTGATGCTGTGAAAGCAATGAGGCTTGAAAGCGACCTACTGGGTCAACGTGAAATACCTGAAGAGGCCTACTGGGGTGTCCACACCCTCAGAGCTGTCGAAAACTTCCCAATAAGCGGTGTGCCGATCGGCCACTACCGCTCATTGATCCGCGGCCTCGGGTTTATTAAGGAAGCTTCGGCAAGGGCGAATCTCCAACTTGGAGTAATAACTCCGGAAATTGCTGGGCCAATTATTGACGCCGCCATCGAAGTCCGCGATGGGAAGTTTGATGATCAGTTTGTAGTCGACGCCATTCAAGGTGGTGCTGGAACCTCAACCAACATGAATGCGAACGAGGTTGTCGCAAATAGGGCGCTAGAAATTGCAGGCTTCAAAAAGGGCGAGTTTGAACACATTCATCCGCTGAACCACGTCAATGCCTCGCAGTCGACCAACGATGTCTACCCAACAGCAATTCGAGTTTCGATGATTATCGAAATCAGAGCGCTGTTGGAGGAGGTTGCCTACTTGCGCAAGGCCATTGATGCCAAGGCCAAAGAATTTGAAGAGGTCATCAAAATGGGCCGCACCCAGCTTCAGGACGCGGTTCCGATGACCCTCGGTCAAGAGTTTGCAGCGTGGTCTCAAACCCTTAGCGAGGACCAGGGCAGGCTCGAAGAAATGGTCCCGCTGCTTAGTGAAATAAACCTTGGCGGAACAGCAATTGGAACCAAGCTGAATACCCCCGAGGGATATTCGCAACTGGTGTGTGAGGTGCTCAGCGAGATTTGTGAGCACAGCTTCATTCCCGCGGTAAACCTGATCGAGGCAACTAGCGACACCGGAGTGTTTGTTTCGGTCTCCAGCACCTTTAAGCGCCTGGCAACAAAGCTTTCCAAAATATCCAACGACCTTCGGCTTCTTTCATCGGGCCCCCGAGCCGGTATCAATGAGATCAACCTGCCTCCTAGGCAAGCTGGTTCTTCGATCATGCCCGGAAAGGTAAACCCGGTTATTCCAGAGGCGGTCAATGAGGTCGCCTTCACGGTTATTGGAAACGACTTGATCGTGACCATGGCGGCGGAGGCTGGACAGCTTCAACTCAATGCCTTTGAGCCAATCATTGCCAGGTCGCTGATGATGAGTGTTGTCTATCTTCGCCAGAGCTGCCACATCCTGGCAGATTTCTGCATCAGCGGCATTACCGCAAACACCGAGCACCTGCGGCTCACGGTTGAAAACTCGATTGGACTGGTCACTGCTTTGGGTCCAAGCCTTGGCTATGAAAAGACTTCACAGATTGCCAAGCACGCTTCCAAGATGAACATGTCCGTGAAGGATGCAGTCATGGACCTCGGTCTAATGACTGAGGAAGAGTTCTACAAGCTTTTGGGTGATGTTAGAAAGCTAACCGGGCAGGACTAAATAAAGCTCGACACCAGCAGCGTAATAAGTGGAGCAAAGATAAGAGCCGGCAGCATGTCAGCAACAGCGACCATTCTGATCTGAAGCACCCGCAGTCCGGTTCCAAGAAGCAAGATCCCACCGGTTGCAGTTATCGATGCAACAAGTGCCGAGCTCATCAAAGCGCCGGCGCTCGCTGCAATCAGTGTCAGCAGTCCCTGCCAGAGCCCAACTGGAATTGCCGAGAAGGCAACTCCCCAGCCAAGGGCGGCCGCAAAGGCAACCGAAGTCAGTCCGTCCAGTGTCGATTTCAATGCCAGCACATCAAAGCCCTGACCGAGCCCGTCTTGAAGTGCCCCTAGGACTGCCATTGGTCCAATTGTGAAAAGCAGTGATGCGTTTACGAATCCCTCAATGAACTTGTCCTTGTCGCCACCCTTGGACACTTTGAGCTGAAGCCAGGTACCAAATTGTGAAAGCCGCTGCTCGATGCCAATTAGGGAACCAACGATGCTTCCCAGCACTAGGGCCGCAAGCACAACTAAGAGCGTGCCGGCGGAGCTGACTGCACCAACAAAGGCGTCATCCGTTAGGGCAATTAGGTTCAGACCGCCAATGACTAGGACCACCAAGCCGAGGGCATCGGTGAGGGTGCGAGAAATTTTTTCTGGCAGCCTGTGGCCCAGAGCCACCCCTAGCCCGGCGCCAATCAAGATGGCTATGACGTTAATTAGAGTTCCCAAACGCACCTTTTCTGTGAGCGTAAGAAAGACTACTAACTGAACCTAGTCTTGCTGCGCCTTGAAGGTGATTGACACTGAGTTGATGCAGTAGCGGTTTCCGGTTGGCGTTTGCGGGGCGTCGTCGAAAAGGTGGCCGAGGTGGCAGCCACACTTGGCGCACCTAACTTCCGTACGCACCATTCCGTGAGATCGGTCCTCGATATATTCGATTGCCTTGTTGTCTCTGGACTTGTAGAACGAGGGCCAGCCGCAGTGAGAATCAAACTTGGTCTCGGCCTCAAACAGGTCGGCTCCGCAGCCGCGGCAGCTGTAGGTCCCGATTCGCTTTTCGTCCAGGAGTTCACCGGTGTAGGCGCGCTCAGTGCCGGCCATTCTCAGCACGTGATATTCGACATCGGAAAGCTCTTCCTGCCACTGCTGATCAGTCTTGAAAACTTCATATTTCATAAAAAACTCCTCACCAGTAATTTATAACCGTTAGATAACACATTCCATCCCATTAAAAATCCCTGTCTTTTTGCCTCATTTGCCCCTAGACTCATGGAGTCGAGCTATGACCGAGGTTGAGCTTGATGCATCTGTGACATACGCAGGTGGTACAAGCATCAGGAGCAACACATGGCACAAGGAACCGTTAAGTGGTTCAACTCTGAAAAGGGTTTTGGATTCATCACTCAGGACGGCGGACCGGACGTATTCGTTCACTTCTCCGCTATCGCCGCAGATGGGTACCGCGAACTTCGCGAAAACCAGCGTGTTGAGTTCGACGTAAAGGACGGGGACAAGGGTCCTCAGGCTGAAAACGTCGTTCCAGTCGCTTAAGTAACAACAATTCGAACACCGGCTAGCTTTATTGCTACCGGTGTTCGCTTGCACTCGGAGCATTAGAGTGCTAAAACTTTATTAGCACTCGTATACTAAGAGTGCTAATTACCAGACTTAAACCAACCGGGAGAAACCCTCATGGCAAAAATTATTCACTTCAACGAGGAGGCCCGTCGCGGCCTCGAGCGCGGCCTAAACATTCTGGCCGACACCGTTAAGGTCACCCTAGGCCCACGTGGCCGCAACGTTGTTTTGGAGAAGAAGTGGGGAGCCCCCACCATCACCAACGACGGTGTTTCAATCGCAAAGGAAATTGAACTAAGCGACCCATTCGAGAAAATCGGTGCGGAGCTAGTCAAGGAAGTTGCAAAGAAGACCGATGACGTTGCCGGTGACGGAACCACAACCGCAACCGTTTTGGCTCAGGCTCTTGTCAAGGAAGGCCTGCGCAACGTTGCAGCCGGAGCTGACCCAATCAGCTTGAAGCGCGGAATTGAAAAGGCATCTGCCGCAGTGATCGAGTCACTAATCAAGATGGCAGTGCCAGTTGAGACCAAGGAGCAGATTGCCGCTACCGCATCAATCTCTGCCGGCGACTCAGCAATTGGTGAGATCATCGCCGAGGCAATCGACAAGGTTGGCAAGGAGGGTGTGGTTACCGTTGAGGAATCAAACACCTTCGGCATTCACCTAGAGCTAACCGAGGGAATGCGCTTCGACAAGGGCTACGTCTCTGCATACATGGTTACCGACCCAGACCGTCAGGAAGCAATCCTTGAGGATGCCTACGTTCTAATCGTGAACAACAAGGTCTCAAACATGAAGGACCTGCTCCCAATTGTTGACAAGGTCATGCAGGCCGGTAAGCCACTATTGATCATTGCCGAGGACATTGAGGGCGAAGCCCTTGCAACTCTTGTGGTGAACAAGATTCGCGGCATCTTCAAGTCAGTAGCAGTAAAGGCTCCTGGCTTCGGCGACCGTCGCAAGGCAATGCTTCAGGACATCGCGATCTTGACCGGTGGTCAGGTAATTGCCGAAGAGGTTGGCCTAAAGCTTGAAAGCACTGAGCTTGCAATGCTAGGTCGCGCTCGCAAGGTGGTTATCACCAAGGACGAGACCACAATCGTTGAGGGTGCTGGCGACGGCGAGCAGATCAAGGGTCGTGTCGAGCAGATCCGTCGCGAGATTGCAAACACTGATTCAGACTACGACCGTGAGAAGCTTCAGGAGCGCTTGGCAAAGCTTGCCGGCGGTGTTGCTGTCATCAAGGCCGGAGCTGCCACTGAGGTGGAGCTGAAGGAGCGTAAGCACCGCATTGAGGACGCTGTCCGCAACGCCAAGGCAGCGGTTGAAGAGGGCATTGTTGCCGGTGGTGGAGTTGCTCTACTGCAGGCAGGCAAGGTTGCCTTTGACAAGCTGAAGCTAAAGGGTGACGAGGCAACCGGTGCGAACATCGTGCGCGTTGCAATCTCTGCACCATTGAAGCAGATCGCTATCAACGCCGGCCTAGAGCCAGGCGTAGTTGCTGAGAAGGTCTCGAACCTTCCAGACGGCGAGGGCCTAAACGCCGCTACCGGTGAATATGTCAACATGCTGAAGGCTGGCATCAACGATCCAGTCAAGGTAACCCGCTCGGCGCTGCTAAACGCGGCATCGATTGCAGGACTGTTCCTAACCACTGAAGCGGTTGTGGCAGACAAGCCAGAGCCAGCTCCGGCAATGCCTGCTGACCCAAGTGGCGGTATGGACTTCTAAGAAGTTATAAAAAATACCGGGTGGCAATTACTGTCACCCGGTATTTTTATGCCGTATTTAGCTGGCTTGAGTTCTTGGAATCTCGATCACGAAGGTAGCCCCGCCACCATCCGTTTCTTCGGCCCAGATCCGCCCCTGATGGGCGGTTACGATCGACTTGGCAATTGCCAATCCCAAACCTGAGCCACCGGTGTCACGGTTCCTGGAGTTGTCTGCTCGATAGAAGCGCTCAAACACTTTGTCCCTCAGGCTCTCCGGGATTCCGTCTCCGTGGTCTGCAATCCGGATGACAAAATCTTTCTCCCTGCTCTCAATCTCTAGGGTTACCTCCGAAGACTCGGGTGCAAATCTGGAAGCATTGGCAACCAGGTTTGTGAGGACCTGTTTGATTCGGTCGCCATCAACTTGACCAACGAAGTTCTTGCCAATCCGGACGGCCCTGAAGCTGACCTTTTGATTAGCAACGGACGCGTCTTTGACGACAGCGTCTGCAAGTTCTGCGATGTCGGTTTCCGAGGTTTCAAGGTTTCCAAGTTCATCCATGCGGGTCAGAGTAAGAAGCGACTCAACCAGGCCGGACATTCGAATCGCTTCACTTTCAATTCGCTGCATTGCCTCGGCAACATCTTGTTTCTTGGTTATCGCTCCCATGCGATAAAGCTCGGCGTAGCCGCGGACTGTGACCAGTGGGGTCCTAAGTTCGTGGCTGGCGTCAGAAACGAATCGGCGCATCTGGTCGAGAGTCTTATCCTTGCCGCTGACAGCAGTTTCAATGCTGTCAAGCATGCTGTTGAGAGCCCGATTCAGGCGCCCGATCTCGGTTTTTCCATGCCTTGTGAGAAGACGGGAGGAGAACTTTCCAGCCTTCACTGCAGCTGCAGTCCGCTCGACTTCCTTCAGCGGCCTAAGGGCCGAGGTAATGGTGAGCCAGATACTGAAGCCGGAAAGAACCAACAGGAATACACCAAACCGGCCACCTATTACCGAATACTCGGCAATGATTTGTCGATTGGTGTTTGTTGGCAGTGCAACGACTACCGACCCGCGTGCCAAGTCAAGTGGAAGTGCCACCATGCGCCATTGCCGGTCTGGTCTGGCGGAACGGTCCACCGAAATATCAAATGGAATCCCTTGAGTTTCTAAAACCGTTTCGAGTGTCAGGCTCGAAAAGTTCGGGACTTCTCGACCGCCGCCGGTTGCAGAGATAAGTCCCAGGTACTGGTTTCCTTGAGCGTCCAAAATCGCGATGTAGTAATCGCTTGGAAGTGACGGCAAAGTTAGCCGACCGGTGGCAACCTTCGCCTCCAGCAGCTGCGGGCTTTCACCCTTGAGCTGGTTGGCGGTGGTTGTTAGAAGAGTGTCGGTGTTGCGCTGAAGGTAGGTGTTTAGAAGAGCAATGGTTCCGGCGCTAGAGACAACCAGCAGCACTCCAATGAGCCCTACTGACAGGGTGGTGAGCTTGGTTCTGAGAGAAATACGCTCCCAGCCAAGCATGAACCTGTTTTTCAATTACTAGCCCTTCGGCCCCTTGAACATATATCCGACACCGCGCTTGGTAACAATCAGCGGTTCCGATGACAACGGGTCTAGTTTCTTTCTGAGGTAGGAAACGTAGCTCTCCACGATTCCCATTTCACCATTGAAATCATATTCCCAGACGTGGTCAAGGATTTGTGCCTTAGTCAAGACTCGGTTGGGGTTCGTTGCAAGGTAGCGCAGCAATTGGTATTCAGTGGGGGATAGGTCAACAAACTGCTCGTTGACACTCACCTCGTGAGCATCCTCATTGATTGATAGCTCGCCAACGTTGATAACGGATCCCGAGCTAGAGTCCTTGCCGGTTCGGCGCATGATTGCGGAAACTCGGGCCATGATCTCGTCGAGACTGAATGGCTTGGTGACATAGTCATCTCCACCGACGGTTAGACCGGCGACCTTGTCCTCAGTGTCATCACGAGCGGTCAGGAACAGAATTGGTGTTTCAATCCCCATTCCACGAATTTTTTTGGTCACCCCAAACCCAGAAATATCAGGCAACATCACATCAAGCAGCACGATGTCGGGGCTGGTGTCGGTGATCATCTTGATCGCGTCGGTTCCATTTGCCGCAGTTGCTACCTGGTGTCCGGCAAAGCGCAGGCTTGCTGAAAGCAAGTCTCTAATGTTTGGTTCATCATCAACCACAAGCACTTTTAGTTTGTCCATACCTAACAGTCTGAGCCAGATAGCTGGAAGATTCCTGTGAGTTAGCTGTTATATGTCTTCCGCGTCCAAGATCTCATATGAATAGCCCTGTTCAGCCAAGAAGCGTTGGCGGTTCTGGGCGAAATCCTGCTCGTTGGTGTCAGCAGCAACGATTGTGTAGAAAGCAGCCGAACGTCCGTCCTGCTTGGGGCGCAGTAGCCGGCCTAGGCGCTGAGCCTCTTCTTGTCTGGAGCCAAATGCTCCCGAGATCTGAATTGCCACCGATGCCTCTGGAAGGTCCACCGAGAAGTTCGCCACCTTCGACACAACCAGGGTGTTCATCTCGCCAGCTCGGAAAGCCTTGAAAAGTCGCTCACGTTCATCAACCGGAGTCTCTCCAGTTAGTTTGTCAATGTTCAGCGCTGTCGCAACTTCTGAAATTTGGTCTAGATATTGGCCAATGATCAAGGTTGGCTCTCCACTGTGTCGTTTTAGAATTCGGCGCATCACGTCAAGCTTTGCCGTCGCAGTTGCGGCAATTTTGAATCGACTTTCCTGGTCAGCGATTGCGTAATCCATTCTTGCCTCGTCTGGCAACTGCACCCTGACTTCAAAGCAATTGGCTGGAGCTATGTAGCCTTGGGCCTCGATGTCTTTCCAGGGAGCATCAAATCGCTTTGGGCCAATCAGTGAAAACACGTCTGACTCGCGCCCGTCCTCTCTCACCAAGGTCGCGGTGAGTCCAAGCCTGCGCCGTGCCTGAAGGTCGGCGGTCATTTTGAAGATCGGTGCTGGAAGAAGGTGCACCTCATCGTAGATGATTAGACCCCAATCCCTGGCGTTCAACAGCGCCAGGTGGGTGAACTCATTTTTTCGCTTGGTGGTCAAGATTTGGTAGGTCGCGATAGTTACCGGTGCGAGCTCCTTGCTGCTGCCTGAATACTCTGCAATGTCACTTTCGACAAGGCTTGTTTTGGCCAACAGCTCATCCCGCCACTGTCTTGCGGCAACGGTGTTGGTCACCAATATCAGGGTGTTTGCCTTAATTCTTGACATCGTTGCGGCACCGACGATTGTCTTGCCAGCCCCGCAGGGGAGCACGACGACTCCCGAGCCACCACTCTCAAACTTCTCCGCTGCTTCTTCCTGATACTCCCGAATGTTCCAGCCATCTTGAACTAGCTCGATTGGATATGGGGCGCCTGGGGTGTAGCCAGCGTTGTCAGCTGCCGGCCAACCAAGCTTGAGTAGCTGCTGCTTCAGTGCGCCTCTAGCCCAATCTTGAACTCGGTAGCCGTTCTCAATTGGGTTCTCCAAGAATTCGGATATCTTCTGATTCGAGCTAACTTCAGCCATAACCGATTTTGAGTCAGAAGTGAGGGTCAAGCCAATCTCATCTCGGCCGATCGTCAGCTTTCCAAAGCGGTCTATTGTGTTTTGAATTTCTGACTCAACCAGCTGCGGAATCTCAAACTTTGACCACTTTTTGAGCGACCCAATTATGTAATCTGCATCATGCCCAGCTGCCCTGGCATTCCAGAGACCCAGCTTGGTAATCCGGTAGGTGTGAATGTGTTCCGGTGCGCGCTCTAGTTCAGCAAAAATTGCAAGCTCGTGCCGGGCAAGGCTGGCATCTGGATGCCCGGTTTCGAGCAGGACAGTTCTATCGCTTTGAACAATCAGTGGCCCCTGAGACATCCTTATAGCTTAAACCAGCAACACTGATTGGATGCGAGAAATCGGCAGGGTGCGCTCCGCATCCTTATCTTGGTCCTTGCCTCGAAGTCTGCCTGCGGCAACACCTAAAACAGAAAGAGTAAACTGTTTGGCTTCGCCGGACTGCAGTTCAACCGAAATCTGAACCATTAGCTTGTTCTTTTGGGCGAACAGCAGCTGCCGCAGCACATCGTCTCCACCCATTTGGTTTCGCTCCCCGGACATCAGTGATGCAACCCGGGTGTCAATTAGATCGTCTGGAGCCAACTCAATTTCCACTGCAACCTGGGTCCTGGGAGAGATGATTTTTCCCGAGGCATCAAACATCACGGCCGCGTAGCCGGCATCACGGAGGTTGAAATAGATCAGGTCAACACTTAGCTTGGATGCTAGCTGCCCCGGGGCAATTGGCTGCAACATAAGGCCACGCAGTGACTGCTCATTGGCAATCTGTGTGATCAAAATTGTGTCGGTTGATTCCACGATTGTTCCGGCCGGCGACCCCAGCACCTTGAGTTGCCCGAACCTTGTTTTTGTTTGCTCGAGCACATAGGCCACTGGCTGAGGTAGCGGCTTAGCGGCTGTTTGACTGAGGGTGTCGGTGATCTGATCGATCGTCATTCCGGTTTCGAGAGCGTGAGAAATACTGAGGTTCGTGATTCTAAACCTAGAAGCAAGCCCCAGGTCCTCAGAGTCGGCAAAAGTGTCCAGCTTGCGATGCAGCTGGGTTGAGATTGGACCCGGTGAAACAATGCTGAGGTCTCCCTGGACCAGAAGCGTGTCCTGAATCTCCGGGAGGTGCTTAGCAATGTCCTTGGCGGCTTTTTCGGGGTTTCCAAGTGTCAATGGGAAAAGCGCAGTGTCGTTATCAAGAAGTCCCAGGTCGGCACCAAACTCCAGCAACTTTAGATTGCCGAGGTTTACCAGCGGATAATCGTTGGTGATCTGCTCGAGCGCACTTGCCTGAATGAAGTTGATGTCAGGAATATCCCAGACCGAGGTTGCCAAAGCTTCCCAGGCTTCAATCCGACCCAACTCCAACCAATCCATTCCGGCTTGCGATGCCACCCAGCGTCCCTGGTGTTCAACAATCAATCCAGCGGAGCAGGCTAGCTGAAACTTTCGCTGCACGTCTTTCGGGGTCAGCTTCAGCTTCTGAGCAACCTCTTTGGCGTCCTGAGAGCGAATCCCTGCCCGGATCACATCTAGCCAGTGGCGTTCGCAAGCAAAAAGCAGCTCGGTGATGCACAGCAGGGTTTCATAGGCACTCAGGTAGGAGCCATGACGTTTGGTTGGCTTGAAAGCCGCCGGCTGTAATTCTTGAGCCAATAGCGAGGCTTCCTCAAGCACCATATTCTCGGTGGCAAGATTTGCTGCAACCAAGTTCGGAGTGACCTTGAGTGACCTAAGTGCCTCCAGGTCAGAGGCACCGAGCGCCCTAATCTTCGGCTCCAGTTCTCTGCGTGACAGCAACACTCGACTTAGGTCAAAGTAGTCATCGCAGCCCTGACCATTCCCGAGGCAGGATTGCAGGGTTAGGCGCAGTTCAGCCTCGGTTTGCATGCGAAGTTGTGAGGCTAGTTCCAGAATGGAAGACACTAATTCTCGTTTTCTTTAGTCCGCCTGATGATTGAGACAATCAACATGGCGACAATTATCAGAAAGCCAATTGGCAAACCAATCAGGGGCAACTGAGCCAGAACAACCGGGAAGTTGCTAAATCCAAGTGCGCTAAGGCCAAGTGTTATCAGCATTGAGACGATTGAAAGCCCTATGACTCCAACTGCCATGTAGGCCAGCGTTGTCTCGATCTGGGGGCGATTTTGGTTTTTAGCCATTAGATAACTCTAACCTTTCAGATACACTAAACGCCGACCAGTTGAAAGTGGGAAGCATGCCTACCGGCAAAGTGAAGTTTTTTGACGATGACAAGGGATTCGGATTCATTGCAGGCGATGACGGATCTGAAGTTTTCCTGCACGCCAGTGCATTGCCAGCTGGAACCGAGACAATCAAGCCTGGTAGTCGGGTTGAATTCGGCATCGCCGATGGTCGCAAGGGTGCTCAAGCACTGTCAGTGCGAATTCTTGAGGTCCCTTCATTTACCTCCACCACCCGCAAGCCAGCAGAAGACCTTGCAATCATTACCGAGGACCTAATCAGATTGCTTGATCAAATCGGTGGAAACCTAAAGCGCGGCAAGTACCCAGAGGCTGCCCACGGCAAGAAGGTAGCGCAGCTGTTGCGCAGAGTGGCCCAAGAGCTTGAAGGCTAAAAACATTGATGTTGCCCTAGCGTTGCTAGAGGCAGATTTGCCGACCGGCAGCTACGGGGAGTTTGTCAGCGAAACCGAGCCGGCTAAAGGCGTAATCGAACTTCGTTTCAACTGCCTGATGCGCGGTTACAGCGGTTGGCACTGGCTAGTGACACTAACTCAGCCAGACAAGCGCAAGCCCGCAACAATTTCTGAACTACATCTCATTGCTTCGGAAGATGCGCTGTTGGCTCCGAAGTGGGTGCCGTGGTCGGAACGACTTGCGGAATTCAGGCAACAACTTCGCGCTGAGGGTAAGGCTAAAACTGATGCAGAAGCAGACGAACTGATTAAGTCGCTAGTCGTTTCTGATGATCCACAGGCCAATGATTCCGAGGCTGATTCCAACGATGGAAGTGTGCAGCCACCACTGAAGACCCGCGTCCGCCAGCGCCGGATAAAGCACAGCCAAGACGATGAAGATCAGGAGCCAAATTAGAGTTCCGACTCTTATTATTGGCTTCGAGTCGAAGTTCATAGGAGCAGGATCTGCTTTTCTGTCCTCAAACTTCACATAAAGTTTCATAACTCTAAATCCGCTCCAGGACGTATTCAATCGATTCGATAAGTTTTGAGACTTCGCTCGGGTCGGTTGCAACAAATGTCGCAATACGAAGCTGGTTCTTACCCAGCTTTCGATATGGCTCGGTGTCGACAATCCCGTTTTCGCGCAAGATCTGAGCAATTTCCAAGGCATCAATCGACTCATCGAAATTTATTGTTGCCACCACCTGTGAGCGGTGATTGGGATTGGAAACAAATGGGTGAGCTACCTCGGTCTTTTCAGCCCAGTCATACAGCAGGTTTGAGCTGGTCCTCGTTCGCTGATCTGCCCAAGCCAGCCCGCCGTTGTCGTTAATCCACTGAACCTGATTGTTAGTGAAGAACAGCGTCGCGAGCGACGGGGTGTTCAGGGTGAAGTTATCTCGAGCATTGTCAAGAGCGAGCTTGAGGCTCAGGATGTTTGGGATGTACCTGCCGGAGGCAGCGACTCGCTCGATCCGCTCGATGGCCTTCGGTGAGACCAGCGCCAGCCATAGACCACCATCGGAGGCTAGGTTTTTCTGGGGCGCAAAGTAATAGGCGTCGGTTTCCAGTGGGTCAAAATCGATTCCACCGGCGGCACTGGTTGCATCGGTGAGCATCAGCGCATCGGCGTCCGCTCCTAATACCCGAGTCACATCCGTTACTACACCGGCTGAGGTTTCGTTGTGAGGGTAGGCGTAGACATCAACACCAGATTCGGCCACAAGGTCTGACCTGGTTCCAGGCTCAGCGGAAACAACCGTCGGCTTTTCAAGCCACGGAGCTCCCAGAATGTTTGCAAACTTATTTCCGAATTCACCGTGGACCAGGGCCTGGCCTTTTTTCTCCACCAGCGAGAAAGTTGCCGCATCCCAGAATGCTGAAGCGCCACCGTTCCCAAGAATAATTTCGTAGCCGGCTGGGGCGTGGAACATATCTAGTAGCCCTTGTTTCAGGTCTCCAACCAGGTTCTTGATCGGTGGCTGCCTGTGACTGGTGCCCATGTACTTGCTTCCAAAGTCCACAAATGCGGTCAGTTGCTCCGCTCGCATCCTGGATGGCCCACAGCCAAATCTTCCGTCTTGTGGCTTCAGGGAGTCTGGGATCATGATCTTGGGCATAGCTCAAGTTTAGCCGCCTGAACAAGTAGTCTTGGCTTAGCCGGGAAGGGGGTTTTCATGACAGATCTCATTGACACAACTGAAATGTATCTCAAGGCCATCTATGAGCTTGAAGAAGAGAATATACCCCCAATGCGTGCTCGAATTGCCGAGCGACTAGATCACTCTGGCCCAACTGTTTCTCAGACCGTGGCCCGAATGGAACGCGACGGACTGCTTCGGTTGCTGGATGACAGGCAGCTGCAATTCACCGATGTTGGCAGATTAACCGCCGTTGAGGTGATGCGCAAACACCGACTTGCCGAACAGCTATTGCTTGAAGTTATTGGTTTGGACTGGGAAGACATTCATGACGAGGCCTGTCGCTGGGAGCACGTAATGAGCGAACAGGTTGAGCGAAAGCTAATTGGGCTCTTGAAAAACCCAAGCGTTTCGCCATTCGGAATGCCCGTTCCTGGCTTGGAGCTCTTGGGTCTGCCAGAGGCAACACTGCAGCCATGCTCACCAATAGCCGCTCTTGAAGACGGCAGATACCTCCTGGTCCGGATCGGAGAACCACTGCAGTTGGATGGCGCGCTGCTGTCGCAACTGGCAGAACTGGGTCTTGTTCCAGGTCGGGAAGTTGACCTAACGGCGAATCAAGATGGGTGGCTGTTAGTTGCTTCAGGCAATGCAGAAGGGCTACTTATCGACTCCGATTTTGCTCAACACTTGTTTCTCGGAACTTCCTCAGGTTCCTAGGTATACTTAAGCGCTTGGAACATCCAGAGACTATCCGCGGAGGATTCCCATTGAATTCAGCTACTGCTGACGCTCAGAGCCTGTCTCGCAAAGACTTGCGAAGCATCGAGCGCAACAAGGCCGCCAAGGTCGAGCGTCACACACTTCGCACTCTCGTGACCATGTTTGCCTCTACTGGGCTTATGGCTACAGCTGCTCTTCCCTCCTATGGATTTGCTCCAGAAGTCACCGCTGCAGCGGGGCTAGCGAGAGACTCCGAGATGGTTCAGGTTTCTGCTCCATCACAGGGGCTTTCTGTTGCAACGGTTCGAGCTGTCGAGTTCACAAGAGGTGACTATCAACCGGCCGCTGCCTCCGAATTCCAGGTGAAGTCAAAATCAAAGATTTATTACTACGAGGGCCCTCGGGCAGCTGACTACTTAGCAAGCCCTAGGTTCACAAGCGTCACCAGCGCCAACCTGATGAAGGCTGCCGCTGAGCTTGTGGGAACTCCCTATGTCTTCGGCGGTCAAACTCCAGGCGGCATCGACTGCTCTGGCTACGTTCTCTTTGTTTACTCTCAGTTCGGGGTGGAACTTCCCCACAGCGTCTATCAGCAGGCAAAAATGGCCACAAAGGTGGCCATCGAGGATGCCGTGCCTGGTGACATCGTGATCTTCAACGACTTTAGCCACAACGGAATTTATGCTGGAAACGGCAACTTCTACCACGCTCCGCAGCCCGGAGACCGAGTCAAGCTAGCGCCGATTTTCACCGACCGCTATCACCTGATTCGTTTTGTGGACATTGAGAACTAGTAAAAAGTAACCAAAACTTCACCTTTAGGCTCTGCGTTTCTAACGAAAAAGATCAATTTCTTCTCTTAGTGTGATGAACAAGTATTGATAGATGTCTGGGGAGAGTTGAAATGCCAGCTAACATGCCAGCCAAGCATGGCAACTGGATACACATATTCCGGTTCCTCTGTATATCCATGCCGGAGATAACACGCGTCGCTTTTTTGCGGCGCGTTTTTTATTTCCCGGGGTCAATTCGAATGCCGGCAAGCCGTGCCGGCGATTTCGATTGGAGTAATGAATGCGCACTCTCGTCCTAAACGCAGGATATGAACCACTGGCTGTTGTCTCATTCAAGCGAGCTTTGGTTTTGGTTCTGAATCAAAAGGCCACAATTCTGGCCGGCATCGATAACGCGGTGGTGAGAAGTGCAAGTCAAGAATTTGACTTGCCTTCGGTGATTCTTTTATCTAGGTATGTCCGGATCCCCAACGCCAGACGCGTGCCGGTGTCAAGGAGAGGGGTTCTTAGGCGAGATTCCAGTCGTTGTGGCTACTGTCTAGGCCCAGCCAACACCATCGACCACATCATGCCTAAATCCAGAGGGGGCAAGGACACCTGGGAGAACCTGGTCGCATGCTGCCTCAAATGCAATAACTCCAAGGGTGATCGCACCCCGGCTGAAATCGGTTGGGAGTTGAAGATAATGCCGAAGATGCCAACGGGAATGGCGTGGAACGTTCGCGGTGCGGACAAGACTCAGCCGGAGTGGACTGAATTCCTCGCGTTCCAGAAGCGGGCCGCCTAGCAATATTTGACAATGTAAAAAATCTTTTACATAATGTAAGAAATTCTTTACATTGGAGCAAAATGAATCATCAGGAAAAATCCGTCTGGTTGGAACTGGTAGCAAACCTAGTTGTCCTAGTCGGCTACTCGGCCTGGCTTCTTTCCGAAGTAGGCAAGAGGGACCTGGATCAGATTGACTATAAGTGGGTCCTGATCTCTGTATTCGTCTTCCACATCCTGTTTTCCATCATCACCCAAATCATTCTTGCGATTGTTGACCATCGCTCGGCGAACCTAGTTGACATCCGCGACAAGGACATTTCTCGTCGCTCCAATGCGGTCGGCATGAGCATCATGAGCGCGGTAGCTTTAGTTGGGCTGGGACTAGCTCTTTTTGAGATGCCCTATTTTGCGATCGTGCACGCCCTGTTCTACGGCGGCCTAGTTGCATCCTTGTCAATAAACACTGCAAAGCTCCGGTATTACCGAGTTGGCGTGTAAATGACTAAGCCAACCAAGCTCACAAACACGGTCAAGTTTCATCGCCAGGCAAAGGGCTTTACTCAGGAGCAGCTTGCGCAAATGTTGGGGGTGTCGAGACAAACTTTGATTGCGATTGAAAGCGGCAAATACTCGCCATCCTTGGAATTCGCTTTCACGCTTGCCAGGGCTCTTGATGTTGAGATCGGCCAGCTCTTTAGCTATCCAGAGTAGTTTTTTAGTTGTGGCCCCGAGGTGAATCGAACACCCGACACACGGTTTAGGAAACCGTTGCTCTATCCACTGAGCTACGGGGCCAGTAGCCGTAATAGGTTACTAGCAATTTTGAGCTTGAAATCGCCTCAATCAAACTCGGTGAGCGAACCATTGGGTTCTCCCATCTGTGGCAAGGCAAACGGGCGTTTCCGCTCATCGCTTCTAGTATTTTGGCGTGGAACACAGCGAATTATTAGACCTTTGGGCAAAGCAGGCCCAGACTATTGGCGGCACTAATCCGCTGACTAGCTTTGAACCATCAAGCTTTGGGCAGGTGGATCTCTCACGAGCGCACCCGGGTGGACTAGCCCAGCTTTCTTCTGCAAGGTCCTCCACAATCTCCAACTTGGTTCGCGATGGTATTGCGCAGTCAAGAGCCCTCACCTCATCGAGGAGGATCCTAAAAAAGTCAGTCCGGATCCAGCGGAACTTTGGAATAGACGCACTTTTTGTTGCCGGGGGTTTGGTGACATTGGGCGAGATGAGACTGCCGATACTGCTTTGGAAATCGCACCTGATTCAAAAGGGCGATGACTTTGAGTTGAGGGTTGATCAGGTTCCCAGGATGAACCCTGCTCTGATCAAGCTTGTCAAGACCTATCGCAGCGACTTCAGGGTCTCGGATCTGATTGCAATCAGCCAGGGGCAAACTGATTTGATCCCAACTGGAGTGCTGTCGCTGATTGCTGAGCTGATTCAGCACCCTGAACTGCAGGTTGAAAAGTTGCTCGTGTTGGGTAATTTCGTTCCCGACCTATTGGTGTCCGACCAGGCCTTTTCGATTCCAGAATCATCGGCTTTGGCGCAGTTGCTAGGTAAGAGCCCAGTACCTGCCAATAACTATCAGATTCCGGAGATCACTCTGGTTCAAAATGCAGACCATGACCAGCAAAAAGTCATCGGCAAGGCGCTCGCGGGGGACTCGTTCGCGATAGAGACACTCCCGGGTTGTGGCTACCTGCAAACCATTGTGAACTTATTGGCAAACCTGGCACTTGCAAACAAACGAGCCCTGATAATTGCTCCGAGAGAGCAAACCTTGGACGAACTGGCCGAGCGTTTAAGTCACTCTAAGCTTCCGGGTCTTGCGGTCCGGGAGAAGGACGCTTGGACCGACACGGTGTCTGCGATTTCTCGAAACGAGAAGGCAAGCCCAGCTGATTTGGCTTCGGCCAAATTGGCCGTTGCAAAAACCCAGGTTGAAGTGGAGAGCTACTTCAAAGTGCTGCATTCCAAAGACAATGCCCTCGGCATCAGTCTGATTCAGGCACTTGAGAAACTTGCCAATCTAGCTGCACAACCTGGAGCGCCAGTCAACAGCGCCAGGATCAAGCCCGAGCTACTGGCAACCATCGAGGATGCTTCCGCCGGCTTGCTAAAGCGCGCTCATGAGGCCGGACTGTTCTCTACTGCAGCTGCCGATGGACCCTGGTTCCAGGCCAGGTTTGAATCACAGGCTGAAATCGCAGCCGCGGTTTCAGCGGCCAGGGACTTGGCGGGCGAGGAGTTTAGGCTTCTGCGCTACCAAATCAATCTCTACCTAACCGACATTCAGCTCAAGCCCTGCACCAATGTCGAACAGTGGTCCCAGCAGCTCAATCTGCTGCTGGGCATTCGCGAAACCCTGGATAAATTCAAGCCCGAAATTTTTGACCGGCCTATTCAAGAGCTAATCGATGCCACCGCTCCCAGGGGAGAGCGGGGCGACCTGTCTGGAGCCCAGCGTCGAAGATTCAAAAAGCTTGCTAAGGGCTATTTGCGACCTGGGGTGTCAGTTTCGAACTTGCACCTAATGCTGCTGGCCGCCGAACAGCAGCGAGCAAGCTGGGAAGATCTAAATCAAACCCAGTCGCCGCCACAGGTTCCGCTTGGCTTGGCTGATGTTCAATCAAAGTTTGAGCGGATTTATCAGACGCTTCAATTGTTGCAGCGGCACCTAAACCCAGACCCTGATATTGAACTCATGACCAGACTTCCGCTGGATGAGTTGGCGAAACTTCTGGAGGGCCTAGCCACCAAGACTGCCTCGCTTGACAGGTACATGGAGCGCTTGCCGATATCCAGAGAGCTGACCGCGATTGGCCTTGGCGAGTTCACCAAGGAGGTGAGCAACACCAAGCCCGAGTATGAGCAGCTGATGCAGGAGTTTGAGCTGACCTGGTGGCAATCAGCGCTGGAAATGATCATCCAGTCGGATTCCAGAATTCTCGAATATGGACAAACCGAAGTTGCTCAGCTCGAGACCGCCTTTGAAAAAGCGAATGAGGACTTGATTTTGCAAGGGCTCGAGCATGTTCGTCACCATCTTGGCCAGAACTGGAGGCAGGCGATCGCAACCTATCCCGCTCAGGCTGACCAGCTCCGGACACAGCTTCGGACCAAGAAGCTGGACCTGAAAACCGCTGCCAAGGCCGGGGGAGCGATCTATCAAACCTTGGTTCCCAGCGTTTTAGTCTCGCCATATCGGTTGCAGGAAATCGGAAAAGACGAAGAGTTTGACATGGTGATCGTGCTCGATGCCGCATCTACCGGGATGGCGGAGGCGCATGCAGGGCTTGCCAGAGCAAAGCAAGTGCTGGCCTTCGGGGACCCAGTGATTGCAGCACCAGAAAACTTTGACACCGTGGCTAGAGCAAATCAGGCGCACGTTGAGTCCGAGCGAAACTCTGTTTTCGAACACGTTCAAGATACTTTCGGTTCGCTTGCAATCAGCCGCAATTATCGAATTGAAGGCCAGGTGCTTGGTAAGTATCTGAATGAAAACTTCTATTCAGGCAGGCTAATCCTCGAACCTGCAGCATCGCAGCTGTTTGGAACTCACAGCTTTGAGCAGATCGAAGTGACTGAAAACGCGCGTGCTGAAAGCACCATTGAGGGCGCCACTGAATCCTTAGATTCGGAGGTGGACAAGGTTGTCGAGATGGTCATGAGCCATGCTAGATGGACCCCGGGTCAGTCATTGATGGTGGTTACCGCATCGAAAATTCACGCCGAACGCATTAGTCAAAAGGTTCAAGAGTTAGTGGCGACTCAACCTCAAATCGCTGAATTCTTTGACGCTCATGGCCGTGAAGAATTTGAATGCGTAAGCATGGCGGAGTTAACGCACCGGCTGGCTGATCGAGTCATCTTCTCTGTTGGTTACGGTAGAACTCCCGAAGGGAAGATTTCTGGAACCCTGGGCGACTTTAACTACCCCAGCGCTAGCCGTTGGATGGTGAACCAGATAGTGGCAGCCAGACACAGGATGAGTGTTGTCTCCTGCTACAACTTTGAGGACTTCGCCGGTGGCAGCCTGCCAGCCAATCAGCGCTGGCTGAAAGACCTGATCGCACCAAGCTTTTTGAGTGACGTGGCTGACGGCGAAGGAGATCCGCTATTGAAGGACCTAGCCCTCAGGCTCCAAAAGTTGGGCCTGAAGGTCTCACTGAACTTCGCCGGCCGAATCGGACTTGCGGTTTCCTACGGAACTACCGCAGCGGTGGTTGATCCGGATTGGGCGCTGGTCGGATCCAATTGGGATGAGAAGCTTCGAGTGCGTCCGGGTTTGCTTCGAGCCATGGGCTGGGACTACCACCGAGTTCACGCCCTCGAGATGTTCGCGAAGCCTCAGGATGTTGCAAACAGGATTGCAATGAAACTGGGCATCGATCTAGTCAGAAAAGCGCAGCCGCTTTTTGACGAGAAGGCTTTTGAAGATACTGGCCGAGCCTGGGGCGATGGCGACGACTCAAATGATGACAGGCTGCGTGACGATAAACCGCCACACTGGGGCTAACTATCTGAAGATGAGGGCTTAGAAGGAGCCGAGTCGTTCTTGTAAAAGCCGGAACCTTTAAAGCTCACGCCTAAGTTTCCAAATTGTTTGCGCAACTCTCCCTGGCATTTTGGGCACTCGGTCAGCGCTTCGTCCGTAAACGACTGGTGTATTTCGAAGGCATGCGCGCATGACTTGCAAACATATGTATAGGTCGGCATTTTTCCTCCGGGTAAAGTCTACCGAGACTAAATCAGCCACCAGCGGCTGGGGGTGACAATGCCATCGACTCTGTGGTCGAATTCTTCGCAAGGCACTTTTTCCAAAACCTCCTGGTCGAACACCACTGCAATCACGGTGGCATTTGAGACTTTCTTCAAACAGCGGTCGTAAAACCCTTTGCCCTTGCCCAGTCTGTTGCCGCTGATATCGACAGCAAGCGCTGGCACTAGAAAAACGTCGATGTCACTCAGGGCGATTGCTTCACCATCGGGTTCGCTGATTCCCAGCCCGGAACCACTGAAGTCACCGCTTGCGAATTCAAGCTCTGTCCCGACAACTCGAGGAAAGACGATCTTGAATCGAGCTTCGCCGCCTTGATTGAAGTCACCGGTGTCAGGCTCAGATTTGAGTGGAACATAACTTGCGACCACCTTAGGTCCAAGGGTCTCCACCAGGTTTTTTAGCTGCTCAGTCAGGCCAGCTGAGCTCAGGGGTCTGGCAACGGTATGCCTTTTTCTGAGTTCGGCTTTCGCAATAGCGGTGTCCATAGCGGTAATCTTGCCAGCGTGCAGCGATTTCTCCCACTGACTCACGGAAGTATCACTCTTCGAGGTCTTGAAAAAAAGGACCACCGGGTGCTCCGTGAGCTGCTTCTTGCCGACCGGGCGTGGCTGTCGCCCTGGGAGGCATCGACTCCCGGCATTCGCTATCCAATTGACACAAAATGGATGGTCAAGTCGCTTCTGGATCAAACCAAGCGTGGAAACGGACTGGCGTTGGTGATGGAGTTCAATGGCGAAGTAGTTGGGCAACTGAATGTCGCAAACATTCTCTACGGGTCAGTGTCTTCCGGCACCATCGGCTACTGGATCGCAAAGAAGGCTGCGGGAAATTCGATTGTTCCAATTTCAGTAGCCATGACCATCGACTACCTCCTGTCTGATGGTGGCCTGCACCGAGTTGAAATTGACATTCGCCCTGAAAACGAGGCCTCCCTAAGAGTGGTGGAGAAGCTGGGTCTTCGCGAAGAGGGTCTAAAGCAGCGTTACATTCACATCGATGGAGCATGGCGAGACCACCGGATTTTTGCCGTGACCTCGGAAGAAATCAATGGTTCAATGCTCTCTAGAGTGAGAAACGCCAAGCCGCAATAGCGGGGTTTAGTTGTGGTTGGCCATATCTTGTTGTTATGAACAATTCGGTGGGCTTGGGTGGCGTGACCCTTTTAGTAGCTGCCGTAGTTTGGTTGCTGGTTTTTGTTCCCGGATACACCAAGCGTTCCCAAATCCGCGAGACCACAAAGGTGGTGCGGGCATCCGCCAAACAAACGATGGCGGAGCAGCCTCTAACAGATGACCAGCGTCTTAGAAGACTGATCAACACTCAGCGCAGTTTCTCCGTAATTTTCATTCTTGGACTCCTGGGCTCTGTAGCGTCAGCTGTGGCTGCCATGGCAGAAAACTCTTGGTGGTTTGGCTTTGCTGCAGCAATGTTGCTAACTCTTGGATCTTTGTTTATCCAACGCGCAGCAGCCTCGCAGGCCGCCGCAATTGCTTCCAGGCTGCATCGAAGGCGTCAACAAGTAAGACACAGTGCAGCCCGCACTCAGGCCGCCAGAAACAAGAGCAGGGAATGGAGCCCTAATCCAATTCCTGCCCCGCTTGCCCCCAGGCAAGCCGGAGAACTAGTCCAGCCTTTGGCAGAGGTAATCGAAATCGACCAACCAAAGCGCTCCTTGGCTGCAAAAGAGATTGACGAAATCCTGGCCCGCCGTAGAGCAATCTAGCTTCCAGCCTCTAAACTTTCACTGACCCACCCAATACCTAAATCGGAGATATCAATGAGCCTGCTCGACTCAATCAAAAAACTTTTTTCTCGCACCGGTAAGGCTGCATCGACTTCAGCTGCCGTAGTTGCCAAGGAAGCAAAGGATGCTGCCAAGGATGTTGCAGCCGAGGCACTTTCCGATCTAGAGCGCGCAGCCACAAAGGTTGCCAAGACTGCCTCCACCGCAAGGGCTACCGCCAAAAAGCCAGCGGCAAAGCCAGCAGCGAAGAAGCCAGCCGCCAAGCCTGCGGCCAAGCCAGTAGCAAAGAAGACCACTGCCGCAAAGCCAGCCGCCAAGCCTGCAGCGAAGAAGCCAGCCGCCAAGCCTGCAGCTAAGCCTGCAGCGAAGAAGCCAGCCGCCAAGCCTGCGGCCAAGCCAGTAGCAAAGAAGACCACTGCCGCAAAGCCAGCTGCTAAGAAGACCACCGCAGCTAAGCCTGCTGCAGCCAAGAAGCCAGCGGCAAAGCCAGCAGCCAAGAAGCCAGCGGCAAAGCCAGCAGCGAGGAAGCCAGCAGCGAGGAAGCCAGCAGCGAGGAAGCCAGCTTCCAAGTAGTTTTAGCTAACGACGTAGTCGACTGCGTCTGTCAGGGTTGGGTGATTGAATTCAAAACCTGTTGAAAGCAGCTTAGTTGCTGTCATTTTCTGCGAACACAGCAGCAGTTCGTCGGCAGCAACGCCTATTAGCAGGCGCATTGCCCATGACGGGACTCTGAAAAATGTCGGCCTTTTCAGAGCCTTGC
>JAFMHN010000019.1:6571-23655 GCA_017854485.1 Aquiluna sp. | reverse complement strand
GCATCCTGGGGCTGGAGTAGGTCCCAAGGGTTGGGCTGTTCGCCCATTAAAGCGGCACGCGAGCTGGGTTCAGAACGTCGTGAGACAGTTCGGTCTCTATCCTCTGCGCGCGCAGGAAATTTGAGAAGACCTGACCCTAGTACGAGAGGACCGGGTTGGACAAACCTCTGGTGTGTCAGTTGTACTGCCAAGTGCACCGCTGATTAGCTACGTTTGGGAGAGATAACCGCTGAAAGCATCTAAGCGGGAAGCTTGCTTCAAGATGAGATTTCCATGACTTTATGTCGAGAGGGCCGCAGCTAGATTACTGCGTTGATAGGCGGGATGTGGAAGTGCTGAAAGGCATGGAGCTGACCCGTACTAATAGCCCGATAACTTGATACAACTTCAAATTTGTGCTTGCGTCCACTGTGTGGTTCTCGAGGTATGGTCGAGAACCGATTAAAGCTTAAGCTTTTTCGATTCACATAACTCAATAGTGTTTCGGCGGCCATAGCGAGAGGGAAACGCCCGGTTACATTCCGAACCCGGAAGCTAAGACTCTCAGCGCCGATGGTACTGCAGGGGGGACCCTGTGGGAGAGTAGGACACCGCCGGACTTACTTTAGAAATGGCCACTCCTTATGGGGTGGCCTTTTCTATTTAAGCATTTTGCTTATAAGGAGCGATCTTGGAACAACGAGGCAAAAGACCAAAGCCCCATGAAGAGGGCCCGATTGGTCGTGGAGAGCGCACCGATAAGGAGCGCCCCGAGTGGCAAACTCGAGTTCAGCGAGTCAAAACTGAGGAGAAGTCGCCGCTGGTACCCTCTGAGATCACTCCAGAGGACTTAGATTTTTCAGTTCGCGTCCAACTGAAGACCCTAACCGCTGAAAATGCGGAGATGGTTGCGCGTCACCTAGCAATGGTGTCGTTACTGATTGAGGACGACCCACAACTTGCACATAAGCACGCCCTTGCCGCCTCCAGGAGAGCAGGTCGGTTGGCAATTGTGCACGAGACCCTGGGCATTACGGCCTATGCAAGTGGTGAGTTTGCCCTTGCAATCAGGGAGCTGCTGACTCACAGAAGACTTTCCGGATCCAACGATCAGCTGCCGCTAATCGTTGATTCCGAGCGTGGCTTGGGTCGACCAGAGCGCGCACTAGAAGCCGTGGTTGGTATTGACCGATCAAAGTTGACCACTGGCGTCAGGATCAACCTGGCTATTGCCCTTTCAGGAGCCCGGCTCGATTTGGGCCAGGCGGATCTAGCTCTGCAGGAGCTAGAGATTCCAGAACTGAATCCAAAGCGGGTTTTTGAACAGTCACCGCTACTTTTCCGCAGTTATGCCGAGTGCCTGCGTGAGCTTGAGCGCGATGGCGACCAATGGGACCAGCTTGCCGATCGTGCCGAGAAGGCCATGGCTGAGCACGGCGAAGAAGTATTTGAGCTGTTTGAGGAAATTAAGATTCCTACTAGCGAGGAGTTTGAGAAGAAGCCAAGGTCGGATAACCCCTACAGCAAGCCTGACCGAAAATTTGATCGTGGCGACCGGAAGACTGACCGACCTGAGCGCAAGTACCCGCCTCGGGACAGCGCTAGGCCAGATCGAGGCGAGCGCCCGGACCGTGGCGAGCGCCCAGACCGAGGCTCACGCCCGGAACGCAGCGATCGACCAAACCGCAGCGAGAGGCCGGAGCGCTCTGAGAGACCAGATCGCGGAGCAAGGCCAGATCGTAGCGAACAACCTCGGGGCGAAAGACCGGACCGTTCAGGCCGCCCAGATCGTAGTTCCAGGCCTGAACGCAGTTCTGGGCCTTCGCGAACAGGGCGACCTGATCGTGGACCAAGACCAGAAAACAAGGGGAGAGGCCCTCGAGGTGCTGGTAAGTAGTTTCGACTCGGTCCTGCTTGACCTTGATGGAGTGGTTTATCAGGGCGAACTTGCTGTTACTAATGCGGTTGAATCGGTCAACAAGCTTCAGGGCTTGGATATCAAGGTCGGCTACATCACCAATAATTCATCACGCAGGGCTGAGACCATTGCTGAGCAACTGACTTCCTTAGGGATAGCGACAACCCCAAACCAAGTCGTTGGCTCTGCCAGGGCAGGCGCAAAATTGTTGGCCGAAAAGATTCCGGCCGGACAATCAGTTTTAGTTGTAGGCGGAGATGGTCTTCGGCATGAGGTCTCAGAGTCTGGTTTCAAGGTTGTCGATAAAGCTTCAGATTCGCCAGCCGCAGTTATCCAAGGCTTTAGCAAGGATGTCTCCTGGAGGGAGCTAGCAGAAGCCAGCTTTGCAATTCAAAACGGGGCCATCTGGGTAGCCACGAACCAGGATTGGACGATTCCGGTTGAGCAGGGAATTGCTCCAGGAAACGGGACTCTGGTAGGGGCCGTTCATACCGCTGTCGGAATACTTCCTGATTTTGCAGGCAAGCCGTTCCGTCCAATTTTCGATCAGGCGCTCGCTCAGCTGCAGATTCAAAGCCCGATTATGGTTGGCGATCGCCTTGATACGGACATCCGGGGGGCAAGGCAGGCGGGCATGAAATCGGCAGTCGTACTAACTGGAATCGCGACGCGGAAAGAGCTACTGGCGGCAAAGCCTGAGGATCGACCTGACTACATTCTTGAAGATTTATCTGGGCTACTAGTGGACTACGTCGAGCCGAAATCCACCAAGCACGGCGTGAAGGTTGGCCAAGCCAACATCGAATTGCTGGCTGACAAATTAGTTGTTATTTCCGGAGACCCGCGTTCCCTGGATGCACTGAAGGCCGCCTGCCATCTAATCTGGAACTGTGGAAAGCCGATTTACGCCCTTGATGTCCCGCAAAGCCTCTACAGCTAGGAATGAAATTGTCCATTGAAAACCTTTCGGCGAAGCTGGCTGAGATTGAGAAGCTGCCTGTGGCCGAACAGCTGGCACAGCTTGAAGAAATAATCACTGAGCTCGAAACCCAGCTACTGTGAGCGAGCGGCTCGACATTGAGCTGGTAATCCGGGACTTGGCGCGCTCCAGAACCCAGGCCGGAGCGCTGATAGCAGCCGGTAGGGTCACGGTAAATAGCAAGCCGGTCACCAAGGCCTCCCAAAAAATTGAACCTGAAGATTCTGTCGTCGTTTCAGAGGGAATCGATTTTGTTTCTAGAGCAGGACACAAGCTAGCCCATGCTTTAGAGGTTTTTGAAATTTCCCCGGCTGGAATCTGTCTTGATGCGGGTGCTTCCACTGGTGGGTTCACTCAAGTTTTGCTTGAAAATGGCGCAGAGAAAGTGATCGCAGTTGACGTCGGTCATAATCAGTTGGTTGATGAGCTGAAAAGCGATCCTCGTGTAACGAGCCTGGAGGGCCAGAACCTTCGCAATTTCACCCTTGAGCAGTTGTTAGAACACACATCAGGCGAGCCAGTCAACTTGGTTGTGGTGGACCTGAGCTTTATTTCCTTAACTTTGGTCTGCGAGAAATTGGCCGAGCTTGCAGCAGGGGCACCGCAGATCTGGCTGATTAAGCCGCAATTTGAAGTGGGCAAGCATTCGTTGAGTGCCACCGGAGTAGTCTCGAGCCGCACCGAGCGCAGGCGTGCCATAGAGCAGGTGCTAGATGGCGCCAGAGCGGCAAACCTGCACTGCCAACAAATCACAGAATCTCCCATTAAGGGAACCAACGGCAATACTGAGTATCTGGCTTTATTCGGTTCTCAGCGGATCGAGTATTCCAAGGAGACTGAGATTATCGAGGCACTGTTTGCCAAGGCTGACTAAGGATTTTCTTTGGCCCTCGGGCTGTTAGAAGTTATCAGCACCGTGTCTTGGTAGTCACTAGTCTTTAATTCTTGGAAAGGTGGGCGAATGACGAGAAACACCCTTGTGGTCTCCTCGGCAGAAACGCGCGCCGACGTCTCCACCACCCTAGAGATTTGCCAGAAGCTGGAAGCTCTCGGCATGACCTGTCTTTTTGCTGAGGAGGACATCAATCGCCTTAGTCTGGCCAGCGATTCTTCGATAGACCCCGCAAAGCTGTTTTCATCCCAACCACTTGAGTTGGTCTTCGTGCTTGGGGGTGACGGGAGCATTCTCAGGGCTGCCGAGCTTTCAAGGCAGCAGGATGCTCCATTGCTCGGCATCAACCTGGGTCACATTGGTTTTATGGCAGAGGCCGAAATGGACGATCTGGACTCTGCTCTCAAAGCGCTTTCCGAAAAGGACTACAAGGTTGGGCATCGAGTAGCACTCGAGGTTCAGGTTTTTCAGGACGGCAAGCTGGTTTTTGAAAGCTGGGCCCTAAACGAAGTCTCTGTCGAAAAAAGCGCCAGAGAGCGGATGCTCGAAGTTGTGCTGGAGGTGGATTCAAGGCCGGTATCTTCGTTTGGTTGCGATGGCGTTCTAGTGAGCACTCCGACTGGATCCACTGCTTACGCATTTAGCGTTGGTGGTCCGGTTATTTGGCCAGACGTTCAGGCAATGATGATGGTGCCGATTTCGGCTCACGCTCTGTTTGCAAGACCGCTTGTGGTTGCTCCTGATTCAGAACTGGCGATTGAAGTGCTTAGGCGCTCGCCAGGAGCGGGCGTGATGTGGTGCGATGGCCGCAGGGCGATTGACCTAGGTCCGGGTTCAAGAATCGAAGTCAGAAAAAGTGACAAAGCGGTGCCCATGGTCATTCTCAGCGATGCCCCATTTAGTGATCGTTTGGTCAGAAAGTTTGCCCTTCCAGTCACCGGCTGGCGAGGTCCGGAGGGGGCGGCTTGATCTCTTCCATCGGAATCAGAAACATCGGCGTCATCAGCTCTGCCAACCTAGAGTTGGGTCCAGGTTTTACGGCCCTGACTGGAGAAACTGGCGCCGGAAAAACCATGGTTCTAACGGCCCTGGGTCTGCTGCTTGGAAACAGAGCAGACTCGTCCACGGTGCGCACCGGCACCCAGCAGTCCCTGGTTGAAGGTCGTCTGGAAAGCTCCAATGAGGAGCTTTTGGAAAGACTGCAAGGACTTGGCGCAGACACTTCTGAAGCAGAGATCCTGATCAATCGCACGGTAACTTCCGACGGAAGGTCGCGGGCCGCCATCGGCGGCGCGTCTGTTCCTATTTCGGTCCTTCAGGAAATCTCCTCAGACCTAGTAACGATTCACGGGCAAAGCGACCAAATCAGACTGCGGTCTGTTAGCAAGCAGCGACAGGCACTGGATCTGTTCGGTGGCGCTGAGCTGGAATCCGCGAAGTCCGATTATCAATCAGGTTTTAGGCAATACCAGGAGCTTCAGTCCAGACTCGAGCGAATGCGCTCCTCCTCGGAGTCCGATCGCTTGAAAATTGAGTCGCTCAAGCTAAAAATTTCAGACATTGAGGGATTATCAGCCGACCCTGGCGAGCTGAGAGAAATCGACGAACAGATCCACAGGCTTTCTAACGTGGAGTCGCTGCGCTTTGCTGCAACCGCCGCTCACGATGTTTTGAGCAGTGAAGAGGGCAACGACGCGGTCCAATTGCTAGGAGCAGCTCACAAGGCGCTGGGCAATTCTGCTGATCCGACTCTGCTCGCTCTTGCTGGGGAGCTAACAGAACTGGCAGCAACTGCAAGTGATATTTCCAGCCAGTTGGCGAGTTACCTAGCTGATTTGGATGCCGACCCGAAGGCGCTCGACGAGCTCTTGGGCAGGAAAGCGGAGCTAGTTGCACTCGAACGTCGATATGGCACTGAGCTTGATGAGCTGTTGGCTAGCCTTCCTGGCCTACACAGTGAACTTTTGGACCTGGATTCCTCGGATGAGCAGATTGAGAAGCTTGAGATGCAGTTCGCAGCCCTCACTGGCCAATTGGGGCAGCTGGCAAGTCAGCTCACGGCCAAAAGGCAGGCGGCAGGCGCAATGCTTTCTGAACGGGTCGGGCAGGAACTTACTCAGCTGGCTATGCCCGGGGCAAAGCTGGTGGTAGAGGTTTCCGAGAGCGCTGAATTCGACAATCACGGAAAAGACAAAATTGAATTTCTGTTGGCTGCTCACTCCGGCATTGAGGCAAGACCTCTGAGCAAGGGTGCCTCAGGAGGAGAGCTCTCCAGAATCATGCTGGCCATCGAGCTTGTGCTGGTTTCAGGCACTCAGCTGCCAACAATGGTCTTTGATGAGGTTGATGCGGGTGTTGGCGGGCAAGCTGCGGTTGAGCTTGGCAGGCGCCTCAAGAAGCTCTCCGAATCCACCCAGGTTATTGTGGTCACCCACCTGCCTCAAGTGGCAGCTTTTGCGGACCACCAAATCCGAGTCTCCAAAGATATCACCGGCCAAATTACCGAGTCGTCGGTGGAGGTCTTGAGTGACAGTGAGCGGCAAATAGAGCTGGCGAGAATGCTTTCCGGTACCCCAGATTCAACGGTTGCTCTCGAGCACGCAAAAGAATTGCTGAATTCCGCAAAATAATCTAGTTGTCTTGACCTCCAGGGGTCGTTTCAGATGATAGATTGAAGTTCCATGGTGAAACCCTCTGGAACCCCCCGACACATATTCGTAACTGGTGGGGTCGCATCCTCTCTAGGCAAAGGCTTGACTGCCGCCTCCCTCGGTAATCTGCTTCGCGCAAGAGGCGTTTCAGTTGTGATGCAGAAGCTCGATCCCTACCTAAACGTTGATCCAGGGACCATGAATCCTTTCCAGCACGGTGAAGTGTTCGTGACTGATGATGGCGCCGAGACTGACCTGGACATTGGTCACTACGAACGATTTTTAGATATCAACCTAGACAGCGCCGCCAATGTGACCACTGGTCAGGCTTACTCGACCGTAATCGCCAAGGAGCGTCGCGGAGAATACTTGGGGGATACCGTCCAGGTAATTCCTCACATCACCGACGAGCTAAAGCGTCGCATGAGGTTGCAGGCCACCAAAGAGCCAATTCCTGATGTGATCATCACGGAAATCGGTGGCACGGTTGGAGACATCGAATCCCAGCCTTTTATGGAGGCAGCACGTCAAGTCAAGCAGGATGTGGGAAGAGACAACGTGTTCTTCGTGCATGTAACGCTGGTGCCGTTCCTAAAGCCTTCTGGCGAACTAAAGACCAAGCCAACTCAGCACTCGGTAGCAATGCTGCGGTCGCTTGGAATTCAACCAGACGCGATCGTGTGTAGATCTGACCGAGAGCTGCCAGATTCCATCAAGAGCAAGATCTCTCAAATGTGTGACGTGGATAGGGCGGCTGTAGTCACTGCGGCAGATGCGTCGTCGATCTATGACATCCCTCAGGTTTTGCACGATGAGGGGCTTGACAGCTACATCATCGATGCCCTGCGACTTGAGGTCAACGATGTCGACTGGACTAATTGGTCTCCGGTGTTGGAGGCTGTCCACAGTCCCAAGCATGAGGTGAACATCGGGCTGGTCGGTAAGTACATTGACCTTCCTGATGCCTATCTGTCTGTAACCGAGGCAATTCGAGCCGGCGGCTTTGCCGAGCACGCCAAGGTCAACATCCACTGGATTCGATCCGACGACTGCGAAACCAGTCAGGGTGCGATGGATCAGCTTTCTGACATGGACGCCATTTGTGTTCCCGGTGGCTTCGGCATCCGTGGCATCGAAGGAAAACTCGGAGCGCTGAAGTTTGCGAGAGAAAACCAGATTCCAACACTGGGACTTTGCCTAGGACTGCAGTGCATGGTGATTGAATACGCCCGCAATGTTGCCGGAATTACCGATGCAACGTCAAGTGAGTTCGACCCACAGGGAGCAAACCCTGTGATCGCCACCATGGCTGAGCAGATTGACAAGCTGGCTGCTTCGGACCTTGGTGGAACCATGCGTCTTGGAACCTATGAGGCGAAACTTTTGCCTGGTTCGGTAGTGGCTGAAACCTACGGTGCAACGACCGCAAGTGAGCGCCACCGCCACCGCTACGAAGTAAACAACAGCTATCGCGAAGAAATCGCGGGAGCTGGACTGGTGTTCTCAGGAACCAGTCCTGATGGTGAGCTTGTTGAATATGTGGAACTGCCGAAATCTGTCCACCCCTACTACGTTGCCACCCAGGCTCACCCGGAATTTAAGTCCAGACCAACCAGGCCAAACCCAATGTTCCACGGGTTGATAAAGGCTGCACTTGAAAGACAGAAGCAGCAGCGGCTCTTTGACGAAAACTAGATAGATGCTGCCGCTAGCTAACTACCTGCGGCACCTCAGTGTTGAGCGGGGGCTCAGTAAAAACACGCTGAGTGCATACCGTTTAGATCTAGGTAAATATCAAGAGTTCTTAGCTGACCACAGCTTGGAAGTTGAAACTGTGGTCACCAGTAGCATCACCGAATTTTCGATGCATCTATCAGACTCTGGACTCAAAGCCAGCTCAGTGTCGAGGATCCTTGCCGCGATCAGGGGCTTCCACGCATTTTTGGTGCTGGAGGGAATCCGCGAAGATGATCCCACCAAAAAAGTCAGACCACCAAAGCTTTCGCAGCGACTTCCGAAAGCACTTAGCCAACAACAGATGCTGGACCTCCTTAGCGCCGCTGGCCCGGAACCTGATGATGAGACTGCTGACCCGCTTCGACTTCGAGATCGAGCCATTGTCGAGTTGATGTATTCAACCGGAGCTCGAGTCAGTGAAGTGGTTGCAATTGACCTGGACGAAGTAGATGATTCTGGCCTGATTCGAGTTCGAGGCAAGGGTTCAAAGGAGCGAGTGGTGCCAATCGGGTCATTTGCAATGCGCTCTATTCAGGCATATCTAGTTCGATCTAGGCCAGCGTTAAATCAGAGTGGCGCAACGGCACTGTTTTTGAATAAACGGGGATCGCGCCTTTCCAGGCAAAGCATCTGGGACCTCGTGCAGCGCTCCGGAGAGGCTATTGGTCTCGATGTTTCGCCTCACGCGTTGAGGCACTCGTTTGCAACGCACCTAATAGAGGGCGGTGCTGATGTCAGGGTGGTTCAGGAGCTGCTGGGGCACGCATCTGTGGCGACAACTCAGATTTACACGCTGATGACAATTGACACCGTGCGCGAGGCTTATCTGAGTGCTCATCCACGCGCGCGGCGGTAGGCTATCCATAAGAAGTTGGAGGTTTAGGTGAATCTATCGAAGAAGGTGTTCCCTATACCGGCGAAGCTTAAAGAGCACGGGCCGGCAAGGATCATTGCCATGTGTAATCAAAAAGGCGGAGTTGGTAAAACAACCACCACAATCAACCTTGCCGCAGCCCTGGCTGAGTATGGCCGAAAGGTGTTGGTAATTGATTTTGACCCGCAGGGTGCCCTTTCTGTAAACCTGGACGCGGATTACCAGGATGCTCCTACTATTTACGATCTGATGATGGACAGCAAGGCTGATCCCAAGGCTGCCATTCAAAAAACTGCCCTTGAAAACTTGGACATAATTCCAGCAAACATTGACCTTTCGGCCGCAGAGATGAACCTGGTTACTGAAATGGGCAGGGAGCGGGTGCTGGACGGCATTTTGCACAAGATCAAGAACGACTATGACGTGATCTTCATTGATTGCCAGCCGTCGCTTGGCCTCCTGACAGTGAATGCGCTCACTGCTGCCCATGGAGTTCTGATCCCCATGGCCACCGAGTTCTTCGCCCTTCGGGGAGTGGCACTTTTGGTTCAGACGGTCGAAAAAGTCAAGGCACGAACTAATCCGTCACTTGAGCTTGATGGCCTGATTCCAACAATGCATGATGCAAGAACACTGCACGCCCGAGAGGTTCTTGAGCGACTCCAGGAAGCTTTCCCGGGGCAAGTTTTCGACACCGCCATAGCCCGCACAGTGAAGTTTCCAGATGCAACCGTTGCTCGCAAGCCAATCACTCAATTTGCTGCAAGTTCAGACGCAGCCGAGGCTTACCGCAGGGTTGCAAGGGAGCTGGTGAAGCGTGGCAGTGCAGCTTGAATCAGAGGTTGATTTCGAGTTACAGCTGGAAAACTTTGAAGGACCGTTTGATCTCCTTCTAAACCTTATTGGCAAGCACGAACTCGACATAACCAAGGTTGCGCTGGCCAAGGTCACCGATGAGTTTTTGAAGTACGTAAAGAAACTCGACAGCAAGCAGGAGATCGAGAGCGCATCTGAGTTTTTGGTAGTGGCTGCAACCCTGTTGGACATGAAGATTGCCAGCCTGCTGCCCCAGGGTGAGGCGGTTGATTCCGAGGACATCGCGCTGCTAGAGGCTCGTGACCTGCTTTTTGCAAGATTGCTTCAGTACCGAGCATTCAAGGAGATCGCTTCTTGGTTCAGCACTTCCTTGGACATCGAGAGCGGTCGAATTGCGCGTGAGGTAAGGCTTGAGGAGCCATACCGAAATCTCAGACCAGAACTTCGTTGGAATACCGACCTGGATGAGTTTGCAAAGATTGCAGAGCTTGCGTTCACACCTAAGGAAATCCCTGGGGTTGGACTCACTCACCTACACGCCCCAAAGATCAGCATTCGTGAGCAGGTCGGGATTCTGGTTGCCAAGCTTCGCAAAACCAACCGACTGACTTTCCGTGAGCTAATTTCTGGAAGCAAGGATCGAGCCGAGTTCGTAGCTAGATTTCTGGGGGTCTTGGAGCTCTATCGCTTGGGTGCAGTGGGCATCGAACAAACTGGACCGTTTAGCGATTTCGCTGTTACCTGGGAGCAAAGCGATTTCAGCGATGAAACCCTTGCCAGCTTAGGAGGCGATTATGACGACTGATTTTCAACTTAGGGCCGCGCTAGAGGCGTTGCTACTCAGTGCCGAGACCCCACTGAACCTGGTGACCATGGCCGGAGCGCTTGAAGTTCCAATTGGAACCGTCAGCGCCGAGATCGAGGCTTTGGTTCTTGACTACAACCAGGCTCACGAAGGAGCCGGCCGCGGCTTTGAGCTGCGCGAAGTTGGCGGGGGTTGGCGCTTCTATGTTCGCCAGAGCCACGACTGGGCTTTGCGGCAACTGGTTGCCAACGAGAATCCCGCAAAACTTAGCCAGGCCGCCCTAGAGACTCTTTCAGTGATTGCCTACCGCCAGCCGATTTCACGTGGTCAGGTCTCCTCGATACGAGGTGTGAACGTTGACTCGGTGGTTAGAACGCTAATTTCTAGGGGCTTGGTTGCAGAGCTCTACGCCGACAGTGACACCGGCGCACAAATGTTTGGAACAACTCAGATGCTGCTAGAGGTATTGGGCATCAATTCAATCGATGAGCTTCCAGCTATTAGTCCCTACCTCCCAGATCAGGATGGCATTGAGTAACTACGACCAAGAACCAGAAAACCAAGAGGGCGTCCGGCTTCAAAAGGCGCTTTCTGCAGCGGGGGTTGCCTCCAGGCGAGCCTCTGAGGACCTAATAACCAAGGGCCGAGTCAAGGTAAACGGCAAGGTAATAACTGAACTGGGAAGTCGTATCAACCCGCTGGAAGACAACGTGATGGTTGACGGCAAGCCGGTACAGATGGATCCAGACCGGGTCTATTTTGCCTTCCATAAACCCAAAGGCGTGGTGTCAACAATGTCAGACGAAAAGGGCCGGACCTGCCTTGCGGATTACTTCATTGGCATGGACCGGGTTTTCAATGTTGGACGGCTAGATGCTGAAACAACCGGCGTGATTCTGATGACCAACGACGGCCAGCTCGCAAATCAACTTGCTCACCCAAGCTACGAGGTCGAAAAACTCTATGTTGCCAAAGTCAAGGGTGTGCTAACCCGAGTCGAGATTCAGCGCTTGAAAGACGGGGTTCGGCTAGAGGACGGACTGGCTAAGGCGGATAGCGCTCGTATCTTGGATCAAAACGATGCCTTCACGCTGGTGGAGCTTGTGCTTCACTCTGGGAAGAACCGAATTGTGCGGCGCATGATGGAGGCGGTTGGACACCCGGTTATTGACCTAACCAGGAAGAGCTTTGGACCACTGAGGCTGGCTAACCTAAAGGCGGGACAGTTCCGTGAGCTTAGTAAGCTGGAGGTTAGTTCCCTGATGCAAGTTGGCCAAGCCGGGGAGAAATCTAGGAGGCGCTAATGGCAATCCGTGCAATTCGTGGGGCTATTCAGCTAGACAGCGATGAGCGTAGCCACCTGCTCCAGTCAACCGCAGAGCTTGTGACCAAGGTTATGCATGCCAACTCGCTTCAGAGCGCGGATCTGATCTCAGTTTGGTTTACGGCAACCCCTGATGTGACAAGTGAGTTTCCGGCTGTTGCAGCCAGGGAACTGGGCTTGGGTGATGTGCCGCTGATGTGTTCGGTGGAGATGGACGTGAAGGATGCCATGCCGAGGGTAATCCGGCTCATGATGCACGTGGAGACCAAGATTGCTCGACCTGAAATTCAGCACATCTACCTGCGCGGTGCTCAGGGGCTCAGGGCAGACCTAGCGCAGTGAGCGACACGAGCATAAAGGTCGTTGGGGTTGGTTTGATTGGAACCAGCCTCGGTTTGGCGCTGGCACGGAAAGACATCGTTGCGAACCTCAGCGACAAGTCCAAGGTCAACCTAGATTTAGCCATTACTTACGGTGCGGGTAAGAACCTCGACGAGGAGCCTGAGTTGGTGGTGGTGTGCGTTCCACCTAAGTACACCGCACAGGTTGTTATTGAGCAACTAAACGAGCATCCAAATGCTCTGGTTACAGATGTGGCGAGCGTGAAATCGAACATTCTGGCCCAGGTTATTGCAGGTTCTCCTGATAACGCCGCTCGCTACCTCGGCTCTCACCCAATGGCCGGCAGGGAGGCAAGCGGTCCAATTGGAGCTAGGGCCGACATTTTCTTTGCGAGACCTTGGGTAATTACCCCTCACGATGTCACCGCGCAGAAGCACATAGACACCCTGAGACACCTCGCCATGCAGTTGGACGCACTTCCTGTAGTAATGAGCCCGGTCGAGCACGATCAGGCCGTTGCGCTCGTTTCCCACCTGCCCCAGCTAGTCTCGTCGGCGCTCGCAGCAAGACTCGTGGATGGCAGCAAGGAAATGCTTAATCTTTCCGGACAGGGCCTTCGCGACACCACCAGGATTGCAGCCAGCGATCCTCAAATGTGGCTGCAAATTTTGAGCCAAAACGATCAGAAGATCAAACCACTGCTCGGCTCCCTGATTGAAGACCTGAGGCAGCTCGAAGCGAGCTTTGAAAACCTTGCCGATCAGGATTCTCTTGCCTTTGTTCAAGGCCTCATGGCAAGAGGAAACTCCGGAGTCGAGTCAATTCCAGGCAAGCACGGTGGTAAGTACTTTGAGTATGAGGTCGTGACTGCCCTGATTGACGATTCCCCAGGGGCGCTGGCATCGCTGCTGGTGTTTGTTGGTGAAATAGGCGTGAACCTCGAGGACATTAGTCTTGAGCACTCACCTGGAGCACCCATTGGCATCGTGGAGATGCAGGTTTTGCCGGAGGTTGCAACAAAGCTGGCAGAGGCCCTCACTGAAAATGGTTGGCGGTTGGCCTAGTGGCGGAATTGGTAGTTGCAGTTGATGGTCCCGCCGGATCCGGTAAATCCAGCGTTTCTAGGCAGGCGGCTAGGGAGCTTGGCTTTGGCTATTTGGACACCGGAGCCGGCTATCGGGCTTTTGCCCTGCATCGCTCAAACAATCACGAGCAAACCTTGGAGCAGTTGATCTCAGGCTTTGACTACCTAATTTCGTGTGATCCAGACAACGAGCTGGTGATGCTTGAAGGCAAGGACGTCACCGAGACAATCAGAACGGCCAGGGTCTCTGCTCTGGTCAGCGAGGTCGCGCGTATTCAAGATGTTAGAAGGCTGCAGTTCGCTGATGCCCGTGAGCGCATTGCAGCCTGCCCCAAGCCTGGAATTGTTGTCGAGGGCCGGGACATTACAACCGTGGTTGCTCCCGATGCGGCAATTAAAGTTCTGCTAACTGCCTCGGAAGCCGTTAGGCTAGAGCGTCGGGGTCTGGATGGACAGGAACCCTCAGAAAATATTCTTTCTCGCGACCGCTCAGACGGGCAGGTTGCAGACTTTATTACTCCAGGGGCAGGCGTCACGCTGCTGGACACGACAGAAATGACTTTCGAAGGCAGCGTGGCTGCCTTGGTAAAAATGATTAGGGAGGTGAGCTAAGTGAGCGATTCAGACAATCTCGAAGAAGCAAAGACCGGTCTGCTCAAGGAAGAACTCGTCGATTACGAGTTGGACCAAGAGGACATTGATTTACTTGACTTAGATCTCGCAGACTCCCCGGAGTCCGGCTTTCACAGCGCTCCTCCAGTCCTTGCCATTGTTGGTCGGCCGAACGTGGGTAAGTCAGCTCTTGTCAACAGGATTCTCGGTCGCCGCGAAGCGGTAGTAGAGGACAAGCCAGGCATTACTCGTGACCGAGTTTCCTACAAGGCTGAATGGAACGGCAAGGCAATCACTCTGGTAGACACCGGTGGTTGGGAAATCGACGCCAAGGGCATCGACCTGTCGGTTGCCCAGCAGGCGGAGATCGCAGTTGAGCTTTCCGACGGCGTTTTGTTCGTGGTTGACGCAATGGTCGGACCAACTGCCTCGGATGAGCGTGTTGTGCAGATGCTGAGAGCCAGCGGCAAGCCCGTAATCGTGGTTGCAAACAAAATTGATGATCTTCATTTGGAACCGGAAGCAGCAGCGCTTTGGTCGCTGGGGCTCGGCGAGCCGTTCCCGGTGTCAGCCCTGCACGGCAGGGGAGTAGCTGACCTGTTGGACGCGGCTTTGAAGATGCTTCCAGAGAAGTCAGAGGTTGCCGAAGACCAGTATTCGGGGCCAAGAAGAGTGGCTCTAATCGGTCGCCCAAACGTCGGCAAGAGCTCGCTGCTAAATAAGGCAACTGGCACTAACCGTGCGGTTGTAAACGACCTTGCTGGCACTACCCGAGACCCAATCGACGAGCAGGTTGAAATCGCCGGCAAGATCTGGCGCTTTGTTGACACCGCCGGAATTCGAAAGAAGCTGCATAAGCAACAGGGTGCTGACTTCTATGCAGCCCTTCGAACCGCTGCGGCGCTTGAGCGTTCAGAGGTTGCAGTGGTTTTGCTGGACGTAACCCAACCAATCAGCGAAGCTGATGTTCGGATTGTGCAGCTTGGCTTGGATTCAGGACGAGCACTAGTTCTTGCCTTTAACAAGTGGGACCTGCTGGACGACGATCGTCGCCATCAGCTCGAAAAGGAAATCGAAGCAGACCTTGCTCACGTTGACTGGGCACCTCGCGTAAACCTGTCGGCTTTGACTGGTAGGCACCTGGAGAAGCTTGTTCCAGCGCTAGAGCTTTCGCTTGAGTCTTGGGACAAGCGAGTTCCAACCGGAAAGTTCAATGCATTCTTGCAGGAGTTGCAAGCCTCTAACCCTCACCCAATCAGGGGTGGCAAGCAGCCAAGAATTTTGTTCGGAACCCAGGCAGCCGCAAGGCCTCCAAAGTTTGTGGTGTTTTCAACTGGCTTCCTAGAGGCTGGCTATCGCAGGTTCATAATCCGCAAGCTTCGAGAGACCTATGGTTTTGAGGGTTCGCCGGTTGAGCTTGGAGTAAGGGTCAGGGAGCGCCGGAAAAGGGCGCGCTAGTGAAGCCCGCTTCTTCACTTCTCAACACCCTCCGAGGCTTCTTGATCGGGACAGCCGAGGTCATTCCAGGAGTCTCCGGTGGCACCATTGCCGTGATCGTTGGCGTTTACGAAACCATCATTTCTGGAATTTCCGACTTTGGTTCTGCTCTCGGGTATCTGGTTCGGGGAAAGACAACCCAGGCTCTAGCTTCGTTCAAGAAAATCCGCTTTGCAGCTTTGCTGCCAATTCTGTTTGGAATGCTGGTGGCTATCTTTGCAGCGGCAGCAGTGCTCGAACCGCTGATTGAATCAGAGCCGGAGTTAGTGCGGGCTGGTTTTGCTGGCATGCTGATTGCCTCTTTCTCTGTCCCGGCCAGGATGATCAGAGAATCCTTTAGCGTGACCGCGGGCCTTGCCATTTTGGCTGGTGCTGCAATCGCTTTTTGGCTGACATCATTGCCAAATGCAGGAATTACTGAACCGGGCTGGTGGGAAATTGTGTTGTTTGCAGCAGTTGCGGTTTGTGCCCTGGTGTTGCCAGGGGTATCGGGGTCATTTTTCTTACTTGCAGTTGGCATGTATGCACCAACTATCGCAGCAGTAAATGACCGTGACCTGTCCTATCTCGGGCTATTCGTAGCCGGGGCTATCGCCGGGCTCTTGGTCTTTGCCAGAGCGGTCCAGTGGTTCTTGCAAAACCAGCGGGTGCTGACACTGAGCCTGATGCTGGGCCTCATGATCGGCTCGCTTCGCGCGCTTTGGCCCTGGCAGTCTGCCGATCGTGAGCTGCTTCCAGTAAGCGATCCAGTCCTACCACTGGTTGCGCTAATAATTGGTTTCTTGATTGTTTTGGTGACCATAATTGCCGAGCGCTACATCAGGGCACGACCAAACCAATAGACTTTGACGGTTGCTGCAAGGTAACGGGCTGTAGCGCAGCTTGGTAGCGCACTTGTCTGGGGGACAAGGGGTCGTGGGTTCAAATCCCGCCAGCCCGACTGTATTCTCGAAAAGTTTTAGTCATTAAGGTTGCAGTCGCTCAATTCTCCAATTGTCGGCCTCGCCTTGGTGACTTAGAGAGCGCGTGAAAGCTATTCGATCGTGCATTCGGTTCGAGCGACCTTTCCAAAACTCAATTCTTGTTGGAACAATGCGATAGCCACCCCAATAGTCAGGTCTTGGAACTTCGTTTGTATTGAACTTGGCTAGCGCCGCATGAAACTGGGAATCTAGAGCGTCGCGGCTTTCAATTGGCTGTGACTGGTGACTGGACCAGGCGGCCACCTGTGACTCGTGAGGGCGTGAGTGGAAGTAGTCGTCTGCGTCTTGGCCGGGTACTGGCCGAGCTACCCCCTCAATTAGCACCTGACGATACATCGGATACCAGCCAAAGACCGCACTTACTGCTGGGTTGCCTGAGATGGCAGCTCCTTTGCGAGAACCGAAGTTTGTGAAGAAGTGAAATCCGTGCTCGTCGACTCCCTTGAGTAGCACGGTTCTTGAACTTGGGGTGTTCTGGTCAGTGACGGTGCCAAGCACGAATGCATTTGGCTCAAAGATGTTCTCTGCCTCTGCCTCGCGCAACCAAATCTTGAATTGCTCAACCGGGTCTGCCAGCAGGTGCGTCTCGTG
>JAFMHN010000019.1:0-6307 GCA_017854485.1 Aquiluna sp. | reverse complement strand
CTGGCCAACTTGAGCATCAAGGGCTACTCAAAGAACCGCTCGGAGGTGCTTCCTGTTTCTGACAGGGGGGCAACGGTGATGTCTCCATACGTTCGCCACAACATCATTTCGCTGCAGGCTCTGTGGGACTGGGCTGAATCTGCCGCCCAGTGGGACAGGGACAAGTATCGAGACGAACTGTTGTGGCAGGAGTACGCGCGTCACCTCTACGCACGGGTTGGAACCAGGCTTTTTAGCAATCTTCGGTTTGAGCAAAATTGGGAAACCCCCGGCGATGGCTGGGAAAAGGGATTGGCCTGTGTCGATTTTGTGGTCGATGAGCTCAATCAAAATGGCTGGCTTGTAAACCAAACCCGAATGTGGTTGGCATCGCATTGGACCATTCGTAGCGGCAAGGGCTGGCTTCACGGTCAGGAGCGAATGCATCGCGAGCTGCTTGATGGCTCGCGTGCCGCCAACCTACTTGGCTGGCAATGGACAGTGGGTTCGGGGACTGGAAAGCCATACGGATTTGCCAGGTGGCAGGTTGAAAAGCGCGCTCCAGAGCTGTGTCGAGCTTGCCCGCTTCAAAAAGCTTGCCCGATAGAAAGTTTTCCGGAAGATCAGACCCTCCAAGCTACAGAGCCAGAGGCCCTCCTGATCACTGATCCGACACCAGAAACAACAACGGGTCCACTCGCTCCGGTCAGAACTCAAAAGCCAGAAAGAGTGCTTTTGACCATCGAATCGCTGGGCGATGACGATCCCGCGATGTTGGCAAACCCTGAATTACCCGTGGCATTTGTTTTCAACGAACAGGCTCTAGCAAAACTGCAGCTTTCATCGAAGCGACTGTATTTCTATCTCGAAACACTGCAGGACCTGGCCAGCAGACGCGACCTGTCTGTTTACCTTGGAAACCCCTTCGAGTTTGCAGAATCAAACAGAGTGGCAATCACCCATGCACCGGTTCCAAGCTTTTTGAAATTCCAGAACCTAGCAGAAGTCCACCCTTACTCTTGGCTAAGGCTGCCTCACTCTGGGTCAGTCAGATCTTTCAGCGCCTGGCGCGGAAAGCTGCGCTGAGGTTGGCGCCGAAAAGCATCACCGAAATTCGATATCAGTGCGGGTTATGCGTCAGATCCAAACTCAGTCATGTGCTGGGGGAGGCTTTCGTCCTTACCAAACATGAAGTGCTTGCTCATGTCCGGTGAGTAGTTGGAAAGTGCTGTTTTCCTGCCCAGCGCTTCGGCCAGAGCACGGTGATGGATGACACTCGCGCCACAACAAAGCCCAATTACTTTCGCGCCGATTGAGTGAGCAAATTGACCAAACTCCGCCGTTTCATATCTGTTGGAGTTTTGAGCCTCTAGGGCATCTGGGAAGGTCCTGCCGGTTGGAAGAACTGCAGTATTGCCAGGGTCTGGCAAGTTAAAAAGCGAAGTGTGCTTACTGTTGGTTCGGTAAGTTGCCGGCATTGCAGACATCGGGTGCTCGCCTATCTTGGAGCGAATCTCTTCAACGATCGATCTGATGGTGTTCGGCCCCTGGAAGCAGTTTGTGCCAACAACGTCTGCTCCGGCTTCTGCGAGAGCCTTGCAGGCCTCTCCGGGGCTATAACCGTCGCGGAGCGTGCCAGTGTCAAACACTGCAACATTCAGAATCGAGGGCAATCCGGCTCGCTGAATTTCTTCCAGTGCAATTATCGCTTCACCCAAGTAATACATGGTCTCAGCAACAATTAGGTCGGCGCCCTCGTGTTTAGCCCAGCTGATCATCTCGCGATACATCGCCCGCACCTGCTCATGGGTTTCTGGGTTATCCGGGTCATAAATGTTGGAGTTCGATATATTTCCGGCCACAAAAATCTGACGGCCTTGCTCCTTGGATTGCTCTTGAGCAATACGTTTTGCGATTCGCATCGCCTCGCGGTTCAGAGGCTCTAGCAAATGCTCCTGTCCAATGATCCGCATCTTTTCGCGGTGCCCGTTGTAGGTGAAGGCAAGTGCGATGTCGCTGCCCGAGCGCAAGAAGTCTCTTGTTACTTGCTCCAGCACCTCAGGGTGCTCAAGGGCAACTTTTGGGACAAACTCTCCGGCAGTCAGGTAGCCACGTCGCTCAACTTCAAATAGATAGCCGCCAGCCATGATTACCGGTGAGTCTTGGGCAACGCGTTCTCTAAAGTTATTGGCGGTCAATGGCGGCTCCTTTGTTGCCCGCAGGTTATCAGCAGCCATAGCGATTGACGAATCCGCTATGACTCATTTGACTCTTAGACTTGAGAGAGTGACCAACTCCACTGTGCGACTGCTTTTTGCAGATCAGCTTGGCCCTCACTTTGACGATGGAGGACAGGTTCTGATCCCGGAGGTACTCAGCCCACTTCTTTCCAGAAGATATCATCGCCAAAAGGCCCACCTGATTTTGTCTGCCCTAAGGCATCGAGCACAAGAGCTTGGCGGTCGCGCTGAACTAGTGCGAGGAGATTCATACCACGAGGTATTGAAAGGCCGCGATCTCAGCGTCGTAAATCCAACCTCGAGGGGCCTTCGGTCGCTGCTAGCCGATTTAGGTAAAACCGCGGCGGTGGAGGTGCTTGCGGCAAGAGGCTTTGCTGCAACCGAAGCCGAGTTCGCTGACTGGAGACAAACTCAGGGCAGCAAGCGGCTGCTAATGGAGAATTTCTATCGGGACCGGAGAGTAAAGACCGGTGTTCTGATGAATAGAACGGCCACTGGAGAGCTTTCTCCCGAGGGCGGAAAGTTCAATTTTGATCACGAAAATCGGCAGCCGCCACCCAAAGGGCAGCTGACGCTGGGAGTTGCTAGCGCCTGGTATCCAGTTGAGGACGAAATTGATCAAGAAGTAAGGCTCTACTTGGATCAGCTTGAAGCTGATGGGAAAGTGTCCTTCATTGGCAACGATGGCCCGAGGTTATTTCCTGCAACCAGGAAAGAGGCGCTGTTGGCACTGGATAACTTTGTGTCTAATCGACTGGCAACATTTGGAGCACATGAAGATGCCGCCATGAAAGAGGATTGGGCGATGTCGCATTCGCTTCTGAGTCCGGCAATGAACCTCGGGTTATTAGACCCAATGGAGGTAGTTCAAGCTGCCGAGCGGGCTTACCGCGCTGGCGGAATTGAGCTTGCAAGTGCAGAGGGTTTCATTCGCCAGGTGATGGGTTGGCGGGATTGGGTTTGGCATCTTTACTGGCATTTAGGTGACAGGTTTGAGACCGCAAATTACTTCCAGCACGAAAAGCCGCTGCCTGAGGCTTTTCAGGAGTTGGATCCAGGGCTTTTAGAGTCCAGTTGCCTGCAGCAAGTCATCGGTGAAATTCGAGACCGCGGCTGGACCCATCACATCAATCGGTTGATGGTGCTCGGGAGCTTTGGGGTGCAGCGGGAGCTTGATCCTAAAGCTTTGAATGATTGGTTCATAGATGCCTTCGTGGACGGAACCCCGTGGGTTATGCCAGCCAATGTGATTGGAATGTCCCAGTATGCAGATGGGGGCCTGACGGCAACCAAGCCATACACCTCTGGCGGCGCCTATGTTAATAAGATGACTGACTACTGCAAGGGGTGTCAGTTTTCACCAACGGTTCGGGTCGGTGAAAAGGCATGTCACTTCAGCGCCGGTTACTGGAATTTCTTGGATAAAAACAAAGACTCACTAAAGGGCAACTACAGAATGGCACAGCCGCTTGCTGGCCTGGGGCGACTTAGCGACTTAGCGGAGATTCGCAGCCAAGAGGCCAACCGGAATCAGTTCTAGGAAAGCGCAATCAGCTCCGCGTAGCCTTCGTTCCAGTGGTCCTCGTCGCCATCAGGCAGAATCAAGACTCGCTCCGGGTTTAGTGCTTCAACCGCACCTACGTCGTGAGAAACCAGCACCACGGCTCCCTTGAAGCTTGCCAGTGCACTCAGAATCTCCTCGCGGCTTGCTGGGTCCAAGTTGTTTGTCGGCTCATCTAGCAGCAGCACGTTGGCAGAAGAGACCACCAATGAGGCAAGTGCCAATCTGGTTTTCTCGCCTCCGGACAGAACTCCTGCTGGCTTCGAAACGTCGTCACCAGAGAACAAGAATGAACCAAGAACTTTTCGGGCGTCAGTGTCAGCAAGGTTTGGTGCAGCATCCTGCATGTTTTGCAGAACCGTCCTATTCACATCCAGAGTCTCGTGCTCCTGGGCGAAGTAGCCAACCTTTAGGCCGTGACCTGGAATCAACTCACCGGTATCGGGCTTGTCCACCCCAGCAAGAATTCGCAGCAGCGTAGTTTTACCGGCACCGTTCAGGCCAATGATGACAACCTTGGAGCCCCGGTCGATTGCCAGGTCAACTGCAGTAAAGATCTCCAGAGAGCCATAGCTCTTACTCAAGTTCTCCGCCATCAGTGGGGTCTTGCCGCAGGCGGCAGGATCAGGGAACTTGATCTTGGCAACCTTCTCGACCTCGCGGACGTCGTCCAGCGACGACAGTAGCGACTCGGCCCGGCGAACCATTTGCTTGGCAGCGACTGCCTTGCTGGCCTTTGCGCCAAACTTTGCTGCCTGCAACTGCAACGTGCTGGCCTTTTTCTGGGCAATAGCGCGCTCTTTCTTGCGACGCTCTTCATCGGTCTCACGAGCCTTTTTGTATTGATTCCAGCCCATGTTGTAGATGTCGATGACAGTTCTGTTGGCATCCAGGTAGAAAACTCGATTCACGGTTTCTTCAACCAGGTCCACGTCGTGACTGATCACGATCAGGCCGCCCTTATAGGACTTTAGAAATTCGCGCAGCCAGACCACGGAGTCGGCATCCAAGTGGTTTGTCGGTTCGTCCAGAATCATGGTTTCGGCGCTGCTGAACAGAATTCTTGCAAGCTCAATCCTTCTGCGCTGTCCTCCGGAGAGCGTCTTCAGGGGTTGGTCTAAGACCTGACCCTTGAGTCCCAGGTTGCCGGCGATGGCAGCCGCCTCGGCTTCAGCGGCGTAGCCGCCAGCAGCCTGGAAGCGCTCTTCAAATTTTGCGTAAGCGGTCATCGCGGCGGCAGCAACTTTGGGGTCGTCGCTACCCATTTCGAAGCTTGCTTTAGTCATGGCCTCGAGCGTGTCGCCGAGATTTCTGGCGTTTAGAATCCTTGTTCTTGCTAACTGCTCTGGATCGCCGGTTCGAGGGTCCTGTGGAAGATATCCGATCTCGCCATGTCGATCAACAAATCCATGGGAGGGCTGACCGTCGCCGGCAAGAATTTTGGTGAGCGTTGTTTTTCCGGCCCCATTTCGGCCAACCAAACCAACTTTGTCGCCCTTATCGACGCGGAAGTTGACCTCGTGCATCAAGACCCTTGGGCCGATGCGAATCTCGAGGTCGCGCACGCCAATCATCTGAGTGTCTCCAAAGGGTTTTGTCGCAAATCGGATGCGACCAACGAGGTCACCAGTCTACCAAGGATGCACCACTGCTGACAGTGCTATTTCCTGCAGGCTAAGACGGGCGTGGCAAGACAGCCTGTTTCGCCCCGGCGCTAGAATCTGGCTATGAGCATGCTGCAAGAACTAAAGAGCGTTCCAAACATGCTCAGTGCGCTCCGGCTGTTGATGGTGCCGGTGTTTCTAGTGTTGCTACTAAACGGTGAATTTGTTTGGAGCCTGATCATTCTGGCTTTTGCAAGTGCGACTGACTGGCTTGACGGCCAGATTGCCAGGAGGTTCAATCAAATAACCCGGCTCGGGCAGATGCTGGACCCAGCTGCGGATCGCCTGTTTATTTTTGCAACCCTGATTGGGCTGACTATAAACGGCAACATCCCGCTCTGGCTCGCGGTAATCGTGGTCTCTAGGGACCTAATGCTGCTTGCGGTCTACCCAGTTTTGGCAAATCACGGCTATGGGCCGTTGCCGGTCCACTTTTTGGGCAAGGCCGGCACCTTCGCGCTGCTCTATGCGTTACCACTTCTGTTGATGGCTGATGTTTGGCCGGAATCTGACTTTATTGTTTTGCCGCTTGCTTGGGGCTTTGCCTACTGGGGAATAGCGCTCTACTGGCTCTCCGGAGTGTTTTATGTGGTCCATGTAATAAAACTGGTGTTTTACGACAAGAAAAAATCCTCTAAAGTGGAGTAAATAGGGGAGGCGTAAATTGTCCAAGGATTCTTTCAGAAGCGATGAAACAGCGCGTTTTTCTGATGACCTTATCGCCAACCAAACACCAGTTTTAACCGAAGAGGAAGCCTCAGCGGTCGCTGCCCTGCCTGAGAATTCAGCACTTTTGATCTCTCACCGCGGTGCCGGGGCTGGGTCTAGGTTTCTTCTTGACCAGGATCTGACAGTTGCCGGGC
>JAFMHN010000018.1:9340-23882 GCA_017854485.1 Aquiluna sp. | reverse complement strand
CTGTCGACTTGGTTCCAGAACAAGCCAACCAAGGCACCCAGCTACAACGGTCGGGTGCTTTTGACGCTGAAGACACCTAAAGAATTAGCTGATGCTGTTCCCAAGGGCTATGTTGAAACTGAGGCCATTGACTGGAAGATAAACCCTGCCTACAAGGCAGGAAAGCCCTGCAGTGGCGACTTCGGTTGGCAGGTACTGGGTCTGAATTCCTCCAACCAGCCGGCGTATTTGCGGTGCAGCAATCCGCGCGGTGGAACGTTCCGGGTTGACACCAGAATGGTGAAATTCGACGCCTTCACTAAGAAACCTTTGGTGCCAGAAACAGTTCCTGCAAAGACCCTGTTCGGCTACTCACCAAACCTTTACATCGTTCCACAGATTGTTGATACTGCTCCGAAGACCGCAGTTAGCGCCGGTGCGTTCGATGACTACGCACAGTGCAAAATAGCAGAGGTGGATGACGGGTCACCTGAAAAGTCATTCGGCTTCCCGCTGCCGGATTACAGAGCGAAACTCAGCTCAGATTTCAAGATCTTGGTCATCCCTGTTCAGTTCACTGACCATAAGACAAGTAGCAAGCCGGCCGATGACATGGCAGACGTGGTTTCGGCCTTGAGCAACTTTTATGAGCGAGCAGCGTCGGTGCCAATCAAGTTCAACTGGACAATTCCAAGTAGTTACTACCAAATTGGAAAGAGCATTGATTCATACAATCTCGATTACGAGTTTGATGGAACCGGTGGTTTCTGGAAGTTCTACCAGCCTTACCTTCAGGACGTGATTGACCTTGTTGATGATCAGTATGACTTTTCTGCTTACGACGCAGTGGTGATCGAAGAACCAAGAAGTGTTACCGATGCTGAGCATGGGATGTTCATCCCGCACGCACCTGCCAGGCCCGGAAATGGCGGCCTATACAGCGATGAAGGTCAGATCATGAGCCTGATGGTTACCGGTAATGACCAGAACCGTGACATCTCCAACTGGATTCATGAATTCGGTCACCTGCTTGGCCTGCCAGACCGCAACTGGAACATGGATATCAATGCGGGCTTTGATTTGATGTGGGGTTGGTATGGCGCTCCTGAGTTCTCGGCATGGTCCAGATGGCAGTTGGAGATTCTGCAGGACAAGCAAGTTGACTGCAAGACTGACACCGCTACCTCTACCCACTGGCTAAGGCCAGTGGCATGGACCGGTGATTACCAAAAGGCGGTGGTTATTCCAGTTTCTGACCACGAGGTGATTGTTGTTGAATCACGAAGGCGTCAGGGTTATGACGCTCTTCTTGGTAAAGAATCCGAGGGTGCTTACGTCTACCGAATCGACACCAGCGCCAAGATGTACCAGCCAGACACCAAGAAGGTTGTTGATGTGATCGCTCCTAAGCGAGTGAAACTTGGTGGTGGTTGGGCAATGGATGCGTCTCTCAAGGTGGGCGAATCTGTAACCAGCGATGGTTGGACCATCACGGTCAAGGAAACAGGTGCTTTTGGTGACGTGGTTGAGGTGAAGAAGAACTAGTTATCTTTATCTTCGGCTAGCCTTTAGGGGTGAAGAAAAGTCTTATCCCCCTTGTTCTAGTTGCAGGTTTCTCTCTAGTCGCTGGTCTTGCTGGCTGCTCTCCGGCAGAGGTTGCAACAAGCACTTCCCCTGAAGCAACAGCATCGGCAACCGCTCCAGAGACAGCTCTTGAGGTCGGGGTTCTGGATGCAGTGGAGGCAAGCTACCAACTGTGGCTTTCAATGGGGATGACTGAGGAGGTCACATCTTCTGGTGATCGCTACATCCTGACCTATGAGCCGGGGGAACCGTTCTTGGCCGCGCTCTACAACCTTGAGTTTGAGGATGTGATCCCGATTGAGCAGCCAGAGCTCTTCACCGTCTACAGTGCTTGGATCATGCTGCAGGATGAGGCAACCGTGATCGTTGAGGGTGACAACCAGCTGCAGCTCACAAACCCGAGCTACGGCGATTTCACGGTGTTCATTGAGGATGGGCTGATTGTCTCCGGCGAAGCAGCCGACGGGTCATGGTCTGGGGTGTTTAGATATGAGCCGGATGCAGCAACATTGGAGCTGTTAGCTAAAGAAGTTGCGACCGAATAACCCCCAGTTTGACCACTAGGATTAACTCTATTGACCCCCAAACAGCTGACAAGCTTTAGGTGGTCTACGGTTATCCGAAGAGAAACAACAAGTCAGGTCTGAATCAATGTTTGAGTGGTTGAAGCGAAAGAGCACGTCGGTTCCGACTGCCGCTACCCCAGAATTGGACTTCACCGACCCCAACCCACGCAAGTTTGAAGCAAGTCTTTCGCAGTGGCGAGAGAGCCTAGAGGCCAAGCGAGCAGGAGATCAAAAGCTTGATCAGAATGGCCTGAACTTCATGCGCCAGGATGCTCTTGATGATCTAGCTGCCAAAGAGGCAGCTCGCAAGAAAGAACTAGCAGCCAAGAAGCGCGCGGCAAAGAAGCGTGCTGATGCAAAGCTGGCCCCAGCAGCTCCAAAGCCTGCGGCCAAGAAACCAGCTGCCAAAGCACCTGCAAAGCCTGCTGCAAAACCAGCACCAAAGAAGACTGCGACCAAGGCTGCTGCTAAGCCAGCGGCGAAGAAGCCTGTCGTGAAGAAAGCACCAGCACCTGCCGCTAAAGCCGGATCCGCAACAGCTTCAAAGAAGCCGGCTGCCGCAACAAAGAAGACCTCGTCGGCTGCTGCAAAGCCAGCGGCTAAGAAAACTACTTCCAAAACCTCTAAGTAGCCCTCTAAACTGGGAAATGGGTAAATTTGTAATACCTGGGTTTCGAAAGGATCGCAATTGACTAACTCTGGCGGAGTCAACGAGCCAACCAAGAAGGTTTTCGGAACCGCTATCAGCGGTTACAACCGAGCTGAGGTTGACCGACATGTTGCCTGGTTGCAGAAAAACCTGGCTGAAATCGAACAGTACAACTCGATGGCTATTCGTGAGCAAAATGCTCTTCGCGAAAGAATCGTTGAACTCGAAGAATCTCTAAAGCTCAACCGCTCACCTGGTTATGCCCAGGTTGGAGCACAGTTTGAGCAGACCCTGCGTTTGGCAGAGGCTGAGGCCGCAAAGCTTGTGAACGATGCTGCCAAGGATGCAGTGAAGACCCGCGAGACCGCAAAGGCTGAAGCTGAGCGTCTTCGCTTTGAGTCTGAGGATGAAGTTCAGCGCAGCATTTCTGCTGCTAACCGCCAGGCCAAGTCAATTCTTGCCGCTGCAAACAAGCAGTCCAGGGAAACCCTGGACGCCGCTGAAGACGAGATGCAGCGGGTCGAGTCAGAGCGTGCTCGCCTGACCAAGGAAGCAAACGTAATTCGCTCGGATGCAGACAACTATGTTTCAAAGGTGAAGGCTGAGCTTCAAAGTGAAGTTGAGCAGATCCAAAACGAGAACGCTCGACTACTAAAGCGCAACGCTGAGATCGAATCTGAAATTTCAGAGAAGATCGACATTGGTGAGAAGCAGGCACTTGAGATTTTCCGCAAGGTTCAGGCTGAAGCCGAGCAGATGCGGGACGAGGCAGAGCGTGAGCTTGCGGCAGCAACCCAAGAGGCAAGCTCACTGATTGAGAACGCCGAAGAAACCCTTGAGAATGCTCGTTCAGAGGCAGACCGCATGGCCTCTGAATCACAGGGCATGGCGCTTGCTTTGATTGCCGATGCCAGAGCACGTGCTGAAGCAATTTCACTGAAGTCTTTGGACATTGCTCGTCAGGCAATTGCCGAGGCCGAGTACAGACTGTCAAAGCTTCCAGAGCAGGCAAATGCTATTGAGGCCTTCCTTGAAGAGACATCCAAGATGATCACCCCTGAGCAAGAGGTAATCATTGCTCGCAGGAAGTCTTTGGATGAGTCAAGAAAGATGGCAGAAGAAGCTGACCTTGTTGTTGACTCAGAGCCGGTTGATACAGAAGAGACCAACTAGTTCTTTTTTAGTAACCCTGCAATAGAGTTCATCGCCCCACCCAAAACTGCTGGTATTCCGCCGCCCGGGTGAACCGAAGCCCCCACTCGATAAAGCCATGGCCGAAGCGGGTTTTTGTATTGCGGGTTGTGAAATGGACCGGATTGCCAAAGTGGCTTGGTCGCACCATAGAGTGCGCCACCAGGAGCGCCATAGCTTCCAAAATACTCAGGGTCCAAAACCATCGAGTCCTCGAACAGTTCGGTGATTGGTGCACCAAGGCCCATTCTGCTGGAGATTCTTGCAACCTCATTTTTTACCCAGGGGTGATCCAGGTCGTAGTGCTTACCATCGGCGGGAGCTGTCAGGAGTACGGCAACCGTTGGCTTTGAGTTGGGGTAGATCTCCTGGGCCTTGTAGTAGTTCACAAAAGCCATGGTCTGTTCTGGGAGTCTCGCCTGATCAAGGGAAGCGTAAAGCTCTTGTGGGTCATCGGGCATCACCACCGAGTGAGTGACAGTGTCAGCCGACAGTGGCTTTTTCAAAACTGCATAGATAGCAATTCCTGAACACGACCGGTGCTTGGCAGGGGTTGCGGGCTTGCCGGTCATCAGCATCTTTAGCACCTGTGGGTCCAATGAGCTCACGATGTAGTCAGCGGTGTAAACCTCAGTTACAGTGTGGACTTGACGTTTTTGGACCTTGGTTATTTGCTGATTCAGTTTTATTTCAACACCGGCTGCAGTGGCAAGCTTTCCAAGCGACTGAGCGATTTCGTTCACGCCACCAACTGGAACCTTGATGCCGTCTGCCGCCATGACCGCGGTCATGGAAGCGTAGAGGGCCAGGGTCTTGGTCGGCGCGATACCGGCATTGAGGGTGTGGATGGCGATGATGTCTTTGAGTTTCTCCGGCATCCATCTCAGTCCCTTTAGATACCAGCTGGTGGTGAGCCTAAGGCCATAGCGCTTCTGAAGTTTTGCCAGTGCCGGGAGTGATGCCGGATCAGTTGGCATCTTGGTCAGCAGTTCCGTAATTGGTTCAGTTAGCGGAGCATGCTCTTTTTCAAAGCGATCCCAGGCCTCGAACCAGTGGTGGTCTGGCTTTACTGGCAGGTCGGTGACTTGGTCCTGATAGAAGTAGCGGCCAAGCTCGTTCAGTTTCACGAAGTTGATGTCTGCAATTTCGCTTGCGGATTTTGATTGACTGTCGCCAAGCTCGTCATAGCGCTTGAGGAGTTTGTCCCAAACTCCTGTGAAGGTGACCAGTGCTGGACCGGTGTCCATGATCTGGCCGGCAACTTCGATTCTTCGTGACTTGCCACCGAGCCAAGATTGCTTATCAAGAACCGTGACCTGATGCCCTGCTCTTGCAAGAAGGGCTGCGCTAGCAAGACCTGAAAGGCCAGCTCCCAAAACGATAATCTTGCTCATTAGGGGTAGAGGCCCCAAACCAGACCGAATACCAGCTGCACGCCGGCAACAGCTCCCGCAACATAAGGAAAGGCGATTGAGTACTTGTAGAGGTCGTGTGCTTTCTCGGGAGTTGGCGTCTTGAAGATGCCAATAACCAGCAGCCCTGCGATTGCCGCATTGGCAATTGCAACCGGAATGTTTACGAGGGCAAATAGAACTGTCGACACTGCCCACCAGAATGTTGCCCACCACGCGGTGTTTTTGGGTCCCAGGTGAACAGCGGTTGTGATGATCCCGGTGTCGGAGTCCTGCGGGATGTCTTGAATTGCGTCATAGGCGTGCTTGGCAATTGACCAGGCCATCAATCCGGTAACAGCTAGCCATACGGGAGTTACTCCCAGAGCTAATGGCACGAAGGCCAGTGGGAAGGCGTAGTCGGTGTTTGATAGCGCGTCTAGATACTTCCTGGCCTTGAACCTCAAGGGCGGAGCGGAATAGAAAGTGAAGAACAGCGCATAGGCCAGCATCCAGAGAGTTGCTGCCACCGGCAGCGTGAGCGCGAAGTAGGCAAGGAATGGAACGTTGGTTACAATCACCGCAATCCAAATTGGCCTTACCTCGTTGGGGAAGATGTGAGCACCTTCGTAACCGCCCTTGCGGGCGTTTATGTTGTCGGTTTCCTGGTCAAAAATGTCGTTGATTCCATAGATCAGGATGTTCATCGGGAAGGTCACCCAGATCAGGATTGGGATGATTTCCCAGGTCCAGATGAAGCCAGCCAGCCACATTCCAGTGATCGTGGTTCCAATGGTGTTTACCCACAGGACAGGGCGAGAAATCTCGATAAGCCGCTTTAGCACCCTTCAAGCCTAGACGGCAAGCGGGCTCTGCGCTGACGCAAACATTTGTCACAAACGTGCAGCATCTAACTGCCCTATTTCACTGTCAAATTGCGATACTTGTCACTAATGTTCAATCATAAGCACCATTGTGAGGCCTAAATGACAAGTATTTCGCCACTGTTAGCACCAGCTAAGGGGGTAGTTAGCCATGATCAGCCAAGCGCGGCTTCGGCACTCGAGTCGCTCTTGGCAATTAGGTTCTTCGAGGAAGCCGTGGATGGCCTTTTTGCCCGCGGCCTAATGCATGGAACCATGCACCTCTCGATTGGGCAGGAAGCGGTAGCAACCGGGGTCTGCGCAGCACTTCGCAAAACTGACTTCATTACCTCGACACACAGGGGTCACTCTCACTGCATTGCCAAGGGAGCTGACCTCACGAGAATGATGGCGGAGCTATTGGCAAAGCAGACCGGTTACTGCCGTGGTCGCGGTGGCTCGATGCACATCGCAGATGTTGAAACCGGAAACCTCGGCGCCAATGGAATTGTCGCCGGAGGAATTCCGATTGCTGCGGGTGCAGCTCTAGCCCAGAAGATGAAGGGCAACGACAATGTCGTCGTTAGCTTCTTTGGTGATGGCGCGACCAACGAGGGTGCTTTCCACGAGGCCATGAACCTGGCAGCCATTTGGGATTTGCCGGTGATCTTTGTTTGTGAGAACAACAAGTACGGCATGAGTAACTCAACCGAGTTCTCAATGCGAATCGAAAACATTGCCGAGCGAGCTGCCTCCTACGGATTTGAGGGTGTGACAGTTGACGGCAATGATGTTGATGAGGTTTTTCAAGCAGCAGCAGCCGCCGTTGAAAAGGCGCGGGGCGGCAAGGGCCCAACTCTGATTGAGTGTGTCACTTACCGGCACAAGGGCCACTCGAAGAGTGACAAGAATCTTTACCGAACCAAGGAAGAGATTGAGGACTGGAAGACCAAGGACCCAATTGGTCGCTTCGAGCACAAGGCGATTGAAGCAGGTGCCTTGAATCAGGATCAGGTTGATGCGATCACCGAGAAGATGCGCGATGCCGTCAGAACTGCAATCACCGAGGCTTCTAGCGCTCCAGATTCTGACCCAGCAGAGCTCTTGGCAAGTGTTTACCGAGAGGCTGGAAAATGACTGAGCGGATCATCACCTATGCCGAAGCAATTCGCGAGGCCATAGGCCAAGCAATGGAGACTGATGAAAACGTCTTCATGCTCGGCGAAGACATTGGAATCTACGGCGGAGCGTTTGGTGTTTCTGGAGACCTCTACCAACGCTTTGGTAAGGAGCGAATCCTTGACACCCCAATTTCAGAGCTAGGAATTGTTGGTGCTGCGGTTGGTGCTGCACTGGTTGGCATGAAGCCAATTGTTGAGATTCAGTTTTCCGACTTCACCGCTCAGGCCATGGACCAGATTGTGAACCAGGCTGCCAAGATTCACTTCATGCTCGGTGGCGAGCTGTCGGTGCCAATGGTGCTGCGCGCTCCTTCCGGCTCTGGAACAGGTGCTGCTGCGCAGCACTCCCAGAGCCTGGAAACTTGGTTTGCACATGTGCCGGGGCTCAAGGTGGTAATGCCCTCTAGTCCCTACGAGGCAAAGGGCTTATTGTTGGCAGCCCTGGATGACCCAAACCCAGTGATTGTGCTTGAGCACAAGCTTTTGTACAAAACATCTGGCCATGTTCCAGAAGAGCAGTACCGGATTCCGATTGGCACCAGTAACAAGGTTCGTGATGGTAGGGCGCTGACAATTGTTGCCAGCGGTGTGATGGTGTCCAGGTCCCTTGAGGCCGCCGAAACTCTCAGCGGCATGGGTATTGAGGTTGAGGTTATTGACGTCAGATCGCTTAGCCCACTGGACATGGCACCAATCAACGAGTCGGTGAAGAAGACCGGCAAGGTGATGTTGGTTCAGGAGGCTCCAAAGCATGTTGGCTTTATGGCTGAGGTTGCAGCCCGAATTGCAGAGGGCGATGCCCTCTACCACCTAACTGAGCCAGTTAGGCGGCTTTGTGGAATGGACGTGCCTATTCCCTACGCTCCGCAACTTGAGAAGAGCGTTGTTCCGCAACTCGATGACATCGTGGCGGCTGCTGTGGAAGTGAACAGAGGAATCTAATGGCTAGGACCGCGCTGGTAATGCCCAAGATGTCTATGACTATGACCGAGGGCGAAGTTGTTGAGATCTTGGTTAGTATCGGCGATCAGGTCACGGCAGGTCAGGTGGTTGCGGTAGTTGGTACTGACAAGACCGACATGGAAGTTGAGTCAGACCACTCGGGCACAGTTTTGGAGATTCCAGCAAAGCATGCCGATGTCATCGAGGTTGGGGCGCCATTGATTGTTTTGGACACCGAAGGTGAGGACCTGCTGGCAGGACTCTTTGGTGATGCTCCTGGTGGCGAAGCTGTAACCGAGGAGGCACCGGTTGCGGCGTCTCCGGTTGTCGAAGAAGTAGCTATAGAACAAGAGCCGGAGCCGGCGCTTACTTCTGAGGTGTTGGCGATGCCCGGCGCTCGCAAGCTTGCCAAGGAGCAGGGCATCGATCTTGCCACCGTTACCGCCTCCAGTCAGACCGGCGTTATCAAGCAGAGCGACCTGGGGGTTTTGGCAAAAGGCGCTGTCTCTGATGACAAGAAGCAGAAGGCAAGGCTGCTGACTGCAAAGGTTGTTTCTACCGCTCTAAACATTCCACAATTCAGTTTGACAAAGGCGGTCGAACTTTCAAATCCGCTGCCTGAGAATTCCGATAGCAGGACAGTAGTTCTTTTGTCCGCGTGGTCCAAGACTCTTGAAGAGATTCAAAGCATGAACCAGCAATTTGTTGATGGTGAATTTCATGAGGTCAGTGAGGTTAGGGCTGCGGTTTTGACCCAAACCGAGCTCGGCTTTGTGTCGCCGGTAATTCCTCTGACGGGCCACTGGCAGGACAAGGCCGCCGCTGTGTTGGGTGATGCCAGGAATAACAAGATTGCTTTGGAGAATCTGTCAGGAGCCACGACGTCATTGACTGACCTTTCCGGCTTTGGAATATCGCAGGCGAACACGCTGCTGTTTGGGTCTCAGTCCAGCGGAATCAACATCGGCAATATTTCATTAGTCGGCGATGTTGTCACAATTGATGTCACAATTGTGTTGGATCACAGAATTGCGGATCCAGGCGATGGGGCTAAGGCACTGGATTTGTTCGGTAGAAGATTGAACGAGGTTTTAGTTGGCTAGTGCTAGAGACCGGGCGATGATCGTAAAGGTCGCCCGAATGTATTACGAGCAGGAGATGTCCCAGGATCAGATAGCCAGGGCAATGCTAACCAGCCGATCAAATATCTCTAGAATCCTGACCGTTGCCAAGAAAAAGGGCATCGTAGAAATCAAGATTGCGGAAACCACCAAACGCGAAACTGAACTTGAAGACATGCTGGTTGCACGCTTTGGACTTCGAACCGCGTTTGTTGCAACTGTCCCGTCTGGGGCCAGCGATTACAAGGCGGTTGGGCAGCTTGCTGCCCAACACTTCCTGAGCCAGCTCAAGCCGGGCGTCAAAGTCGCTCTTTCATGGGGTAGGTCGCTGCAGGCGATGGTCAATGAACTCGATGAGGACAATCGTCCAGATGTGACATTGATCCCAATCATGGGAGGCATGACCGCCACGCCGTCTAGCCTCAGTGGTGAGACCTTGATTAGAACGCTAGCCACAAAGCTAAACGCTGAGTACCTAATGCTGCATGCCCCGACCATCGTGCAGGGGCCAGAGGTTAAGCAGGCACTCATGCTTGAGCCGAGCCTCAAGGCGGTCATCGACGCGGCCAAGGCTGCGGACGTCGCTTTCGTTGGGGTCGGATCACGTGAATCCACCAGCTCGAACTACATTCTCGAATCAGCTGGACTAAACCGAGTGCAGCACCCTGATTTCTGGTCCAAGGTCGCCGGCGACCTTGGGGGCCGATTCTTTGATTCAGAGGGCAAGGTCATCGATACCAGACTGGAAAAACGCACGGTGGGTTTGGACCTCGAGGACCTCAAAAAAATTCGCCGGGTAGTCGGCGTTGCTGCGGGCGAAGATAAGGTCTTGGGCATCGCCGCTGCCCTGAAGGGCAGGCTGCTCTCAGACCTTGTAACCAGTACCAATTGCGCAATGAAGCTACTTGGAATTGATGACCAAAAGACCCAGGAAGAGTTGGTATAAAAATGGAATTTCTACTTTGGATATTTTTGCTAATAGCTGGCATGTGGGTATTTCAGCTCTACCTAGCAGTCAAGCAATCACAGCGATTCGCTGACCAGATAAAGGCAATTCGAACTGCCGGCACAACCACCAGTGTTGGTGTTGGCGGCTATCGCTATCGAGGCGGCAGGGCGTTCGTGGCCCTTGCTCAAAAAGATGGAATTGTCACTGGAGCGCGCGTTCTCAGCGGTTTGTCAGTTTTCGCAAATTCTCAGCCTTGGGAGAAGCCAATTGGTATGCACATTAGTGATTTGGTGACCGGAAAAGGCCTCGAAAATGAGAAGAAAAAGGTTATACAAGGCGCCCAAATGGCGGCAAAGACCCTGATGGATGAAAATTCACAAACGTGAATCTAATCTAGCTATTCACAGCTAAATACCTCCTATAGATTCTTGGTAGCACGGTCAAAGTGGACCGTGCTTCGATCCAAAGGAGGGTTGATGAATCTCTTTACAGACGCCACGGTTGCAGAACCGGAAGGCGCTTGGGGAGCGGTAGCTGCTGGTGCGGAATATTTCATCGGAATATTCCAAGAAGGTGGAAACGTACTTTGGAGTCTTATGGGAGGAATCCTTCCGACTCTAGTTGTTCTACTTACAGCTGTTAACGCTCTAGTTCGTATCATTGGGCCTGAGAAGATTGAGAACCTGGGACGCAAAGCTGCCCAGCCTGGTCTGATCTGGTATCCAGTCCGCTACATGGTGCTGCCTTTCTTGGCGGTATTCTTCCTAACGAACCCAATGGCTTACACCATGGGTCGTTTCTTGCCAGAACGCTTCAAGCCTGCTTTCTATGACAGCGCGGTTTCTTTCGTTCACCCAATCACGGGTCTATTCCCACACGCAAACCCAGGTGAGCTTTTCGTTTACCTAGGTATCGCTGCTGGTATTACCCAGCTGGGTTATGGCCTAGGTGACCTTGCCATCCGTTTCTTGTTGGTAGGTCTTGTTGTCATCTTTATTCGCGGAATCGTCACTGAGCTGATTACCAAGCGAATGATGGCTAAGCGAGAAGGAGCGGCAGCCTAATGAATTCACTACTAGTTAAAATCGGCCGCGGCGTCGGTGGTGTTGTTGGAACCCTTTACCAAGCAGGGCGCGACACTGTTGACACCGTTATCAAGAACATCATCCCGTTCATGGCATTCATCTCGTTCATCATCGGTCTGGTACTTGTTACCGGAGTTGGTGACTTGATTGCTAATGGAATTAAGGGACTAGCTGGCAGCCTTGTTGGTCTGCTAATCGTTTCAGTGGTTTGTGCTATTCCACTTCTATCTCCGCTACTGGGTCCAGGTGCTGTTATCGCACAGGTTGTTGGAACCCTGCTAGGTGTGGAGATTGGTAAGGGAACCATCCCACCGCAGTATGCACTTCCTGCCTTGTTTGCTATCAACCCTCAGGTTGGTTGTGACTTCATTCCGGTGGGTCTTGCTCTTGGTGAAGCAGAGCCAGAGACAGTTGAGGTTGGTGTTCCAGCCGTGCTGTTCTCTCGTTTGATCACCGGCCCAACTGCCGTTGTTATTGCGTACTTCGCAAGCTTCGGCATGTACAGCTAAACCATTTCCCCAAATGGTGAGGAACAAGGGTGGGTGGAATAATCCGCCCACCCTTTGTTCTTCTCAAAGGTAGGAAAAACCTTTCCAAAACAACGACGTTGAAGGAGTAAGAAAATGGCAGATTACAAAGCAGTTCACATCGAAAAGGGTCCAGGCGGCTGGGGTGGTCCATTGACCATTTTGCCAACCGATGACGCACCACTTATCTACTCGGTTACCGGTGGAGGCATTCACCCAATTGCAGCTCGCATTGCAGAGCTCACCGGTGGCGAAGCATTCGATGGCTTTAAGTCCTCAGCGCCTTTTGAAAAGATTGCGGTTGCAGTTATTGACTGTGGTGGTACCGCACGTATCGGTGTTTATCCGATGAAGAAGGTGAAGACAGTGGACATCCACGCAACCAGCCCAGCCGGCCCACTTGCGATGTTCATCACCGAAGAATTGCTGGTCTCTGGCGTGAAGCTAGACAACATCAAGCCAGTCGACTAGGACAAAAAATGACAGCGCACTACAAAAGCACTGTCACCGAAATTGGAGAGCTCGTTCCCGCCTTTATCGCAGAGGGAATGCTGGTCTTCTTTGGTGAGGGTGCCCCGGAGGAACTTAGGGATTTCTGCATCATGCATGAGGTTAGCCACAAGCAGGATCAGTTAGTCGTGGGGGACTACGTCGTAATCGACAGCCATGAGTTTGAAATCCTGGCTGTTGGTGATGTGGCCAACGAGAACCTAATGAACCTGGGGCACCTGAACCTAAAAGCAAATGGAAACACGCAGCCAGATCTCCCGGGGGATGTCTGCATCGCTGAAGTTGAACTACCCGAGATCCGGGTAGGCACATCCTTCAGCATCACAAGGAGATAGAAAATGCAATACCGCTTGAAGCTGCAAGAGCTGGCAAAGACCAACGGTCGTCCGTTTCGAATCGCACTGGTTGGTGCCGGTCAAATGGGCCGAGGCTTCGCCTCGCAGTCACACCGACTGGGGCTACAGGTAGCCGCGGTAGCAGACATAGCGGTTGAGCGAATCAATCAGGCTTATAACGACTTGGGGCTTGAAGCCCCGGTTATCTCATCCGATGTTGCGGAGCTAAACGCTGCGATTGCGGCGGGCAAGCCGGTTGGGACAACCGACTCCAAGATTGTTCCGCTGTTGGATGTTGATGTGGTTGTGGAGGCCACCGGCGTTGCCGAGATCGGTGCTCAGGTCATCTACAACACCCTGATCAACAACAAGCACTCGGCAACTCTAAACGTGGAGTGCGACGTGACCGTTGGTCCGATGCTCCGCGAGACCGCCAAAGAACACGGAGTGCTCTACTCGGTGTGCAATGGCGATGAGCCAGCCGAGGCAAAGGAGCTAGTTGATTTTGCAAAGGACCTGTCCTTTGAAATTGTGATGGCGGGTAAGGGTAAGAACAACCCATTCGAGCCACACTCAAACCCAGACACCGTGGCTGAGCGGGCCGCCAAGAAGCACATGAACCCCAAGATGCTTGCAAGCTTTACTGACGGCTCCAAGACCATGATCGAAATGGCGGCGCTCGCTAATGCCACCGGCCTTGGTTTGACCAAGCGCGGCATGATTGGGCCAGAGGCAAGCCGGAAAACGCTGCAGGATGTTTTCTGTCCCGTCGAAGATGGCGGAGTGTTAGAGAAATCGGGGGTAGTTGATTACTGCACCGGCGATGTTGCCCCCGGAGTGTTCGTTGTCGTCAAAACCGACAGCCCATATGTCTCGGAAGAGATGAGCTACCTGTCGATGGGTAAGGGCCCTTACTTCGCTCTCTACCGTCCCTTCCACCTGGCCAGCGTCGAAGCTCCACTGACCGTTGCCAAAATGCTTTGCGATGGTTACGAGACTCTGGTTAGCGGCAAGCCAACCACTGAGGTGATTGCCTCCACCAAGAAGGCTCATGCAAAGGGTGAAAAGTTTGACGGTATCGGAGGCTATTCGGCTCGGGGTGTAACCGACAGGGTTGAAGATGCCAAGCGAGACAATCTCGTGCCAATTGGTTTATTGCAGGGCGCGACCGCGAAGCGCGATATCCCAATCGACACCCTGGTTACCTATGATGATGTTGACCTAGATGAGAATCAAACCATCTTCCAGCTTCGGCAAAAACAAGACCAGTTGGGTCTATAGCGAATAGGGGCTTTCTTGGATCAAGAGCAGCAAGCCCCGGTCTGTGGTTTTTGCAGGGCAGTTGGTGAGCGTGAAGAAATCTTCATGGGCAAGATCTCGTACGGAACAAAGTGCGTGACCTGCGGCGCCACCGAGCAGCACAGCGCTAAGAAAATCCGGGAGCAGGGTTACCTGGCAGCAGGTGACAGCTCCAGCCCATTTAGCGTTGTTGGTGACTTGTTGCGTGATCCCTATTACCTAATTACCGGTAAGAAAACCCCAAAGAAGAAAACCGACTAGTTCTCCACATCCCATTGCCCTAGCCGACCTGGACTAACCGGACTAACGTTAGTTTTATGGTGAAGCAAGTAAACATGCACGAGGCCAAAACTAATTTCTCGAAGCTCGC
>JAFMHN010000018.1:0-9315 GCA_017854485.1 Aquiluna sp. | reverse complement strand
GCCACAACGTAGACTTGGGGCTGTCTAAGGAGTCAAATGTCTAACCGCCAAGTCACACCCAGAACCGAAGGGTGGACGCAGAAAAAGGATGAGTCCGGCAAACCGCTGTTGCAGTTTGCCGAGCCAAAGCGTGGCAAGCCTCCGCAGCACCTGGTTGACATCGATCCAGCAGATAGAGCCGAGACCATCAAGGGCCTTGGCATTCCAGGTTTTAGGGCAAAGCAATTAGCAACCCACTACTTCACTCACTACACATCTGACCCAGCTGACATGACTGACCTTCCTAAGGAAGGTCGCGAAGAGCTGGTGCAGAAAGCGCTACCGACTCTTTTGACCGAGGTCAAAAGGCTCAAGACTGATGATGGCAAGACCATCAAGTTTTTGTGGCGACTATTTGACGGTGCCCTGGTTGAATCAGTTTTGATGCGGTATTCAAACCGGATCACTCTTTGTATTTCTTCGCAGGCTGGCTGCGGAATGAACTGTCCTTTTTGTGCAACTGGGCAAGCGGGCCTCACCAGAAACATGTCGGCGGGTGAAATTGTTGACCAGATCGTTCGTGCCAACAAGGTGATCGCAGAGGGCGGCCTAGGCAAGGCCCGTCATGATGAAGAGCGGGTGAACAACATTGTCTTCATGGGCATGGGTGAACCGCTTGCCAACTACAACAAACTAATGAGCGCCATCAGGACCATGGTTGAACCGCAACCAAATGGCCTTGGCATGAGCGCCAGGAACATCACGGTTTCAACCGTTGGTTTGGTTCCTGGGATCAAGAAGCTCGCGGAAGAAGATTTGCCGTTAACCTTCGCTCTTTCGCTGCACGCACCAGATGACAAGCTTCGCGATGACCTGATTCCAGTCAATGACAAGTGGAAGGTCGATGAAGCTCTTTCGGCGGCCTACGAGTATTACGAGAAGACCGGTCGCCGGGTGTCAATTGAGTATGCGCTGATCAAGGACATGAACGACCATGTTTGGCGAGCAGAACTGCTGGCTGAAAAACTAAATGATTTTGGTAAGGGTTGGGTTCACGTGAACCCGATTCCGCTGAACCCAACCCCTGGTTCAGTCTGGACTGCATCCACTCCAGAGCAAACCGATGCTTTCATCGACACCCTCGAGTCACTTGGTATTCCAACCACCCTGCGTGACACTCGCGGCAAGGAAATTGATGGCGCTTGTGGCCAGTTGGCTGCTGCCGACTAGGTTTGACTATTTATCAAGACCCCCTAGACTAGAACAATGACGCAAATCTCTTTTGGGCTAGACACCTTCGGCAACATGTCGCTAGACGACAGCGGCAACCCGCAATCTGCGGCGCAAGTTATTCGAGATGTTCTAGCTCAGGGGCAGCTGGCCGACCGACTTGGGCTGAATAACTTCAACATCGGTGAGCACCACCGCGATGATTTTGCGGTCACAGCTCCCGATACGATTTTGGCTGGGCTTGCAACCACTACTAAGAACATCACTCTGGGAACAGGCGTGACCGTTTTATCAAGCGAAGACCCGGTTCGGGTTTACCAGCGCTTTGCCACGATCGACGCCCTGTCCAACGGGCGGGTTCAGATCACCGCGGGGCGTGGATCATTCATTGAGAGTTTTCCGCTGTTTGGTTACGAGCTGTCTGACTACAACGAGCTCTTTGAGCAGAAACTCGAGCTGTTGGTGGAACTTCTAAAAGAACAGCCGGTCACCTGGTCCGGAACCATGCGGGCCGGGCTTACAAACCAAGAGGTTTACCCAAAGACTGAAGGTGGAAAGATCCCGCTTCGAGTCGGGGTTGGTGGATCGCCAGAGTCAGTGATTCGGGCAGCCAGGCTGGAGATTCCAATGGCTCTGGCAATCATTGGTGGAGACCCAGCAAGGTTTGAGCCTTTCGCAAGACTTTACCGAGAGTCCTTGGCAAAACTTGGGGTGGATCAGTTGCCAGTATCAATTCATTCACCAGGTCACATCGCAAAAACCGATGAGCAGGCCATTGACGAAGCTTGGCCGGGCTATGAAGCCTCCTTCGGCAAGATCGGAAGAGAGCGCGGTTGGGCCCCAACTACCAAGGAGCACTTCCTTGCTGAGGTAAACCACGGGTCTATGTATGTCGGGTCACCGGAAACAGTGGCCCAAAAGATTGCTTACGCGCTTAGCTCGGTGGGCGCCAACCGTTTCGACCTGAAGTACGACATGGGGCCGCTGCCGCACTCAAAGCTTGTGAAATCCATCGAACTCTATGCAACCGAGGTTGTGCCAAGGGTTCGAAAACTGCTTGAAGCCCAGTAATTTACTGGCCTCACGGGCCGCTCGGTGACCTGCACCAACTTCGCTTATGTTCGTGAATGTTCAAAAATGTTCGTTTGTGACTATTTTGTTATCTAATATGAACCTAAACAGGTATATCGCTAGCTATTCTGTAGCCATAGATTCCAAATAGGAGGTTCAATGTTGAACAAAATTACCGGTCACGAAGTTGACCGTCGTCTTCTTCTAAAGGGTGCAGCAGCCGGTGGTTTAGGTATTGCGGGCGCCACGATGTTGGCGGGTTGCTCATCAGATTCTGGCCCAGTTTCATTCGGTGTTAGGACTGTTGACGAGTCACCAGTGAAGCAGGCACAGGCAATTGTTGACGCTTACACCGCAAAGACAGGCATTGAAGTAACACCAAACTTCACTGAGTCAAACGCTTTCCAGAACAACCTGAGCCAGTACCTTCAGGGAACTCCGGACGACGCTTTCCAGTGGATGGCTGGATACCGCATGCAATTCTTCGCAGACCAGGGTCTACTAGAGGACGTCTCAAGTGTTTGGGACGAAATCGGAGACCAATTCTCAGACAGCTACAAGATTGCTTCAACCGGTTCAGACGGCAAGCAGTACTTCTTGCCACAGAGCTGGTACCCATGGGGCCTTCACTTCCGTAAGTCAATGATGGCTGAGATCGGAATGAGCCCAGATGACATCTACAACTGGGATGACTTCATGGCAGCGCTCAAGGAGCTAAAGGCACAGGGACTTGTTCCACTAGCCGCAGCTGACAAGGGCGGCTGGGAAGCCATGGGAACCTTCGATATCCTGAACGCCCGCATCAACGGTTACAACTTCCACGTTGACCTTCTTGCAGGTCGCGAGAAGTGGACCGACGACAAGGTGAAGGAAGTCTTCCGTCACTGGGAGATGCTACTTCCATACCAGAACACCAACGTTCTAGACCTTGAGTGGGACGGCGCAATGCAGCTGCTATTGCAGAAGCAGGCCGGATTCTTCATGAACGGCTCATGGTTCGGTGGAAACTTCCTAGAGCAGAGCCAGGAAGACTACGACGACCTATGGATCATTCCTTTCCCAGAGATCAACCCAGACAACGGTCGCGACACCATTGACGCACCACTGGACGGTATCGCTGTGGCAAAGAACGGTGGAAACCCATCAGGCGGCAAGGACTTCGTCCAGTTCGCAGCATCAATCGAGGGTGTTGAAGCTCAGCTTGCAACAGGTGTTCCGCTAACAAGCGCGAACAACCTGCAGGACACTTCAGCGTACGACCCATTCCAGAAGCAGCAGCAGGCTGTTATGGCAGAGGCGAAGTACATCACTCAGTTCCTAGACCGCGACACCCGCCCTGACTTTGCTGGCCCAGTAGTTGGCCCAGCATTCCAGCAGTGGTTCAAGGACCCAAGCTCAACTGACTCAATCCTTGAGTCACTACAGAGCCAGTGGGACGCCCTAGCTCCTCTGTAAAGAGAGGCTAGCTAAGTAAATTATGAGTAGTGCGACGGCGGTTGAGAAACCGCAGGCTAAGGCCAAGAAAGCCAACCGCCGTCGTACCTTCTCAAAAAGAGATCGCTTCACCCTCGGGGTCTTTATTGGGGTCCCAACCTTCTTGCATGTTGCACTGGTCTGGTTTCCGGCAGTTGCAACCATTTATCTTTCCTTTACGTATTGGACCGGTATTCACATTGGGGATATCCAGTGGGCCGGGCTTGCCAACTACGAAAACATCTTTTTCAACACCCCCATATTTTGGGATGCGCTCCGAGTCAACGTCATTTGGTTAGTTTGGTTTGGAGCGATAGCAACCCCGCTTGGAATCCTGCTTGCCTATCAAATAGATAGAGAGATTCGCGGATCAAAGTTTTATCAGGCCGCCTATTACCTACCGGTAGTTTTGTCGCTGGCTGTCATCGGTATTATCTGGAACTTCCTGCTTCGCCCGGACGGCTTCGTGAACGGTGTTCTTGGGCTGGAAATCAGTGAAGCGGTTTCGTTCTTCGGCGATGACCGTTACAACATCTGGGTGATTTTGACCATGGCCTCCTGGCGTCACATTGGTTACATCATGCTGTTGTACTTAGCTGGACTCAAGGCAGTTGACGCAACCCTGCGTGAGGCTGCATCAATTGATGGCGCTACTGAGTGGCAGACCTTCCGCAAGGTTGTCTTCCCCGCCATGGCTCCGGTGAACATCATCGTGATTGTGATCACCATCATTGAGTCACTAAGAGCCTTCGACATGATCTACATCATCTACGGGTCCTCCGGTGGTCTGCCGATTCTTGGTGTGCTGGTGTTCCAGAACATCGCCGGTGAAGGCGCCTCGATGAAGGGTGCCGCCTACGCAGTGATTCTGTTCTTGCTATCGATCGTTCCGATCATTACCTACCTCCGCCAGCAGTTTAAGGAGGACATGAAGTGAGTGTGAACGAAGTGAATGTAAACAAAGAGGACCTTCGTCTGAAGCGTCACAAAGATACTCAGAAGGTCAAAGATCGCATCATCACGATCTTTATTGGGGTCTTTGCAATCGCGTGGCTATTTCCGATTGCTTGGACTTTCTACTCCTCCTTACGCCCCTATAAGGAAATCCGCGCCGGTGGTGTGCTGTCGTTCCCTAAGGAGCTAAACCTAGACAACTACGTCAACGCCATCAGCCGCATGGAGTTGCCGACCTACTTCACAAACACAGTCCTGATTACCCTGCCGGCAGTGTTCCTGATCCTGCTGCTGGGGTCCCTGATGGCCTTCGTTGTGACTCGTTACTCCTTCAGGGCCAACGTTGCACTGCTGCTGCTGTTCACCGCTGGAAACCTGCTGCCACCGCAGCTGGTGTTCATCCCAGTGTTCAAGATGTATTTGGCAATCGGTGATGCCGTTGGTGACCGCAGATTCCTGTATGACTCACCACTTGGTGTGATCCTGATCCACGTTGCCTTCCAAATGGGATTTGCGACCTTCGTGTTGAGCTCATACATGAAGACCATTCCAAAGGAGATTTCCGAGTCTGCTCTGGTTGATGGGGCTTCAGTGTTCACGCACTACTTCCGGGTGATGCTGCCACTGCTTAGACCACCACTGGCTTCCCTGGGTGTTCTAATGACCACCTGGATCTACAACGACTTCTTCTGGGCACTGGTGTTGATGTCCACAGACTCGAAACGGCCGATCACATCGGCCCTTGGAAGACTCCAGGGTGAGTTTGTCACTGATTACAACCTGCTGGCTGCCGGAGCAATGATCGCTGCGATTCCAACTTTGGTTGTGTTCTTCGTGCTGCGGAAGCAATTCGTTTCCGGTCTGACGCTTGGAGCAACAAAGGGTTAGAGGCTAAGCCTCAGCGTTGCCCCTCCGGCCGGCGAAGTTTCCAAGCGCGACTTTTAGGCGATTTGTTGATCCCCTCCCTTGCGCAAGGAACGAGAGATTCAACTTCGCCTTGGGCCAATTAGCCGGGTTGCGGTTGATGGGGGTTCCCTTACTGGCCTGCGTTTACAAACACTTGCTCATAACCCCTCAGCACGAAGCTGGGCCTTCGAACAGGGTCTTTGGCTAGGCTAAGGTTTGGGAACTTGCTCATCAGCGCCGGCAGTGAGATGGCCATCTCCAGCCTCGCCAAAGGGGCTCCAATGCAGAAGTGAATTCCGGCACCAAAACCGATGTGAGGGTTTGGAGAGCGTGTCAGATCCAACTGGTCAGGGTTTTCAAAGATTGCCGAATCGCGGTTCGCGCTTCCTAATAGTGATGCAATCTTTTGGCCTTCACCGATTGCGACCCCTCCGACCTCGGTGTCGGTTGTGGCAGTTCTTTCAAATAGATGCAGTGGAGCATCGAATCTAATGAACTCATCAACTGCAGTGGCTGCAATTCCAAATGGGTCCGCCCTGAGCTTTGTGAGTTGCTCCGGGTTCTGAAGCGTTGCCACCATTCCGTTTCCAAAGCCGTTGACCGATGCCTCGTGACCGGCGTTTAGTAGCAGCACGCAGGTAGCGATTAGTTCGTGGGCATTGAGTTTTTCGCCCGCCTCTTCAACCGCGGCTAGGTCGCTAATCAAGTCAGTGCCAGGGCTTTGCTTGCGCTCCAGCATGAGTTCGTGAACGTAGGCGGCAAATTCCTCGCCTGCAAGCTTCGCGGCATCCTTGTCGGCCTCAGACGGGCTCACCTCATACATCTTCACAATCGCCTGGGACCAGGGTCTCAGCAGGTGCTCGTCCTTGTCGGGGAAGCCCAGCAGGTGTGCGATTACCTTCACCGGCAGTGGCTCGGCAAAATCAGCAATCAGGTCAAACTCGCCTGTTGTAGAAAGAACCTGTTCAGCATTTGTAAGGAGCTCGTCGGTAATCCGCTCTATCTCGGGGCGCAGCGCCTCAATCATTTTGGGGTTGAAGGCCTTCATGACCAATGACCGCAGCCTGGTGTGCTTAGGAGGTTCGGAGTCGAGGATCGAATCTGAGTGCAGCCAGTTGAAGGCCTGCCACTGGTCGGACGGTTCCTTCGGAGTGAAAATTCGACCGAGGTCTCTGTTTCTCAGCACCTGGTTGGCATCCTTGTAGCCTGCGGCCAAGAACATACCGGTTGGCTCGTGCCAGACCGGCTTCCCCTCTTTCCTCAGCTGTGCCAGGGTGGGGTATGGGTCAGCAATAAAACTGGGGCTCGTCAGATCAATCATTGGTCGCCAGCTTGATCTCCGAAATTGGCAGGCGGTCAGCCTGGAAGCTGTTCACCTTCGCGTCAGACTGATAGCCAATTGCTATCCCACACAAAAGCTTGTATTCCTTTGGAACTTTGAACTCGGCTCTGACCGGTTCAGCCCAGAGTGCCGAGGCGCCCTGCGCGCAGCTCCCAAGCCCGTGGGCATGAGCTGAGAGCATCAGGTTCTGCATGAAGAGCCCCGCATCTGAAACTGAATACTCGCCCAATCCTGAGTGAGTGAAAATGAAAAGTGAAACAGGTGCACCAAAGAACTCGTAGTTTCTACCCCACTGGGCCTGGCGCTTTTGTTTGTCATCCCTTGGTATCTCTAGGAAGCCATAGAGTTCAGCACCAACTTTTTGCTGCCTGGGCTTTAGGTCGTTTGGGTAGGGACGAAAGACTTTGTAGTCGCTCTTGGGAAGGCCGTAGCGGGTGATGAAGAGCTTCAGTTTTCCCATGATTCCAGGCTTTAGAGCTGCGGAGGCTGCGTCCCATCGGCTCAGGAACTCCTTGGAAATGCGATCCCTGCGCTCACCTGAAGCAATTCCCACCAGGTATGGTCTGGTGTTTGACCAGGACGGCGCTGTCATGGCATCGGTCAAAAGCTGGTCGATGAGCTCTTCTGGAACCGGAGTGGGCAGGAAGTCCCTGGTGGTGCGCCGAGACGCTAGAAACTCACTGAAATCAGGGCCGCTGGCGTTTTTGGTCACTCAGTTAGATTAGCTGTAGTTGGCGAAGAAGCTTGGCAGCAAGGCACCGATAATCAGCATCACCGGCATTGTTGCAACCAGCGCGATTATCTGAATCAAGTCCCAATCAATTTTCTTTGACACGATTTCTCCTTTGAAGTCTTCTAGAGGTGATGGCAAAGGCGCCAGGACGAGTAGGTCCTGGCGCCTTTGCTGTTAGCAATTTGGTTGCTTAGGCGTCCTTGTACTCGCTCTTAGCGAATGTGGCGTCTTCCTCAGCGCTCTTGATACGAGCGATGGTGAAGATCATTAGGCCGAATAGACACTTAGCCAGGATGTCAGCGATGGTGTAACCGGTCTCGCGAAGAACGAATGATGCCTCGTCGAATCCGGTTGCGTTCATGCTGGCGATGAATGCGATTGGGTAGACACCCCATGTTGCTAGAAGCAATAGTCGAAGTTCCTTGATCTTCTTTACAACTCCAGCTGGCTGGCGCTCTAGAGACTTGCCAAGCTCAACGAATAGTACATAAAGGATGTATAGGAATGGGATGGTTGAAAGTAGACCCCACAGTGATGCGTCACCGTCGTAGAGAAGGTTTAGCTGTGCGTCACCTGGGTAACCAAGGCCGATCATCAAAGCTGCTGCTGGAACCAGTCTTACAAGCATTGATGTCTGAACTGCCCTAGCAAGAGCCAGAACCGCAACGGTCTCGACTAGAAGTAGTGGCACTGTCAGGAACCAGTCCACGTAGCGGTAACCGACGTTGTAGACGGCACCCTCTACAGCTTCTGGACCGAAGGTCTCTACGAAGCTGTCGAACATTCTGAAGTAGTGGTAGGCGGCGATTCCCGTAACTGTTGCCGAGACCATAATGGCCATACGGTAACGAGGCAATACCCTCTCACGTGCTACGAACAAGAAGATGGTTGTAAATAGCATGCTCGCAATTCCAAGCGAGAACATGTTGTAGAGGAGGTTGTAACCTTCTGCACTCATTTGTTAGTTTCCTTTCGATTTTCTCTTAGAAAAGATTGCGGCAAAGAAAATTCCTCGGGAAGAAACTAATAATCCCGGCAGAATTGCCCTTCGTCGCGCACTTCACGTCTAAGTAGAACAGCAAGAAGTCTGAGAGAATCCTGAAAAAGGTAACAGTTTGATAACGGAGAAGTTCTAGTATCCGAGCTGAATCGAGCTGTTAGCCAGCTCTTCGGCTGAACCAGTGAAGGTGAAGTCAACAATCAGGGGGCCCTTATCTTCAAACTCAACAATCTGTTTGGCCATTTCAACTATTTTTCCGGCCTCGGATCTGACCACCAGTCTGAGCTCTCTGGCGCCATGAAGCCTTCCGTGATTCACAAACTTGAGTTCGATCGTCGTGAACCATTTGCCCTCAGAAACTAGCACTGGCGCAGGGTTTTGAACCAACTCCAGTCCCGCTAGCTTTTCAATCGGTGGACAGTCCTCGATGTTGCAGTAATCGATTTGCTTGGGGTCAAGCTGTCTGGTTGATAAATCCCTGTTGGCTGTGCCAGCTGCGAAGCCCCAGAGGGCAACCAGAAGTCCAACCGAGAGCACGTAACTGATTGCCAGCGAAGTTCGTTGACCTTTGATGGTCAGCAACCAGGGTTTTTTCATTATTTCGCTCTCTGCCAAAAAATAATCTAC
>JAFMHN010000028.1 GCA_017854485.1 Aquiluna sp. | reverse complement strand
GCCTTGACCTTCTTGTTGTCCCCTAGGTTCACGAGCCCGAAGGTGATCCGGTATGTGAATCTCCGCCAGAAGGTCTCTGGGATGAAGTTCGGCTTTGCCTTGTCCTGGAGCAAACGATCAGCTGTCAGCATGCCAGCAGGCTCAGGGTCAGCGAAGATGTTGGTCTCAGGCTCAATCTCAACCGGAATTGAGACTGCGTCGGCAGACACCTGGTTCAGTAATTCAATCTCTGGATCTAGCTCGAGGTCGCTGAATTCAGCACTCTCGCCTGATGCGTAATCGCGTTCTGGTTTATCTTCCAAAACAACTCCTATTCAATTACCGCGACAAGGTCGCCGCCCTCTACGGGCGTTGGGCCGGTGACACCCAGCCTGACAATCTTGCCAGATTTTGGTGCGGTGATGCTGGCTTCCATCTTCATTGCTTCGATTGTCGCAATTGGATCGCCAGCTTCGACAGTGTCACCGACGGCAACCTTTGGCGTTACTACACCTGTAAATGGCGCAGCAGCGTGACCATGGTTGGTTGGGTCGGCCTTTTCGGCCGATGCCACGGTTACCGCGATGCTGTGGTCGCGAACAATAATTGGCCTCAGCTGTCCGTTAAGCTTTGCCATCACGGTTCTAAAGCCCTTCGAGTCTGCCTCACCGATCGCCTCAAGACCAACAAAGAGCTGCAGGCCAGGCCTTAGCTCGACCACGTGTTCAGTGTCCTGCTCAAGACCGTATAGGTAATCGAGGGTGGCAACATTATCAAGCTCTCCATAGGCTGCCTGAACTCGCTCCAGCTCGGCAGTTGGAGCAGGAAACAGCAACTGGTTCAGGGTTTGCTGAATCAGTTGGTGGTCTTCTGATTTCAGAGCCGCGAGAGCTTGCTCTGGAACCGGTGTGATGCTGATGTCAACGTTCTTGCCCTTGAGAACTTTGGATCTGAATGGCTCCGGCCAACCCCCGGGAAGATCACCGAGTTCACCGGCCATAAAGCCAATGACAGAATCTGGAATGTCGTAGTTCTGAGGGTTCTCCTCAAAGTCCTTTGGGTCGGCATTCACGGCAACCAGATGCAGGGCTAAATCCCCGACCACCTTGGAGGACGGCGTCACCTTTGGAGGTCGACCCAAAATCTGATTGGCTGCTGCATACATGTCCTCAACCAGTTCGAATCGGTCACCTAGCCCCAAGGCAATTGCCTGTTGGCGAAGGTTGGAGAGCTGACCACCTGGAATCTCGTGTCGGTAGACCCGACCAGTTGGTCCAGCAAGGCCGGATTCAAAAGGCGAGTACACGTTGCGCACTGACTCCCAGTAGGGCTCCAGGTCGCAGACGGCGGTCATTGACAGCTCGGTATCACGTTCGGTGTTAGTCAGTGATGCCACCAATGCGCTCATCGACGGCTGACTGGTGGTTCCAGCCATTGGGGCACTGGCAACATCAACGGCGTCAACGCCTGCCTCGGAGGCCGCCAGCAGCGTGGCTAGCTGGCCGCCTGCCGTGTCGTGAGTGTGAAGGTGAACTGGAAGGTCAAAGCGCTCCCTGAGAGCGCTGACGAGCTGGCTGGCTGCCCTAGGTCGAAGCAGTCCCGCCATGTCCTTGATGGCAATAACATGAGCCCCTGCGTCGACGATTTGCTGAGCAAGGTTCAGGTAGTAGTCCAGCGTGTAGAGCTTTTCGGCAGGGTCCAAGAAGTTGCCTGTGAAGCTCATGGCAACCTCTGCAACCGAACCGGTGTTATTGCGGACGGCGGCAATCGCCGGTGCCATCTGGTTCACATCATTCAGGGCATCAAAGATTCTGAAGATGTCTACTCCGGTGCTGGCAGCCTCGGACACAAAAGCATCGGTGACCTCAACTGGGTAGGGAGTGTAGCCAACGGTGTTTCGGCCGCGAAGCAGCATTTGAATGCACAGGTTGGGCAACTCTTCACGCAGCTTGGCAAGTCGAGTCCACGGGTCTTCGCCCAAGAACCTAAGAGCCACGTCGTAGGTTGCGCCACCCCATGCTTCAACTGAGAGCAACTCTGGGGTCATGCGAGCAACGTAGGGGGCGGCGGCAACTAGATCGCGACCGCGCACTCTCGTGGCTAGCAGCGACTGGTGAGCATCACGGAAGGTGGTGTCGGTGACCAAAAGCCTTCCTTCATTGCGCATCCACTTTGCAAAACCCTCTGGGCCCAACTCCTCCAGCAACTGCTTGCTTCCAGCCGGGGCGGCCGAGACAGTGTCCAACTCAGGGAATTTGACCTGAGGGTCGACCTTGCCCTCACGTTCTCCATATGGCTTATTGACTGTTACCTCGGCCAACCACTGCAAAACTTTGGTTCCTCGGTCTTGTGACACACGTGCCCGGAGAAGCTCTGGGCGCTCATCGATAAAGTGTGTTGACAGCTCACCTGAGGCAAAGGTTTCGTCATCCAAAACCGCCTGCAAGAAGTTGATGTTGGTAGCCACGCCACGAATCCTGAACTCAGCCAATGCTCGTCTTGCCCGGTCTACCGCAGACTCAAAGTCGCGACCCTTTGCTATCAGTTTCACCAGCAGCGAATCAAAGTGTGGAGAGACTTCGGCACCGGTTGTGACGGTTCCGCCATCCAAGCGAATGCCGGCACCACCTGGCGAACGATAAGTGGTGATCATTCCGGTGTCTGGCCTAAAACCAGCAGCTGGATCCTCGGTAGTAATTCTGCACTGCAGAGCAAAACCGTGTGGCTGGATAGTCTCTTGGCTTAGGCCAAGGTCTGAAAGGGTGGCTCCAGCAGCAATTCGCAATTGCGACTGAACTAGGTCAACGTCGGTGACCTCCTCGGTCACAGTGTGTTCAACCTGAATTCTTGGGTTCATCTCAATAAAGACATGCTTGCCAGTATTTGGGCCGGAGGTTTCGATCAGGAACTCCACGGTGCCAGCGTTTTGGTAGCCGATTTCTTTTGCAAAAGCCACGGCATCCACGAACAGCTGCTTTCGCAACTGATCGTCTAGCAGCGGCGCCGGTGCGATCTCAATTACCTTCTGGTTGCGTCTTTGAATTGAGCAGTCGCGCTCGTGCAGATGCACTACGTTTCCGTGGTTGTCCGCAAGAATCTGGACCTCGATGTGACGCGGCCTGATAACAGCCTGCTCCAAAAACACTCTGGCATCGCCAAAGGCACTGTCGGCCTCGCGCATTGCCTGCTCTAGCGCCTCGGCCAGCTCGGGCTCAGTGTCAACCTTGCGCATTCCGCGACCGCCGCCGCCAGCTACTGCCTTGACAAACAGTGGGAACCCGATGGCCTTGGCCTCTGACAAAAGTCCTTTGACGTCCTCGGAGGCGGCCGTGGAGGCTAGAACTGGAACCCCGGCTCTAATCGCTGCCGCCTTGGCGTTTACCTTGTCGCCGGCAAGTTCCAGAACCTCTGGGGCGGGCCCGACGAACGCAATGCCATTGGCCTTGGCCTGTTCGGCCAACTCTGGGTTCTCACTCAGGAAGCCATAGCCCGGATAAATTGCATCTGCGCCGGACAGCTTCGCCACACGAATCACTTCCTCGACTGAGAGGTAAGCGCGAACTGGTGACCCCTCGGCCTTAATCTCGTAGGCCTCGTCTGCCTTCAGCCGGTGAACGGAGTTCCTGTCCTCGTATGGATAAACGGCTACCGTTTTCGCACCGATTTCATAGGCCGCGCGGAAAGCGCGGACCGCAATTTCACCTCTGTTGGCTACCAGAATTTTTTTAAACATCAAACCTCGCTGAACCGATGTGGCGTTGCCGGATAACGCCTATATGACAGGTAGCCTAATGCAGTGCATGTACTTAGCGTGAGTTCACTAAAGGGTGGCGTGGGAAAAACCACAGTTGCCCTGGGTCTGGCATCTGCTGCCCTGAACAAGGGAATCGACACGCTCGTGATCGACCTTGACCCGCAGTGCGATGCAACAAGCGGACTGGCGGCTCCAGCCGACCTGAACGCCTCGGTTGCGGAGGTGCTGCAGGGCGCGAAGCTTCCAATTCTGCGGCGGGCCATAGTCGCCTCCCCTTGGAGCCGTGAGTCAAAAATGGACGTTCTGGTTGGATCTCCTCGTTCACTCTTGCTAGACAACCCAGCCCCGACAGTGTCTGATGTTTGGAAACTCGAGGAAATTCTGGCGCTAATTGAGAATGAATATGAACTTGTGATCATCGACACTCCCCCGTCGATCAATGCGCTAACCAGGACTGCATGGGTGGCGAGCGACCGCGTGATTTTGGTAACCGAACCATCTCTGTACTCAGTGATTGCGGCAGACCGAGCCAAACGAGCGATAGCAGAAATTAGCGCCAAGCTAAGCCCAAGACTTTCGCTCTACGGCTTTGTGGTGAACCGACTGCGGCCACAGTCTCATGAGCATGAATACCGACTCAAAGAATTGCGCGAAATGTTCGGCGACCTGCTACTCCAGCCATATTTCGAAGAGCGAGCCGCCGTGCAGCAGGCAACCGGAGCTGCCCGTCCAATTCACTCTTGGCCGGCCGAGGGTGCCGCTGAGGTTGCCAAGGGCTTCGACTGGCTGCTTGCCGGCATTATTGCTGATTTTGAAAGAGTAGAAGCCAAGCGCGAACGAGTAAATGTCGTTGGGCGCACCTTGCGCGGGCAGCAAAGCCCGATGGCAGAAATTATTGAAACGGCGTCGATTACGGTGGTTGAGCCCTCGACCAGGCGCGAACGCAAAAAGAAGCGTTGGTTTAGACGCTAAGAGATTTTTCTGGCTCGTCTAGCGGCTAGTTCATCATGAACAAGAGCCTCTTCCGCAGCGAAGTCGACCAGGGTCGCCTCAACCTCGCGCAGCACTCGACCAATGGCGATTCCGAAGACGCCCTGGCCTTGCCCTAGCAAATCAATCACCTCATCCTGCGAGGTGCAGAGGTAAACCCTGGCGCCATCGGACATCAGGGTGGTGTTGGTTAGATCTGAAATTCCTGCAAGCGCAAGCTGCTCAACGGCAACCCTGATCTGCTGGAGCGATACTCCGGTGTCCAATAGTCGCTTCACGAGCTTTAGGACCAAGATGTCGCGGAAAGAGTAAAGGCGCTGCGAACCGGAGCCAGTTGCCCCCTGAATCGACGGCACGGCAAGGCCGGTGCGGTCCCAGTAGTCAAGCTGACGGTAGGTGATGCCCGCAGCGGCGGCAGCGGATGCTCCGCGGTAACCGATGTCTTTATTCGGCAATCCGTCGGTGAATAGCATGCTTGTTTCTGATTCCACCGTTACTCCTAAATTTCACAGACTTCTAAGTCTGCCTTCAAGTTCAGGTTTAGGGTTACACTTCCGGCTTCGGCGTGTCGCATTAGCTTTCGATCTCTTCGATTACTTCTGCAATCAGGTGCGAACGAATTGCACCAAAGCGCTCGGCGATCTCACGAGAAATGTGGCCGGCCTTGGCAGCGCTGTCGGGCGCCTTCTTGCGAAGCACTGGCTCAGTGACTCCGGTAATGATTCCAATTTCACGCTCAGCTGCAGACTTCAGGCCCCTCAGGTGTCTTGGCTGAATACCAAATTCTTCCAGCCCAACCAGGGCAAAGGCGATTTCCACCTCATGAGAAGAGTGTGGCTGGGCTCCAAACAGGCCAAGTTCTGCGCCCTCTCTGAAACCTGCATCGCTCAATCCTGTTTCCAGTTTCAACTGAGCGGTTGAAAAACGCTGACCCTTGCGCAGTGACGCCGGAGTGGCAGTTGGCAAAAGTGGCTGACGGCCAGCGTCAAGCTCGTCCAAGTGATCTCGAATGACTTTCAGCGGCAGATACTGATCGCGCTGCAGTGTCAAAATAATGCGCAGTCGCTCAATCTGAGAATCTGAGAATTTCCGGTAGCCAGACTCGGTTCGTTCTGGGGTAACCAGTCCTTGATCTTCCAGAAACCTGAGTTTCGATGGGCTGAGGTCTCCGAACTCCGGCTTCAGAACAGCTAACACCTGACCAATCGTGTAGAGCCGACGATGGTCTTGGAGTCTAGATAGTGCACTCTCCATGACTTACGAATCCTTTTGTGATGAGTAAAAGGTAAGTCGGAACTTACCAATCAAAATTTCTGTTCCTGTAGTTAGTTGAACTGAATCAACCCTGGCGCCATCCACGTAGGTGCCATTCATAGAACCCAAGTCAGTAAGCCTAAAGCTTCTTTGCTTTCGGTCAAACTGAACATGTCTTCTAGAAACTGTTACATCATCCAGGAAGATATCTGCTTCTGGGTGACGCCCGGCAACTGTCAGATCCTGGTCAAGAAGAAACCTAGACCCAGCCCCGGCACC
>JAFMHN010000017.1 GCA_017854485.1 Aquiluna sp. | reverse complement strand
TGGTCAGCAACCAGGGTTTTTTCATTATTTCGCTCTCTGCCAAAAAATAATCTACCGCGTTCGCCACTGAGCTAGCCTTTAGCTGACCGGAGAGAATTATGAAAATAAGCAAAGAAGTTCAGCAGGCACTTGCCGAGGGCAAACCCGTCGTCGCACTTGAGTCGACAATTATTTCCCATGGCCTGCCTCACCCTCAAAACCTGGTAGCGGCCAGGGAGTTCGAGCAGCTGCTTATTGATGCCGGTGTTGTTCCGGCAACCATTGGAATTGTGTCGGGCGTTCCAACTATTGGCTTGAGCTCACAGGAGCTAGAGCAAATCGCACAGCCGGGAACGGCAAAGTCCTCCGTCCGGGATTTGCCGATTATTGCCGCCAAGAAAATAAATGGGGCGACCACGGTTGCGGCAACCGCTCACCTAGCGGCCAAAGCCGGGATCCAGGTGTTTGCAACCGGCGGGCTCGGAGGGGTCCACAGGGGAGCGAACTCTAGCTTCGATGAGTCAGCCGACCTCACCACCCTTGCAACAAGTCCAGTTGTGGTTGTCAGTGCTGGAGTGAAGTCAGTCCTAGACATCGGTGCAACCTTGGAGCGGCTAGAGACATTGAGCGTTCCGGTGGTTGGTTACGGCACCAAAGTGTTCCCGAGTTTCTGGCTTCCAGAAAGCGATTTTGATCTTGACTGGAGTGTTCAATCGGCAGCTGAGGTGGCGGAGATTGTTGCAAGCAGCCTGGCTCTTGAATCCAAGGCGGCATTGCTTGTTGCAAACCCGGTGCCAGCTAAGCAGGCGTGGGCAAAGGCTGAACACGATCAGGTACTTGAAAAGGCATTTGCCGCTGCGAGCCAAGCTGGCGTCAGGGGCAAGGCGGTAACTCCGTTCCTGCTCGAATTCATTGTTGGTGCGTCGCAGGGGCGCTCCTTGGAAGTGAATCTGTCACTGGTGCGTAATAACATCGCAGTAGCCGGTGAAATATCAAAGGCCATTTCAGCCAGGAGGACCTCATAAAAGCGTTAGTTGTTGGGGATGTTATTCAGGACATCCTGATTCATCCAAACAGCACAACTGAGCTCAATACCGATAACCCTGCAACCTTGACTCTCAGCACCGGAGGATCGGCCTCAAATTTCGCTGTTTGGCTTGGGTCTTTGGAGGTGGAAACTCATCTGATTGCAAGGGTTGGTGCCGGCGACAAGGCAAAACTTTCAGCAGAGTTTCTAGCCAAAGGCGTTAGTGCGCATCTCCAAGAAGACTCGGAACTTCCCACCGGAACAATCGCAGTGTTAGTTGAGGGCGAGAACAGGACTTTTTACACCGAGCGTGGAGCCAACAAAAACCTCGAGGTCTCAATGCTTCCGGTTGATCTCTTTGGGGACTTTCTTTACATCTCCGGCTACACCGTGTTGTCAATTGGCCCAGAGGCCACCCAGAAGCTAATTTCCATGGCGCAGCAGCATGGAATGTTGGTCGTGTGCGATCCTGGCAGTTCTGGCTTCATTCGCGACTACGGTGCGCAAGAGTTCTTAGATGCAATCGCTGGCACCGATGTAATTTTCCCCAACCAGGAAGAAGCCGAGGTGCTGACTGGCGAGTCAGCACCGCAGCTTGCTGCGGACCTACTTAGTCGAAAGTTTCCGCTGGTGGTTTTGACCATGGGACCAGCAGGGGCTTTCGTCAGAAACCCGACTACCGCCCAGCAGGTTCCGGGCGTCAAAACCCAAAGCGTTGATCCGACCGGTGCTGGCGATGCCTTCGCCGCTATGTTCATGCGCGAGCTCTTGGACGGGCAGGGTTCTTTGATTGAAGTAACCACTCGTGCTTGCGAGTTTGCAGCCCAGGCAACAAAGGTCATCGGCGGGCAGCCAAAAATCAAACCAAAGAACTAGTGGCCCTTTGGGTGCCAAACAGTTTTTAGCTCCATCAAATCCAGAATGTGCTGCAAAGATCCAGTGGCACTCTTCCTGGAATAGCTTCCCGGCCTGATTACTCGCTTTAGGTTCTCTGCAGCGAGCATCTCGAGCTCCGCAGCATTCGAGGTTCCCTCAAGGTCAATTGCGTTGACATCGAGGTGAGAAGCTAGCCAGCTGCCAAGTTCGGCAGCATTGCCAGTCAGGATGTTCACGACCCCACCTGGCAGATCAGAGGTCTCCAGGACCTCTGCAAAAGTGCTTGCAGGAAGTGGCAGCTGTTCGGAGCTGACAACAACGATGGTGTTTCCGGAAACGATTGCCGGGGCGATTGTGTTCACCAGGCCGACTAGAGCCGTATCTTGCGGCGCAAAGGCTGCAACAACGCCGGTTGGCTGGTTGGTTGAGATGTTGAAAAACGGGCCAGCAACCGGGTTCATGTTGCCTGCAACCGACTCGATCTTGTCGGTCCATCCGGCATGCCAGACAAACGAGTCAATCGCCTGATCAACTTCTAGGTTGGCTTGCTTGTCGGTCTTTCCGGTCAGAGCCCTGATCTCTTCGACAAACTGCTCACGCCTGCCCTCAAGCATCTCGGCAATGCGGTACAAGATCTGACCGCGGTTATAGGCGGTTGCACCGGCCCAACCGGATTGAGCAGCTCGGGCTGCAACCACAGCATCCCGCGAGTCTTTTCTCGAGGCCTTGGCAACGTTTGCCAGGAACTCACCCTTGTGGTCATTGACCTTGTAGACGCGGCCAGACTCAGAACGAGGGAACTTGCCACCAATGAAGAGCTTGTAGGTCTTCTTTACTTCTAAACGCATTAGTTTGCTCCCTTCAGGTAGCTGAGCAGTCCGTGCCTGCCACCTTCGCGGCCGTAGCCAGATTCCTTGAAGCCACCAAATGGGCTGGCCGGGTCAAACTGGTTGTAGGTGTTGGCCCAAACAACGCCAGCGTTGAGCTGGTCCGCAAGCTTTAGAATTCTGGAACCCTTCTCGGTCCAAATTCCAGCACTGAGTCCATATGGAGAGTTGTTGGCCTTGGCAACTGCCTCCGCAGGGGTCCTGAAAGTCATGACCGAGAGCACTGGCCCGAAGATCTCTTCTCTGGCAACCGTGTTAGCCGGAGAAACCCCAGTGATCAGGGTTGGTGCGAACCAGAAGCCGTTTTTGGGCATTGGGCAGTTAGGCGCCCAGCGCTCGCCGCCTTCCTTCACGCCCTGCTTCACAAGCTTCTCAATCTTGGTCAGCTGAGCCTTGGAGTTGATGGCACCAATGTCGGTGTTCTTATCCATTGGATCACCCAGTCGAATCGTCTCCATGCGACGCTTTAGTTTCTTGAGCAGCACGTCCTGAACCGATTCCTGAACTAGCAGCCTGGATCCTGCGCAGCAAACGTGGCCCTGGTTGAAGAAGATTCCGTTCACGATGCCCTCAACTGCTTGGTCAAGTGCGGCGTCTTCAAAAACGATGTTGGCGGCCTTGCCGCCAAGTTCTAGTGTTGCCTTCTTGTTGGTGCCGGCAATCTGCTTGGCAATCAGTCTGCCGACATCGGTTGAGCCGGTGAAGGCAACCTTATTGACATCCTTGTGGTCAACCAGCATCGCTCCGGTGTCGCCGAAGCCGGTGACGATGTTGACAACACCGTCTGGCAATTCCGCCTGCTGGCAGATCTCCGCAAACAGCAGGGCTGTCAGTGGGGTTGTCTCGGCAGGCTTTAGAACCACGGTGTTTCCGGCAGCAAGCGCTGGAGCGATTTTCCAGGCAAGCATCATTAGCGGGAAGTTCCACGGAACAATCTGAGCGGCAACACCATGAGCGGCAGGGTTTGGTCCAAGTCCGGCGTAGTCGAGCTTGTCGGCCCAGCCTGCGTAGTAGAAGAACCAGGAGGCAACTAGTGGAATGTCTACGTCTCTGGTTTCTTTGATTGGCTTTCCATTGTTCAGAGTTTCGGCTACCGCTAGCTCGCGGGCACGCTCCTGAATGATCCTGGCAATGCGGTAGAGGTACTTGCCACGGGTGGCCCCATCTAGCTTGCTCCAGGTTTTCTCATAGGCATTTCTGGCCGCCTTGACCGCCGCGTCAACATCCTTAGCAGTTCCGTGACTGATAGCAGCCAGGTCCTGCTCGGTAGCAGGGTTGATGGTTTGGTAGGTCGCACTTGGCTTAGTGAACTTGCCGCCAATGAAGTGGCCGTAGGAGTCTTGGAACTTCACCAGATCTTTTGACTCTGGTGCCGGTGCATATTCGAACATCATTCTCCTAGTCCACGCTCACGTAGTCACGACCTGAGTAGTGACCGGTTGAAAGTTTTTGACGCTGCATCAAAACATCGTTTAGCAGGCTGGATGCTCCAAACCTGAAGTACTTGGGTGTCAGCCACTTTTCGCCAGCGATCTCTTTGACGACCACCAGGTACTTGATTGCATCCTTGGAGGTCCTGATTCCACCGGCTGGCTTCACGCCAATCTGGATCTTGGTTTCGTCATACCAGTCGCGAACGGCCTCGAGCATCAACAGGGTGGTGGGTAGGGTGGCGTTCACGCTCACCTTGCCAGTCGAGGTCTTAATAAAGTCAGCTCCTGCAAGCATCGCTAGGTAGCTAGCCCTTCGAATGTTGTCGTAGGTTTCTAGCTCGCCGGTTTCCAAGATCACCTTTAGGTGAGCATGGCTTCCGTCTTTTCTCTCGCAGGCTTTCTTCACGGCCTGGATCAACTTATAAACCTCCAGGTACTGGCCTGACAGGAAAGCACCGCGGTCAATCACCATGTCGATTTCATCGGCGCCGGCATTGACCGCATCTTTGGTGTCCAAAAGCTTTACCGCAAGGCTCGCTCTGCCGGAGGGGAAGGCGGTGGCAACTGCTGCGACCTGAATCTTGCTCTTGCCCAGTGCCTCCTTGGCGTGCTTGACCATGTCGCCGTAGACACAGATTGCTGCAGGCTGGGGGGTTGTTAGATCGTGAGGGTCCGGGGTTAGTGCCTTTAGGCAAAGACTGCGAACGCGCTCTTTGGTGTCACCACCCTCAAGAGTGGTCAGGTCCATCATGCTAATCGCCATGTCCAGGGCCCAGGCCTTGGAGGTGGTCTTGATGGACCTAGTAGAAAGCGCGGCGGCTCTAGCTTCAAGGCCGACCTTGTCAACCCCTGGCAATGAGTGCAGCCAGCGGCTCAGGCTCTGGTTAGTAATCCGGGAGCCGACGATGGCTTCGGGGTCAATAATTGGCAAAATTACTCCTTGGTAACCAGATGAGCCTACCTGCTACAGCTCGAATTTTGAACCGGTTAGTTCCTCGCTGGTAGTCCAAAGTCGACCCATCAAACCAAGGTCCCTAGATCGATTGGTTCCCCTAATCAGCTTTGGCTTGCCCCAAAGTTCCAGGCTTGGCCCCACGAATTCGCCACCTGTCATTAGCGGATTGATTGCGGCATCGATTTGTGACTGTGCTCCTTGAGCTGCGGTTTGGGCAAACCGGTCAAAGCGATGCGGAAAGTTATCCTGCAGACCTGTTATTGCCCAGCCGGGGTGAGCGGCAATAGACATCACCTTGCTCTTTGCCTGCTTTGCCCTGAGGTCAAGCTCTCTGGCGAACAGCAGGCAGGCGAGCTTGGTGTCGGCATAGCGCTGCCAGCGGTCATAGCTAGCCTTGTCGGCACCGGTGATCTCCGACACGCTTGCAGTTTCTAGTTTGCCGCGGCGATGCACGGTGCTGGAGAGCGAAACAACTCTCGGGTTAGCTGCCTGTTCAAGGTTTTCCCAGAGCAATGAGGTGAGTAGGAAGTGCCCTAGGTGATTAATGGCCATTTGTGACTCAATGCCCTCAACAGAAAGACTGAAATCTGGCCCCATCACGCCCGCGTTATTCATAAGAACATCGATTGGCTGCTGAGTGGTCTTTGCAAAGTCGCGAACCTGATCAAAATTCGAGACATCCAGCACTGCCTGGCTGATTTGAACATCGGGGTATTGAGCCTTGATTTCGGCGCTCGCTTTTTCAAGCTTTGCCTCACCTCTTGAGGCCATGATCAGGTTGTAGCCCTCGGCCGCAAGCGCCCTGCTGGCATTTAGCCCCAGACCCGAGCTGGCGCCGGTGATAAGCGCGGTTTTCTTGTTATTTGCCATTTATTGAAAGCAGCCTCTCGATGTCACCAAAGACCTCCATTGCGGCAGCCTTCATTGTTCCCTGTTTTAGAATCACGCCGTCTTTTTCATGCCGTACCTCAAAGATGCTGTCCATTGTTTCTTCAACTCTTTGGTGCATCGCGGTTCGAAGAGGTGCGTGCAGCAGACCACCTCTGGCACGAAGTGCCGAGATGGTCAATGTTCCGGCGTCTCCAGTGACGCTCCATTGAACGTGCGTGTCGTCCATCTTGAGGTCAAGCTCTTTGGATTTTTTATAGGTGGTCCAAGCGTGGAGTTTGCCAGAGTGATGAAAGCCCATGATGAAGCCTCGGAACGAGCTGTTCAACCACGGAATGATTGCAGCCGAGGCAACCAGCGATGCTTCTGGGTCATTTTCCAGATGGTTTGAGTGAAGCCAGATATATCCGCTGGGGAAGTTTCTGCCCCAGTCTTTTTCGATGTAGCCCTTGCCACTAAAGGCGGCAGGTTTGCCATCAACTTCGAGTTTCGCTGAGACCTTGTGGTTGAAAGAAACCAGCCCGTGGAAGCACTCCATCATTGGAACCATGCCGTACCAACCCATGATGCCGGGGCTGGAGAGCTTTACTGGCCAGGGAGCTAGCTCAGACTCAATTTTGATTTCACCCTTGAGCGGCCCAACATCAAGCACTGCCCCCTTGGCAGAAAACCGATTCGGTCCAACCCGAACCTCGAATTTGTCAGCAGCAGCCTCAAACTCTTCAATTGGATAAGTGACGTAGTAGCTTTCGCCGGTCGTGCCGTTTAGTACCTGCACGAATGCTTCGTGAGTGTCACTTCCCTGCAGCCCCAAAAACACCCCAGGAATCACTGCCCATTTTTGTTTGAGGTCGTCTGAGACAAACTTGAAGTACCAGCCCTCAAAGTAGTTTTTGGTCTTGTTTTGGCCGTGGAACCCTTCCGGGTGCATCACGCCGGTGAGGTAACTCTTTACAGAGAACATCTAGACAGCGTAGACCAGCAAAGCCAATAAACTAAAGCCCCAACCCATTAGAAGGCACCAATTGACAAGCGGCCGCTCGATAACCATTCGCTTAGGTGTTGGCCAAATCATTGGCTGGGGATCCTCCTTTTATTTGCCTGCGATTTTGGCTCTGCCAATCTCAAGGTCCTTGGGCATTGAAACCGCAGATTTCTTCTGGGCCTTCACGCTCTCACTTTTGGTTTCCGGGCTGCTTGGACCTCAGGTCGGCAGGGCAATTGACCGGCTTGGTGGCCGGGCTGTTTTACCGCTGGGTAGCGCTGCCTTTGCCTTAGGGCTGCTCCTGCTCTCGGTGAGCACAAACCAAACCATGTTGGTCGGCGCCTGGCTGCTGATAGGGGTCGGCGGGTCGATGGGCAACTACGACTCTGCCTTTGCAACAGCGGTTTCGTTCTTCGGCGAAAAGTCCAACAAGGTCATTGCAGGGATCACGGTTTTTGCCGGGTTCTCCTCAACCATCTCGTGGCCACTGACCAGCTACCTGGAGCAAACAATTGGCTGGCAACAGGCGGTGTTTTTCTGGGCACTGATGCACCTTGTGATAGGACTTCCGCTCAACCTCAGCATTCCAAAAGTTGCCCGCAAGGAAGTCCCCGACACCACCGGGGCCATTCGTAAGGTCATAAAAAACCGATTCCGGTTTGATCTGTTGCTGGTGATCTTTGCTTTGATTTTTGCCCTGGAGGGCTTCATTGTTTCCTCGGTCAACACCACGCTTCCATTTTTGTTGGGTGAGCTTGGAGCAAGTAGTCAGGTTGCGCTCTTGGCAGCAACCATTCTTGGCCCATCGCAGGTTCTAGCCCGGGTAGTGATTTTGCTTCCCGGAACCTTTATGACTCCGATGCGGGTTGCTGCAGTGTCGATCGCAGCGCATCCATTGGGAGTGCTGTTGATTTGGATTTTCGGTGTCAATGGACTGATTCCGTTTGTGATTCTGCATGGCATTGGGGTTGGTCTAAATCCGTTTATTCGTGGCTCGCTGCCACTGTTGTTTTTTGGACCAGAGCGCTTTGGGCAGCGTCAGGGCTACATCATGATGCTGAGCAAACTGGTTTCCGCACTCTCGCCCACTCTGCTTACGTTGCTAGTGCTGACTAATCCTCAAGTTGGAATTGCGACCACCTTCAGTCTTGGCATTGGCGCCATGGCTTTGCTGGTTTGGCTCAGTGCCATCCACAAAGTTCGCAAGCGTGCAGCGGTTGACCTTAGCGCTGCATCAAGTCTTGAGGGTTAGCGCTTTCTATCCAAGACGTTAGCCCAGACCACCTTCCCCAACCCTGGTCCATCGAGAAGTGCCCAGCGCCTTCAAAAATAAGCGGTTCAACATTCAACGCGGGCGCATAAATTCCAACTCCCCGTGGAAGCCAGTGGTCGTTGTCCCCGGCTATCACAGTCAGATTCTTGGCCCACTTGCGCGCGCTTGTTGCAAGTGCCGGGTTACTGAGATCCAGCGGGTCTCCTTCAATTCCTTCTGCCTGGTCGGTCAGCTGTGGGTCGGGGGGAGCAACAAGCAACACTCGATCAAATGGCTTTGTGAATAGGTCATTCATGGCCGCGATTAGCCAGTTGGTGGTGCCAAGGGAATGGCAGATTGCGATCTTCTCGCCGCCTGCAACCTCGTCCATCATGTTCGCCTCTTGGCGAAGAAGCTCCTGCCATTTTTCAGCACTTGGGGTGTCGGGGTCCGGGAACTGGGGATACCAAACTTGGTTGCCACCGCTTCTTAGCTCTGCTGCGGCAATCCTGGCCCAGTGGCCCTCTGGCCTGATGTTGGTCCAGCCGTGGTGGATCAGAATTTTCTTCACAGTTCAAGTTTTCCAGTTAGTTCAGTTCGAGCCAAGTTTTAGCCGAAGCGAGTTGGCAACAACTGAGACCGAAGAGAAAGCCATGGCAATACCTGCAAGCATTGGGTTTAGTAATCCAAGTGCTGCAACCGGGATCAGCACGATGTTGTATCCAAAGGCCCAGACCAGGTTCTCGATGATGTTGCGATAGGTTTTCTTGCCGAGCCTGAGGGCAAACGGGATCGCTCTTGGGTCATCGTCCAAAATCGTGATAGCGCTTGCTGCTTGAGCAGCATAGGCGCCTGACCCCATCGCAATCCCAACCTCTGCCTTGGCAAGAGCGGCGACATCATTTATGCCATCACCAACCATGGCAATTGGGTCTGTGTGCTGATCAAGCAGCTTTAGTTTCCCCTCAGGAGAAACCGAACCGAAGTAATCCTTGATGCCAAGCTGCCTGGCAATTTCGGCAACTCGATTTGGGTTATCTCCCGAAACCAAAACCGGTGTGAAGCCAGCAGCTTGCAGCTGCCTTATTGCCACCGTTGCATGTGGGCGCAGTTGGTCTGACAGTTCAATCAAGCCTCTGGCGAAGCCGTCCCATGCCACGACCACCAGGGTGTTTGGCCCAGCGGCTTCAAGGGCAGCTTCAAGCTCGGCTTGGTTTTGGTAGCTGCCTGGTTTCTCAACGCTGACAACCAGATCTTTGACTAGACCCGTGATTCCGGTGCCAGCTGTTTCGGTAATGTCGGTGGCCTGGAGTTTGTGATCAATAGCCGCGATCGCTTTTGAAACCGGGTGACTGCTTGCCGTCGCCACAGCAGCAGCGGTTTCAAGCATTGCTTCTTGACTGGTGCCACCGAGTCCAACCGATTGAACTATCGCAAGCTGACCGTCAGTAAGGGTTCCGGTTTTGTCAAAGAAAACCATCTTGGTTCTGGCTAGCGACCTGAGGGCATCAGGGTTTCTGATGACCACTGCTCGCTTGGTTCCAACACCAGTTGCAACCACGAGGCTCATTGGCACCGCGATGCCCAGGGCACAAGGACAGGCAATCACGATCACCGAAATTGCGGCCTGGAAAGCGGTCTCTTGATCACCAAGCAGTGACCAAATTATGTAGGTGAGGATGGCAGTCAGAATCACCAGTGGCACGAAAACCTTGGAAATTGAATCGGTCAGGGACGCCAACTTGGTCTTCTCGGCAGTGGCCTCTCTGACCATGTCCGCAATTCTGGCAAGCCTGGAGCTGGCAGCCGGCGCTGTTACCTCTAGCCGGATCTCGCCCTGCAGGTTGGTGGTGCCGGCGGTGACCTGGTCCCCGGTTTTTAGCTCCTGCGGAAGAGATTCCCCGGTCAGGGTTGAGGCGTCAATGGTTGCTGCCGCTGACAGAAGCTTGCCATCGGCGGGGATTGCTTGACCGGCTGCGACCAGCACGACCATCTTCTTTTTGAGCTCAGCGGTTGAGACTTCTTGTCGGTTGCCTTCAATCTCAACCGTGGCCTTGTCTGGGATTGCACTGAGGAGCGCGCGCACCGAATCGGTTGCGCTTTTTCTTGCCTTCACTTCTATGTAGCGTCCAAGGAGCACCACCGACGGCACAACCGCTGCGGTTTCAAAGTAGGTGTGGTGATCCCCGGCAAGAATTAGGAAGATGCTGTAGACATAGGCAACTGTTGAGCCAAGAGACACCAGCGTGTCCATGGTGGCGTCAAAGTGACGCAAGTTTTTGATGGCGGCCGCGTGAAAGGGCCAAGCCACGTAAACCATAACTACCGTTGCCAGTGCCCAAACCAGGTACTGGCTATTTTCGAATTGAAAGCCCGGCACCATCGCGAACAACACCGCGAGGCTGGCGCTAACTGCTCCGGCTATCAGCCTTGGCTTGAGCTTGCTGGTTTCTGACTTGCCACTACCGACTTGGTAACCGGCGCTCACAACCGCCCCCGAAAGGACATCAAGTGCAACCGGGTTAATCAGCTGAAGGTGGGCCTTCTCGGTTGCGAAGTCAACATAAGCGGTGACCCCATCGAGCTTGTTTAGGCTCTTCTCCACGCGCCTGGCACAGGCGGTGCAGGTCATGCCCTCGATCTCAAGCTCGACTAGGCCTGGCTTAGCCATTTGAGGTTGCAAACTCCAGGGCTTCGTAGCCAGCTTCTTCAACTGCTTCGGCCATTTGTTCATGGGTTACGTTGGTTGATTCAACCTGGGCTTTCCCATTTGGTTGATCAACTTTGACGCTCGTCACGCCATTGATTGCTTCAAGCTCCTTGGTGACGCTTGCGGCACAGTGACCGCAGGTCATGCCCTTAATGGTTATGTCAGTAGTGGTCATTTTCTCTTCCTATCGCTGGCAGGATCCGCCAGAGCAAAGCTCAGGCTTTTGTTGTGCAAACCTTGCGTGTAGCCAACAGCCGGCACAAAAGCCAAAAGCTGCCTCCGCGAATAGGAACACCATGCAAACCGCACACAGCGCGAGCACCAAAGGCCCCTGCAGCTGCAACCAACCCATCATGAAGCAGGCCAGCAGCACCATGCCAAAGCCAATGCCCCACGCGGTTTGCTTTGGTTTGGCATCCACCCACTCTGGGTTCTGATTCCTTACAAAAAAGTCTGCAATAACCAGGGTTGGCGAAAATCTTTGACCCAGGAACAGCCTTATGAACATGTCGATCATAAAACTGACACCAAATAGTCGAAGCAGCGAAAAGTCATCGGTTATGGCCGCAACCATCCAGCCTGAAACTCCAAGCATCAAAAACAGTCCGGCTGCTCCCCGCACAGCCCGCTCATTGAAAACCGGGTGCTTGTGCTCGGGGGTCAGTACGCCAAAGGCAGTGTGCTGAATGGTCAAGAGAACAGCTCTGCTATCTGGTTCCAGCGCTTGTTGTTGAGCGAGTACCAAATCCAGGTACCACGGCGTTGCTTTTCTACCAGATCAACCTCGGCAAGCTTTTTTAGGTGGTGACTGATTGTTGGTTGGCTGAGCCCAAGTGGTTCGGTCAGGTCGCACACGCAACTTTCCTTGTTTTCGGCCCTGGCAATGATCGCAAGGATTTGGAGCCTGGTTGGGTCGGCAACAGCCTTGAGCAAAGTGGCGGTGTCCTCAGCGTTTGCTCTGGCAATCGGCTCCGAGGCAGAACTAGGAGCGCAATTCGAAAGTGTTAGAGCGCTTTTAGTCATCTTCTGTTCACCTTATACATAGATAATCGTCTATAAACTATTCCAATACTAGCTCCTAGAAAGCAACTGAGCAATGGCCGACAACCTCCGGAAGTACCTAGCCGAGTTCCTCGGCACGGCCGCCATTGTCGCGGCCGTCGTGGGAGCCGGACACATGGTCACTTCCCTGGGTGCAGATCAAACCTTAGGACTAGCGGTGATTGCCGTGACCGTGGCGGCGGTGCTATTTGTTGTGATCAATTTGCTGATGCCAATAAGCGGAGCGCAGTTCAACCCAATTGTCACCCTCGCATTCGGAATTCGGAAAGAGATCTCAGCTGCCGTCGGCTTTTTCTACATTGTCTCGCAATTCCTCGGTGCAGTTTCCGGAGCGGTTTTAGCCAACCTGATGTTTGACCACCAGGCAGTGGTTTCTGGCGTTGTTCAGCGCATGAGTGCAAATACCTTTATCGGTGAAATTGTTGCAAGTGCTGGACTGGTGCTGATTGTGTTGGTTCTTGTCGACCACAACAAATTGGGATTGATCGGAGTAAGTGTTGCCTGCTGGATCGCAGCCGGACACATCTTTACTTCCTCCACTTCGTTTGCAAATCCGGCAGTCACTTTTGGAAGATCCTTCACCGATGCGGTGACAGGAATTGAACTTGGTTCAGTGGGCGGATTCATGGTTGCCCAACTAATTGGCGCTGGCCTAGCCCTTGGGCTAGCGCTGGCCCTCAAACAAAAGAAGGAACAAAATGTCTAACCCAATTTCATCGGTGATGTTTGTTTGCGTTCACAACGCCGGCCGCAGTCAAATGGCAGCCGGTTACCTGCAGCACCTTGCCGGTGATCGAGTCGAAGTCAGGTCCTCGGGAACCATGCCAGCTGACCAGGTGAACCCGGCGGTTGTCGAGGCGATGCTGGAAGAGGGCATAGACATCTCTGGCAACTCGCCAAAGGTTCTGACCGACGAGGATGTCAGGGCTAGTGACTACGTGATCACCATGGGCTGTGGCGATGCCTGCCCCTTCTACCCGGGCAAGATTTACTTGGACTGGAAGCTGACCGACCCTGCTGGCCAGGGCGTTGACACTATCCGTCCAATCCGCGATGAAATCCGCTTGCTGGTCGAAGCTTTGATTGCTGAGATTGATCAAAAACACAGCCATTGACAAAGTAGTTAGGGTTACCTAACCTATTTAGAACGAAGATAATTCTTCGCACTTTTTAGGGCTAGGAACCACTGATTGAAAAAAACTCTGAGCTATCTAGTTGCTGGCGCTCTGGCGCTTTCGCTAACTGCCTGTTCAAACCCACCTGCTGATGACAAGAACTCGATTACGGTTTACGCCGGTCGCAGTGAGTCACTTGTGCAGCCGCTGATCGACAGCTTCCAAGAAGAAACTGGCATTCAAGTCGAGGTTCGCTATGCCGGCAGTGCCGAGCTGGCAGCCCAGCTTTTAGAGGAGGGGCAAAACTCTCCCGCTGATGTTTTCTTTGCTCAGGATGCCGGAGCGCTGGGGGCAGTCAGTAAAGCAGGGCTTCTAGTTCAACTTCCGGATTCAATTTTGGAAAAGGTTCCCGCAAGCTATTCAGCTGCCGATGGCAGCTGGATTGGGGTTTCTGGCCGAGTCCGGGTTCTGAACTACAACCCACAAAAAGTTAGCCAACTGCCGCAGTCGGTTTTCGATCTGGCAGAACCTGAGTGGAAGGGGCGCATCGGAATTGCTCCGACAAATGCTTCCTTCCAGGCTTTTGTGACGGCGATGCAGGTGATCGAGGGTGATGCCAAGACACTGCAGTGGCTTGAGGCCATGAAGGAAAACGCAGTCCTGTATGAGAAAAACTCTGCCATTTTGGAAGCTGTTGAGTCAGGTGCGATTGATGCTGGCTTGATCAACCACTACTACTGGTTTGCGCGCGGTCAGGAAGTAGGTTTTGAGAACCTAACTTCAAAAATCGGGCAGTTTGCCTCGGGCGATGTCGGAAACCTAATCAATGCAGCCGGTGTTGGAATCGTTGCCGATTCCAAGGCGGCAAGACAGTTTGTTGAGTACCTACTTAGTGAAACCGGTCAGCGCTATTTCGCTGACCAGACCAGCGAATACCCGCTAATCGACGGGGTTAGCGCACCGGTCGATCTGACTCCACTAGCTGAAATTCCGGCACCGGCAATAGATCTAAATGATCTCGACCGGTTAGATCAAACCCTGGATTTGATCAGGGCAGCAGGGCTTATCTAAATCATGCGTAAGGCTCCGGCACTAGTTGTAGCACTCGGAGTTTTTGCTGCCCTGGTGACAACGGTCCCAATTGGCTATCTGGCTGTGAGGCTGGTTCAGGGGTGGCAACTAGCGCTGGCAGAAATCCTGAGATTTCGAACCCTGGAGCTTTTGGGCAATACCGGTTTGTTGGTGCTGGCGGTTACCGCATCAGCACTGGTGATTGGCTTTTCACAGGCTTGGCTAACAACCAAGACAAACGTGGTCTTTGCTTCCGGGTTTGCAGTGACAGCGGCCTTGCCGCTGGCGATTCCCTCCTACGTGATGGCGCTTAGCTACATCTCGATATTCAACGGCCTGTCTGGGTTCTTTGCTGCTTGGTTGGTACTCACCCTTGCCACCAGTCCGCTGGTGTTTCTGGCGGTTACGGCTGCACTTGCAAGACTTGACAGCTCTTCTGAGGAGGTGGCCAGGACACTGGGGTTAGGTAGGTTGCAGGTTCTATTCAAGGTCACTTGGCCCCAGGTTAGAACTGCGGCAACTGCATCCGGGTTGTTGGTTGCGCTTTATGTTTTGGGGGAGTTTGGTGCCATTGCGCTGCTTCGCTACGACACCTTCACACGAGCGATCTACAACGCATACCGCGGGAGCTTTGATAGAACTTCGGCAGCGGCACTGGCTGTTGTGCTGCTTCTGATTACCTTGCTGGTGATTTGGTTTGAGCGTAAATATCGCGGCGGGTATGTGGCGAGCAAGAAACAGCTGGGCAAAAAGCTTCGGGTTGAACTTGGTGCCTGGCGGTTACCCGCGGCGCTTTGGCTGGGGTTGATTGCGATTTTCAGCACAGCCTTGCCGATTTCCAGCCTAATTATTTGGAGCATTCAGGGCAGTGCGAATTTGGATCTCAAGGTGCTCTTGGATGCGCTTTGGGGATCGGTGCAGCTTGCCGGGTTGGCGGGCATCGGCATCGGCATCTTTGGAACAGCGATTGCACTTTGGTCGATTCGATACCGCTCAAGGTTGGGGCAGGTAGTTGAGTGGAGCAGCTGGGCTATTCATGCCGTTCCAGCAATCGTGGTTGGGCTTGCCCTGGTTTTCTTCGGAGCGAATGTCACGCCTTGGATTTATCAAACCAGCTGGCTGCTGCTGATTGCCTACTTGATTCTGTTCCTGCCAAACGCACTGGCTGGACTTGCCACCCCAATTGCACAGGTGCCGGTGTTGCTCGAGGAGGTTTCGCAGTCATTGGGCGTGCCAGCAAATAAATCAATGGTCCGGGTCGTCCTGCCAATTGCGCTTCCTGGAATAGTTGCAGCAGTTTCGCTGGTTGGCCTCACGGTTCTAAAAGAACTGCCTGCAACACTTTTACTCAGGCCCAGCTCGCTCAACACACTGGCCACCAGATTGTGGGGAGCAACCGAAGACCTGGCCTATTCGCAGGCAGCCCCATATGCCCTGTTACTGGTTATCATTGCCGGGTTGCCGGCACTGGCATTGAACCTGCAGGCACGCAGGGCGCTATCGGAGGTTAGAAGCTAATGGCTGAACTAAACCTTCGCGGAATAACCAAGACCTTTGATGGTCTGAATGTGCTGCAGGGCGTGGACCTTGAGGTTCATGACCGAGAACTCTTTGCGGTGCTGGGTGCTTCTGCTGCAGGTAAATCCACGCTGTTGCGATTAATTGCTGGGTTTGAAAAACCAACCGACGGCACCATCGAATTGGACGGTACCGAGATTTCGAATTCAACTTCGGTGCTGGTTCCAGAAAAGCGCAACCTTGGGATTGTTCCGCAAGATTCAGCGCTGTTCCCGCACCTAGACGTCAGCCAAAACATCGGTTTTGGTCTTTCTGGCCTTAGCGCCAAAGACAAAAGTGCCCGAGTTGCAGAACTGCTGGAACTGGTTGAGCTCACCGAGTTTGCAAATGCCAGAGTGGACCAGCTTTCAGGTGGGCAGGCGCAACGAGTCGCGCTTGCCCGAGCACTTGCTCCCAAGCCAGCACTTATTTTGCTAGACGAGCCCTTCAGTGCGCTTGATGCCGAGCTGCGTTCCAGGCTCAGGCAGGACGTCAAGGCTGCGCTTAGAGCCGAGGGCGCAACCGCCATTCTGGTTACCCATGACCAGGAAGAGGCGCTCTCACTGGCTGACAAAGTGGCAGTTTTGAGAAACGGCAAAATTGTTCAGGTGGGCGCTCCCACCGAAATCTACAGTTCCCCCGTGGATGTTGGCATCGCCACCTTCCTCGGTGACTCGGTACTAATTGATGGTTTAGTTACAGGCGGCAAGATTCAAACTGTTTTAGGAAAGCTCACCGCTAGCGGTGAGCTAGTAGAAGGGCAGGCCGGCACTGTTGCGATTAGGAGCGAGAATTTCTATTTGCAACCGAACCCAGCCGGTGATGGCGAGGTTGTTGGCCGAGTCTTTTTCGGGCACGATGCGGTTGTTGAAGTGGACATTCGAGGCGTAAAAATCAGGGCCCGATCCAACGGCCCCTTTGCTCCGGAGGTGGGCATGAAGGTCACGGTGTGGGTGCGCGGAACGGTCAATTTCTACCCTGGTTCCTAGAAATTTTGGCGGCAATACTTGGAAGATGCCCACAGTTTTAAAACCGCAACTTTCCGTTTACCTGAAAGGGCTAAGCTCAATCTCAACACCAAAGGGGTACCCGGCAGTTTCTTAGCTGCAAGACTGGAGCGAAGTGAACTGGCTTGATGCGCAGGGAATCATTGATGCTTTTGGTGACTGGGCCGCAATAGCCGTGACAGTGGTGATTTTCCTTGAAACAGCCTTCATATTCACTTCATTCTTGCCTGGTGATTCGCTGCTGTTCCTAACCGGCCTGGCTCTTGCCACATCGCACTCTTGGCTTCCTGATTGGGCGGGTTTCATTCTGATTTGGGTTGGCGCCTTTGCCGGCAGTCAGGTTGGTTTCTGGATTGGCGACAAAATTGGTCCTGCACTTTTTAGTAAGAATCGAAAATTCATTCTGAACCAGGCAATGATCGACAGAACCCACACCTTTTTTGAGCGCTACGGAACCCGTGCGGTAATCCTGGCAAGGTTTGTGCCAATTCTGCGTGCGCTAATTCCAACTCTCGCTGGGATCTCAAAAATGGATCCGAAGCGCTTTGCGAAGCTGAATCTAATCGGCGCAACCATCTGGACCGCGGTGTTCATGGGCCCTGGCTACTGGCTGGGCGGCATAGAGGCGGTCAAGGCAAATCTGGAGTTGACGGTGCTAATTATCATCGTGGGAACCTCGCTGCTATTGCCGGCGGAGTTGCTCCGTGATTACCTGGTAAAGCGTTCAAAACTAAGGCGTAGCGTCAAAGTCAAATAGTCGACATTGCGCGTGGGTAGAGCAGGGAAGAGGGTCTGATTTGTCTAAACTTGTGCAAATGCAAGAACTCAAAGTGTCTGCCCTATTACTAACTGCACTCCTGGCTCTCACCGGCTGTGCAAGTGCAGCGCCAGCAACCCCAACCTCATCTTCAACCGCTCCGCAGGCGACACAGGAGCCGGAGCCAGAGCCAGAGCCGGTTTATGAAACGGCGGCACTAACCGGGGTTTCTTACCTGGAGGGTGAAAACCCGTATCTTGCTATGCCAGCGGTTTCAGCGAAGATTGACAACACTTCATCCGGTAGACCCCAGCTGGCCCTAAACGACGCAGACATTGTTTATGTCACCCGCGTGGAAGTCGGCTTGACCAGGTTGTTGCCTGTTTGGCATTCACGGATGCCTGAGTCAATTGGGCCAGTTCGTTCGGTTCGGCCGGTTGACGCCGCAATCGTTGACCCGTTCCACGGGGTCTTTGTGTTCTCAGGCGGTCAGGTGCCATTCAAGACCGCGGCTAAGGCTACCGGTCTGGTGATCAGTGATGAAGACACTGAAATGAACAACGACACCTACTACCGCGAAAAAAGCCGCAAGGCACCCTGGAACCTTTACTTCAAGGCTCAAGACCTTCAGTCGCTCTATGCCGACCAGCAGCCAACCCCACAGGCTGGTTTTGCCTTTGACGCAATCCCAACTGCGGTTTCAGAAGGAGTTGTTGCAAAGGGACTGAGCGTTAAATATCCGCAGATGCGTTCGGTTTGGGACCTGGGTACCGCAAGTTTTCCTTGGGCAGAAGCGCTGCAAACAGCCTGGCTTCGCTCTCAAGATGGCACCCCACACACGCAATTCGGTGGTGACCAAGTTGCAGCCAAGAATGTGGTTGTGATGGAGGTTGTTCACGATTTGAGTTTTGTTGATCCAAAGTACGGGGCAATCCCGAAGGCCAAGCTGGAAAACAACGAGGGCATCGCCCACATCTTCTCTGACGGCTATTACGTCAAGGGCTCTTGGTCAAAGGGCGGTATTGAAGATCCAATTCTGCTTCACACCGAGGCTGGCCAGGAGCTGAAGCTGGCGGTTGGCAACACCTGGGTTGAGATGATGGATGTTCCAAAGTCAGTGCTTTCAATCTCCTTCCCAGAAGCTGCAACCGAATAGGGATCTTTTAGTTGCGGGGAGTCAAGAAAGAGAACCTTCCGGAAAAGCCCTGCCAACGCTGCGGGAAACCAATGGTTTGGCGCAAGGCTTGGGCAAAAAACTGGGAATCTGTTCGCTACTGTTCTGAACGCTGCAAGCGGACTAAATAGTTTCGGCGTATTGCTTCAGCCACTCTCTTAGCTCTGGACCGATGTCTTCACGGTCAATCGCAATTTTTAGGGTGGCCTTTATGAAGTCAAGCTTGTCGCCGGTGTCATAGCGGCGGCCATTGAAAATTACCCCTCTAACCCCACCGGCTATTTCTGGGTGCTTGGCTGCATACTGCAAAGCGTCGGTTAGTTGAATCTCGCCACCACGGCCAGGTTCGGTCTTTTCCAAAATTTCAAACATTTCATGCCTGAGCACATAGCGCCCAATAACGGCCAGGTTCGATGGCGCAGCTGATGCCTCCGGTTTCTCAACCAGGTCGACCACCTTGGCCGCTCCATTGTTTAGGTCGGTGACTGAAGCGCAGCCATAGAGCGAAATTTGGTCTCTCGGGACCTCCATCAGGGCAATAACGTTGTCACCGGTTTCCTCGTGGAGTCTCAGCATCTGATCTAACAGCGGGTCGCGGCTGTCGATGATGTCATCACCCAACAGCACGGCAAAGCTGTGCTCGCCAACATGAGACTTTGCTCTGAGGATGGCGTGACCAAGGCCCCTTGGGTCACCCTGCCTGGTGTAGTGAATGTCCGCTAGCTGCGAGCTTTCTTGAACCTTGAAGAGTTTTTGCTTGTCCCCTTTTGTGGCGAGCACCTGCTCGAGCTCAGCAACCCGGTCGAAGTGGTTCTCGAGGGCGTTCTTGTTGCGGCCAGTAATCATCAAGAGGTCAATCAAGCCCGCCGCAACAGCCTCCTCAACCACGTATTGGATTACTGGTTTGTCGACTATCGGGAGCATCTCCTTCGGCATTGCCTTGGTCGCCGGCAGGAATCTGGTGCCAAGGCCGGCAACTGGGACCACTGCCTTGGTTACTTTATAAGCGGTGTTTTCCGCGGGGATGCTCATGGCTAAAGCCTAGACTTGATTCAAGGTTTTCTAAACAAACACTTGTAGCATCCATATGTTCTAAGCACGAAAGAGGCTTTGTTGAAGTTTAAGTTTTTGGCGCTGTTGGCCTCGTTGTCAGTTGTTTTAGCTGCTGGTCTGCCAGCATCCGCTGCGCCGAGTGAACCTGCCTACCAGGCAGTGAATGCTCAAACTCTCTGGGATAACGGATTCTTGGGTGAGGGTGCAACGATTGCCATGATCGATCAGGGTGTGAACCTAACTCACCCGTATTTTCAGGGTCAAATCATCGACGGCTATTGCTATGTCGAGGTGACATCCAGCTACCTGTGCCCAAATGGCACCCGGGAGCAATCCGGTGCCGAGGCCGCTTCTCAGCGCAAGATCGGAAGCCTGTACGTGGCGTCTGAGGACCACGGCAACATGGTGGCCGGCATCGTTGCCGGAAATCCCCAGCCGGATGCTCCGGGAGGAATCGCACCTCAGGCAAATATCTTGATGGCCAACGTCGATCTGACCCTAAACGGAATTTTGGCAGCACTGAATTACATCGACCAGCGCAAGGAAGAGCTCAACATCGTTGCGCTGTCCATGAGCTGGGGCGGTTACTTCCAAGAGATTCCTCGGGAGTGGTTGCAGTGTGACACCAACCCACAACTGCAGGCGATGGCAACAATATTGAAGTCACTTCGAGCCGGCGGCGTCATTCCGTTTGCCTCTGCTGGAAACACCCCCACCCTTGACGTTGCAACCTCGGTATTCCCAAGCTGTCTGCAGGATGCGGTTGCGGTTGGTTCGGTGAATTCATCCAATGAAGTTTCTTGGTACGTGACGATGTCAGGCAAGGTCGAGCTGCTAGCTCCTGATTACGCAATTAGCGCGAACACCTTCAGCTACGCGAAGGCCTCCGGAACCAGTGCAGCATCCCCCTTGGTTGCAGGTAGCTACGCGCTGCTGCGCCAGGCTTTCCCGCAACATGGTGCTGAACAGGTGCTGGCTGCAATGAAGGTCTCGGGAAAACCCATCGATGACGTGATTCGGAAAAACATTCCAATGGTGGACTTGGCAGCGGCCTATACGCTGCTTTCCAACACCGAGCCAAATGGCGCGATTGTTCCAGTTTCAAACCCAGACCAGGTTCTGAATGTCGGAACCTTCAATGGCAAGATCGTGGTCTATGCCAAGGGCTATAAGGGCTCAACGCTGTCCTGGAAGATTGCTGGCAAGTGGCAAAAGGTGACCGTTACCAAGGACTTTCAAGCTTTCGATCGTCTGACCTCGGCCATTGGCCTAACGGTGAAGATTGACTTATTCCTAAACGGAGTAACACCGGCAGCGTTCTCAAAGACCGTCGTAACTAAGTAGCTACTTTCCAAAAATAAACTTCGCGGCATTTTGGATGCTGCCGAGTTCCCTCATTCTGCGAAGCGCGAAGCCGGTTCTAACAAGCGGAGCTGCCGGGCCAAAGACCCTGGTGAAAACCTTCGCTCTAGCAATTCGGTCTTCAGGCTTACCCCACCTGGAGCCGGAGCTTTCCGATGGATGCATGGCAATGGTGAACGGTGCAAATACAGCTTGGCCCTTTGCCTTGAGTAGATCAGCAATGAAGATGTATTCATCCCCGAGATAGTTGACAGCCCCTGCACCAAATTCCTCATCGAACCTGATTCCAAGTTGCTTGATTGCCTCGACCCGCACGATCATTTCGTAGGTGGCAGCCTTGGCTGAGTTAAATCTATTGAGGGGTGTGACCCGACCCGGGTAATTCTTTCTAAGCTTCCCGTTCTCATCCTCAGCCTGTGCCAGAAGCAGCGCCACCTCAGTGTTTGCATCTAGGTAGTCGAGGGCTAGTTGTAACTGATCTTGATTGAAGACCACGTCGTCATCTCCAAACAGCAGGTATTGGCCACTGGCGTGTTCGATAGCACTGTTGCGGCTTTTGGCCACGCCTATGCTCTCCAAATAAAAGTGAAGGGGCTGCTGGTCTTTTGACGAAGCGCCCTGAACGTGAAACTGGTATTCCCACGCTTGGTTTTTGGGAAGCTGAATATTGGATAGGCGATCGGCCAGAGTCGAGTAGCCAATTGTTAGCTTTGGCATCAGAAGCTGTTTGCCTTCGCCCTGGCAAATCTCATCAATCCCGATGAAACCGAAGAGAAGGTTGTGTTTAGGAGCCTTAGGCCCAAGAAGAACACGATGGTGTTAGACAGGGAGATGTAACCAGAGATGCTGAACCAGATCAAAACGCCCATCATCAGCACCACCAACATGCTGGCAAGAAGTGTTCCAAATTCAGCCGTCTGGATTCTGGAGCCGAGCCGGTCAGCCGGGGCAACTGTTTCCTTATTGCGCTTGGCCTCGACAAAGCCTCGCTGAATGATTTGCTGCTTTCTAAATAGCCTGCCGAAGACCTCAAGCACGATTAGCACTAACAGCAGGTTGAGGCCGGCGAACCCGGGAGAGAGCACGAAGAAGAAACCCGAGATGACAAGCAATTGGGTTATGAAGCTGAAGACGTTGACCATCTCCAGGGCCATGGCCCATTCCCAGCTTTCTTTCTGGCTGGAGCGCTCTCTGGTGTCGGCGCCGAAGGCTTTGTCGAAGAACTTGATTCGGTAGGTCTTCTGGATGTAGTTTGCGGTTCTCGTTCCAATAAACAGCGCGGCGAAGATTGCAACCGAAACGGCCAGCTCCGTCATTGATCTGTTGGCCCCGTCAATCACTAGGTCAGTAAAGAGCTTTGCAACAAGCAGCTCCGTGACCGGAATCGCTGCAGCGATTAGCACTAAGACAAACAGTTGCCACCTGAATCTCTTGGTCGGCAGCAAAAGTTTTGCTGACGCAAAGAGCTCAATGGCCATCCGTTTCATTAGGAATCGAACCTTTCAAGTCCAGCCTTTATTGCCTGTACCACCTCAAGTTTTTTGGTCTTCGAGACCTGAATATCGCGGGTGAGGTTATCAAGGTCAATTTTGTTTAGATCCAGTGGAATCACCTGCGGGTTCATAATCTCCACCTCAGCACCCTGCGCGTAGTCCTGGTATTTGATGCCGGTTCCGTGAACGTTTTCTTCAAAGCCAGCAAATGTCACGAGCGCACACGGAATGCCATAGGACTGGCAAACGATCATCACGTGCATGGCTGAAGTAACGACGCGCTCGTAACCAATCAGATTCTTCACAAAGTTTGCGATCTGGTCCGGGTGAGACATCAGCACCGAAAGCTCTTCAAAGTTCTCTGGCAGTCTCACCGGAATTGCCAGGTGCGAGAAGTGACGAATGAAGGCGACCTTGCCATTTGTTTTGCCGCGTTTTGCCGGAATTACCTCACTTAGAGCAAGACCTGGGTCACCAAAGCTCTCGATTTTTGGTCCACCTGATTTGGCCAGCACCGCTGCGGTCAACGGTCCGCGAACCGAGACGTAGTCTGCCTTTTTGCTCAGCAGGATGTCCTCGCTCGAAATTCCGGTGCCAACCACGATTGAGCTTGGTTTGATGAAGCGGCCAATCGAGCCGATTGAGACCAGGTGCTTCCGGGAGATCGGTTTGGTTGGCGCTTGGAACGAAATCTTGTTGTCCGTGAAGTTTGAGATCATCAGCGGCGATAGCCAGTCACCGAAGTTTCCGGGGAATGGTTTTGCCCACCAGATCAGAGGAATCGTTTTGGGTCCTGGCTTGGCGCCGTAGTGCAGGAAACTGCCGGCAACATCAATCGTTGCCTGGTCCTGATAGCTGGCAAGGAACTTCTTCTCAAACTCCGATGTCGCCCTAACCAAATCATCGGTTCGGCCGTTCATTCCAGCATTCAAAATCTCACCGAGTGAGTTGGCTCTCGCGGGATCAATGTGAGCGGCACGGCCCTGGGTCAACAGTCCAGTAACTCCCGCCCGGTCGGCTAGCGATCGAAGTGGATTCTTGATGCTGTCGGGCAGCGCCGCTTCAATCTTCTTGGCGCGCCCTAGAACTTGCCTGCGAAGGCCAATTTTCTTGGCCCCCTGGCCATGCTGGACAACCTTGTCCTTGAAGTCGGCAACGTTACCGCTGGACCCGAATGAGAAAAAGCCCGGGTGCTGTCCCGGCTCAGTAACTGCTCGTTCACGCATGATGGCTGTGGTTGGAATCATTTGGAAGGTGATTAGCCTTGCGTTGGCACGCCATGCTTCTTCCAAGAAGTAGTCGTCTGTTGCCTTGATTTCTGCTCGCTGCTCCAGGGCAAAGGCGTCATTGATTAGCTTGCGACCCTGCTTGGTTGAGTTCACGCCCCAGAAGCTTGGTTCCCAGAACCTGGTTCGGTTGTGATAGCCAATTTGCATTGGAGAACCAAAGCTGCGCTGGAATCCAATCAGGTCCGCGCTTGAGTTGGCGATGTAGTCAGGCAGGTGCGAGATGCGGCAATCAACATCTATCCAAAAAACCATCTTGGTTGGATTGCGGTCGCAGACCTGTTTGATGAATCCAATTTTCTTTCTGGTGACGTCAGCCCAGTCTTCGCCGGGGTTCTTCTGCACCTCGAGCAGCTCATGCTCAAGTCCAAGCTCGTCCAACTGCTCGCGCAACTGCTTGGCATGATTGCCGTAATACTCATCCGGTGTGTAGAACGAGCAGATCACTATTTCTGGTTTAGTCACTGCCAAAATCTATCACCGAGCCTTGCTCGGGTCTGATATCAAACCGAACCAAAAGCCAGCTCCCCAGCAAAGGTGCATGGTTGGCAGTACCACCAAGAGCCACAGCTTTTGTCTAAACTCCAGCCCACTCAGCCCAAAGCTCACTCCGGCAATTCCAAGCAAGTAGATCCACAGCGGTATTTGAAAAATGCTTCCCAGCACCAATAGCGGTGGAATCCAATAGCGGAAGCTCGATTCCAATGGGTTACCTCTTGTTAGAGAACCACGCCACACCCCAGTGGAGAAAAACTGCTTGGCGAGGGCCTTGATGCTCTTTCGGGGCCAGTAGCCGACCCTTAGTCTCGGATCAAACCAGACCGTGTGGCCGGCACTTCGAATTCTTAGGTTTAGTTCCCAGTCTTGTCCGCGCACCCACTTGGAAGAATAAAGTCCAAGTTCTTCAATTACTGACTTGCGAAAGCAACCCAAGTAAACGGTGTCTGCAGGACCCGCTGAGCCTCCAACATGGAACGACCCACCACCGAGACCGTACTTGGAGTTATAGGCGAAGGCAACTGCAGACTGGAAGTCGGTTTCGCCCTTAGCGACCATCATGCCGCCGACATTGGCAGCCCCGGTTTCGTTCAGGATCTGAACCGCGGTTGCGGCGTAGCCCTCAGACAATTCCGAGTGCGCATCCACTCGGATCACTGCCTCATGCTTGCTTGCTCTGATTGCAAGGTTTAGGCCCTCCGGGGTTTTCCCGGTTGGATTATCAACCAGCTTCAGGTCTGGATATTTGCTCTTAAGGCTCTGTGCGACCGCATCGGTTTGGTCGGTAGATGGACCAAGAGCTAAAACCAATTCGGTTTTGCCGGGCGTCGACTGGGCGAAGACTGACTCGACCGCTCGCTCGAGGTAGCCCTCTTCGTTTAACACCGGCATCACAAACGAAACGTTTTTTAGTTTAGGCATTTTGAATATTTCTTCCGAGAGCGATTACTTTCCAGCCGGCAGCCTGCCATAGGTCAACGTCCAGAACGTTGCGACCGTCGATGATGGTTTTGGTTTTTGGGGCTGCAGTGAAAGCGGCTGGCTGCAACTGACGGTAATCACTCCACTCGGTGCCAAGAATCACGAGGTCGGCATCAGCTATCGCTTTGTCGATGTCCGCTTCTGTTTTGAGGTCGGGCTCGATTGACTTGAGGGCATCCAGAGAGATTGGATCATGGCAGCAAACCGCTGCGCCGAGCTCTTTCAGGCGAACCGCAATTTCCAGGGCTGGGGAATCTCTAAGGTCGTCGCTGTCAGGCTTGAAGCTAATGCCCAGCATTGTGATCTTCTTGCCCCGGATGTCCTTGAGCTCTTGAGTTGCTAGGTCGATAACGCGCTGCCTTCGGCGAAGGTTTATGGCATCGACATCTTTTAGAAAATCCAATGAAGAGCCAACTCCGAGCTCTTCCGCTCTGGAGATAAAGCCACGAATGTCTTTTGGCAAACAACCCCCGCCAAAGCCGATGCCGGTGCGCAAGAACTTGTTGCCAATTCGATTGTCCATGCCAATTGCTTCGGCAAGCTTCACAGCATCGGCACCGGATGCCTCCGCTATTTCGGCCATCGCGTTGATAAAGCTGATCTTGGTTGCAAGGAATGCGTTTGCAGAAACCTTCACCAGCTCAGAAGTCTCGAGGTCAACCTCCACAAGCGGAGTGCCGCTATCAAGCATTGGTTTGTAGCATTCGCGCAGTGCCACTGTGTCCTGGTGGTTGTTGCTGCCAACCACGATTCGGTCAGGGTGAAGCGAATCTTCCAGGGCTGTGCCCTCGCGCAAGAACTCTGGGTTCCAGCAAAGCTTTGGTTCGAATCCGGAGATCGCAGCCATCTGGCTAATCAGCTTTCTGGCAACACCCACTGGAACCGTTGATTTCCCAACCACCAGGCTCTCTGGTTTTAGAACCTCGGCTAACTGACTGGCAGCAGCGAAAACGAAAGATGTGTCGGCGCTTTTGTCGGCAGCCTGGGGTGTGCCAACGCAAATGAAGTGAATATCGGCATCAGCTGATTCTTCATCGTGCTGGTTCTGAAAGCTAATGTTTCCGGCGGCCAAGACTTTATCTAGGGCCTGCTGCAAACCTGGTTCGTGGAACGGGATTTTCCCCGCTTTTAGTTGTGCAGTCCGGATCGAATCCGGCTCGATTCCGATTACCTTGTGACCCAGTGACGCCATAGCAACCGCGTGGGTTGCGCCCAGATATCCGAGCCCTATGACTGAAATCTTCATCGTGGTTAGGAGTTTAGTGA
>JAFMHN010000027.1 GCA_017854485.1 Aquiluna sp. | reverse complement strand
GATGTCGCACAAGAAATACCTGCGCCGCCCAAGTCCTGAATTCCAGCCACAACTCCAGCATGGAAGAGCTCAAGGCAACACTCGATCAGGACCTTTTCAGCAAAAGGGTCACCAACCTGAACCGCAGGTCGCTTGGTGGGGCCTGTTGATTCGAAAGTTTCGGAAGCCAATACCGACACTCCACCGATTCCATCGGCGCCGGTTCTTGCCCCGAACAGAATGACCAGGTCACCTGGGTTAGAGGCCTTGGCAAGCTGCAGGTCCTCGTGCTTCATGGCACCAATTGAAAGCGCGTTTACTAGAGGGTTTCCCTGATAAACAGAGTCAAAAACAGTCTCGCCACCGATGTTTGGAAGGCCCAGGCAGTTGCCATAGAAGCTAATGCCGTCGACTACTCCATGGACCACTCGTGCGGTGTCGGGGTTCTCAGGAGCACCAAAGCGTAGCTGGTCCATAACCGCAATTGGTCTTGCGCCCATCGACAAAATGTCACGAACGATTCCGCCGACGCCGGTTGCCGCTCCCTGAAATGGTTCGATGTAGGAGGGGTGGTTGTGGCTCTCGACCTTGAAGGTCACCGCTAAGCCCTCGCCGATGTCAACCACACCAGCGTTCTCACCCATGCCAACCATTAGGTGTTCCTTCATCTGATCGGTGACCTTTTCACCGAACTGACGAAGGTAGATCTTTGATGACTTATAGCTGCAGTGCTCAGACCACATCACCGAATACATCGCTAGCTCAGAGGAGGTTGGGCGTCTGCCAAGAATGTTCTTTATCTCTAGGTACTCGTCCTGTTTCAGGCCAAGCTCTTTCCAGGGCTGGTCTCTGTCCGGCTCGGCAACTGCATGTTCGGTTGTGTCAACACCGCTTGCGGCTAGCTTCTTGTTTTTAAACATTAGGAGTTCACCGCCATCTTCAAAACACTTTGGAAAAACTTCAAGCCGTCGACGCCGGAGCGCATCGCAATGTCAGTGTCTGGCCCAAAGCCTGGCTCAACCGCGTGTTCAGGGTGAGGCATTAGCCCGACCACATTGCCGCGTTCGTTGGTCAACCCTGCGATGTCGTTCATTGAACCATTCGGGTTTGTGTCTAGGTATCTAAAGGCAATCCGGTTCTCTGCCTCAAGCATCTTCAATGTTTCATCAGTGGCAATGTAGCCGCCCTCGCCGTTTTTCAGCGGAATCAAAATCTCTTCGTTTTCTTCAAACAGGCTGGTCCAGGCGGTGTTGTTATTTTCAACACGTAGCTTCTGATCCCGGCAGACAAAGTGCTGCTTCTCGTTTCGAATCAGCCCACCTGGCAAAAGGTGTGATTCAACCAAAATCTGGAAACCGTTGCAGATACCCAATACCGGTAGTCCTTGTGCTGCCAGTTTGATTACCTCTTTGGTTGCTGGCGCCTGCGCAGCAATTGCACCACAGCGCAGGTAGTCGCCGTAGGAAAAACCACCCGGCAAAACAACAGCATCTACTTTTTTCAGATCATCATCTGCATGCCACAGCGACACCGGTGTGCCTCCAGCAAGCCTGATTGCCCTCTGGGCGTCCCTGTCGTCGAGGGTTCCCGGATAAGTTATGACGCCAATCTTCATCAGGCTTAGTCCTCTTTGGTGATTGCGACTACGTCTTCAATCACATCGTTTGACAGAAAGCTGGATGCCTGAGCAGAGGCATTTTCCATATCCTGGTCCGTGATTGGCCTGTCGAAGTGAAGCTCGATTCGCTTCCCGATTCGAACAGCTGAAATCTCTCTGTTGCCACTGCGCTGCAAGGCATTGGCAACGGCCTTCCCCTGCGGGTCTAGTAGGTCCTGCTTGGGCATGATCTCGACGATGATCTTTGGCACTTTTCCCCTTCGGTTTGCTCGCTAGCGAGTTTCGGGATGGATTATTTGGGCTCGCTCCATTGCGCGGATGTCACCAGTTTAGTGGAGCGAGGCTTGCAAGAGTCGGCGACTGGCTCAGTTGGCTAGATGACCTGAAACAGCTTCCAGAACAAGCAGTGCGGCTAGCCGAACCGTTCTACCGTCCGCACTGTCTTTACTCGCGTCAATTTCGGTGATGTCAAAGCCTCGAACCTGTTTATTGCCTGCAAGCAGCCTGGTGGCATGCCGAATTTCGTGGGCCGAAATACCACCCGGCGCTGCGGCTGGGCAGGCTGGAACAACCGACCGGTCACACACGTCCACGTCAAGGTCAACATGGATTGGCCCGGAAGCGGATCCCGCTATCGCCAGCGCTCGCTGGCAAGCAGTTGCGATCCCCGATTCCGCAATCTCGGATCTGGTAATTACCGTGATGCCGAGATCGGATGCCAACTTGGCATAGGCGGGTGAATTCGAGAAGTCATTTATGCCAATTTGCACGATTCGAGTTGGATCAAGGCCCGCCTCAATCAACCTGCGCACCGGTGAACCGTTGGAGATGCCATCCCTGAGATCGTGATGGGCATCCAGGGTAATAAGGCCGGCCTGTCCCAGCTGGTCTCCGAATACTCCGAGAGCCACGGCATAGGTTATGGAGTTATCGCCACCAAGAGCAATAACCAGGTCCTTGTTCTCTTCAGCGATTCTGGAGCTGGTGAGAGCTTCATTTGCATCCGGATCAGAAATTTCACCGAGGTCCTCGATGCTGGCAGCTGAGAGGTCGATGCCGGTTGAATAGCTGAAGGTCGAGAACCGTGTCAGGGCAGCCCGGATTGCCGTGGGTGTCAGGTGGGCATTTGTGTCGCTCAGTGAGGTCTTATGGGCAGGGACGTCAATCAGCCCAATTGTTGAAACTTGGCTGCTAATTAGCCCGGCAGCCCTGGGCCACTTTTGATCTTCACTCATGATGACCAAACTTTCTAGACAGGTCTTTTGCCGATTGAATCAAAACTTCAGTTAGTAGTGTCAACTCTAGCTTTTCGAGCACTCTAGATTGCAGAGTGACTGCAAGGCCGGCCATTGGATGACCAAGGTGATCAACGATTGCGACCCCAACCGAGGCGTAGCCCATGGTTACTTCATCAACCTCTAGCGAGTAGCCTTGCCGCTTTTCCATTTCCAAAATTCGCTCCAGCTCATTGATGTTTGTGGGTCCGATTTTGGTTCTAGTTGTTAGGTCTCTGCCTCTAAAAGAGGCCTGCAACTGCTTGGGTTCCAAATGGCTGAGCATTGCCCTGCCGGAAGCGGTCAGTTGGGCGGGCAGTCGCACCCCGACATCTGTCACCAGCTTCAGTGACCGCACCGGTCTTTTTTCAACCAGGTAGAGCACGTCGGTTCCATCAAGCACCCCGAGGTGCCCAACAAGGCTTGCAATTTGGCCAAGATCATCAACCAGCTGATTCAGAACCGGTGTTGCTAGCCGCTCCAGACGGTCGTGGCGCTTATAGGCGCTGCCAAGTTCCCATGCGGCCAGCCCAAGCCCCCATTTTTTGTCCTGTTCAAAGTGAAGAGCAAATCCCTGTTCAGTCAGCACTTCAAGTAGCTGATAGCAGGAGGACCGAGGGATGCCAAGTTTCTGAGCGAGCCTGCCGGCGCTTACCGGTTGTCCAATTTCGGCCATGGCCATGAGCAGCCGCAGGGTTCTCTCCGCAGCAGGTATTTTGCTCATGAATTCATTATGTCTGAAATACCAGACACAACTCCCTATTTATGCATTGTTCTGCCCCTTTCGCAGCGGTGTACTTTTCCTATGAACTCTTCTCCTAGAACGATCAGAGCAGCAACCGGATCAACCCTCACGGCACAGGGCTGGCAGCAAGAAGCAGCGCTTCGAATGCTGCATAACAACCTTGACCCTTCCGTGGCTGAACATCCGGAGGAACTGATTGTTTATGGAGGCAACGGAAAAGCTGCCAGAAACTGGGAGAGCTTTGACGCTCTTGCCAACACGTTGACTCACCTCAAGAACGATGAGACGATGCTGGTCCAGTCGGGAAAGCCGGTCGGAGTTTTCCAGACTCACGAGTGGGCACCTCGAGTGATCCTTGCAAACTCCAACCTGGTTGGGGACTGGGCAACCTGGCCGGAGTTTAGAAGACTCGAGAAGCTTGGCCTGACGATGTATGGGCAGATGACCGCAGGCTCCTGGATCTACATCGGCACCCAAGGAATCTTGCAGGGGACCTACGAAACATTTGCAGCGGTTGCCGAAAAGCGCTTTTCTGGAACACTTGCCGGAACCCTGACCTTGACCGGTGGTTGCGGAGGCATGGGTGGAGCCCAACCGTTGGCGGTGACCATGAACGAGGGCACCTGCCTGATTGTGGACATTGATGAAAGCAGACTGCGGAAGCGGTTGGAAACTCGTTACTTGGATGAGATCGCCGACAACCTAGACGACGCCATCGAGCGTGTTGTCAGATACAAGAATGAACGCAAGGCAATTTCAGTTGGCCTTGTCGGCAACGCCGCCACGATTTTCCCGGAGCTGTTGAAGCGGGATGTTCCGATCGACATCGTCACCGACCAGACCAGTGCCCATGACCCGATGTATTACATCCCCGAGGGCGTGGAGTTTTCAGAAGCGCGAGCACTAGCACTTAGCAACCCAGAAGATTTCAGCAAGCGAGCCAAGGAGTCGATGGCCAAGCACGTTGAGGCCATGGTCGGCTTCATGGCCAAGGGTGCCGAGGTTTTCGATTACGGCAACTCGATTCGAGACGAAGCCAGGCAGGGTGGTTTTGCAGATGCCTTCAAGTTCCCCGGTTTTATCCCCGCCTACATTAGGCCACTGTTCTGTGAGGGCAAGGGTCCTTTTCGGTGGGTGGCACTGTCTGGTGATCCCAAAGATATCTACAAAACCGACCAGGCAGTGCTGGATCTTTTTCCAGAGAACAAGCACCTGCACCGCTGGATAAACCTCGCCCAAAAACGAGTTGAATTCCAAGGGCTACCGGCAAGAATTTGTTGGCTTGGTTACGGCGAGCGCGATAAGGCGGGAGCCACCTTCAATGAGCTGGTTCGCACCGGTGCAGTTTCCGCCCCAATCGTTATTGGTAGAGATCACCTGGATTGTGGAAGCGTTGCCTCGCCCTACCGCGAGAGCGAAGCAATGCTGGATGGTTCCGACGCAATCGCCGACTGGCCACTACTAAACGCCATGATCAACGTTGCCTCTGGTGCGTCTTGGGTCTCGATCCACCATGGCGGAGGCGTTGGAATGGGCCGGTCCATCCACGCGGGCCAGGTCTCTGTGGCAGACGGTACCGCGCTTGCAGCCCAAAAGCTGCAGCGAGTGCTCACCAATGATCCTGGCATGGGGGTTATTCGCCATGTCGATGCCGGCTACTCGGAAGCACAAAGTGTTGCCAGGCAGAAGCACGTTCACATTCCAATGCTGGACACCGAGTAGGGCATTCAATGAAAACCCTAGTTACCAACATCGGGCAACTAGTTGACACAGGTAACAATGTCGGCGAGTTGAGTATCCTTGCCGATCACGTGTTTTTGGTTGAGGGCGGCTTCATAACTTGGGTTGGAGCTGAAGCCTCGGCACCAGACGCGGATCAAGTAATCGATGCCAAAAACCGGGTGTGTATCCCGGGCTTTGTTGACTCGCATTCGCACCTGATCTTTGCAGGTGCTCGGCATGAAGAGTTCTCACATCGGATGGCCGGCAGCTCTTATCAGGCTGGCGGAATCAGGAGCACGGTGCAGGCAACCAGGTCGGCAACCGATGCCGAGCTTCGGGCCAATGCAAGGAAGCTAGTTGCTGAACTTCACGCCAGCGGGGTTACTCACTTTGAAATCAAAAGCGGCTACGGGCTTGACCTGGAAACGGAAATTCGTTCATTGCGGATCGCCTCTGAGTTCACCGATGACGTCACGTTTCTTGGCGCACATGTTGTGCCGGATGGGATTTCCAGGACTGACTATATAGCGCTGGTCACTGGACCAATGTTGGATCAAGCCGCCGGGATTGCCAAGTGGATTGACGTTTTTTGCGATGAGGGCGCGTTCAGTGTCGAGGAGTCAAGGCAAGTGCTTGAGGCCGGCATAGCAAAGGGCCTGCGCCCCAGAATGCACAGCAACCAGTTGAAGAACATCGGTGGGATCTCGCTCGCTGTGGAACTGGGCTGCGCTTCTGTGGATCACTGCACTCACCTAACCCCAGAGGACATCAAACTGCTTGCATCTGGCAAGACCGTTGCAACCTTTGTGCCGGGGGCTGAGTTTTCAACCAGAGCCAACTACCCGGATGTCAGAGAAGTCATTGAAGCAGGCGTGATGGTTGCGCTGTCAACCGATTGCAACCCGGGCTCTAGTTTCACGACATCGATGCCGTTTGTGATGGCGGTTGCGGTTCGTGAAATGCACTTCACGGTTGATCAGGCACTTTGGGCTGCCACCAAAGGCGGTGCCCTGGCGCTGCAGAACAACCTTGGCTCGCTCGCCGTTGGCTCGCGCGCGGACTTTGCACTATTGGACGCCGAGTCCTACATAGATCTCGCCTATCGTCCCGGTGTTCCCATTGTTAGCGCAACCTATGTCGCCGGCGAAAAAGTCTTTGAAAGGACTTCAAATTGAAAACCATCATCACAACAAGTGGCATGACGATGCAGGATGTAATCAACATCGCTCGCAAAGATTCAAAGATTGAGATTTCGCCGGAAGCGCTCTCTGCAATAGCCAAGACCAGGTCGGAGGTTGAGGCCCTGGCTGCAGGGAATACCCCTGTCTACGGAATCTCCACCGGATTTGGAGCTTTGGCCCAGCGACACATTCCGCTTGAGGACCGAACGAAGCTTCAAAAGTCACTGATTCGTTCACATGCAGCTGGCATGGGGGCGGTGGTTGACCGTGAGGTGGTCAGAGCACTAATGGCGCTTCGACTCAAAACCATGTGTTCTGGCAGAACTGGCGTTAGGCCGATCGTGGCAGAAACCTATGCGGCAATCCTGAATGCCGGAAT